>CADECY010000001.1:0-205365 GCA_902825945.1 uncultured Acidobacteriota bacterium
CGCCCTTGACACCCGCTCATCATTTCGATAAAGTCATCCAAACACGCACGGCCTCGAGGGCGCTGGCGTGCAACCTCGGGAGGGGATACATTCCATGTCGATTCGATCAACAGCACTCTTGCTAGTCGCTGCCGTAGCTGCGTACTCGCAAACCAGTACCGGCTCGATTTCGGGTACACTTGCCGATTCCAGCGGCCAAGTGATACCGGGCGCCCAAGTAACGGTATCGAGCCAGCGCACCGGCGAGACGAGAACCGCCACGTCGAGCGATGTGGGCGATTTCGTGTTTCCCGCGCTCGTGCCCGGCGCGTACACGCTCAAGGTAAACGCGAAGGGGTTCCGGCCCCTCGAGCAGACCAACATCAACGTCGCGCCGTCGGCGAGATTGGCGATCGGCACGATCCAGTTGGAAGTCGGCACCGTCACCGAATCGATCGTCGTGCAGGCGCAAGGCGCCACCGTGCAGACCGGCAACTCCGAGAACGGCGCGCTGCTCGATAGCAAACAGCTCTCGATGGTGTCGATCCGCGGGCGAGATCCGATTTCGATGCTGCGAATTCTGCCGGGCGTGACCCAGGGCTTCGACAACGAGTTCGCGGGCGGATTCTTCGGAACCAACGTCCCGAACTTCCAGGGCCTCAACAACAATACGACCACGATCATGTCGGACGGCGTCAACGGCGGTGACGGAGGCGCGGGCGGCGTCTTCAGCGCCACGGTCAATCTCGACGCTGTGCAAGAGGTCAAGGTGCAGTTGAGCAACTACACCGCCGAATACGGCCGCGCGGGCGGCGCCATGATCAACATCATCACCAAGGGCGGCGGCCGCGAATATCACGGCAGCGGCTACTGGTACAAGCGGCACGAGATGTTCAACGCGAACGCCTTCTTCCGGAATGCCACCGGGGTGCCCAAGCAGGTCTACCGGTTCGAGACTCTCGGCGGAACGATTGGTGGTCCGCTGAAGTTGAAGGTGCCGATCATCAATCCTGGCGGCGACAAGTTCTTCTTCTTCTACTCCTATGACAACACTCGGATTCGCGAACCTGTCGCACTCGAGCGCTGGGCCTTCCCGTCGTTGTTGGAACGGCGCGGCGATTTCTCGCGCAGCAACGATCTCAACAACCGGATGATCGGCATCACTGATCCTTTGAGCCGGGCACCGTTTCCGGGCAACATCATACCCGCGAATCGCGCCAACCAGTTCGGCGTAGCGCTGATGAACATTTTCCCGGAACCGAACGTCGTTGCCAACGGATACAACTATCTGTTCCAGGAGACGAGCCTCGACAGGCCCCGCAACCAGCATCTGTTCCGCTTCGATCTTCATCCGACCGGCCAGGATACCGTCAGTGTGAAAGGATCTACCTGGCATGCCGATACCGTCGGCTATCACGTTGCCGGTGGGTCGTCGCCGTGGGGTCTCGTGAACCACCACTACGAGTTCACAGGCGACCAGTTGACGGTCAACTACACCAAGATCATCCGGCCCAACCTAGTGAACGAAATGTTCGCCGGATTCTTTATCGACACCGAGGACGGGCGCCTCCCGAACGACCAGGAGTTGGCCCGGATCCAGCGGCAAAGCCGCGGGCTCGCCGGACTGGGGCAATTCGTGCCTCAGTACAATCCGTTGAATATCATTCCCCGCGCGACGTTCGCTGGCATTCCGGCGACCTTGTCGACGGCGGCCATCAACTACGACGGGCGCCTGCCGCTGTGGGGCGCCGACTCCAACCTCACCACCACGAACAACTTGACGTACACCCGCGGAGGCCATACGCTCAAATTCGGCGGATACCGCGAGGGCAGCCGCTTCGGCCAGGCCCGTTCAGGCACCTTCGCCGGCCAGTTCGACTTCGGCCAGGATATTAACGACCCAGGTACGACCGGCTATGCGTTCTCGAACGCCTTCATCGGCCACTTCCGGCAGTACACCGAATCGCTCGGACGCCCGGCACAGTTCGCCCGCCGCAATGTGTGGGCTTGGTTCGCCCAGGATACCTGGAAGGTGAAGCCCGGACTGACCGTCGATATCGGCATGCGCTGGTACTGGGCTCCGTGGGCGCTGCAGTCGAACGGCGAGGCCTCCGCTTTCGTGATCGAACGCTACGATCCGAAGCGCGTACCCACCCTGTTCCGGCCGATCTCCACTCCGCAGGGCCGGCGCGCGGTCAATCCTCTCACCAACGAAATCCTGCCGCAGACCTATATCGGCGCCATCGTTCCCGGCACCGGCGACACGTGCACGATCATCACGGCCACCGAACCCTGCAAGTTGAACGGCGTGATCGTCCAGTCAGACAAGAGTCTCGTTCCGGGCTACGGCGCGTTCCGCGATTCGCTCGGGATTCAATGGGACCCGCGCCTCGGGATCGCATGGGATCCGTTCCGCAAGGGCAAGACCGCGATCCGTGCGTCACTCGGCACCTTCCATCAAGCCAGCACCGGCGGAAACGCGGCCTACGATGGCGGCCCTGCCTACCGCTTCGACCGCATCATCCTGTTCAGCGAGATGAGCCAGTTCCTCAGCGCCGGCGCTCTGACTAACCCCACCAACGTCGCCGGCCCCTACCGGAAGCAGAAAGCGCCGCTCGTCTATCAGTATCTGTTCGGCATTCAACATGAGGTGCTTCGTGGAACCGTGCTCGACGTCTCCTACGTCGGCAACAACACCCACCACATCGCGCAGAACTGGAACTACAACTACATCCCGTACGGCGCTCGATTCCTCCCCCAGAACGCGGATGCGACCGCCGGTGGCGCGCCTCTGCCCGACGTTTTCCTGCGTCCGAACATCGGCTACCAAGACATGATCCAGACCGGCCCCGCGACCACGGCTCGCTACGATTCGTTGCAGGTCCAGTTGAACCGCCGCTTCATTGGCGGTGTGGAGGTGTCGGGCAGTTACACCTACGCGAAGTCGATCCTCAACGGCTGGGCACAGCAGTTGGACTCGCGCTTGCGCCGCACGCTCCTTCCCAACGACCAGACCCATGTGCTCAACATGAGCTTCGTCGCCGATCTGCCGAAGATGAGCCGCGTCATGCCGGGCCGGGCCACAAAGGCCTTGTTCGACAACTGGCAGATTTCGAGCATCACCACCTTCGCCAGCGGATTCCCGCAGAATGTCGGACTGCAAACCACCGACAACTTCGACTTTTCCGGCGGCGGCGAAGGCAACGGCGTCGTGCAAACGGGCCGCGCGATTCTGCCCCGCGGCGAACGTAACTCGTTCCGCATGTTCGACACCTCGGTCTTCAAGCGCCCGTCCGGACGCGGAGACCTCGGCACCGACTTCTCCAACGTGAAGTTCCGCGGACCCGGCTTCAACAACTGGGACGTCTCGATCTTCAAGAATTTTCCCGTGTTCTCGGAAAAGCGCACGATTCAGTTCCGGTGGGAATTCTACAACCTGTTCAACCACACGCAGTTCTCGGCGGTGAACAACACCGCGCGCTTCGATCCACAAGGCAACCAGGTGAACACGCAGTTCGGCTGGGCAACGGCGGCTCGTAACGAGCGCCGGATGCAGGCCTCGCTGCGATTCAACTTCTGACTTGTCCCAGCTCCCTTCTTCCCGGCCGCCGGTATGCGCATGCACCAGACCGGCGGTCTGCGGGACAGGCGTCTCCCAGCCTTTGACCTGAGTGGAAACAGCGTTTGCGATTTCCCTCGGAGTCGTAATGAATCTTCAACGTAGTTTCAGGAGAAGCGCCCTCCAGCACTGTTCGTTCTCGGAGCCACCCTCGGAAATGCTCGAGTGGATTGCGAAACCGACGTGGCTGTTCCACCTGCCACATCGGCGATTCCGGAACCTTCAAGCCGGACCAGGCGCGGGCACGTTTCAGCAGTATCCCTGCAATCCCTGTTTCGCCCGATCGATTGATTCCGGCTACGCGTAGGGCAGCTACCTTGGACGCGGACCAGCATCCGGCCGGCATCATTGCGTACATGAGGTTACACTAGCTCTGGCAATGTGCGCCCGAGCGCGGGGGGGGCCGCTTCAGCCCCCTCGGTACAATGAATACTGGATGCGCAAGTACGATATCCTCGTCATCGGCGCGGGCCACGCCGGCTGCGAAGCCGCGCGTGCCTGCGCGCGTATGGGCCTGCGCACCGCGATGGCGACCATGAACCTCGATCTCATCGCGCAGATGTCGTGCAATCCGGCGATCGGCGGGATCGCGAAGGGACATCTGGTACGCGAGATCGACGCGCTCGGCGGCGTGATGGGCGAAGTGACCGACGCGGTGGGCATCCAATTCCGCCTGCTCAACACCAGCCGCGGACCCGCGGTCTGGTCGCCGCGCGCCCAATGTGACAAGAAACAGTATCGCGTGCGGATGCGCGAGGTGCTCGAACAGGAGCCGAACCTCCGCATCGTGCAGGCGGAGGTCGCCGCGCTCCGCATGGAAGACGCGGGAGATGGGCGCCGCCGCGTGACCGGTGTCGATCTGCGGGACGGCCGCTCGATCGAATCCAGCGTGGTGATCATCACGACCGGCACGTTCCTCAATGGACTGGCACATGTCGGCGAGGCGAAGTACAGTTGCGGCCGCAACGGCGAAGCTCCGTCACGGCTTCTCGGCGACCAACTGCGCGGGTCGGGCCTTGCCTGGACCCGGCTCAAGACCGGCACTCCGCCGCGCCTGGACGGGCGCACCATCGACTGGGCGAAATTCGAAGAGCAGCCCGGTGACCCGGTTCCCACGCCGTTCTCGTTCCTGACCGAGAAAATCGATCGCAAGCAGATCTCCTGTCACATCGGCTATACCACCAGAGAAACTCGCCGCGTGATCGATGCCGCGATCGCGCGATCGCCTTTGTACAGTGGACAGATCGAAGGGATTGGTCCGCGCTACTGCCCCTCGATCGAGGACAAGTTCGTGAAGTTCCCCGACAAGGAGCGCCACCAGATCTTCCTCGAACCGGAAGGGCTCGACACCAACGAAGTCTATGTGAACGGCATGTCGACCAGCATGCCGATCGACGTACAAGCCGCGATGATCGCCTCGATTCCCGGACTCGAGGAGGCCGAGATGATCCGGCCGGGATACGCGATCGAGTACGACGCGATCGATCCGCGCGAGCTCGATCACCGGCTCGAGGTCCGCAAGATCGAGAACCTGTTCCTCGCGGGCCAGATCAACGGCACTTCGGGATACGAAGAGGCTGCGTGCCAGGGCTTGGTGGCAGGCATCAACGCCGCTTGCAAGCTGAGTGGCAAAGACCCGCTGATCGTCGGCCGCACCGAAGGCTACACGGGCATCCTCGTCGACGATCTGATCACCAAGGGTGCCGACGAGCCGTATCGCATGTTCACCTCGCGCGCCGAGTTCCGGCTGCACCTGCGCATCGACAACGCCGATGACCGGCTCACTCCGGCCGGCCGCCGGGTGGGGCTGGTGTGCGATCGCCGCTGGGCACTCCATGAAAAGAAGCAGCGCCAGAAGGAACAGGTGCGGCAACTGCTCGACAAAACCAAGCTCGATCCGGCGTTGCTGCCGCGCTTCCAATTCGCGATCGATGACCGGCCTAGCCTCGCTGTGTGGCTGCGCCGCGTGGAAGCGTCCGCGAACGATCTCGCGCCATGGATCGAACAGACGATCGGCGACAAGCTCGTTCACGGCGCGCTCGCCACCGTCGAGACCGAGCTCAAGTACGCTGGCTACATTCAACAGCAGGAACGGCAGATCGGCCGGTTGAAGGATGCCGAGCGGCGGCCGATTCCTAGGAGTTTCACCTATTCGACGGTGCCGGGCCTATCGCGCGAGATCCGCGAGAAGCTGGAGCGGGTGGCTCCGGAAACCCTCGGGCAAGCCGCGCGGATTCCCGGAGTGACTCCGGCGGCGGTGGCGGTGCTCGACGTCTATCTGAGCCTCGCTTCACAGGCGTAGGTCGCGGGTGTAGGATACAGGGAAAGTGTCCAAACCTACGCTGTTTTCCACCCTCGTCGCGGTGAGCCTGCTCGGCTCGTGCGCCTCTGCACCGCAAGGCATCACACTGGTCGTTTCGGACAAGGTGCAGCCGGTGCTGATCCGGAATCCGCAAAACCGGTTTCTCGAAGTGAAGCTCGAGGCCGCAAGCGAAACGGGCGTCCACGTGCAGTCGCTCGAGTTCTCGCTCGAAGGGACGGAGCGCATCGAAGACATCGAGTCGATGGAGGTCTATTCGGGCGAGACGCTGTTCGGCACGGCGGCGGCGCCGGCTGCGAAGGTCGAGTTTCGTGGCGAGCAGAAGTTACAGAAGGGCGCCAACTCGTTTTGGCTCTCGTGCCGGCTGAAGCCGGACGCGGCGTTGTCTCGCGGTGTGACCGCGCGGCTGGTGTCGGTGAAGAGCTCCGGTGGCGAACTCCGTCCGCCGCCCGATGCGAAACCCGTGCGGCACCGCATCGGCATCGCGTTACGGAGGCACGATGACGACAACGTGCATACCTACCGGATTCCCGCGCTGGCGACCGGTCCGGATGGGACGCTGTATTCGGTCTACGACATGCGGCGGCGAAAGTCGCGTGACCTCCAGGAAGACATCGATATCGGACTGAGCCGGAGCACCGATGCCGGCGTCAACTGGGAGCCCGTGCGCGTCATCATGGACATGGGCGAGTTCAACGGTAAGCCGCAGGAAGAGAACGGAGTCAGCGATCCGGGGATCGTGATCGATCAGAAGACAGGCGAGATCTTCGTGTTCGCCGTTTGGATGTGGGGTAAGCCCGGCAAGCATCAGTGGAACGATGACGGATCGGAACCCGGGTTCGAGATTGGCAGGAGCGCTCAGTTGATGATGGTGAAGTCGCGCGACAAGGGGCTAACGTGGTCCAAGCCCGAGAACCTGACGCGCAAGCTCAAGCGCGCGGCGTGGTGGCTGCTCGCGCCCGCTCCGCAGCAAGGCATTAACCTTCCGGACGGCACGCTGGTGCTGCCCGCCCAAGGCCGCGACGAAAAAGGTGTCCCCTTCGCAACGATTATGGTCAGCCGCGACCATGGCGCCAACTGGACCGTGGGTGAGCCCGCTTTCAGCGGTGGCAACGAGTGTCAGGCGGTCCAATTGCTCGACGGCTCGATCATGCTGAACATGCGAAACGACCATGAACGCTACCGCGCGGTTTTCGTGACGTCTGACCTCGGCAAGACGTGGCGCGAGCACGAGACGAACCGGAAGACGCTGATCGAGCCCAATTGCAATGGGTCGATTTGCCGGGTCGACTGGAAGCGTGGAGCCGAAACGCGGCATCTGTTATTGTTTGCCAATCCCCATTCGCAAAAGGCGCGGACGCATCACACCGTGCAGGTGAGCTTCGATGAGGGCAAGACTTGGCCCGGCAAGAATCACTTGCTGCTCGACGAGGGGCGCGGACGCGGCTATCCGAGCCTGTCGCGGATCGGCGAGGACCACGTCGGAATCGTATATGAGGGTAGCCAAGCGGACGTCGTCTTTGAGAAGATCGCATTGGAGGAATTGGTGAACCGGTGAGCGATTACAGAGCATCGTTCGAAAAGGATGGATTCGCGGTTGTGCGTGGGCTGTTGAACGCGGAAGACCGGTGGACCTTGACGGAAGGATTGGAGCGGTTCCTGCGCGACATCGCGCCGGGACAGGATGGCGGCCACGTGATGTACGAGGATCTGGCGGACCGGGAATCGTTGAAGCAGGCCGACTGCCTGCACCTCGAGCCGAGCCTCGACGAATTCCGCCACCGCGGCCCGATCCGCAAACTGGCGGAAAGCCTGATCGGGCCGGTGGCACCGCAACACGTCGAGTACTTCAACAAGCCTCCGCACAACAACCGGCCCACGCCTCCGCATCAGGACGGCTATTACTTCTGCCTGGTGCCCAATATCGCGGTGACGGTGTGGGCACCGCTGGATCGGGTAGACGAGGACAACGGAACGCTCTGCTACGTCCGGGGATCGCACCGGCTCGGCGTGCTGCCACACCGCGCCAGCTCCACGCTCGGATTCTCGCAGGGGCTGGTTCCTGATCCGGCCACGCTCGGGGAGCCGGTACTGTGTCCCGCGGTTCCCGGCGATGTCCTGGTGCATCATTCGCTGACGGTTCATTCGGCGGGCGGAAACAAGAGCCAACGCCACCGGCGCTCGATCGGCTTCGTGTTCTATTCGGCGCATGCCAAGGTGGATCAGGAGGCCGTGGCGCGATATCAGGCTGCGTTGAAGGCGCAGCGGGAAACCAAGGGAATCCGGTCGAATTGAATTGAAGCGCCCGCGCAGGGCTGGCGAAGGAGTGTCCGCATTGGGCGGGTTCCTGCCGATGACCTTGCGCGGCGGCCTTCGAGTCAGAGGCTGCGAATTATGCGGAGCTACGTACCGGCCGGGCATACGTTGTTCGCACTGCGTGCAGCCGCGGATGTGGGAAAGCCGGCTCGGATTGCGTGCCAATGGCGCGGCCGGGGCTCAGTGGCCAGCGGCGACGCACCTCCCATCGTGCTGACGCGGCCCTGAGCGTCCCAGTTCGCTGCTACCCTGAGAGGTACAGCATCAATGAGCCAGATTACGATTACACTGCCGGACGGCAGTCAGCAGCAGCACGCCTCGGGCACGAAGCCCATCGAGATCGCGCGGGCCATCAGCCAACGTCTTGCTGATGACGCCGTGGTTGCGCGCGTCAACGGGAACCTGTTTGACCTCACCGGTCCGCTCGAGGAAGACGCCAAGCTCGAGATCCTGACCTCGCGTAATCCGGAAGCGCTCGAGGTCTATCGCCACTCGACGGCGCACCTGCTTGCAGCGGCCGTGCTCGAGCTGTTCCCGGAAACGCAGTTGGGCATCGGCCCCCCCACCGAAGCCGGCTTCTACTACGACTTCCAGCGCGACACCGCCTTCACGCCCGAAGACCTCGAAAAGATCGAAGCGAAGATGTGGGAGATCCAGGCGCGCGACCTTCCTTACGAGCGCGTCATGACGCAGAAGGAAGAGGGGCTGGAAAAGTACAAGTCCGCCTGGATGAAGTGCCAGCTCATCGATGAGAAGGCCGGCGCGTGGTTCTCGGAATACACGCTCGGGCCCCACTTCATCGACTTCTGCCGCGGTCCGCACGTGCCCTCCACCAAGCGCATCAAGGCATTCAAACTCCTGATGGTCTCGGGTGCCTACTGGAAGGGCAACGAGAAGAACGCACGTCTGCAACGGATTACGGGCACGGCCTTCTTCAGCAAGAAGTAGCTCGACGAGCATATCCACCAGATCGAAGAGGCGAAGAAGCGCGATCACCGCAAACTCGGTCGCGAACTCGATCTCATCAGTATCCAGGAACTCGCCGGACCGGGCCTCATCTTCTGGCATCCCAAGGGCGGCATCATTCGCAAGCTGCTCGAAGACTGGATGCGCGAAGAGTACCTTAGCCGCGGCTACTCGCTCGTCTACACGCCACACGTCGGCCGCTGGCAGCTTTGGGAAACCTCGGGCCACGCGAACTTCTACGCGGAGAACATGTTCGACCGCATGGAACTCGACGACGCCGAGTATCAGCTCAAGCCGATGAATTGTCCGTTCCACATCCTGATCTACAAGGACAAGATGCGGAGCTACCGCGAGCTTCCGGTGCGCCTCGGGGAACTGGGAACGGTTTATCGCTACGAACGTTCGGGTGTTTTGCACGGATTGCTGCGCGTCCGCGGATTCACGCAGGACGACGCGCACATCTTCTGCCGCGAAGATCAGATCGAGGACGAGATCGTCAACTGCCTGCAGTTCGCGATCGATGTGCTCACCACGTTCGGGTTCGACCGCTACGAGGCCGAGCTTTCCATGTGGGACGGCGGCGCCAGCGGCAAGTATGACGGCACGCCGGAACAGTGGGACATGGGGCAAACCGCGCTCCAGAAAGCGTGCGACCGGCTTGACGTCAAGGTCAAGGTGATGGAGGACGAAGCCGCCTTCTACGGCCCGAAGATCGATGTGAAACTCGTTGACGCGATCGGCCGCAAGTGGCAGCTCTCCACCGTCCAGTTCGATTTCACCTTGCCTCGCCGCTTCGGCCTCGAATACATAGGCGAAGACGGCAAGGCGCACCAACCGGTGATGTGCCATCGCGCGTTGTTCGGCTCGATCGAGCGCTTCTTCGGAATCCTGATCGAACACTATGCCGGAGCATTTCCCGTCTGGCTCGCGCCGGTGCAAGCAGTCGTACTGCCGATTGCGGACCGTCATCTCGAATACGCAAACAAGGTCCGCGAGAAGCTGGCCGCGTTGGGCATACGCTCGGAAGTGGATGACAGCAAGGAAAAGGTCAACAACAAGATCCGCATCGCGCAGGTGAACAAGGTTCCGTTCATGCTGGTGGTGGGAGATCGCGAGGCCGAGAATGGAACGGTTTCGCTACGCAACCGCCGCCACGGCGATCAGGGTTCGAAATCTCTCGACGAAGCCCTGGCCCATATCCACGGGCTGGTGGTTTCGCGCAAGCCTTTCGAATAAATGCACTGGATCTTCGCGGCCCTGGTTACCGGCTCGGCGGTCTTCTGCGTGCTGGTGATCGTGGCCGCGCGCCGTTATCGTGGCAGCCGACATGTGGCGATTCGCGCTTCGATCCCCGTCAGCATCTTGAAGCCGCTGGCTGGTGCCGACGAAGGGCTCGAACAAAATCTGCGAACCTTTTTCGAGCAGGATTACGCAGGCCCGTTCGAGATCCTGTTCGCCGTGCGCGAGGCGTCCGATCCGTCGGTCGCGATCGTCGACCGATTACGGTCTTCGTATCCCGACGTGCCGAGCCGGTTGTTGCTGGTGGGCGAGCCACCTTTCGCCAACGCGAAAGTCTGGAGCCTGCTGCGGATGACGGACGAGGCCCGCTTTCCCCTGCTCGCGATGAGCGACTCCGACATTCGCGTGACGCCGGCGTTTCTCTCCACCGTGGCCGCGGAGTTCGAAGCGGACCCGAAACTGAGCGTCACCACGTGTCCGTATCGCGCGGTTCCCGGCGATTCGTTCTGGTCCGCCCTCGAGGCGGTCATGATGAACACCGAGTTCCTCGCGGGAATTCTCGTGGCGCGTATGCTCGAAGGAATGCGATTCGCCGTCGGTCCGACCATCGTCGCCCGCAGGGAAGCGATTGCCAAGGTCGGCGGCTGGGAACGCTTGAAGGACTATCTCGCCGAGGACTTCGTGCTCGGACAACTGGCCGCCGATGCCGGACTAGGCGTGGGTCTGTCGAGCTACGTCATCGAGCACCGGATTGGCAGCCAGCCATTCGGGCCGAACGCGCGGCACCGGTTGCGCTGGTGCCGGTCCACGCGCAGGTCGAGGCCCGCTGGTTACGTTGGGCAGCTTTTCACGAATCCTTTGCCATTGATCCTGCTGTTGTGGACTGCCAATCCGGCATGGTGGCCTCTGTGCGCGGTGGCCTTGGCACTGCGCGCGTGGGCGGCTGCCGAAACAGCGTGGCGGACCCTGCGCGATCCGCTGACATCGGGCCGCTGGTGGCTGCTCGCGATCGCCGATCTCGCGAGCTTCGTTTTCTGGATCGGCGGATTTTTCGGAAACAAGATCGCCTGGCGCGGACGCACGTACTTCCTCCACACCGACGGACGATTCGAGAGGATTGCATGAGAATCGCAGCCGCCGCCGTGCTGGCTTGTACACTTGCCGCCCAGGAGAAGGTCGTCGTCACTGGAACCTTCCAGCCAGTCCCGCTCGAAGAGTCCGAGCGTCCCGTACGATCGGAGCTGGTTCGCGGCGAGCAGGTTCTGCTCTCGAACACGGTCACCGATTTCCTCAGTCGCGATTCGTCGGTGGACTTGCGTCAGCGCGGCGCGCATAACCTCCAGACCGACATCTCGATCCGCGGTTCGACATTCGGGCAGACGCTCGTGCTACTGAATGGGCTCCGGATGAACGATGTGCAGACCGGGCATCACAACGCGGATCTGCCGGTCGCCATGGAGTCGATCGAGTCGATCGAGGTGCTCAAGGGCTCCGGCTCGACGCTCTACGGTTCCGATGCGATCGGCGGCGTGGTCAACTTTATTACGAAAGCGCCCGAGGCCACTGAATTCCGCCTGCGCACGGGAATCGGCAACTTCGGCACCAATCAACAGCGCGCCTCGATCGGCTACGTGCGGAGCCGCTTCAGCCAGCAGTTGGCGGCGACGCGTGACTTCTCGACCGGATTCATCCCGAATCGCGACTATCGCAATCTCGCGCTGACCTCGCTGACGGATTGGAGGGGAACGAGCATCGTGCTCGGGCACGCCGACAAGCCGTTCGGTGCCGAGCAGTACTATGGCAACTTCAACTCCTGGGAGCGGACCAAGACGTGGTTCGCATCGGCGCACCAGAAGATCGATGACCGTACTTCGGCTTCGTTCGGATTCCGCCGCCACACCGATCTGTTCGTGCTCTATCGTGACCGGCCGCAGGTCTTCACGAATCGTCACGCGGCCGAAAGCTTTCAGGGCGCATTCCGGCGCTGGGAGAATCTGCCGCGCGGAACTCGCTTGCATTGGGGCGTCGAGGGCTTGCACGACAAAGTGGAGAGCACCAATCTCGGCAATCACACTCGCGCTCGCGGAGCCGGATACGCCGCGCTCGACCTGCGCGCGGTCCGCCGGTTCTCCTTTTCGCTCGGAGTCCGGGAAGAGCGGTACCGCTCCGCGGATAGCCAGTTGAGTCCCACGGCGGCGGCCGGAGCATGGATTGATCAGCACTTCAAGCTGCGCGCAAGCGTGAGCCGCGCATTCCGTTTGCCCACGTTCACCGATCTTTACTATCGCGATCCCGCCAACATCGGGTCGCCGGACCTGCGGCCCGAACGCGCCTGGAGCTACGAAGGCGGGCTCGACTGGAACGCGTCGAGCAACCTGCGTGGTTCGATCACCGTCTTCCAACGCCGCGAGCGCGATGGCATCGACTATACGCGGCGGTCGCTAACCGATATCTGGCGCGCCACCAACTTCCAGAGCATCCGCTTCACCGGCTTCGAAGCCTCGACACGCGCGCGGATCGCGGATAAGCATGTTCTCGACCTCTCCTACACCGGGCTGCACGGATTTCAAACTCAGCTGACGGGCATCTTTTCGAGGTACACCTTCAACTACCCGAACCACATCGGGGTCGCAACCTGGCAGACGAATCTGGCGCGTTACATCGCGTTGCGGGCGCGCGTGGGCGCTGTCCAGCGATATGCCCGCGATCCGTACGGCGTGCTTGACATCCACGCGGCGCGCACGCGCGGAACCATCCGGCCGTTCGTGCAACTGACCAATCTCACCGATACCGTGTATCAGGAGATTTTCGGTGTCGCGATGCCAGGGCGCGCGGCGATCGTCGGGTTCGAGTTGGCGCTGCCACGCCGGTAGGCGGCAAGGAGGTCAGCGACCGCTTTGGAGCCACTGCTCGAAGCGGCGCCCCAACTCGTAGACCTGTAAGGTGCCGCTCATGTTCAGCGTGAGCGAATCGGCGTCCCAGCAGCCCATCCAGAAATTGCAGGGCCAGGGATCGAGCGGCTTGCTCGGATCGGCGTACGTCCAGTTGGATTCATCTCCCGAACCGTTCAGCCATTGGGGCTTCCCGGTGCCCAGGCGGAGACTTGCGGGCCCGTTCAGCGCGTAGCTCCAGGTGGAGGCGTTGCCCAGTTGGCCGGTTCGGCGGTCCCTCGGGTCATCGATTCGCAATTGCGAAATGCGCTTGTCGAGCGCGGCCAACGCGTCTGCGGAGTACTGCGGATTCCCGGGTTGATAGACCGGCTCGGTGGCGCGCAGTTTCAGCAGCGCCTGGAGCCGTTCGGCGCGGTACACCGACGGGTTTTGTGACGAACCCAGCAGAGGCAGGCAAGCTGGGTATCCCACCACGAACGTTGACGTGTACGGTTCGAGCACCTTCTGGGGAATCTTCAGCAGGTCGAAGCCGATGGGTTTGCCCGGATAGAAGTCCACCATCCGGAACAGTTCGATGCCTTGGCCCGCTACTCGCAGCCGGAACGGAGAAATGACCCCGAAGGTCTTCTGCGTAACGATGTAGTTGCGCTCCTCGAAGCGGGGGTTGCCCTCGAGCCGGATGGGCGCGCCGAACAGGGGATGGCCTTTCTGGATCGGCTGCGTTCCGCAGTAGCCTCCGGTGACCCGCACGCCCACGTCACGTCCGGTGACTCCCGGGCGGGCCACGACGCCGGGTCCCGGCAGGGTGTAGAGGGTCCAGTCCAGATCCGGCTCTCCGGGCAGCGCAAAGGTGTATCCACTCACACCCCGCCGCTCATCGGTGGGGTCTGGGTCGGTGGCGAGACGGCACTGGACGTAGCCCTCGAACTCGAGCGTGATGACAGCCATGGGGTCAGATACTCATGTAGGATTTGAAATTCATAGCGATGCGCTGGAGGTTCTGCCCGATGAAGGGCAACGCGGTCTCCGGATCATAGCCGGCGGTCGTGAGGATCTTGCTGACGTCCGGCGGCATGCTCCCGATCGCGCCCTGGAAGCGCGCTGCGTTCCGGGAGAGGTTCTCCTCGATCGTGATCCACGCGGCGGGCTTGTGCGGCAGGAATCCGATGGTGCGGAAGAATTCGAATCCGGCGCCGGCCTTGTAGCTTCCGGTGTTGCCTTGGAAAGCGGGCAGCAGGCTCATCAGTTCGGATAGCGGGCGGATCATCATCGTCATCATCGGGAAGAAGACCGTCTGTACCAGCCCATTCACCTCGGTGGGGCTGTCTGCTCCGGTGTAAAGCCGCACGAGCATCTGCATCAGGATCTCGTAAGCGGTGTTGGTGATGCCCATCACCTCGCGGGTCCATGCGTGGGTGAGCACCGCTACCGACATTTCGGGTTGCTCGCCCTTGCCATCGAACACATGGCGCGTGATGGTGTCCTGGTGCAGTTCCCATGCCGGATTGGTCACGCACTTGCGTGCTCCCTCGAAGGCAGGCAGCGGATTCCGCAGCTTGTCTTCGCCGCCCATGTAGTCGATGAGCACGCTCCGGAAGAGCATGTAGTGGCAGTCAGGGTCGAGGCTGGCGACGGTGACCTGACCTCTCGAGAGCGTTCCTTCGCCCTGCTCGATGATCTCGTCGATCGCGTTGATCGCGCTCTGACGGTCGTACACCTTGAACACGAACATGTCGTAGGTGGGCTTCGTCATGCTCCCTTGCCCGAAGAGTGTGTCGTTGCTCACCTGGACCGGCGTTGGCCCGATGAACAACTCCTCCTCCGGCATGGTCTCGAACGCACGGCGGATCTGCGCGTACAGGTCGCCGATGGAGGCGAACCGGACTTCGATTGGCTGGCTGGCCGCGAGGCGCGGAGATTTGGCGGGCGCGCCGTAGAGCGGATCGATCAACGGGTCCTTCAGGTGTTGCGGCTTTTCGAATGCGAGGAAACGCAGCAGCGTGCGTCTGCTGAAGCGCTCCAATTCGATGGGCAAATTCACGGGCCAAAACTGCTTGGGCTGGGGAAAATTGGGCCGGTCGAAGTACTGGTTGCCTCCGATGGCGGTGAGAAGGTTGCAGACGAAGCCCAGGTGTTCCATCTCCTGGCGCGCGACCCTGAGGATGCGAGCCTCCCAGTCCCGCAGTTTGTTGCGGAGAACTTCCGGCTGCGGGTACTCCTCCAACTCCCGCGTGAACGCCTTCATCGAAAAGGCGGCGTACAGGTACATGAGCATGAGGCCATGCTCCAACTGCGAAGCCACGGTCAGCGCCTGAATCAGGCTGGCCCGATCGGCGATCTTGGCGGGAGGTTCACTCCGCCCGGTCTTGCGTTGCATAGCGTTGGGATCTGTTGGACGACCACGGTATCAAGGAATGATGCATGCGTGCAAGGCCCATTCCGCCGCAGGTGCAAGCTCCACGTTTCTTGAACGAATTGCAAAGATTTCGTAAATGCGGCAGCGGAGCGAATCCGCGCGGGCTCGGGAGACGTTTAATCGAGTGAAGGGAGCAAACGAAAATGAAACTCAACAAGCTCACGCAAACGATTCTGACGGCAGCCCTGGCTGCGATTCCGTTCACGGCATTCGCGGCAAACGGCTCCATGCCGGACGCGGCACAAACCGCCGAGAAGGTCCGCAAGGAGCTCGTCACGCTGCCTTTCTACGGTGTCTTCGACAACCTCTGGTTCGAGATGAACGACGGCATGGTCACCCTCCATGGCGCGGTGACCCGGCCCACGCTCAAGACTTCCGCCGAGCGCGTCGCGCAGCGGGTGGCGGGCGTCACCAGCGTCGTCAACCGGATCGAGGTGTTGCCGCTGTCGAACTTCGACGACGGAATCCGGCTGCGCGTACTGCGCGCGGTCTACGGCCAGCCCGCCTTGCAGCGCTATCAGCTCGGTGCGCAGCCGTCGATCCGGATCCTGGTGAAGAACGGCGAAGTGACGCTCGAAGGGATCGTGCTGAACGACATGGAGCGCAACATCGCCAACATCCAGGCCAACGCGGTGTTCGGCGTGTTCAAGGTGAACAACAACCTGCGTGTGGAAAAGCCGGCTGCGCCGAAAGCGTAACGCGCGCAACAGAGTCCCCCTGAGATCGATGGGGACGGACGGCGGACGGAAGAGCATCACGGCTTCCGTCCGCCGAACCGTTTTTGGGTTAGGTTAAGGCTGCGCAGGGGAACTGGACCCAAAAACAAAACGGCCGCCAGTCCATCCGGACCAGCGGCCGTTTCGCGGAACGCCTTACCGCAGTGTCAACGACACCGAGTTCGAAGTACCGCGCGAGTTGCTCAACGTCGCCGATACCGACTGGATCGTATCGGAGATCTGCGTTACGTTCTTGACGTCACCGGCGAGCGTCAGCGGGATCGAGACCGTGAACAGTCCGCCGAACTGGGCTGACTGAGCCGAGTTGAACCAGCCGATGAAGGAACTGTCAAGCGGCAGCGTGAGCGATGTGGTGGTGACGGTCTCGCCCGAAACCGGGGTGAAGTTCAGCACGCCCTGCGTAACTTGACGGGAGGTCGCATAGCCACTGATCAGCAGCGTGATAGTGTTGGCGGTCTTGGCCGAAAGCGTCACCGACAGGATGCGCGGCGCGCCTTGGGCGACCGTCAGCGTCGCCGTGGGCGGAAGGGAAGGCGTCAGCACGATTCCGCCATCGAGTGTCGAGATCGCAGGGGTTAGCACGATCGAACCCGCCACGCTTCCGGTTTGGACGCGAATCTGATTCGCGTTGTTCGAGAAGATCGCGCGGTTGGAGCCCGCCGGAATCGTGAAGTTCACCGCGCGGCCGCCGGTGGCGAACTGCACGGCTGGATCGTTCGAGAAGACTTCGGAATTGAACGTCAGCGTCAGCGTGCCGGTGAGGGCGAGCGGATAGTTCTCCGCGAGCGTCAAACCGATGGCTGGCTGCTGCAGCGGCTCCTGGGCGCCCGTTGCGCCATCGAACCGGATGGCCGGAAGCGGTGGCGGCGCGTTGCCCGCTCCAGACAGGGTGAACGTCGCGGTGTCGATTCGCAGCGTGCCGGTGGAGGTGCCCAGGGCGTTCGGGGCGAAGGTGACCGGGAAGCCGATCGACGCGTTCGGCTGAAGCGTTGACGGAAGAGCGGGAAGCGCGCCCAGGGTGAAGATCGTCGTCGCCGTGGCGAGTCCGATCGAGGAGACCGTCGCTGGCGAGGTGCCGGTGTTGGTGATCACGAAGCGGAGGTTGCTCGATCCGCCGACCGCGGCGGGGGTGAAGATGACCGAACCGGCGGAAGCGACGGTCGTGCTCACGTTGTTCGCCACGTAGGAGTAGGTCAACTGAGCGCCGAGTCCATTGCCCGCGAGTTCGAAATCGTCGCCGCCGATGCGCAGACGGCCCAACTGGCGGCCCGGTGTCGTGGGATTGAAGTTGACGGTGAAGTTGAATGCCGACCCGGCCGGAACCACCAGCGGCAGCAGTGGCACTTCGGTAAGCGTGAACAGCGTAGGCGGCGCGCTCGAAATCAAGGCGATGCGGCCTTCCGCGTTTCCGGTATTGCGGAAGCGGACCACCACCGAACTCTTTTCACCCACCGCAATGTCGGGCAGGTTGATCATCGAGTTCGGACGCAGCGGAGTGGCCGCGCCGTTCGGGCCGACGAGTTCGTAGGTAAACTGCGCGCCGGTGCTCGACCCGGTCAGGTTGAACGCCACGCGCTTGTCCGCTGTTTCGACGGAAAGCGCTCCACGAGCATCCGCCAGCGTCTTCGGAGCATACTGTACCGTGAAGCGCACATCGCGGCCCGCATCCACGATCGTGCCAGGCAGCGGCACGCCGATGGATTGGAAGCTCTCGCCCGTCACGGTAGCCGTATTGAACGTGCCCTGATAGGTTCCGCGATTGGTGACGACGACAACCGCGTTCGCTACAGCGTCGACGGCGGTGTTCGGGAAGGCGATGGTGGCTCCGTCGGTCAGCGGAGTCGCGTTACCGCCCTGCGGAATGACGCTATAGGTGAACTCGGGTGCCGTACCCACGAAGTTGATGAAGACATTCACCGTGGCGTTGCCCACCGTGTAGTTGAGCTGCATCCGGGCGGTGGTGCGCTGGCTGGTTGTGGCCTTGTAGGTGACCTGCCCACCGAAACTGGCACCGGGGTTGAGCGCGAACGGACCTTCCTGCACGCCGAACAGCGTGAAGTCGGTCGATCCGCTCATCTGGGCGAAATTGATCTGCGGCAGCGTGGTTCCGCGATTGGTCACGGTGAATCCGGCCGTCAGAGTCTGACCGAGCGCGCTCACCGGCATGTTGATGGTACCGCCGTCGGCGACATCCACCACGCTATCGGGAAGCGAAAAACGGATGCCGAGATTGGCGGTGTTGGCTGGCGTCTGCGCGAGGACCGCCGCCGAGAAGAGCAGTGCGCCCGCGGCGACACGAAATGACTTGAGCATCTGTAACTAGTCCTCCAAGGAGCCTTCAGCGGGCACGAAGTAGACAGCCGGCTCGGGGCCGATCTGGAGAATCTGGACGGAATCGTTCGCCGAGCGGCGGGCATCCAGGCGGTAGAGGTTGCGTCCGAACAGCTCCAGGCGGAAGGGATCGAAGTCGAGCGCAATCGTGCGTTGCAACTCGCCCGACAGGCTCAGTTGCAACAGCTTGCGGCTCGAATCGGCGACCAGCAACGCGACACCATCAACCGCGACTGCCACCGGACCCTCGAGCCCCAGGCTCTCGTTGGCGATCAGCGCCGCTTCGGCGGCGGTCGCGAAGTTGCGGACCGCGATCACTTCCTTGCGCGCCTTGTCGGCCACGTAGAGCGTGGAACCGGAGATCGCGAGACCTTCCGGATCTCCGGCGTTCGCGATCTGCCGGGCGCCTTCGGCATCGATCAGGAAGATTCCGCCCTTGACGCCAGCCGCAACGGAGCGTCCGCTCACCGCGAGCGACATCGCATCACCCTCGAAAGCCGCGAGCCGCGCCGCTTCCGGTGCCGACTTCAGATTCACGAACAGTTGGATCGAGCCGGATTCGACGGCCACCGAGCCCGAGTCGGCGCTCCACGCGATTTCGCCGAGCGCCTCGGAAGCCGCACCGAGCACGGAGCGGTTCGAATTGCTGCCGAGGCCGAGGAGCACGATTTCACTACCCTCGCGGACCACCGCGAGCCGTCCATCGGGCGAGATCGAACCCTCTTCGCCGACTGCGACCGCGGAGCGAAGATAGGCGGCGCCGGGCACTCCCGCGATCTCCCGGATCGCTTTGGCCTGCTCGTCGAAAACCAATCCGGATATGGGTCCGGTGAACGTTTGTTGCGCGCCGAGCGCGCCGGCCAACGCAAGGGCCGCGACGGATAGTCTGGTCGGGATCATGTTTGAGGAACCTTTCTGATCGGTCGCCTAGCGCGGACCGCCGACGGTTGGCGCGCCGGGGGTGATGGTAACGGGTACGGATGCGGCGGTTGCAGCGGCCTTGTCGTCGCCCCGAACGGCCGCGACGATTCCGCCCGCGATCGCCGCGCCGGCCACGATGGCCAACGGCTTCATCCACGGGCGGCTTTTCATTCCTGCCGTGGCACCACCACTGCTCGACGAGCCGGCAATATTCGATTGCGCGACGATCACGCTTCCCGTTTCCGATCCGGAGGTGGCGGTGACCTTGATGTTCAGCCGGCCCGCTTCATCGTTCGGCGCGTAGCCCGTTACCGTGGCTCGGCCCTGTGCGTCGGTCCGCACGGTCTGCGTCTTCAGCCAGCCATTGAACGATCCGGAGGGACCGACCATCGGCAGTGCGAAGACGACTTCGGCTCCAACCACCGGTTTGTCGGATGCGTCCTTCACCTCCACGAGGGGTGCGGTCGCGGTCCGGCTGCGGATGTTGTTCTTTGCGCCCTCGCCTTCGATCACGGTCACTTTCAACGTGCCCTTGGGGGCTTGATCCACCAGTTTGGCGGGTTGCTGCGCTCCCAGGACCAGCGCGGCGGCGAGGGAGATGCAGACAGTGCGGCAGAGAAACAAAACGGCCTCCTCAGGCTCGGGAAATTCGTGTCGATGGACGGTTTTCGGACCTTTAAGAATATACCATGGTGGTCCGAAACCACACGCCAGGAAGGTGTATGGACGATCCTGCGGCGCAAAATGTTACGCGGAGCCACGGCTCGAAGACGCCCGCGTCCCCCGAGGTCAGCAGGCGCGCCGTAGGATCGCGATCACGACGGGTACCATTCCCGCCACTGGCGCGATGGAAAGGCCGCCCCACGCCTCAACGCAGCGGTTTGCTCCGGCTCCGGTGTTGTCTTGGAATCAGGCGTCTCCACGACGACTCGGGCAACCGCGTTGTAAGATGAGTACGCTCGGGCCTCTTGCCCGCTGAAGACTGCTTTGGAAAGAACCATGAAATACATCCCCGCACTGCTCGCCTCCCTGTGGCTTTCTCCGCTGCCAGCTCTGCTTGCCGCCGATCCGGCGGCTGGCGAGTCCAAGCGCATCGATCTCGGCCAGGGTGTCACGCTCGAGGTCGTGTACCTGCCGCCGGGCGAATTCATGATGGGCAGCACGCCGGAAGAGAAGAAGTGGGCGACCGGGATCGAGGGTGGAGCCACGCCGGGGACCACTCGCGAGTCGTTCGAAGGCGAAAGTCCCCGATTGACGCGAGTGAAACAGGGCCTCTGGATGGGGCGCACCGAAGTCAGCGTGGGTCAGTTCCGGCGCTTCGTCGAAGAGTCCGGCTATGTGACCGATGCCGAGAAACCGGGCGGAAAGACCCAGGTCTTCTTCCCGGAATGGGACGGTTATCACTTGACCACGAAGGTGGTGCACCCGTGGAAGCCGGTGCCGGGCAAGAGCTGGCGTGATCCGAACTGGGGTTTCCCGAACCGGGATGTCTTCCCGGTCGTGTCGGTTAGCTACAACGACATGAACGCATTCGGCCGTTGGCTGACGGAGCGGGAACGCCGCGCAGGCCGGTTGCCCGCTGGCCTGGAGTACCGCTTGCCTACGGAGGCCGAGTGGGAGTATGGATGCCGGGGCGGCAGCAAGGAAAGCCTCTATTTTTGGTGGGGAAACGAGATCGAGGATGGCGAGGGCCGTCTGAATATCTCCGCGATCGACTTCCTGCCAGGCCGGAAGAAGACTTGGCCCCTGGCGAAGGCGCCGTGGAGCGACGGTTACGCTTTCGTCTCACCCGTGGATCACTACGGAGCCAAGGGCCGCAACGGATTTGGCTTGGCCGACATGTGCGGCAGCGTGTGGGAATTCGTCATCGATCACTTCGATCCGAAGGGTGGACACGAAGAAATCTACTACGAAAATAGCGAACTGCGTACCGTTTCGCGGCCGGTTTGCCGGGGCGGCAACTACTTCGATGTGCCCGGTAATGCCCGCTGCGCGGTCCGGCTCGGGATCCAGAGTGTGACCTATTCCGACTCCCGCGACGGCTTCCGCATCTGCTTGGGCCGAGTCGTGAGCCGCTAACCGGTGCGACCCCCCGGAATCGCATGACCCGCCTCGAGATCCTGCAGCGCGAGATCATCGGCTGCGAGCGCTGTCCCCGGCTGCGCGAACATTGCCACGAGGTGGCGCGCGTCAAGCGCCGTGCCTACCGCGATCAGGAATACTGGGGCCGTCCGGTGCCCTCGTTCGGGGATCCGAAGGCTGAACTGCTGATCGTGGGACTCGCCCCGGGCGCACACGGCGCCAACCGGACCGGGCGTTTGTTCACTGGCGATCGTTCCGGCGATTTTCTCTACAAGGTCCTGTTCGACACCGGTTTCGCATCGCAACCCGAAGCCCTCCATCGCAACGACGGGCTGGCTCTGCGCAACGCCTGGATCACTGCCTCTGCCCATTGCGCGCCACCGGACAACAGGCCTTTACCCGAGGAGATCCGCAACTGCCGCGGATTCCTGCTCGAGGAGCTCCGCCTGCTGAAGCGGATCAAGGTGGTGGTGGCGTTGGGGCGCATCGCGTTCGACAACTACCTGGCGGCGGCGGGTCCACGGCCGGGTGCTATCTTCGGGCACGGCGCGGAGTCAGAGACCGGCGGTCCGCTGCTGATCGCCTGCTACCATCCGAGCCAGCAGAACACGCAGACCGGACGGCTCACCGAGCCCATGATGCGCGCAGTGTTCGAGCGAGCGGCTGCACGGATTGCCGGGAAGCCTTAACCGGGTTTAACAAACGCATTCCGCTCGGCGCGCATCCCACGAACTGTATGCAGCGGAGCTTTCTGGCTTTTCTCGCCCTTTCCACTTCGGGCCTGTTCGCGCAAACGGTGCCGGGGCAGTTCATCGTAGAGCTGGACACGCCTTCGGTCGCCGAGCAGATGCCCAGGCGGCAATTCCGGTCCGCTGGCGCGACGGCGCATCGCGAGCGGATTCGGCGGGGCCAGCGCGATGCGCGAGCCCGTCTCGAAGACCGGCGCGCGCGAGTCTTCGGATCGGTCGAAAACGTGGCCAACGCACTCTTGGTCGAGCTCTCTGGAGACGGGGCTGCCGATCAACTGCGTGGAACGCAGGGAGTCCGTAAGGTCTACCGGGTGCGCGAATTCCGCCGCGTGATGGACCACGCGGTGCTCGTGCATCGAGCCGCCGATGTCTGGTCGAGAACTGGCGATGACCTCGCGGGCACCGGTGTCAAGGTCGGGATCATCGACTCGGGCATCGAGATCGCGCATCCGGCTTTCCAGGATGCGGCGATGCGCGCTCCCGAAGGCTATCCCAAGGTCGACAGCGAGGCGAATGCAGCGAATACGAATGGGAAGGTGATCGTGGCGCGTAGCTACGTCTCACTCCTGGCACGCCGTGATCCGGATCTCTCCGCGCGCGATCAGGTTGGACATGGCACCGCGCTTGCCTCGATCGTCGCGGGTTCGCGCACCGCTGGCCCGCTGGCAACGATCAGCGGCATGGCGCCCAAAGCATATCTCGGCGTCTACAAAGTCTTCGGATCGCCAGGGTTCAACGACACCACCACGGACGCCGCGATCCTCAAGGCGATCGACGACGCGGTGGCGGATGGCATGGACGTGATCAACCTGAGCCTCGGGTCCGATATCGCGCCGCGACTCGAGGACGATCCGGAAGTGCAGGCGATCGAACGAGCCACGCGTGCCGGCGTGATCGTCGTGGTGGCCGCCGGGAACAATGGTCCGGGCCTCAATACGATCTCATCGCCCGGAACGGCGCCCTCCGCGATCACGGTCGGAGCCGTTTCGAACGCGCGCCGGTTCTCGACGAGCGTGGATGTCCCCGGCGTGGGCACCTTCCCGTCCGTGGCCGGAAGCGGTCCGCGCCCGTCCACGCCCGTCACGGCGCCGGTTGCCGATGTCGCGGCGATCGATGGGACGGGCCTCGCCTGTTCCGCGCTGCCGGCTGGCTCTCTGGCCGGCAAGGTAGCCTTAATCCAGCGCGGAACCTGTACGTTCGAAGCCAAGATTAGCAACGTGCAAGGGGCGGGTGCGGTGGCGGCGGTCGTTTTCGCGGCCAGCGACTCACCCGATGCCTTCACGATGTCGGTGGGCAGCGCGACCCTTCCAGCGGAGATGGTCAGTTACGACGCCGGTACCGCGATCAAGAGCGCGGCGGGTTCCGGATCGATGGTGGCGACGCTGAGCTTTTCGCTTTCGCCCGTTCCGTCGGCCGCCAACCGGCGCACGGACTTCTCCGCCGCCGGTCCGAACGTGGATGCGGCGATCAAACCCGATCTCGCCGCCATCGGATCGAGCGTCTACATGGCCACGCAGACCCTGAACCGTTCCGGCGATATGTACGACGCGACGGGTTTCACCGTCGCGGGCGGCACGAGCTTTTCCGCGCCGATGGTTGCGGGCGCGGCAGCCCTGTTGAAGAGCGCGCGTCCGGGACTGACGGCCGAACAATACAAGTCGCTCTTGGTGAACACGGCGGCCGAGGCCACCGGAATCCGAGGCGAGCCGCCGACACTCATGCAAACCGGCGCCGGTTCGTTGGATGTCCTGGCCGGGCTCGAAGCGCCCGTGGCGGCGACACCCGTTTCGCTCGGGTTGCGGCAGGATCTCACGCTGACCAACCTGTCCGCCGAGGCAGAGACCTTCAGCTTCGAGACGCGTGCCCTCGCAGGCCACGCGGGTCCAGCGGCGGATGCCGTTCGGATCGGGCCGGGCGAATCGATGGCCGTGCCGATGTCCTGGACCGGGTCTACCGAGCCCGGAGCGCACGAGGGTTTCCTGGTAGTCCGCTCCACGGCGAGCGGCCGTGAGATCCGCGTGCCCTACTGGCATTCGGTGGCATCGGCCCCCGCCTCGATCACGGTGTTGAGTTCCACCGCGAGCGGACGGCGCGCCGGGCTGCTGCGGGATGCGATTCTGTTCCGGATTCTCGATTCGAGTGGCATGAACGTTCCCGGATCGGCACCCGTGGTCACCGCCGAAACGGGGGCTGGCACGGTTCAAAGCGTGAGTTCTTACGACGACGAGATCCCCGGACTGTTCGGCGCGACCGTGCGGTTGGGGGCCGTGGCGGGCGCCAACACCTTCCGGATCAAGGCTGGAGAAGCCTCGATCCTAGTGACGATCGCCGGGCAGTGAGCGGATCGCAACTTCGGACGACGCCGGGGGTTAAAATGGTTGACTCATGCGGTTCCTCAGCAGTTTAGCGTTCTGTCTCGGGTTCGTTTCAACGGTTTCCGGCGCGACGTTCGGCACGGTGGTGCCGATTACCGGCGGTGCCGCGGATTTCGTCATCGATGAAGCGCGGGGGCGGCTCTATCTGACGAACACCAATTCCGACCGTGTCGAGGTCTACTCGATCGCGCAGCGCCGTTTCTTGACGCCGATCCGCGTAGAGTCGCAGCCATTGGGAATCGCGATGTCGCGCAATGGCGCGACGGTGTACGTGGCCTGTCACACCGGATCTTCGCTGATCGAGATCGACGCCGAGGCCTTGGCGGTCAGAAGCCGCGTGAGCCTGCCCGCGCGGCCCGAGGGCGTGGCCGTCGGGTTCGACGAGCGGGTGTTGATCACGACGGTGGGAACGGGCCAAGGCAACGCCTTCAACGTGCTTCTGCTCTACACACCGAACGCCGGCCCCGGAGAGCAGACCATCTCCGCGGTGCCCGTGGCTCCGCCAGCCCCCGCCAACCCGCTGCTGCCGCCGAATAACTTCGGACGGGGCGGATTGATCAGCCGCAGCTTTCTCGACTCGAGCCGTGACGGCCGGTTCATCATCGGCATGAACGTGCCGAATGCGCAGGCTCGCGCGGTGTTCGTCTATGAAGTCGCCAGCGGAACCGTGCTGCGCAGCCGCACGATCGCCGGTGTGTCGTCGGTCTTGTCGGTGGCACCGGATGGGTCGAAGTTCATGGCCGGACTGACGCTGTTCGACACCGAGAGCCTGACGATTCTCGCGCAGCAAAACGCGGCCAATGCGCCGTATCCGTTCCCGCAGGGTACCAACTTCAATCTCCAGCAGAATCAAGGCGGCAGCGTCTTCACACCGGATGGCGGCAGGATTTACTCGGCGTTCAACTTCGTCCCCGTCCAAAATCCGCCGGCACGGCCCAACGTCAGCCAGTTGATGATCAGCGACCCGGACAACCTGTTGATCGAAACGGGAATTCAGCTCAGTGAGAACATCGCGGGCAAGATCGATATCACCACGGATGGAGCGACGATCTACGCGCTGTCGGAGTCTGGCTTCCTGATCATCCCCATTTCGCAGCTCCGCGACAATCCGGTCGCGGAAGTGGAGTCGGCAGCCAAGCTGTTGACCAACGATCAGTGCGGCGTGTTCGCCGATCAACGTACGGGCGTGATTGCCGTTCGCAACGGCGGCCGCGGCCGCATCACCGCACAGGCCCAACTTCTGCAGACGGCTCCGGCAGGTCCCGCCGGACTGGGCGGAATTGGCGGACCCGGTGGCGGTCTGCCCGGCGGCGGCGCGATCATCATCATTCCGCCGATTCCGCTGCCTGGCGCGGGAGCGGGTGGCGGTGTTGGCGGTGGCGGAGCGGTGGGAGGCGGCGCAGCGGCCGCCGGCAACAACGCGCAGAACGCGGTTCTCACGACCGCGCCTCGCAGCCGGACCATCCCTACTCCGGATGGCGTGAACTTCGAGTTCACCTTCAACCCCATCAACCGGTCGCTCGGCACGATCTCGCCGACGCACACCTACACGATCCAGTCGAACGAAGCGGTCAACATCCCGAGCGCCGTTCGGATTTTCCAGAACAATCGAAACACCGAATCCCGCGGCGACATCGTCGCCATGGATGCCGGGCTCTCGGCGAACGAAGGGCTGCTCGACGTCCTTCACGATCAGGCCCGCCAACGCGTCTACGTCGCCAACTCGGGCAAGAACCGGATCGAGGTGTTCGACACACGGGGCAAGACGCTGCTTGCGCCGATCAAGGTCGGGCAGTTGCCGCACTCGATGGCATTCTCGCCCGACGGTTTGTACCTCTACGTTGCCAACAGCGGCGCGGAGACGATCTCGGTAATCGACCTCGATTCCCGCGAGACCGTCGGCCGCATCCGCTTCCCCGCCACTCCCTTCAACAACAACGCGCCGCTGGTGCGGCCTGAGTTGATCGCCACCGGCTTACGCGGACCGCTCGTGCTGATGAGCGACGGCACGCTGTGGCGCATCGTGGGAGACCAGGCGGTGCCCCGGACGTTCAATACCGGCGTGATTCCGGTAACGCAGGGACGGCAGATCATCGCGGGTCCCGCTCGCACGATGGCGTCGAGCCCGGGCGGCGAGACGATCATGGTGCTCGCCAACAACGGATTCGCCTACCTCTACGACGCCAATCAGGATGACTTCGTGGCGTCGCGCCAGGTAGTCGCGGCGCCGATCACGGGTTACTATGGTCCCGTCGCGGTGGGTCCGCGTGGTCAATACTACCTCGTGAACGGATTTGTGTTGAACGCGGCCCTGACCCAGATCGGCACGGCGGGAACGACGACCGCGCCCGGTCCGGTGCGGCCGGGACAGGCACCCGCCACGGTGACCCGGCCGGTTGCTTCGGTGGCGCCCGTTGGCGCAACCACCTTCGCGCGCTGGGTGCAGCCCGTGATCGCGCAGGGCGCCGCTAATGTCGTGCAAGGTCTGACCGACGCGGGTAACGTCGAAATCGTGGATGTGACCAATGCGCGCGTGATGGCCTTGGCGCCAACGCTCGAGCGTCCGCTGAGCACGCCGACGGGAAACCAGCGCGCCAATGTCGCGGGACGGTCGATGGCGGTGGACCCGGCCGGAAACACCGCCTACGTGTTGACCACCAGCGGACTCAGCGTGGTTCCGCTCGACGCGGTCCCCGCCCAGACGCGGCCAGCCGTCAACCAGAACGGCATCGTCAATGTCGCCAACCTACAGACCTCGATGGCGCCGGGCAGTCTGATCTCGATCAACGGCCGCAATCTCGGCGGCTCCGCCCAGGTGCAGTCGCCCCCCTATCCCACCGCGCTCGGTGGCGCATGCGTCACGATCAACGACCGTCCGATTCCGCTGCTACTCAGCTCGACCCGCCAGATCAACGCGCAGATCCCGACCGATCTCGCGGCGGGCCGTTATACCGTAGTCGTCCGCAACACCGAACAGCGTTTGGCCGCGAATCCTTCTCCGATCACACTGACGAAGTACGCGCCCGCCGTGATGATGGAACAAGACACCAAGCGCGCGCTCGTCTTCCATGCCGACGGAAACCGCCCCGTAACGAAGGACGATCCGGCCAAGCGCGACCGGCCACTGCTGATGTACGCAATCGGACTCGGCGTGACCAAGGGGCCGCGCATCGTCGCCGGTGAGTCTGTCCCCGCGACCCCGGAGGCAGTTACCGATAAAGCCGAGGTGTTCTTCGGAGATCCGCGGATGGCGCAGAGCGCGGTGATCGTCGATTGGTCCGGACTCGTTCCGGGCTTCGCCGGTCTCTATCAGTTGCAGCTTCGCGTGCCCGGATTCCATGGCCGTGGCGACGCGTTGCCCGTCAGCATTCGCATCGGCGGCGTTTCGAGCCCGATCACGGGAACCAACGTCCCGCTCGTCGCGGTCGACTGAGATGGATTGCCGCCCTGGCTGCGGCGCTTGTTGCATCGCTCCGTCGATCTCGTCGCCGATTCCGGGAATGCCGAACGGCAAACCCGCGGGCGTGCGGTGCGCGCAGCTCTCGGCCGAGGAGAGATGCCTGCTGTTCGGAGATACACGCCGGCCAGCCGTGTGCGTGAGTCTGCGGCCTTCTCCCGAGATGTGCGGCACGACCCGCGCGGAGGCGATCCACTACTTCGAGATCCTCGAAGCAACTACGGCACGATGACGGCTTTGGTTACGTAGTCGAGCTGCGGGAAGCTCCGCTTCAGATAGGCGTTGCCGAGCTTGATGATTTGCGGTTGGCTCGGCTTGTCGCCAGAAGGCCATAGCTTGGTGAAAACGCCGATCCCCGAGATCACGTCGCCGAACGGCGGAAAGCCGCGATCGAGCGACTTGTTGTCCTTCATGTTGACGTAGATCTGCGTGCTCCGGCTGTTGGCGCCGTCGGCGGTGAAGGCAACGAGTCCGAGCTGGTTCGATTGCTTGGTGGGCTCGTCTTTCAACGTCGCCTTCTCCCATTTCGCCTGAACCGCTGGATTCCCGTTGATGCCCCACTGCGCGACGAAACCGGTGTGCACGCGGTGGAATCCGGTGCCGTCGTAGAAGCCGTTCTTGACGAGGTTGTAGAAGCGGTCGGCGCCGAGCGGCGCCCACGCACGAGTGACCAGGATGACGAATTCGCCCTTGGGCGTCGTGAACTTCGCCTTGAATTTCTCCGGGGCTTTTTCGGTGAGCTTCGACGGATCCATGAGCTTGGCGGCGTTCGCCTGGGCGAACAAGAATCCGGTGGAAGATGCGATCAGCGCGGCGAGGCGAAGAGCGGACATGGGCATTATTATCGCCGAATTCTCGCGGAGAGGTGCTGGCGTTGGCAGCGCTTCATTTGCAGTGTCACCAAGGGAACCATCCAATGCCGCGATAGGTCACGTACCGGGACACCGGATTGCGGCTCCTGGATGCCAGTGGTAATTCTCGGCCCAGCGCCGTTTGATGGGGTTCGCATCCGGCGCGGGCACAATTGCCGCGCCTTCGCGCCGTACCTCTTCGTTCATCCCTGGATCCCGATAGGCGAGCATCGCGCGTGCTTCATCGCCGGCCGACCAGTAGCCCGGCTCCTCATTGGCATCTCCGGTCAGCGGACGGAGCGCGCCGGTCACCTCCTCGTGATAGGAAGGGTAGCCGTACGTGCTGCATCCGAGTCCGAACACCGCCCAGAAGCAAACGCCCGGGTCCGGATGCAGGAGGCATCGCAGATAGGATTCCACCGTCTCACGGCGCGAACGCTGACAGCTGAGCGTATCCGCTGCTTTGCTTCGAACCTGGAGTGTCTCGCCCTCACGCTCCATCGTCTCGATCATCAACCCGCGGCTGGCGCGCCCACGAAGGGTACCGAGCACCTGTACCACAGCGATCCGCAGGATCTCGTCTGAGCTCGTGCGGAGGATTGTCGCGAAGGCATTGACCTCCGCGCGGGGACGTTCGCACGTGTCAAGGTGCAAAGCATTGGAAAGATCGAGCGCCGCATTGCCGTCGCAGTCGAGCAATTGCGCGTACAGCGGCCCCAACGGATCTCGCTGCCGCTTGTCGAACGAGAGCAACCGGGCCGCCAGGACTCGCAATCGCGAGTCCGCTGAACGATCGCGCACAAGCGCCGGCAGTGCCAAGGGCTCGAGTCCGCGAATACCGAAAATCCGGAGCGCTTTTCGTATCTGCCGCTGGATCCGTAACCGCATGCTCACGCCTCGGCACGGATCACAGCCAATCTCCCTATGAGCGATTCAAAGCCACGCCGAACGCCTCGAAGAGCTATGTCCGAGACTGCTCGAGCGTGTCGAACAGCATGTCGAGGTCGGACCGGCGTGTGTGGATATGACAGGAGACTCGCAATCGCTCTCCCCCCACGATCCACATCTTCCGCTTCGAACAAAGCTCGTTGAACTTCTTTCTATCGATGCCCGGCATCAGGAATGTCACGAGCGACCCGTACATGCGATCGTCATCCGGCGTGAGCAGCTTCAGGTACGAGAGCTTCGATGCGCGCTCGCGCACCGACTTCGCCAATTCGTGAATGCGCGAGAAGATGCGCTCCGGCCCGATCGCGTTCGCGAATCGCACTCCCGCGGTCATGCCCTCGAAGATCGCGCGGTTGTTGGTGCCCACTCCCATGAAGCGCGCGCCCTTGCGATCCCGCTGATCCCAGCCGGCGGTGACGATCGACGGCCACAACCGGTCGAGCGCTTCGGGCCGGCCCCACAGGATTCCGCAGCCCGCGGGCGCGAACATCCACTTGTGCGGACTCCCGGCGTAATAGTCGCAACCGAGCTGATCGATCCGCATCGCGATCTGACCGTTCATGTGCGCGCCATCGACCACGGTGGTGACGCCTTTGGCGCGGGCCGCATCGCAGATCTGACGAACCGGCAGCACCAGTCCGGTGGCCGTCGTAATGCCGCTGAAGAAGAGCACGCGCGTGCGCGGACCAATCGCTGAGATCAGCCGGTCCGCGATTTCCTCCGGACTCTTCGGCGGCAACGCGATCGGCACTTCGCGAACCTCTACCCCGAAGCGCGCCTTCTTCAAGGCCCAGCCTGCCTTGCCGCTGCCGTGCTCCTGATCGGTCATGATGACCTCGTCGCCCGCTTTGAGATCGATGCCCGCGGCGATGGTCGAGAGCGCTTCGGTCGCGTTGTGCATGAATGCGAGGCCGTCCCGGTCACATCCCAGATACTTCGCCATCTCCTCCCGATGGGTGTCGAGAGCTTCGTAGCCCCAGCGCGGATACTCACCGTCGGGCATCATCATCGCGGCGCCTCTGTGCAGAAAGTCACCCACGGCTTGCAGCACCGGCATCGGAGCAACACCGAGGCTGCCGTTGTTGAGGAAGACGCGCCACTCCGGCAGCACGAACTGCTCTTTGCGGATACGGAGCCAATACTTGTCGGCGTCCTTCTCCACGAGTTTCGAGTCAGGCAGGGGCATCGCCGCGCGCGCGGCAGCCGCAACGGGAAGTCCGGTGAGCATCGCGGCCACACGGAACGCGTCACGACGATGGAAACGGCTTGTCAACATCGGCCTCAGGATACCGCACCTGCGCATCGGCGGCTATTCGGCGTCCCCGGCGGCCTCGCAGGCGGCGCCGAATGGCCGAAGGAAGACTAAACGCCGGCCGGCAAGCGGTATCCGAAGACCAGCACCAGCCAGGCGAATCGCGCATCGATCGCGCGACCAACGGGTTTCAGGCCGGCCGATTCGTCACAGTCTCCCGGCTCAGATAGAGGGTCATCCACGAAAATCAGGAGCTGATCACTCAGCCTTTGAACGAAATCCGCCAGATCCGGTTGTTGCCGTCCTCGCTCACCAGCAGACTTCCATCCGGAAGCTGCAGCAGACCCACCGGGCGGCCCCACACTTCCTTCGCATCCTCACCGTCCATCCAGCCGGACAGAAAATCCTCGGGTGATCCGGCGGGTTTGCCACCCTTGAACGGCACGAATACGACCGCGTAGCCGATCCGTTTGGCGCGATTCGAGGAGCCGCGATAGGCGAGGAAGGCGCCATTCCGATACTTCGCCGGAAACGCCTTGCCCGTGTAAAAGATGAAGTCCATCACCGCGGCGTGCGCGGGCAGCAGCATGTCGGGCGCGATCGTCTTCTTGACCAGATCGGGAGCTTGGCCCTTGAGGCGCGGCTCCTCGTTCGGTCCGAGATAGGCGTACGGCCAGCCGTAGAAGGCGCCGGACTTCACTTCGGTGAAGTAGTCGGGCACGAGCCCGTCGCCGAGTCCGTCGCGTTCTTGTACCGTCGTCCAGAGCTTGCCGCTTTGCGGATTCCAGCGAATGCTCACCGGATTCCGCAAGCCCTTGGCGAGGATCTGGCGGCCCGATCCATCGAGGTTGTAGATATTGATCGCGGCGCGATCCTCGGGATCGCCGGCGTCGGCGTTCGAACCCGAACCCACGGATACGTAAATCTTTTCGCCCTTCTTGTCGAGCACCATGGATCGGGTCCAGTGACCTTTGCCGTAGCCCTTCAGAGGAATGATCGCCTCTGCGGCGCCGGGCTGAAGCGTCCCCGGATCGAACGCGTAGCGCTTGATCGCCTCCGCTTCGGAGACATAAAGGTAGCCCTTGTGGAACGCCATTCCGAACGGGCGGTCGAGTCCCGTCAGGATCTGCTTCTTCGACTTGTCTGCCATCAGCGCCCAGACGCTGCCCTTCGGCACCGCGTCGGTCACCAGGATGGTGCCGCCTGGAAGCTGGATCATGTAGCGCGGCTTCTGGAACCCACTCGCGTACTCCTCCGCTGAGAATCCGGCGGGCAGGCGCAGTCTCCGTTCACCTTGCGCGACCACTTTCGGTGGATTCGGGGTGGACGGCGTGTGGAACGGCGGCGGCAACTGGACCTTCGGTCCTTCTGCGAGTGCCAACGCGGCGAGGCCGCAAACGATCGCAAACAGGGAGCGTTTCTTCATGGGTCGATTCTCCAGGAAGACGCCAGTTTATCAAAGGACTTGGTTCAGCGGCTCAACAGTTCGAGCAGATAGTCGCTCGCCTCTTTCGATTTCATGCCGGAAAGCGCGCGCACGATTTCCTTCTTCACCGCCGGATTCGATTCCTTGCGCGCGAGCTCGATCAGCCCCTGTGCGTCGCCGAGACCGGCGAGTTCGTGGGCCGCGGCCTCGCGTAACGATGCGTCTTTTTCGTTCATCGCCACTTCGAGCAAGCGCTCGCGGGCCTTGTGGCGCGAATAGGCGCTCAGGATCTGCCGTTTGATCGCCGCATCGCCGCTTGACGCATAAATCCGCGCGAGGACCGTTGGTGTCTCCTTGTCACGGGATTGCCCGAGGTAGCGCACGGCATAGTATTGCATGTCGGGATTCGCGTTCTGCCCCTGCGCGAGTTGCACGAGCGTCTCGCGAGCCTGCGGCGACGGAATCTGCGCCAGCACGAACAGCGCGCGCTGGCGCAGTTTCGGAGACCCGGGTCCCGCGACGATTTTCTGGAGCATGGGGAGTGCGCGCTCGGGCTCGCTGTTGACGAGTCCGTTGATCGCGTAGAGCTTGATCTCCTCGTTCTGGAGCGTCTCGGGTGAGACGGGTTCGCCCGAAGACTGGCGGACCTCCACGGCGAGCGCTTCCGCGTCGTTCGACCATCGGCTCTGCGGGTGTTCGGCCCTCAGGCGCGTGAGTGTGGCGAGCGCCGCGTCCTTGCGTCCGGCCTTGTGTTGCGCCCATGCCTTCCAGTAGAGCGCGCCGTCGGCTTTCGGCCCCTTCTTCGACGCCTCCTCGAAACGCTGAATGGCCTCTTCCCAAGCGCCCCGGTAGAGCGCTGAACTACCCCGCCCGTAAGCGTCGCCTCCTGGCCGGAAATCCGGTCCCCAAGCCACGTGCGGCTGGGTGCGCAACTTGCCGTCAAGCTGCATCCGCATCCGCTGCCGTTCAGGATGAGCATCCGTCAAGGCGCGAAGCCTCGACCGGAGGGCTTCGGCGGCTGCATCGGCCATGACATCGCCCGGCTGTGGCGTTGGATCCTGCGCGAGCGCCGTGAGAGCGAGCACAAGGGAGGATAAGACAAATTTCATAGGGAGTTCTCCATTTCAGGTTGGCGGGCTTCGACCTGGGATTCGATCACTTGTAGCCGGAACAGCAGGGCTTCTTCATCGATCTGGCGGCGTAGCGCTTCCGGATCCGCGCCGTGAACGGCCTCGAGCAGCACACGCTCGACGTCGGCGAGCAGAGTTTCATATGACACTTCCCCCGTTGACACCGCGGCTTGGCGGTACAGCCGGTTGGATTCGATCAGGTCTTGGGCGAGTTCCGGTTGAACCGATGCATTCGCGATTTCGGTGACCACGATTCGCGCGCGTTCGAGATGCTGGCCGAGCGCGATCAGCAACACCCGTTCGCGCGGAGTGGCCGCCGCGACAGGCGGCGGTCCGGCGGACTTGCGGCCAAGAAGGAATGCCAGCAAAAGCATCGCCGCGATCGCGCCAAGAGCGGCAGCGGAGCGCCAGCGGCTCGCGCGCGGCACAGGCGCTTGCTCGCGGATGGAGGCCCAGACACGCTGTTCGAGTCCGGGCGCGGCGGGCTCGAGATCATCCGCGATCCGGTCGAGCGTGGCGCAAAGCTCGTCGAACGCCGCGCGGCAGCCGGCGCACTCGGAAAGGTGCGCCTTCGACGGCGCCGGGTCTTCGATTTCGCCGTAGTAGAGTAGGATCAGATCGGACTCGGGCAAGTGCGTGATCACCGGTTAGAACCTCCCTTCCAGGCTCTGCCGCATCTTCTGGACGGCTCGGAAAATGCTGTTCTTGGCAGCGGTCTCGCTGATGTCGAGTACGAGCGAAACCTCGTGGATCGATCTGCCTTCGTAGTGGCGCAGCAGAAACGCGACTCGTTCCTGTTCGGTGAGGCGCCCGAGCGCGACACCGATTGCGGAGCGGGTCTCGGCAGCGAGAGCGACACGGTCGGGCGCGGGAGCCACGCAGACCAGGCCTGGGAGCGGTTCTTCGGTCTCGTGCCGCCGGGAACGAGCCCGCAACACATCGAGACAACAATTGGCCGCGATGCGATAGATCCAGGTGCTGAAAGAGGCGCGAGCTTCATACTGGCCGAGTTGGCGAAACGAGCGCAGGAACGTCTCCTGGACGATATCCTCCGCGTCGGCTTCGTTACCCGTCATGCGGAACGCGAGCCGGAAGACACTTCGGGCATGGCGATCGACGAGAACGCGAAACGAGCCGGGATTTCCGCCGCGAACCTGGCGAACCAGGTCCTGGTCGGTTTCGCTCATCCAACCCTTAGACTCCGGGATGAGCCGGCGGTTAGGGAGGAATCAGACGTTCAGTTTGTTGAAGATCGCTTCCGGAATGTTCCGGATGATCGTCATGATGATTCGCCACTTGAACGGCAGATAGACCACGCCCTTGCCTTGCTCCATCGCGTTCACGATTCCAGACGCGATCTCAGCCGGTGAGGCAAACATGGGCGTCTTGGGCAGATGCGCCGTCATCGGCGTGTCGACGAATCCAGGCTTCACCGTCAGGACCTTGACACCCGTGCCCGCTAGGCGATGCCGCACGCCTTGGAGGAAGAGGTCGAGCGCCCCCTTCGAAGCTCCATAGACGTAGTTCGATTTGCGCCCGCGATCGCCGGCGACCGATCCGATCACGGCGAGATGGCCCGCGCCGTCGGCCTCGAAGCGATTGACGAGGATCGTGACGAGAGAAGCCGTGCTGGTAAAGTTGGTGTTCAGGATCTCGAGCGTGGCCGATGGATCGGCTTCGGCCCTTTTCTGGTCGCCGAGCACACCGTAGGCGATCACGGCGGCGTCGAGCCCGGCGAACGGGCGCGCGGCCGATTCGATCAGTTTCTGATGGCTGGCGGGATCGGCGAGATCGGCTTCGAGCACGACGGTTGCCTGCGCGCCGCGAGCCTTCAGGTCGGCCGCGACGGTCTCCAGCCGGTCGCGCCGGCGGCCTGCCAGCGCGATCGAGCATCCGAGCGATGCGAAGACCCGGCCCACTTCCTGCGCGATCCCGGATGTTGCCCCGAGAATCAGGATGCGTTTGCCCTTGAACTGGCTCATTTGGCCGTTACCCTCCGCCAGAAGCTGGAACTGAACTTCGGATCGATGTACCGCGAGAACTCTTCCCAACGCGGATAAAACTGACGGAAGTACGCCGCGGGCATCCGGGCGTCCTTGGCCGGATAGAGCCGGCCACCGGCCTCCGCCACGATCTTGTCGAGCCGTTGCAGCAGGTTCTCGACTGCGTCGCGGCGGGCGAAATCGAGCGCTAATGTGATTCCCGGTTTCGGAAACGACATCATGCCCAGGCTCGGAACGTGGCCCATCGTCTTGAGAACGGTGAGAAACGACGCCTGCCCGGACTTGCCGGCTTCTCCTAAAATCTCGCGAATGGCCTCCGGCCCGCCTTCGAACGGCACCAGGCATTGCCACTGCAGGAGTCCGCTCGCGCCGTACATCCGGTTCCAATCGAGCAGCGCGTCGAGAGGATAGAAAAACGGGATATAGTCGACGGTCGCGCGAGCCACACGGCTCCATTGCTTGTGATAGAAGAGCGTGTTGAAGGTCCCGATCGTGAACCGGCTCAGCGCGATCTCCGGCAAGTCGAACGGTACGGCGAGCAGCGGTTTGCCCGCCTTTGCCGCGGCGGTGCCGCCCGTGTGGTTGTGATTGCCCCGCATGAACAGCCCCCGGCCGGGCGAGCCCACCGTGTCGATCCAGGCCACCAGATACTCGAAATCCCGTTCGGACTCGCTCGACAGGGCAAAGAACTCGTCGAGCCCGCCCATCCGGATGGTCTCGACGTCGATCGAGCGGTTCCGGATCGGCTTCATCTGGAACTCGACCCAATCGATGATGCCCGTCAGACCCAGTCCTCCGATCGTCGCCGCGAAAAGTTCGGGTTCGCGCTCGGCCGAACAAATCCGGCGCGAACCGTTCGACCGGACCAACTCGAGCTCGCGCACGAAGTTGCCGAACGAGCCACACGCATGGTGATTCTTCCCGTGGACATCGTTGGCGACGGCGCCGCCGATGGTGACGAACCGCGTGCCCGGCGTCACAGGCGGAAACCAGCCCCGGGGCACGCTGTGTTCGAGAAGTTCATCCAGCGTGACGCCCGATTCGCACCGTACGATGCCGGTGGCGGCGTCAAAACCGATCAGCCGGTTCATCCCGCGTGTCGCGATCAGTGTGTTCCCCTCGTTGAGGCAGGAGTCTCCGTAGCTGCGGCCGAGCCCGCGGGGCAGCAGGCTGCCCTCCACGATGGGCAGCGGCTCATCCCGCCAATCGCGCGTCACGACGGTCTGTTCGACACGAGGATAACGCCCCCACGACTGGAACTGGCTGGTGCCTGCGTCGATACGCGTCACGAGGACACCCAAACGGCCGCGACGATCAAGAGCCCAAGCGCGGCCAGCAGAAGGTAGCTGGGGAGGTCCTTCAAGGCGAACAGGATCGGATCGTCGAGCATCTCGCCACGATGGGTGAGAAACCAGACGCGGCTGATCCAGAACATCACCAGCGGACAGGCGGGCCACAGCCATTCGGGCCGGGTGTACAGGCGCGCCACTTCCGGACTCTGCATATACAGCGCCATCACGAGCGAGGCGATGTAACCGCTGGCAACGCCCATGGTGGTGAGCAGCGAGTCTTCTCCCAGCCGGTATCCGCGCCCCCGCAGGCTGACGCTGGCGTCGCCCTCCGTCATCCGGATCTCGGAGACTCTTTTGACCATTGCGAGACTGAAGAACAAGAAGATCGAGAAGCCCAACAGCCATGCCGACAACTGGACCTGTCCGCTCACGCCTCCGGCGATCACCCGCAATGTGTAGAGAAAGGCGAGTGTCATCACGTCCACCAGCGGAATTCGTTTCATCCAGAACGAGTACAGCGTGGTCACCGCGAGATAGACGAGCATCACGATCAGAAACGCTCCCGAGATCCAGGCGGCAATCGCCAGCCCCGCCGTGATCAACAGGGGCGCCAGTAGAATCCCAGCCCAAATGGGAACCGCCCCTGAGGCAAACGGCCTCTTGTGTTTGGTGGGGTGAACGCGATCGTTGTCGAGATCGAGCAGATCGTTGACCACATAGACTGACGAGGCCACGAAGCTGAAGGCGAAGAACGCCGCCACCACAGCCAGCAGCCGCGCCGTGTCGGTAAAATGATGGGCCAAGATGAGCGGGATGAACAAGAGGATGTTCTTCGCCCATTGGTGCAGCCGCAATACCCGCCGTATGGTCGAGAAGCCGATTGATGGCGGTTCGAACTCCCGCGCCACCCGGACTCCCTTCTTTTCCAGGGTTTGCCGCGTCCCGCGGGCCGCGCCCACCAGAATCGCTTCGCGCGCGCCAGCCCACACCGCCAGATCAGCGCTGCTGTCGCCCGCATAGTCGAACCCTTTCGGGCCGAACTCCGACTCGAGACGGCGCAGTTTCTCCGGCCCCTTCAGGTTCGCGGCGGATTCGGTGGCAAGCACTCGTGAAAATACCCCAACGTGTCCAGCGACTGACTCGGCGATCGACCGGTGAGCCGCCGTGGCCAGCACCAGAGTCCGGCCTTGGTCCCGCTGTTCGCGCAGATAAGCCAACAAACCCTCGTGATACGGAAGTGCCGACGGATGGAACACACCGCGGCCCGCCAACTCACTCTTCACTTTTGCGCGTCCCTCCAAGAGCCAGAAAGGAAGCCGCAGCAGCGTCGACGGCTGCTTGGCGATCGCGCGCAGGAACGACTCGTGTAGGGTGTCGGTGCGGACGAGAGTGCCGTCGAGGTCCACGCACAAGGGCACCATGGAGATCTTTCCTTCTATCGGCGGGCCTGCCTCGCAACTGCAATCCGGGCGTGGCGCACCCCTCCATTATGTCAAAACCGGCTGGATTAGGGCCTCATTCTCTCCACGACCGCGATATCCGCTCCCGGCGATTCCGATTTCGCGTACAGGAACGTCTTACCGTCCGGCGAGACCGTCAGTCCGCCGCCCGGGACCCCGGGAACGCGCGCGAGCACCCTCGTCTGCCTCCGTAAAGGATCGAACATCTCGAGCACGGTCTCGATGGGCTTGGCCTCGAGATCGACTCGCAGGTAGTAGAGTCCCTCGGGCCGTGCGACAAAGGAGCGCTGCGCGACGCGGATCGGCATTTCCACTGGTACGCCACCGCCGGCCGGTATCTGCCAGACTCGGCTGTTCCAACCGGCGCTTGAAACGTAGTAGAGGCTCTTTCCATCCGGCGCCTCGAAGGCGGCGTCGGCGCCTTCCGGACTGATTCTCTTCGCCTTCGCCACGTCGTGCGGCCCGCCCTCGAACGGAACGCGGCAGATGGTGCCCTGATTTCCGAAAAAGGCCTTGAAGTAGACCCACTTGCCGTCGTTCGAAAAGCTCGGCAGCACGGCGCGAAAGTCGCCCGTGGTCAACTGCCGCGGCTTGCCTCCGGCTGAATCGACCACGAAGATCGCGGTTTCGCGCTGCTCGGTCCGGCGGTCGAACGCGATCCAGCGTCCGTCCGGAGACCAGCGGGCCGTGCCGCTCGCGTATCCGCCAGAGGTCAATTCCGTCGGCCGCGTGCCATCGGCATCGGTCACCCAGATTTGCTGAGAACCGGAACGGGTGGATTCGAAGGCGATCCGCTTGCCATCCGGCGAGTACGTTGGGCTGTACTCGATCTGGGTCGACGAAGCCGCGTGCTTGGTCTCCTTGCCATCCCGGATCGCCCATATGTGCCGCATTCGCGGCGCGGAGGAAAAGGCAACGCGGCCGGTGGGTGCCACCGCGACCGACATCAGTCCGTTGTCGCCGATCGGCAGGCCCCGGACCATACCGCTGAACGGCTGCAGCACGTGCAACCGTCCGTCCGACATCCCGGTTCCCATGACAGCCAGCGCCGCACGGTTGTCATCCTCCCAATGAATGCTGTAGACGAACGTCGTTTCCGTGGTGACCTTCTTGGGCTCACCCTGGATCGTCAGGCCGGGCCCCAACGCTGCCAGGAAGATGTCGGCGTAGGCATGACAAGGGGCAGAATACAGCAGGTTCCGCGCGTCGAACGAAACGGACGGCGTACAGCCCTTGGCCAGTACGCGCTCATCGCCGCCGTCCTTCGAAAGAGTATGAATGACCGGCTGCTTCGCTTCCGGTTCCCAGCCCTCGCATACCAGACGTTCCGTACCCGCGATCCAGGCGAGGTGGTTGGAACACTTGGTTTCACCGACCCGAACCTCCGAGCCACCTAGCGGCGGAACCCGGTATAGCGACATCCCGCCCTCCCCGGCACGAAGGAAGTAGATCCACTTGCCGTCCCCCGACCATGCGGGCCCGATGTCGGGAGCCGGATCCTTGGTGAGCCGCAGCGGCTCGGCCGATCCCACGACTTTGACGTAGATATCGTAGTTGTCCTGACTCGGGCCATTCCAAGTAAATGCGATTTGGTTGCCGTCGGCCGAAAAGGCCGGGGTGCCCTCATCGCCCGTATACGCGGTGAACGGAACCGGGGCCGGTGGAGCCATCGGCCCGCGCGGCTGGCGCCGCCAGAACAGGCCCGCGCCCAAAGCCACCACGGCCGCCGCACCGGCCACCCATGCGACCCAACCGCGGCGCGCGGGCGGCTGCCCACTCGTGGCTGGTGCCTCCGCGAGTGGATCGGCGGCGATATCCTCGAGCTCGATCCGGACATCGTGGAGGCTCGCCATCCGCCGTGCCGGATCCTTGCGCAGGCAGCGTTCGAGCAGGCGCTCGAGCTCCCTCGGGATCGCGGGCGAGATCTCTCGCAACGGTCGCGGCTGTTCGCGCAGGACGGAGGCGATGATCGATGCGGTGGAGTCGCCGTGGAACGCGCGCTTCCCGGTCAGCATCTCGTAAAGCACCGCTCCGAAGCTGAATACGTCGGAGCGGGAGTCGAGTTTGCGGCCCTCGGCCTGCTCCGGCGACATGTAGGCAGGCGTGCCCGCGATGATCCCGGCTCGCGACGCATCGGAGGGCATGGTAAGCGTGGGGGCGTCGGCGCCGCGCGGAGCCTCGACCGGGTTCGTTTTCGCCAGGCCGAAGTCGAGCACCTTCACGGTTCCCGATTCGTTGATCATGATGTTGGCGGGCTTGAGGTCGCGGTGCAGAACTCCTGCCGCGTGCGCGCTCGAAACCGCGCTGGCGATCGAGATGGCGATCCGCATCGCTTCGGCAAGCAGCATGCCGCCAGGTGGGATCGCGCGATCGAGAGTGCGTCCGGGAACGAACTCGAGCACGAGGTAGCTGGTGCCCGACTGTTCGCCCACATCGAAGAGGGTGACGATGTTCGGGTGATTCAGGTTCGAGACGGTACGCGCCTCGTGGAGAAGCCGGGCGCGATGCTCTGCCGTGACCGCGCCTTGCGGAAGCACCTTAATGGCGACAGTCCTCCCGAGGCGTGTATCGCGCGCCTGATAGACCTCGCCCATCCCCCCTGCGCCGAGCTGGGTGAGGACCTCATAGGGTCCGAGGGAAGATCCGGGCGATAGCGCCATGGTCATAGAGTATACCCGGTCTTGGCGCGACATCATATCCCTCCCCGATGTGTCGAGAACCGCAGCAATAGGCTCTCGGCTACGCCTTGAAAATCAGCATTGGGAATGAGAATTTTCGGCTCCGACTTTGACTTACTTGTAGATCATAATTTCGAGACTCGTTCGACGAGCTTCGTGTCTTCGCCGGCACCTTGCTCGCGGATTTGCACTGAACGAGAGGAACGTACATGCTTAGCTTTAAGAAATCATTCCTCGCACGCGCCCTGCTGTTGGCGCTAGCGATCTGGCTGTGCACGCCGTTGCACGCGGGTATTGTCAACACGTACACGAATCGCGCTGCGTGGCAGGCTGCGACGACGGACCGCACGGACATCGACTTCACCGCGCTTGGCCTCGGCGCCGGCGGATACATCGGCTACTCGACCGCGACGGGCCTGACGATGAGCGGAGTCACCTTTACCGGATACGACGAGAGCAACAACGCGCACTTCTTGTATGCGTTGAACCCGGAATCCGGCTGGGACGAGAACTTCGGCACCGGAACGCTGCTGAAAGGGCCCATGTGGTATCAGAGTTCTGGCGTCACGAGCACATATCTTCAGGTGGCGCTCCCATCTTCGGTCACTTCGCTTGGGCTCGATCTCGGCACGATCACGCCGCGCGGCGCCAGTCTCCGCCTCGTCGTGGATGGCGTCTATACCGGATCGACGATCACCACCGCGACAAACAGCCTGACGTTCTTTGGCTTCACCGCCGACGCTCCCGTCAACCAGCTCCGGATCTATGTCGATTCCGGATCCCTCACCGTGACGCAGGCGCTCATCGACAACGTTTCGTTCGGAGAGTTGCTGAGCGGTGGCGGTGGTGGAGGCCCACCGCAGGGCGGCGAGACGCCGGAAGCGGCGACGCTCCTCTACGTAGGGACGGGCGTCTACTACTTGGCGTGGCGGCGCAGACGGCAGCTTCGCACGGCATAGCGTCAGGGAATCGGGCCGGCTCCTTCCTGGGCCGGCCCGCCTTATTTCAGCAGAGACGGCCCCGGGGTGCTATCTTCCGGGAAGGTGAAAAGACAGGATTCGCTGAGCGCAAGGTCCCGTAAATGCGCTGGATGATCGGATTGTGGGTCGCGTTCTTCGCCGGATTCGTGGCCGGGCACTTGCGAGTCCGGCGCGCGCGAGGCGGCGGCTCGACACGCGAGAATCGAGTTCGGCGCGAGCGATCGTCCGATCTCGGCATGGCCCTGCAGTTCAGCGGCATGCTGCTCGCCTGGTTCTGGCGCGGCCCGTTCCGGGCCGATCTGCTTCCAGTCGCCTTCGTAACCGGCGCCATCTGTGTCGTGCTCGCATGGTGGGCCCTATTCACGCTTGGCCGCCATTGGCGCGTGCAGGCGGTGGTGACCGACGATCATGAGCTGATCACTTCCGGGCCGTATTCGTGGGTCCGGCATCCGGTCTACACGGCATTTCTCGGAATGGTGGCGAGTTGGGCAATGGTGGCCTGCCCGTTGGGAGTGTTCGCGACGGCGTGTGGCCTGTTCATCGCGGGCACCGAGATCCGGATCGCGGCGGAAGACCGTATCCTCGGCGAGGCGTTTCCACGCCAGTTTCCGGAGTACCGGCGGAGCGTCTCCGCTTACGTGCCCTGGCTTCGTTGAGCCGTAATCACGCTCCAGACGAGCGGCTGTCCCGCGATGACGCGCTTCAGGCGCGCCGCGGGATCGCGCTGCTTGGCCGCGCACCATTCGACATAGAGCGCCGCATACGACGAGTTGACATATTGGTCGTGAGAGAATCCGAGCCGCGCGGCGGTCGCGTCGATCCAATCCGGTGGACCTTCGAGTTCGAAATAGCATCCGACCGGCGTCTCATCGAGCGTCGCGACGCCCGGCTCGCCCGCACGCTGGAACTCGGTGCGCAGCTTCTCGTAGCGCAGCGTGGGCTCGAGTCCCAAGCGTTCGAGAATCGCGGCGAGTTGCTGACCTTGCGCGGTAATCGCCTCGATCTCCTCGCGTGTCTTGTGGCGTCCGGTCTCCGGCGGACCCTTGAAGGTGAGCGTGAAGTTCGCGCCTACTTGGCGGAGACGGAGCAGCTTGCGCTGGCCGCGGAGGACGGCCTCCGGCCAGTCGTAGACGATGTTGCTTTCGAAGACGCGACGCTTGGACACTCGGAAGCCGTTCGCCCGAAGCAGCTTGCGCGCACTCTCCGGATCGGGTGCGGGGAGTTTGATTTCGGTTTCGACGCTCGACTTGGCCATTGCGGGATCGCTAAGATGGTAGCAGTCAGCGGGCCCGTAGCTCAGCCGGATAGAGCGACTGGCTTCGAACCAGTAGGCCGGGGGTTCGAGTCCCTCCGGGCCCGCCAGATGTACTTCGGACACCCATGCTGAAGAAGAAGATCTGCATGCTCGGCTACTACGGAGTGGGCAAGACCAGCCTGGTGTCGCAGTTCGTCAGCCAGATGTTCTCCGGCAAGTATCAGACCACCGTCGGCGTGAAGATCGACAAGAAGGTGGTTGAAGTGGGCGGCCGTCCGGTGACCCTGATGCTATGGGATGTCGCGGGTGAAGAGGACGACGCACCGGTCAAACTGAACCTGCTGCGGGGCGCGAGCGGCTACTTGCTGGTGTTGGATGGACGCAGGCAAAAGACGCTCGACGCGGCGCTCGCCATACAGCAGCGCGTGGAAGCCGAGATTGGCCCCTGTCCGTTCCTGGTGCTCGCGAACAAATCGGACGAACGCGCCAATTGGGAGATCACAGGCGCGGTTCTCGATGGACTGGCCACCCGCGGCTGGAAAGTTCTCGAAACCAGCGCCAAGACCGGCGAGAACGTCGAAAATGCGTTTCTCACCCTTGCGGCGCAGCTGCTCGCCGCCAAGGACGGCGACAGCGATGATGGAAGCTGAGCGCAAGGGCCTGGAAGGTCTCTCCGCGGCGCTCGATCTGGCGGTCTTCGAACAAACCACGAGCGGCGTGTTCCGCGCGCCGGGGCCGTTGCCGGCGTGGCTGGAACTCGATGCGTCATCCGCCGGGACATTCGACCTGGTGGAGCGATTTCCGATGCTCGAGATCTTCCTGGAGGATTGTTGCGGGTTTTTTGAGACCGGAGCCCCGGCGCAACTGGACTCTGAGATTTGGGAAGAGGCCGGCGGGTCCGGGCAGACCCTCTATCTCCAGGCAAGAGCGGTCGCGGTGGCAGGCCGGCGGCTCCTGGTACTGAAACTGCTGCCGCGCGAGCGATACACCTACCAGCAGCTCTATCACGATTTCCAGTTGGCGGAAGAGGAAGCGCGGCGATTGAAGGATGTGGCGGAGCGAGCCACAAGGGCCAAGGGCGTGTTTCTGGCGACGATGAGCCACGAGATCCGTACCCCCCTCAACGCGATTATCGGAATGGCGGATGTCCTGGCATCGAGTTCGCTGACACAGGATCAGCGGAAGTGCGTCGAAGTTCTGGGGCGCAATGGCGTCAACCTGCTGGACTTGGTCAACGACATTCTCGATTTGGCGAAAGTGGAGTCCGGCAAGATCGAGTTGGAAGCGGTTGGGCTCGATCCGATCGAAGTGGTCGAGCGCGCGGTGGAAGTGATCGAGGGCCGAGCCCGGGCGAAAGGGCTGGATGTCCGGCGGTCCGCCGGGCCGGGCGTTCCCGCCTGCTTGACCGGTGATCCCGGCCGGTTGCGTCAGGTGCTCATCAATCTCCTCGGCAACGCGATCAAGTTCACCGCTCGAGGCCATGTGGAGATCAGAATCGAACAGGACCCGGAGGATCCTCGCCCAGGGAGCCTTCGCTTTGCGGTCTCCGACACGGGAATCGGGATTCCGGAAGACAAGGTGGGGCGGCTTTTCGAAAGCTTTGTCCAAGCAGACAGCTCCACGACGCGCGAGTACGGCGGCACTGGCCTGGGACTTTCGATTTCGAAGCAGTTGGTGGAGTTGATGTCCGGCCGGATCTGGGTGGAAAGCCGGACTGGCCAAGGCAGCATTTTCTTCTTCACCGCGAAGCTGGCCCCGCGAGCCGATCCATCCGAGCGGGCGATTCCTCGCCGGGAGGAACACGCCGAGGCGAGGCTCGAGCGCCGCTTGGACGGGTTGCGGATTCTGCTGGCGGACGATTCAGACGATAACCGGTTCCTGATCGAGTCTTATCTGAAGCAGTCCAGGTGCTCGATCGAGATCGCCACGAACGGCCAAGAGGCAGTGGAGCGATTTCGCGCTGGCCGTTTCGACGCCGTCCTGATGGATGTGGAGATGCCTGTGATGGACGGCTGCATGGCGGCGCGCGAGATTCGGCATTACGAATCGGATCGTGGATTGCCGGCCACGCCGGTGCTGGCTCTGACGGCTCACGCATTCGCCGAGATGGAGGAAAAGAGCCGGGACGCCGGATTCACCGCGCATCTGGTCAAGCCGATTCGCAAGGTCACGCTGCTGGAAGCTCTGGCTGGCAACGTTACAGGCACGCGCCCGGCAAGCCCGCCGCCGCCACCGGAGCCCGGCGCGGGATTCGTTGTCCATGTAGAGCCGGGAATGGAAGACGTAGTGCCCGGCTATCTGGAAAAGCGGCGCAAGGAAATCCAGGTCTATCAGCAGGCTTTGGCTGGCCAGGACTTCGAAACGCTCATCATGATGGGCCACAAGATGAAGGGCACGGGAACTGGATACGGGTTCCCGGCCCTGACCGAACTCGGCGGCGCCATCGAGCAAGCGGCGCGGCGGAAGGACACGCAGAGCATCGGCGAGAGCTTGAACCGTTTCACTGCCTACGTCGAGAACATACAGTTAGAATATTCCAGGTGAGCAATCGATAGACGAAGGAGCCAAACTTGAAACTGCGTTTTTGGGGAACTCGCGGGTCGATCGCCACGCCGGGACCAACCACCAACCGGTTCGGCGGAAACACTTCCTGCGTGGAACTCGTGACCAAGTCCGGCCGCCGCTTCATTTTTGATTGCGGCACCGGCGTTCGGCTGTTGGGAATGCACATGATGGCGAACGCGCCCAAGCCTATCGAGGCCACCATCTTGATCACCCACACGCACTGGGATCACATTCAGGGCTTCCCGTTCTTCGCGCCCGTGTTCGTACCGGGAGGACGGTTCACGGTGTGCGGTCCGAGTGGGACCCACGATTCGCTTCCCGACACGTTGTCCGGGCAGATGGAATACACGTACTTCCCGGTGAGATTGGGCGACTTGGGCGCTTGGATCGAGTACAAGGAATTGCCGGAGGGCGACCACACCCTGGGTGACGTGCGGGTGATCACGCAAATGCTAAATCATCCCGCCAACACGCTCGGATACAGGATCGAGGCGGATGGTGTCTCCGTGATGTACGTCTGCGACCATGAGCCCTATTGGGAGGGGCTTTGGCGGGCCGATGTCGCACCCGGACACCTCGACTCCATTCTGCATGCGGGAGACCGCCGTCACGCGGAGTTTCTGCTGAATGCCGACGTGGTGATTCACGACTCGCAGTACACGCCCGAGGAGTATCCGTCGAAGAAGAACTGGGGCCATTCCACCTACCGCTATGTCACGGAAATCGCCGCAGCGGCGAAGGTGAAGCACCTGTTCCTCACCCACCACGATCCTGCGCACGACGACGCGTTCCTGAGCCGGATGGAGGAGCAGGCGCGCGCGATAGCCCAGGCGTCCGGGTCCGGCCTGCAAGTCTCCTGTGCCTACGAAGGCTGCGAAATGACGATCGAGGGCGACGGATCCGGCCACGCGCCAGCGGACCAATTCAGGGCGGGCGCCACGCTCAGCAACCGCCAGCACCTGATTCTGATTGCCGACGATGACGAGGACCTGCGCATCCTGGTCCGCAAGACGCTGACCCGCGGGGGTAACCTCATTCTTGAAGCCGCAGGCGGCCATCAGGCGATGGAATTGATCAAGTCCCGGAACCCCGATCTCGTTTTGCTGGATCTGTTGATGCCCTCGCCAAGCGGTTTCGAGGTGCTGCGCTGGATTCGGGAAACGGCTGAATCACGCGATATTCCGGTGGTGGTGTTGACGGCGCAGGGCGACGAAGTCAGTGTCCGCACGTGCTTCGAACTGGGAGCGACTGACTACCTGGTGAAGCCATTCACAGCCCCGCAACTCGATGTGCGCGTGCGGTCCAGCTTGGCACGGGCCAGGCGGTAGGGGAACGGTCCATTCTCGGCTTGGCTCCCTTCCCGCCGGGATTCCGTATCGAATGCACGGTCTCGAGTTCGCTACTTCGCCGGCTCCCGGACGAGTAGTTCCCGCTTCCGCTCCACTCCCCAGCGATAACCGGACAATCCGCCATCGCCGCGCACGACACGATGGCACGGAATCGCCACCGCGAGCGAATTCGCGGCGCAGGCCTGAGCGACCGCGCGGGCCGAGCCCGGTGCTCCGATGCGCGCGGCGATCTCCGAGTAGCTCGCCGTCGAGCCAGCCGGAATCTCGCGGAGCGCCTGCCAGACACGGCGCTGGAAGGCGGTGCCCCGGATGTCGAGCGGCAGATTCGCGCCCGTGGCGGGAGCTTCCACTAGCGCGATCACTCGCGCGACTTCCTCGTCGAAATCCACGGCGGCCGGCGCGAGCGAAGCCTTCGGGAATCGAGCCCGCAGGTCGGCGGCGAGCGGCTCGGGCGAGTCTCCGAGCAGGATCGCGCAGATGCCACGCACTGTGCGCGCCACGAGGATCGTGCCGAGCGAGCAGGCGCGCGTCGCGTACCGGATCTCTTCCTTGTCCCCGCCTGAGCGATAGGCGGACGGTGTCATGCCAAGCGCACCGTTCGATTCGCCGTAGAATGTCCCGTTCGATTGGTAGCCAGCCTCGTACACAGCGTCGGTGACCGATCGCGCCACGGGCAGTGCCGAGCGCATCCGGTCGGCGCGCCGGCCTGCGGCGTATTGCCGAGGGGTCAATCCAGTGGCTCGCTGAAAGACACGATGAAAGTGATAGGGGCTCAAACCGGCGTGAGCGGCCATCTCTGCCAAGCTGGGCGGATCGTCGAGCATATCGATCCACCGGCAAACAGCCGCGATCATCTCCGAACTGCCGTCTTGCGTGGAGCCCGGGCGGCAGCGTTTGCACGGCCGGAATCCCGCTGACTCAGCCTCCCGGCCCGTTTCGAAAAACCGGACATTCTCCGGCCGCGCGGGACGAGCCGCACACGACGGCCGGCAGTAGACCCCCGTCGTTCTCACCGCGTACACGAACGTTCCATCGGCGGCGCGATCACGCGAAGCAAGCGCGCGCCATCTCGGATCCTGCTGGCTGGCCGCGAACCATTCATTCATCATGAATCCATCTTGCCGGACTTTCCCTGCGCGCACACTCCGGTTCTTGCGGTCGAATTCGATTCGTCAGTGCGGCGCGATACCGTGCTTGGTGAGTTCGCGCGACGGGGTGCCGAGGAGCTTTTCCACTTCCTTCTTCAGCGGACCCACCGCGCGCGCATAGATCATCTTGTATGCCTGGCAGAAGTAGTCAAGATCCTCGAACTGGCCTTGCGGACCGTGCCGGAACTTGGGACATCCGCCGTGGCAGATGCTCTGCCAGTCGCACGCCTGGCACTCCGGATGCGCCAGCGTCTTTTTCTGCGCGAAGCTGTACCGGCGAGTGCGGCGCGCGATCTCTGACCACGAATCGAGCGTGATGTTGCCGAGCTTCCAGGATCCCTCGACGAAGAAGTCACAAGGGTAGATGTCACCGTTGTACTCGACGACGACATAGCTGTCGCAGGTTTCGTGCATCGTGCAGCTCCCGGGCTTCATTCCGGCCACTGATTCGGCGATGTTGTCGAAGAAGCGGATGCGGATTTTGCGGCGGTCCGGCCACCACAGGTCGAACATCTCGACCAGGAACTTGCCGTACTCTTCCGCCGTGATCGTGAACGGCATGCGTGAGCCATCTGGGTTGAACTCGGCAAGCGGAATGAACTGGATATTGTCGATGCCGAGCGACTTGTAGAACCGGTAGAGTTCCTTTGCCTTGCCGACGTTCGCCTGATTCAGCACGCAGAGGATGTTGAAGTCCACCTTGTTCTTTTGCAGGCATTCCACGGATCTCATCACCTGCTTCCATGTGCCGTGGCCGGCCTTGTTGAAGCGATAGGCGTCGTTGATCTCCTCGGGTCCGTCGAGCGAGACACCGAGCAGCCAGTTGTACTGGCGGAACAGTTGCGCCCAGTTGTCGTCGAGAAGGACGGCATTGGTCTGCAGCGCGTTCGAAACGTTCTGGCCGTCGCGGCCGTAGCGCTGCTGGAGTTCGACGAGCTTGGTGAAGAAATCGAGTCCGGCGAGTGTCGGCTCGCCACCCTGAAAAGCAAAGGTCGAATTCGGGTACGAGTAGAACAAGTAGGTGTCGACCAGGCGCTCGAGGGTGTCCATCGACATGCGGCGCGCGGGCAACGACTTGTACGGGTCGGCCTCGCGATCGAGATAGAAGCAGTAGGCGCAGTCGAGATTGCAAACGGCGGAGGCGGGTTTGATCAGCAGCGAGGTGATGCGCGGAACGGTCCCGAGCTGATCGGAGAGGGAGCCGCCGAATCCTTGCCCGATGATGGGGAGCGTGCTGCTGGTCGCCATTGTCAGAGTGTAGCTGTATCGGGAATGAGCGCACAACGCAGGTGCAGGTCTGCGTAGATCATTCATTCATGGAGTGTATGCGCAACGCATCGCTTCTCCTCCTCATCCTGCTCTCGCCGCTGAGCGCTCAGCCCGAAGGGTTCCTTCATCGTTTGCGACTCTGGATCTTTCAAGGCTCCCCTCTGGCAGTTGAAGAACTTGTCCCTGCGCGATTTGGCCTTTCACTCCGCCCCGTCGCGGCGCGCGGACGTCCGCGCGACCGCTCCCTGTCGATGCCTGGCGCCTCCGTTGCCGGCCACCGGAACTCAGGGCTCGGCAGGGGACATCTCGTACCCGCCCGCGACATGCCGCAATGAACCGCTCCTCATTGGCGCCGGTTGGAAACAGAGTGCGGAAACTGCCACGCGGAGGCGGACTCAGCGATCGTGGTCACCAGAGCGATCTTCCCCGAAACCCGGAGAGAATCGGGCAGGCGGAGTGTCAGTTCCTGAGGAGATGTACAAGGTAATCCTGCGATGCGAAGGCAGCCACTTGCGGTTGACTGCCGGGATGCTGCCGAACGCGGAGGCCCGGGACCCCACGATGGAATCGTTCACGGTGCAGGTCGCGAAGTGAAGCGCTAAGCGGTTCCGCTACTGCGGCCGATACTCTCCCCAGACCGCCCGAAGTCGGTCCGAAATCTCGCCGACCGTGCAGTGCGCCTCACACGCGGCGAGAATCCGCGGCATCACGTTCTCCGGCCCGCGAGCGGCAGCTTCGAGCTCGTCGAGGGTACGCACCACGGCCGCTGCGTCGCGCGAAGCTCGGACCTCGGCCACACGCCGCCGTTGCGACTCTTCGAGCGCCGCGTCTACCTCGAACACCAGAATCGGAGCTTCTTCGCGCTGGAACCGGTTCACGCCCACGATGATCCGCTTGCCGGATTCGATCTGGCGCTGGTACTCGTACGCCGCCTCTTCGATCCGCGCCTGGGGAAAGCCCTGCTCGATCGCGCGGAGCATTCCGCCCATCGAGTCGATCCGATCGATCAGCACGCGAGCTTCCTCCTCGATCCCGCGGGTCTGCTCCTCGAGATGGACGGATCCGCCGAACGGATCGGCGGTCGCGGTGGCACCGGTTTCATAGGCGAGGATCTGCTGGGTCCGCAAAGCCAGCCGCGCCGATTCTTCCGACGGCAGCCCGAGAGCCTCGTCGCGCGAATTCGTGTGAAGCGACTGCGTTCCGCCCATCACCGCGGCGAGCGCCTGCAGCGTGACGCGGATCAGATTGTTGTCGGGCTGTTGCGCGGTCAGTGTGGCGCCGGACGTCTGGGTGTGGAATCGCAGCAGCATCGACTTCGGATTCTTCGCCCCGAAGCGCTCCTGGACAATCTTGGCGTAGAGCGAACGCGCGGCCCGGAACTTCGCGATCTCTTCGAGGAAATCGTTGTGCGCATTGAAGAAGAACGAAAGCCGTGGAGCGAAGTCATCGATGGCGAGACCAGCGGCGAGCGCGGCTTCGATATAGGCGATTGCATCGGCGAGCGTGAAGGCGACCTCTTGCACTGCGGTCGAACCGGCCTCACGGATGTGGTAACCCGAGATCGAGATCGAATTCCATTGCGGGAGTTCGCGGGAGGTCCACGCGAACAGGTCGGTGATGATCCGCATCGCCGCGCGCGGCGGGTAGATGTAGGTCCCGCGCGCGATGTACTCCTTGAGGATGTCGTTCTGGATCGTGCCCGAGAGCTTGGTGAGATCAGCGCCCTGGCGTTTGGCCACCAGGACGTAGAGGCTGAGCAGGATCGCCGCCGTCGAATTGATCGTCATCGACGTGGTGACCGTGTCGAGACGGATTCCGTCGAAGAGCGCCTCCATGTCGGCGAGAGAACAGATCGCCACGCCGACACGGCCCACTTCGCCATGCGCGAGCGGATGATCGGAGTCCATGCCCATCTGCGTGGGCAGGTCGAAGGCGACGGAAAGTCCGGTGATGCCTTGCGAGAGCAGATAACGATAGCGGCGGTTGCTCTCTTCGGCGGTGCCGAAACCCGCGTACTGGCGCATGGTCCACAACCGGCTCCGGTACATGTCCGGATAGATGCCGCGCGTGAACGGGAACTGTCCGGGCGCGCCGCTCATGCCTTGTTGATCTTGCGCGCCCGCAGGAACGAGTAAAGGCCGTAGCCGAGCATGATCAGGCCGAATGTCAGCGTCAGGAAGATGCGGCCCAGCCCGGCGATGTCACCGTTGAAGCTCATCAGACTTCGAATGGCGGACGGGATCGACCACAGCGCCAGCACGATGAAGAAGAATCCGATGATCTCGTTCCACAGCACCCGGAGCGGCTTGATGATGGCGGGAAAGACGTTGGTGGCGAACTTTTTCGCGGTTCCGATCATGGAAGCTTGTTCCATCGTATCGTAAGCTGGAAGTTCCCCTTCGCTCGTTCGACATGTTGCTGGATTTCGAGAGGGTGCAAACGGCCACCGCCGGCCACTACCGCCAATGGCGTCCCACGCTCCGCTACCTGATGGAGACGGAGGTGCATGTCTACGCGTTCGCGATGGCCGCCAACGTCCTGCTTTCATTCTTCCCGTTCCTGATCGTGATGGTCTCCATCTGCCGGAACCTGCTGCAGTGGAAGGCCGCCGAGCAGGCGATTTTCCTCGCGCTGAATGACTATTTTCCAGCCGAGTTCCAGGTGATGTTCCGCAGCTATCTGGGCTGGCAGATTCCCCGCGGATTCCAACTGACGTCGATCATGCTGCTGCTTTTTACCGCCAACGGCGTCTTCGAGCCCCTCGAAGTAGCTCTGAATCGCGCATGGGGAATCAAGACGAACCGCTCGTTCTTCCGGAATCAGTTGATCAGTCTCGGCCTGATTCTCGCTTGCGGCGCATTGGTGCTAACTTCGTTCCTCATTACCGGACTCAATCAACGCATCTGGAAGGACCTGTTTCCCGAGACCACCGGTGATCCGTGGTTCGGGTTGATGATCTTCAAGATGGCCGCGTTGCCGATGACGATCACGGCGCTGTTTCTGGTCTACTGGCTGCTGCCGAACGGGAAGGTGTCGAAGCTGCGCGTCGCGCCCGTGGCGGTGGTGGTGGGTGTGCTGCTCGAAGTGCTCAAGTACGTGAACCTGCTCACCTGGCCATGGCTGAACAAGAAGCTGGTTCGGGAGATGGGTCCGTTCGTGCATTCGAGCTCGATCATTTTGTGGGCGTTTTGCGGCTCGATGATCGTGCTTGCGGGAGCATACTGGGCGGCGCAGCGGAACCTCCGTGCCGCGGCCGAAGCGGCTCCGCCGGTGCCGGAGGTCCAGGTCTGAAGGCGCGATCGCTCAGGTAAGATCCCGCGGATCGCGCTGATTCGGATGCTCGGCCGGCGGGCGCAAAGTACAATGGTTCGCGATGAAGCGACTTCTCCCCTTCCTTCTCTTCGCCGCAGCCACCGCGCGGGCGGAATGGAACGCCGGCGTGGCACGGGTAGACATTACTCCCACCGAGCCTATCTGGATGGCGGGCTACGGCAACCGGACCAAGCCATCGGAAGGCGTCCGTCAGAAGATCTGGGTGAAGGCGCTCGCGCTCGACGATGGCGCCGGAGCTCGCGCCGTGCTCGTCACCTCCGACCTGCTCGGCTTCGAACGCGATATGGCGGAGATCGTCACCCAGCGCGCGAAGCAAAAGTACGGGCTCGAACGGCGTCAGATCGCGATCAACTCCTCGCATACGCACAGCGGACCGGTGACCGGTATGGTGCTGCGCCCGGCGTATCCGATCGGTCCGGAGCACGAGCCGGCAATCCAGCGCTACACCACAAAGCTGCTCGACCAGGTGGTGGATGTCATCGGCGCCGCGCTCGAGGACCTGAAGCCCGCCACGCTGACTTTCGGCCAAGGCAACCTCGGATTCGCCACCAACCGCCGCCGTACGGTTCTCCGCCACCAGCCCGGACCCGTCGATCAAGACGTCCCCGTGCTCGCCGTGAAGAGCGGATCAGCCACTCGCGCGATCGTGTTCGGATACGCCTGCCATGCGACCGCTCTTTCCGACTACCAGATCAATGGCGACTGGCCCGGATTCGCCCAAGCGGCAATCGAGAAGGACAACCCAGGCGCCACCGCGCTGTTCGTCACCGGCGCTGGCGCCGACTCCAATCCGCTGCCCCGCCGCACAGTGGAACTCGCCGAGCACTATGGGATGGTGACTGCGGAAGCCGTGGCCCAAGCAATGAAAGGGAAAATGGGCACGGTCAACGGGCCATTACGCACCGCGTTCGATACGATTGACCTCCTCTTCACCGATATCCCGGACCGCGCCGAACTCGAGCGCCGCATCGCGACCGCCGATCCGGCCGCCAAGCGCCACGCCCAGTTCCTGCTGAAGCGGATGACCCCCAGCGGAAAGCTCTGGGACCGCCACCCGTATCCCATCCAGGTGTGGAAGCTCGGAGATTTGAAGATGATCATCCTCGGCGGCGAACTAGTGGTCGACTATTCGCTTCGCCTGAAGGCCCAATACGGCTGGGCCGACACTTGGGTCGCCGGGTATTCGAATGACGTGTTCGCCTACATTCCGTCGGTGCGCGTGCTAAAGGAGGGCGGATACGAGGGCGGCGGCGCGATGATTCCCTACGGGCAGCCGGGACCGTTCCACCCGGCCGTGGAGGAATCGATCATGGACAAGATCGAGCGCCTGATGAAGTCGCTCCCGGCGCGGCGGTAACTTCGCGATACGCGCAATTTCCGGTGCGGCGATACGCCTCCTGATCCCGGTCCACCTGGAGACCGTTCTGTAGCGCAATTCATCGCCGAATGCGCCTCACCACCCCCGTTCGGGTGATTATCCCCCTAAAGTGCCTGGGGTGAAATGCTAAATCCTGGTGACAAATGTTGCATCCGATAGGGCGAATGTGTTCTTTTTGAGAGACAGAGGGGTCCTACGAGGTGAAAATGAAGGTCCAACACGTCCTGGCCCTAACTGGGCTGCTTTCCGCCACTGTTTCCATCGCGTCCGCCCAAATCACTGGCGATGTTCGCGGGACGGTGACCGACAATTCCGGCGGAACCGTCCCGGCCGCCAAAGTGACATTGAAGAGCCTGGGAAGCGGTGAAACCCGGGCTGCCGGCGTTGCCGCCGACGGCGGGTTCAGCTTCCCGCTGCTGAAAATCGGCATGTATGAGATCCGAGCGGAGGCGGCGGGCTTCCGGGCGACAATCACGCAGGCCGAGGTAAAGGCGGGTGAAATTGCGACGGCCAAGATGGTGCTCGAGGTAGGCCAAGTGACCGAAGCGGTCACGGTGACCGATGCCGTGGCGACACTCGACACCCAGAACTCACAGATCCAGCGGGCGATTACGGGTACGGCGCTCATGGACATTCCGGTAAATCGGAATCCGAACCTGTTTGTTCTCACGATGCCGGGTGTGGCTCCCGTGACGTCCAACAATTCATTCCTCAGTTCCGGTTCGTTCAATTCGAATGGCGGCCGGGGACGCGGGAACAATATCACGGTCGATGGAGTCACGACCACGGACGTCTCGACAACCGGCACAGGTGGGGCATTGACACCCCTGATCTTCCAGACACTGGCGGAAGTCAAAGTCATTACGAACAACTTCAGCGCCGAATACGGCCGGAATTCTTCCGCCCAGGCCCTCTACTTGACCAAGAGCGGTACGAACTCGCTCCACGGAGAATTGTTCGAGTATTTTCAGAACGACAAACTCAATGCCCGTCCATTCTTCGACACCACCGGCAAAACCAACATCGTTCGATACAACCAGTACGGCTTCGAAGTGGGTGGGCCCGCCTTCATCCCCAAACTCTTCGACGGACGCAACCGCGCATTCTTCCACGCGGCCTACGAAGCGCAGAAGCAGCGCGGCGCTGGCGCGACGCGGATCGCGCGTGTGCCCCGGCCGGATCAGGTGGCGGCGGTGACTGATCCCACCGCACGTGCCATCTTGCAGCAGTACAGGGTACCCACCGATCCTTCTGGCCAGCTCGGTTCGGCGGCGCCCAATACGACTGACCTTTGGAAGGTCAACCTCCGGGGCGACTTCGTGCTTTCGAGCCGCGACAATGTCTGGGTCCGTTACAATACGGCGTCACAAATCTCCCAGGCAACGAATTTGACGTTCGTGGGCAGCAACCTTCCCGGCTTCGGCGCATCGAATCAAGGCAAGCCCCGTCAGGCGATTGCCGCGCACACTCATACGTTTGGTGCGTCGGCTGTGAACGAGTTCCGGTTCGGATTCGGCCAAAGCGATGCCGCATTTCCGATCGACACCCCTTATCCGCTGGGAGCGCGGGTCATCTTCGCCGATGCGCAGGTGACGAGCCTCGGTGTCTGGGAGGGGTTGCCACAGGGCCGTGAGCAAAGAACCTACGAGTTCAATGACAACTTCTCCCTGGTGCGAGGTAGGCACAACTTCAAGATGGGCGGGCAATACTTTTACCTGGAAGCCGACAGCGTGCTCGACTCCCTTCAGCGCCCCACCCTTACCTTCGCCACGTTCGCCGATTTCGCCAACGGCGTTCCGACGCAATGGCAGCAGCGCTTCGGCCCCTCGGCCCGCGCCAACCGGGTCAAGAACATCTTCGGCTATTTCCAAGACGATTGGAAGGTGCGCCGGAATCTCACGGTCAATATCGGCATGCGGCTCGAGTGGGCCGGCGGTCCGACCGAGGCGAACGGGCGCATCTCGAATCTGAACCTTCGGAACACGCAATCATTCGGAGCGGCGGGAAGCGGGGTGCTCGGTCTGCTCGAACTGGGCAAGCCGAGTTTCGAATCGAACTCCAACTGGGGGCCGCGGATCGGGTTCGCCTGGACGCCTGGAGGCAGTCAGAAGACCGTCGTTCGCGGTGGCTACGGAATCGCCTACGACTTCGTCTTCCTCAACCCGATCACCAACCAACGCACGCTGCCTCCGCTCATCATCACAGGAACGTTGACGGGCGCGGCCAGCTTCGCCGGTTCGAATTCGTTGTCGAATCTGGTCGCCGGAACCGCCCAGATTCAGCGTGATACCGCGGCGCAAGTCGGCAATCTCTCCCAGACCACGCGGAATTTCGGCGCGGTCTCGCCAGCGATCGACTTCGGACTTGCGAATCCGCAGGTCCATCAGTTCAGCTTCGGAGTTCAGCGGGAATTCCTGGGTGGCTGGGTTGGGAAGGCCGGCTATGTGGGGACCAAGGGAAATTACCTGCCGCGGACGCGTGACATCAACCCGGTGGCCGCTCCGGCCCGGCCCGCGGCGAATCTTGCCGACGAGACCGCACGCCTCGGCGAGTTTCAAACCCAGTTTCAACGGCTGAACGGCGGACTGACGGCACAGAGCAACCGGCTCGACCCTCGCTATAACCTCGTGGCCCTCGTCGATTCCTCGGCGAATTCGAACTACCACTCGGCGCAGTTTGAGGTGATGCGCCGCGTCAAGGGTATGCTTTTCAGTGCTGCCTACACATTCGCGAAGTCAATCGACGACGGATCGGATGTGCTCGGGGTGTTGATCAACGATAGCAGCAACCAGCAGAATCCGTTCAACAACAAGGACAATCGCGCTGTCTCGCAGTTCGATCTCCAGCAGCGGGTCGTGTTCACGCACAACTGGGAATTGCCCTGGGGAAAGGGACACTCGAACTGGATGGTCGGCAAGGTGCTGGCAGGGTGGGGATTCTCCGGCATCACCAGCTTCCGTTCTGGCTTCCCCGTCACGCTCGAAGCCGGGCCTCGAAGGGGCCTGACACCCATCAGCGTTCTGGGCGCGGGTGCGAGCATCCGGCCCAATGTCACCGGTCCGGTGACGATCAATTGGCGGCCTGCGCGCTCCCAAGGCGCTCCCGCCGGCACCGTCAACCCAGACACCTTTCAAGCGGTGTCGGCGTACGCAAATTCACTCGGCCTGACACAGCCGCTCCTCGGAAACTTCGGAACCCTGGGACGAAATACGCACCGATTGAACGGCGAGCGCAACTTCGACTGGAACCTATACAAAAACTTCAACGTGACGGAGGGCCGCTACATTCAGTTCCGCGCGGAGTTCTACAACACGTTTAACAACACCGCGTTCCAGGACGTCAGCCGCGTGATCACGCAGACCGACTTCGGCCAATACACCACTGTCGCGCAGAACGCGCGCAATATCCAACTCGGCCTGCGGTTCGTGTTCTGATCCTCGCTACCCGGCGAGCGTCATCACGAACTGCTCCATGATGACCTTGTCGTCGGGCCGGATGTCCTTCAACGTCCGGTCCGCCTCGGCCATCTTCTTCAACGCGCTCCGGATCTGCGTATCCGAGAGCGCGTTGACCGTTTGCAGAATCTGCTCGGCGCGCGACGGCCACATCGCCACGCCCATCTTCTGAAAGTGCCCCTGGATCTGCATCGCGCTCCGCAGTCCGGCTTCCTTGGCCACCAGTGCCTGGCGGAACTGCGATGCCAGGAACTGCAGCGCGAGTGGAAGATACTCGCCCTCGCGGACCAGCGTGTCAATCAGCCCGAGCGCCTTGGCCCGTTCGTTCCGCCCCAGCGCCGCCACCAGCGCGAAGATGGTCGCCGACTGCGCTTGCGGAACGAGCCGTGCGATGTCGGCCTCGGTGATCGTTCCGCCGCGTCCCGCGAATAGCGCGAGCTTTTCGATCTCGGTCGCGACCTTGCCCGCCGATCCGCCCGTCGCCTCAACGAGCAGGCTGATCTCGGCCGCTCCGATCTTCAGTTCGTGCTTCTTCGCTAGGTCCTGCGCGATCCGCCTCACCTCGGCCGTCGAGATCCGCGGAAACTCCACCACGTTCGACACCGGCGCGTAGAATTTGCGCACGCGCTCGATCTTGGCTTTATCGTCTCCATCGAACTCGAAGCGCGCCGAATCGAAGACCACTACCGTGTCGGGCGCAGGATTGCGCAGGTACGCCGAGATCGACTCCGCCGCGCCGCCGGCCTTGGTGTCGGCCTTCGGCTTTTCGTCGCCGTCGCTTTCCTCGGCCGCCGCCGCGCGCCCCTTCGGCAACGCTCCCTCCGCCCGTGAGGCCCAGATCACCCGGCGCGGCGCGAACATCGAGATCGAACGCGCGTCATCGATCACCGCCGCGACGGTCATCTCGTCGAGATCGTGGCGGATGTAGCCTTCCTCGCGCTCCTCGCGCGCGAGCAGCCGATCGAGCAGCGCCGATCGGCAGATGTCGCGGTGGAACGTTTCCGGTCCGAGAAAAAGGTAGACAGGAGCGGGCTGCTTCTTGATCTGCGTGAGGAACTGGTCGGGCGTCACGTTAGAAATTCTCCAGAATCGCGCTGACGAGCGAGCGCGCCACGTCCGCCGAAACGCGCTCGAGCGCCGGGCTGCTCTCGTCCAAGAAGGCACGCTGGTCGACGCTGATCTCGTAGCGCTGGCGCACCTCCATCGTGGGGCGTTCGAACAACACCTTGCCCGTGGCGCGCTCGGTGAGCCTTGCCTGCAGGATGGCGATCATCTGCACGCCGGAAGCGCGTCCGGTGACTGGATCGAACGTGGTCGGATACGTGTAGATGTTCACGACTCCGCCCGTCAACACTGCGTCGGCCTGAGTTGCTTCGGGAATCACTTGATAGCGGGTGCGCCGGATGAACTCGCGAGTCAACGCGGCCGGCACTCGCTCGGCGAGCCTGTGCTGCGCTGTGTTGTTGCCGAACGGCTGAATCGCGATCGTCTGGACCGTCTTCGGCAGCAGATCGGCCCGTCCGGCCACGTGATAGCCACAGCCGGAAAGGCCCAGCGACAGCGCTACGGCGCAAACGAAGGCAGGGCGGCTCGTCACCCTTCCAGGATAGCTTCCGCGACGGTGGCGGCGTTCAGCGCGCGCAGGCGGAAATTGTCGGCCACGATCCAAAACCAAGCCGCCCGCGGATTGTTCCGGTCGATCTCCACCGCACCCACCGCAATCGAATCCTGGCCCGCCATTCCGACCGGTGTCGGAGGATCGAGGCCGGGCCCACGATAGTCGATTGCCGCGTGCTCGCGCTTCATCGCCGAGACCAGTGTCGCGGGCAGCGGAGCTTCAGGGAACTCTACCCACAGGCTGATCGCACAGCCGTGCATCACCGAGGCGTGTGTCAAACGGCTCGACGGCATCGGCACCTGTGGGCTCGCGGCCAGGAAATCCGCCAGTTGCCGCCCGATCCGCTGCTCGATCGCCGCGAGATCCGCCTTCGCCTCCGCACCGTAACGCACCAACAGGTTAAAGGTGGCCTGCTCGTCGAAGACCGCTTTCTCCAGCCCCTTGAACGTCAGCAACTGCGTGGTCTGGGTCTGCATTTCGTCGATTCCGGCTCGGCCCCGTTCGCTGGCGGGCTCGAAGATCTGTGCCACCGCGCGCGTTACTGGGATCTGGGAATGGAGATGGCGCAGAAACGTTCCGAGCGCGATCGCCGCCGCATGCGGAACCGAGTACACAGCCGGCGGATCGCTTTCGAGCGAATTGCTCAGGTCGATGATCGCGGGCCGCGCGTCGCCCGCGTCGAGCGTTTCGCCCAGCATCTCGAGCGCTTTCGCGGTCGATTCGGGCAGACCCGCGAGAACGATCACTTCGGCCTCGGCGAGTGTGTCGCCGTCGAGCCCGGTCATCACCACCGGCTCGCCACCCTCTTGGGTCAGGATCGCTTCCTGCTCGCTGCCCACCAGCCTGATGCGGTGATCGGCGAGCTTTTCGCGAAACACGTCGCGCACGTCGGCGCCGAGAAGCGATTCGCCGCCCACCAGGGCAATGCCTTGCCGCTTTGCCATTTAGCTGTGCTGCACTTTCGGTTGCGGGTCGGGACGCCGTCTCACGCGCCGCTTGATGATTCCGCCCAGCCGGATCATCACACCGCTTCCGGCGTAAAAGGTGGCAATGCCGAGCAAGACGGGCTGGGAATAGTTCCAAACTAGGTATATCAACGTGCCGAAGCCGATCACGGAAACGGGCGATTTCGGATTGACGTAGTTGAAGTCCTTGAAGCTGCGGTAACGCCAGGTACTCACCATCAGGAACGCCACGAAAGCGAGCAGCGCGGTCCAGGCCACCGTGTACGGCCAATACTGCAAGGGAGCCGAGTCGCAGGCGTAGACGATTGCCGCGATCACCGCCGCTCCCGCGGGAATCGGAAGCCCGACGAAGTACTTGCGGTCGGGCCGGCCCGGATTCTTTGGCAACGGGTTGGTGGTGATGTTGAATCGAGCCAGCCGCGAGGCGCCGCACATCACGAACAGGAAGACGAAGAAGAAGCCAACCCGCTGGATCTGCTCGCGCAGGTGCGGATCCGTCGATGAGTCGAGGAAATGGAATCCCCACACCCAGGCAAGGATCGCCGGCGCGACACCGAACGCGATCACATCCGCCAGGGAATCGAGCTCGCGTCCGAAATCGGACGCGGTGTTGGTCATGCGGGCGATCTTGCCGTCCAGCCCGTCGAGCACGCTCGCCGCGCCGATCATCAACGCCGCTGCTTCCCAATGCGGATTGCGCCCGAGCACTCCTGTCGCCGCGAGCATCGCGCCCTGGAATGCCTTGGTGATCGCCAGGAACCCCAGGAAGAGGTTTCCGGCCGTGAACAACGACGGCAGGATGTAGGCCGCGCGCCGCGGCGGCCTGGGCGGATGATGAGTAGCCGATGACATGCTTAGCTCTTTCGCCGGGCAAGAATCGAAGATCCGGCGCTCACCCGGTCACCCGGTTTCACCCCGATCTCCCACTCTTTCCCGAATAGAATATCGACCCGCGAACTGAATTGTATGAGCCCGATTCGATCGCCCATGGCGACCTCGTCCCCGGGCCTCTTGTCGCAAATGACGCGGCGCGCCACCAGTCCCGCGATTTGCGCGAAGGTGATCCGCACGCCGTCCGTGCCTTCCACCGTGATCAGATTCTGCTCGTTTTCGAGTGAAGCTTCGTCTTTCGACGCCACCAGGAACTTGCCCGGCTTGTATTCGACCTTGGTGATCTTGCCGGCAATCGGCGAGCGGTTGACATGCACGTCGATCGGGCTCATGAACACCGCCACGCGCGTGAGATCGCCTTCCTGGCGGATCATCACCACCTTGCCATCGGCCGGCGACACCGCGTGCGCGCCCTTCGGAATCTCCCGCTCCGGGTCTCGGAAGAACCATAGGAAGAATCCCGCCAGAACGAAGAACGGAACTCCGAACGCGGGCCGCGCCAAATAAGCCACCGCCGCGCCTCCCGCGAGACACGCCAGCGCGTAGTAGATTCCCGTGATGACCATCGCTTATTTGGCCGTCTTCCGCCGAACCACGCGATGTTTCTTCACCGGCGCCACGCGATCCTCGGCGAACGCCGACTCGACGATCTCGGCCTGCTCCTGCTCGTGCCGTTTGTACGATCCACCCGCCGGACTCGCGCTCTCGGGCCGCCCGATGTAGCGAATCTTTCGCCGCGACGGCTCGAGCATCGGCTGCACGAAGCTGCGCATGAAACGCCAGATGCCCATGTTCCGCGGCTCTTCCTGCACCCAGGCGACATCGGCCGAGGAGGGATACCGCATCAGGATGTCGTGCACCTGCTGCTTGGGGAACGGATAGATCTGTTCGAGGCGGACGATCGCCACGTGATCGCTCTCGCGCTTTTCCCGCCCCGCGAGCAGGTCGTAGTAGACCTTGCCCGAACAAAGCAGTACGCGTGATACGCGCTCGGGATTCGAAGCGGACGTTTCCCCGATCACTTCTCGGAACGAACCCGACGAAAGCTCGCCGATCGTCGAAACCACCTTCGGATGCCGCAGCAGGCTTTTCGGCGTGAAAATCACCAGCGGCTTGCGAATTCCGCGATGGTCTGCCCCGCCGTGCATGTGGCGGCGCAGTACGTGGAAATACTGCGCCGGCGTAGTGCAGTTGACCACCTGCATGTTCTCCTCGGCGCACATGGTCAGGAAACGCTCAATGCGCGCCGACGAATGCTCCGGACCCTGCCCTTCGTATCCGTGTGGCAACAGCATCACCACGCCATTCGGCTGACCCCACTTCTGCTCGCTCACGGTGATGAACTGGTCGATCATGATCTGCGCGCCGTTGACGAAGTCGCCGAACTGCGCCTCCCACATCACGAGTGCGCGCGGATCTCCGATCGAGTATCCGAACTCGAACCCGAGCACCGCATATTCGCTCAGCGAGCTGTCCCAGACGTCGAACGGCGCCTGATCGTTCGACAGGTGCTGAAGCGGTGTGTACTGGCTCCCGGTCTCGATATCGGTGAGCACCAGGTGCCGTTGGCTGAACGTCCCGCGTCCGGAATCCTGTCCGCTCAACCGTACCGGAGTTCCTTCCAGGCAAAGCGTTCCGAACGCGAGCGTTTCCGCGGAAGCCCAGTCGATGGGCGCGCCTTGCAGCAGTTGTTTGCGCTTGTCGATGAAGCCCTTGAGCTTCTGGTGGAGGTTGAAATCCTCGGGCAGCACCGTGATCGCGTCGATCACCCGTTCCAGATCCTCGCGCTCGGCGGCGGATTCCGCACGGAACGAAGCGATCGGATCGCGCGGCGCGATCCCCAGATCCTCGAAGTGATATTTCACCGCGTTCTGCCGCGCTTCCTCGAAGCTCTCTTCGAGCTTTGCGGCCATGCGTTTTCGGAGCTTGTCCACCTGCGCGGCCGATACCACGTTATCGCGCACCAGACGATCCGCGTAGATCGTACCCACCGAAGGATGATCCTTGATCTTGCGATACATCAAGGGCTGCGTGAAGCTCGGATCGTCGCCCTCGTTGTGACCGTGGCGGCGATAGCAGATCATGTCGATCACGACATCTTTCTTGAACCGCTGCCGGTAGTCATACGCAATCTGCGCCACACGCGCGCAGCCTTCCGGGTCGTCGCCGTTCACATGGAAAATCGGCGCCTGCACGGTGCGGGCCACGTCGGTGCAGTATACCGACGAACGCGATTCGTGCGGATCGGTGGTGAAGCCGATCTGGTTGTTGATCACCAGGTGAATCGTGCCGCCAGTGTGGTAGCCGAGAAGCTGGGAAAGATTCAGGGTTTCCGACACGACGCCCTGTCCGGCGAAAGCCGCGTCGCCGTGCAGCAGCACGGGAATCACGCGCTCACGGTTGACGTCCTTCAGGATCTCCTGCTTGGCGCGGACGATTCCCTCGACCACTGGATTCACCGCTTCGAGATGCGAGGGATTCGGCGCCACCGAAACCAGCACCTCGCGTCCGGACGCATTGCGATGAACGCCCGTGGCGCCCAAGTGATACTTCACGTCGCCCGAGCCTTGCGAGCTATCCGGATCGGGGTGGCCTTCGAACTCGCCGAAGATCTGCGAGACGGGCTTGCCCACCGAATTCGCCAGCACGTTGAGGCGTCCCCGATGTGCCATTCCGATCACGACTTCGTGCGCCCCCCCCTCGGCCGCGCTGCTGAGGACATCGTCGAGAATCGAGATCGCGGTCTCGGCACCCTCCAGCGAGAAGCGCTTCTGGCCCACGAATCGCGAGTGGATGAACGATTCGAACTGCTCGGCGGCAACCAGCCGGTCGAGAACCTGGACCTTCTCTTCCGCCGACAACGGCCAGTTGTTGCGCTGCGGCTCCATCCGCTGCTGTAGCCAGGTCTTCTCCTCCGGGTTCTGGATGCTCATGTATTCGCATCCGATCTTTCCGCAGTACGTCTGCTGGAGCGTCTCGAGAATCTCGCGCAGCGTCGCGACCGGTTTGGGCGCCGCTTCGCCGGTCAGCGCGCCGAGATTGCCGGTGATGAACTGGCGGTCGAGATCCCAGATCGTGAAGCCATAAGTGGCTGGATCGAGTTCCGGATGATACTGGGGCTCGATGCCGAGCGGATTCAGATCCGCGATCAGGTGTCCGCGCACGCGATAGGCGTTGATCAACTGCAGGATCGCGGCTTCCTTGGCCACTTCGTTCGCGCGTCCGATTCCGGCCGACATGCCGGGCAGCGCCGGACGGTTATCGGCCTGCCATTTCGCCGGATGATAGGGGATCCGGAGTTCCTGGAAGATCTCCTCGTAGAAGCCTTCCTCGCCGGTGAGCAACTGCTGCACGATCCCGAGGAACATGCCCGATTCAGCGCCCTGGATCACGCGGTGATCGTAGGTGCAGCCGATCATCATCACCTTGCTCAGGCCGAGCGAGGCGAGCACTTCCGGATTGGCACCCTGATACTCGGCCGGAAAATCGATCGCGCCAGAGGCGATGATACACCCCTGCCCGGGCATTAGCCGCGGCACCGATCCGAGCGTGCCGACAGTTCCCGGATTGGTCAACGAAAGCGTCGTGCCCTGAAAATCCTCGACCGTGAGCTTCGACTTGCGCGCCCGCGCGACCAAATCGTCGAACTTGGCCATGTAGGCCGCGAACGTGAGCGATCCGGCATCCCGGATGTTGGGCACCACCAGCGCACGTCCGCCACCACCGGTAGCGACATCCACGGCCACGCCGAGGTTGATCGGCTTGCGAACCACGCGGAACGCCTCGCCGTTCTGTTCGGCGTAGGCATCGTTCATCGCGGGCTGCTTCTTCACCGCTTGCACGATTGCCCATCCGAGCAGATGCGTGTAGGAGATCTTGCTCTTGCCGGTTACGGTACGGAACTGGTTGATGATCCGGCGATTCTCTTCCATCACCTTGACCGGGATCGCGCGCTGAGATGTCGCCGTGGGAACGCTCAGGCTCGCGATCATGTTCGCCGCCAAGCGCCCGGGCGCGCCGCGAAGTGGTACTAATTGTTCCGACGATCCGACCGCGACGGCTTGCTGCTGCGGTGTGACTGCGGTGTTCGGGGCGACGGCGGCCGGCTCGGCGACGCTAGGGGAGGGCGGCGCCGGTGGGGCAGGGGGCACGGCAGCGGCCGGTTCGGCTTCGCCCGGTTGAGAGTGACCATTGGCAGGCGGCGCGCCGGCCTTGAAGACGCTCTTCCAGCTCTCATCCACCAGGCCACGGTCGTGTTGGTACTGCTGGTACAGCTCTTCTTCCAGCCAACTGTTGATATCAGGTGCGGACTTCGATTCAGGCATGTTCCAGACGTACACTTCCATGATATCGTGGCAGGCTCTCAGAAACGGTGCTCTCGAATCCACGAAAGCACTTCCATCTCGACGCTGAACCCGGCCTCCCCCCGCCGGTACCGCTCTTCCAAATGAAACGCGCATCGCTCGAGCGGGATCGACTCGTAGCTGCCCCCCTCGAGCAATCCTCGCGCATAGAGCCAGGTAAACCGCGGCACGCCCAGCAGCCGGAACTGCACGACATGCACGAGTTCGTGGAACAGCAGCCCCAGCGCCATCGGTTCCCGCGCCGCGATCACATGCCCGAAAGTGATCGCCTCGACGAGCGATACTTGGGGAAAGCTCAACCCGAGGCGCCGCAGGGTATCGGTCAAGGCAGGCTCGGAAACCGGCAGGGGATCGGACTCGACCACCCTAACCCGCCTCAGATCGGAGGGATGAAAATAAGGCCGGAGAACCTCCTGATCGTTCGCAATCAACGGGCGCGCCACCCCGCCGAGCCGGCTTCGGTGCACGGCAATGTAAAGTGCCGCCAGCGGAGTAGCCATAGTGGCGGCGATACTGGCGGCGAGCCGGTTCACTCAAAGCCAATTTAGCACCGGGCGCCTTCAGAACGCCTTCAGCAGGACATGTTTCAAGCGGTCACGATAGCTGCGGCTGAGCGTCAGTTGCGTGCCGTCCTGGAGCACCACCTGATAGTCGCCACGGAACCATGGTCGCATTTCGCGGATGCGATCGAGGTTGACGATCGTCGATCGATGGATCCGCAAGAAGCGGCTCGAGTCGAGCCGTTTTTCGAACGCGTTCATCGTCTCGCGCACCACGTGCGTTTCAGTACCGCAATGCAGGCAGACATAGTTGTCGGCGGCCTCCACCCAGTCGATGGACGGAGCCTTCACGAGAATCACGTGCCCACCGGTGCGAATCGCAATGCGGCTCGAATCCGCGCGCCCCTTTTCGATTCCCTCGAGCAGTTGGACCAGTCGCGAATTGATGTCGCCATGCCGGATCAGGGTGATCTGCGACTTGGCGCGCTTCACCACGTCTTGAAATCGCTTGCGGTCGAACGGCTTCAGCAGATAGTCGAACGCATGGGCCTCGAACGCACGCAGCGCATACTCATCGTACGCCGTCACGAAAATCGTTACCGGCATGTCGTCTGGCGGAAGCTGCTGCAACACTTCGAACCCGGTCATGCCGGGCATCTGCACGTCGAGGAACAGAAGCCGCGGCTTGCGCTGCTTCATCACCTCGATCGCCTCCTCGCCGTTTCCGCATTCGGCCACGATGTCGAGTTCCGGATCGAGGCATAGCAATCGCCGGATACGGTTCCTCGCCAATCGTTCATCGTCAACGATGAGTGTGCTAATCGCCTGCATGTGCCTCCCTCCTCCCCAACAGCGGCGGAGCCGGCTGCCCGGACTGCGCCTCTGGAACCGTGACCGGATCGGCCTCGCGCTGGAATGGCATCACGATTCGAGCGCGCGTCCCTTGATCGGTTTCGCTCAGTTCCATCGACTGGTTCTCACCATAGAGCCGTTCCAGGCGTCCCCGCGTCGAAGACAGCCCAACCCCTTCCCGCGGGGGCGCGTCCGTCCGGAGCCCTGGCCCGTCGTCAGTTACCGAAAGCTCCAGGCGGTCTCCCTCGCGCACCGCCGCGATCACCACCCGTCCCCCCGTGACACGCCGCGAGATCCCGTGGCGGATCGCGTTTTCCACCAGCGGTTGCAGAATCAGGTTGGGCACTTGCGCCATTTCCGTTTCCGGATCGATTCGATATTCCACTGTCAATCGATCATCGAACCTCGTCTTTTCGATTTCCAGATACAGATTCAGAAAATCCAGCTCTTCCTTTAGCGGAACCTCCTGCGCGCCCGAGTTGTCGATCGAGCGTCTCAGGAGTTCGCTCAGCCGCGCGATCATCGCCTCGGCTCCCTCCGGGTCCTCATGGACGAGTTCGGAGATGCTGTGCAGCGTATTGAATAGGAAGTGCGGATCGAGTTGCATCCGCAGCGCCTGAAGCTGCGCCTGCACCAGTTGCGTCTGGAGTTGAGCGGACTGCACTAGGCTGTTCTGATAGCGCCGGTAATAGTCAGCCGCGAGCACCGCCAGAACAATTCCCCAGTAGATCGCAAACCCGGCATCGAAGCCCATGCTGATCGAACGGAGCAGCGCGGGCACCGAGAATCCCTTGGCGATGTACTCGGGGGGGCGTGAGGCACCGAGGAAATCCCAGTAGATCTTGATCGCGCTGGCAAAGAGCGCCGATCCTCCCAGGTGAATCGCGATGTTGCGCCAGAGGTTCCGCCGGTCGATCGGAAACCGGCGCGCCAGCAACAGGATGAAAGGCGTGAGCAGCAGCCCGATCGAGGTCCATACCAGCTCGGTCCGGAAGCAGGAACTCCAGGAGTAGGGCTTGGGCAGCAGGGCGGTGCGATAGTGCAACTGGGCTGCGGAGTACACGGTCTCCACGGTCCAGAAGGACAGGATCAGCCCTGCTTGACGCAATCGTTTCCGGCTCATGAAAATCTCCCGGCCAGCCCCCAGTGGGATGAACTATCAATAGACGAAGCCGGCGCGATTTTGTTCGTAACAATCGCGCCAGATGCTCCGGTGCGCACCCATTATTTCGCACCTCGTGGCTGAGACGGTACGAGCCTGAAGCGAAACGGACTCCGGGAGGGGTGAAACGGACCTACGGTGCCAGCGGAATGAACTCGAACCGGTTCACCACCACTTCGATCGCGCTCTTCACACGTGGCGCCCGGCCCTGAAATAGCCACAGATTCATGCGGACATTTTCTCCACCAGCGGGCGGAATTCCGCTCCGGAAGGTATGTTCGCGAATGACTTGGCTAGGATTGGCGGGCGTGGCGGAATCGCCGATGACCGAGCGCGCGGTGACGAGCGTGGGGGTCCATAGGAAGCTGTGATTCGTTTTGGTCAGCCCAGCCGGGATGTAGAAGTCGATCGACTGGCCCGGAGTCGTGTAAGGTTGCACCGCGTAGTCCGCGTTGTAGCCGGACCGTGCGTCGCCCCACTTGGAGAACTCGATGTCGATCTCGCGGTAGTAATACGCCGGATCGCCCGTCTTCCACGTGAACAGGCCCACCACCACGTTCGGATCGAAGTTATCCACCGGTGTATCGAGGTAGAAGCGATAGGTTCCGTGGCCGAACGAGGCGTTGGAGACCACCTCCGTACACTGCCACGTATTTCCGCTCACCGTCATGCGCAGATGCAGCCGCCCCGCCGAATCGACCCATACGTTGTTGGTGCTGTCGGAGAATAGATTCGGTCCTGGACCCACTTTCGAGCCGCTGCTCGCCTTCACCCACCAGTCGTAGCCGGAGAAGCGGATGACACGCTTGGTGGGAGTCACGCCCGCGGGCTGTGTCACCTTGTTCGAAACCGGATCGAAGACTTCGGGAATATCGGGCGATCCTCCCTCCAGCATCACCGTGCCATCGCCCTGAAGTTCTCCACGGTGGCCGTAGCGGCTGTCGTGCAGGCGCGCTTCGTTCAGGCGCGAACGGCTCGTAACGGCGTCGTAGATCTCGACCGTGGCGGTGGGCCCATCAGGCGTCTCCCCGCCGGTGAACACCACGGATCCATCGGCAAGCGCGGTGGCTGTATGGTGAGCTCGGGCGACGGCCAAGGTCCCATGGGAACGCCACTGATCGGCTGCGGGATCGTAGATCTCGAGAGCCGCGGTGACGAAGCCATGAACCGCGCCGCCCGCAACGAGAATCCGCCCATCCGGCAACACGGTGCACGAATGTCCACTGAGCGGAGACGGCATCGCCGCAAGCTGCCGCGAAACTCCGTTCGCCTCGATCCGTTCGGCGGAGTTGGTCACGCCCATCGCCGTCTGCCCGCCGAACAGATAGGCCTCGCCGCCGGGCATCACCACCGAACAAGAGCCAGGCGGAACCGTCCGCCCCGCTCGCAACAGACGGTCCTCGACTGACGCACGATCGCTCGCCAACGCCAGGAAAGCCAACCCGAGAAATCCGATAATTCCGCGCACGTCCCGATTATGCGGCGCAGGCTCGAATCAGGATAGACGTGTATTTCAGCTAGGCCCACCGCAATGAACCCCTATCACCGGGACTTCGCTAGGCGATAGTCCGGCTCAGTAGTCACGGAATGGACCGCGCGGTTCGCTCGCGTCCATCTCCTTGCGCCACGCCTGCCACTTGCCCTGCATCATCGCCGCTACCTCGGGTTTGCTGGAACTGAGATCGGCGGTTTCGCCCGGATCGGCGGAGAGATCGAACAGCCCTTTGCCGCCGCCGGAGTCGAGCCATTTCCACCGGCCCGATCGCGCGGCCTTGTCGCCCTGTTTCTGCCAGAACATCTCAGTCCGGGGCGATTTCGCCTTACCCTGAAGCACTGGCATCAGGTCGAACCCGTCGAGCTTCACCTTCGGCAGTGTCGTGCCGGCGGCCTTGGCGAATGTCGGCAACAGTTCGAGCGTGGTCGCGAATTCGTTCGTCACCTGGCCCTTGGGAATCTGGCCCGGCCACCGCGCCAGCAGCGGCACCCGATATCCGCCTTCCCAGAGGCTCGACTTGCCGCCACGCAGCGGACCGTTCTTCTTCCCCGTCCCGCCGTTGTCGCTCGAAAACATCACCAGCGTGTCGTTCTCCTGCCCCCGCGCGCGGACCTCGGCGAGGATCGCCCCCACCGCATCGTCGAGATGCGAAATCCATGCCTTATACAGCGCGCGCCGATCGTCCTTGTACATCGCCATGTACTTCGGCTCTTCCTGCTGCGCGGACTTGTCGAACGTCGAAGCTCCGTGCGGCGCGTTGAACGGAAGGTAGAGGAAGTAGGGATTGCTGCCCGCCTCGCGAATGAAGCGGAGCGCCTCGCGCTGGAACAGATCGGTGGCATGACCCGGCTCCTGGATCCGATCGTTGCCCCGGAACATCGACGGCACCCCGTAGCGCGCGTGCGTGTAGTAGTCGATGCCGGTGTTGGCGAAACCGTAGAAGAAATCGAAGCCGCGCTGAAGCGGCAGGAAGCGGCGCGCCCGCCCGCTGTCCCATTTGCCGATCACGCCCGTCCGGTATCCCGCGCTCTTCATCACTTGACCGATCGTGGTCTCGCGAGTGTCGAGCCCGAGCGTCATTTCAGGCGAGGTCGCGTAGTTCTCCTCGGTGAACTGGAACTTCCAGTTCACCTCGTTGTTGCGGATCATGTCGTAGAGCCCGTTGCGCTGCGGATAGCGGCCGGTGAGGATCGCCGATCGCGAGGGTGTGCAGGCGGGCCAGCAGACGGTGAAGTCGGTGAAGCGGACTCCATCCCGTGCGATGCCGTCGATGTTCGGAGACTTCACGGTCGCGTCGCCGGTGCATCCGAGATCGGCGTAACCGAGGTCATCGGCGAGAATGAAGATGATATTCGGTTTGCGGGTCTGCGCGGGAGCGGCAAGGGCGGACGCGGCGGAGGCGAGCCATTGGCGGCGGTCGATCATGCGGACCATTATCGAACGTGCGCACGCCGCGCGCCAATGGGTGAACTCACCCACTCGGGCACTATAACACCGGCCGTTCACCCCGTTCGTAGACGACATGAGCACGGCCCACCAGCAGCGGATCGAGCGGTCCGACGGATTCCAGGTTCTTGTTCGTATACGGGAGCTTGTGCAGTACGTAGCGCATGGCGTTCAGACGCGCTCTCTTCTTGCAATCCGATTTGATCACGGTCCACGGCGAGTCGGCCGTATCGGTGTAGAAGAACACCGCTTCCTTGGCCTTCGTGTATTGATCCCATTTATCGAGCGAGGCCAAATCGACCGGCGACAGCTTCCATTGCTTCAATGGGTGCAGCCTTCTCTCCTGGAACCGCCGGCGTTGCTCATGACGGCTGACCGAAAACCAGAACTTGATCAGGTGGATACCACTGCGGACCAGATTACGCTCGAACTCCGGCACCTGCCGCATGAACTCGGCGTACTCGTCCTCTGTACAAAATCCCATCACCTTCTCGACGCCCGCGCGGTTGTACCAGGAACGGTCGAACATGACGATCTCGCCAGCGGTCGGGAGTTCGGAGACGTAGCGCTGGAAGTACCATTGGCCCCGCTCCACCTCGCTCGGCTTCTCGAGCGCCACCACGCGGGCGCCGCGCGGATTGAGGTGCTCCATGAAGCGCTTGATGGTGCCGCCCTTGCCCGCCGCGTCGCGCCCTTCGAACAGGATCACCACACGCTGTCCGGTGGCTTTCACCCATGCCTGCAACTTCAGCAGTTCGACCTGGAGGCGGTACTTGTGCCTTTCGTAGTTCTTCCGCGACAGCAGGTTCTTGTACGGATAGCCACCTTCTCGCCAGTCCGGCGAAAGTTCGTCGTCGCGTTTGCGCAACAGGCCGTCCTGGATCAGGTCCTCTCGCTTGCGCAGCGTCTTGCGGAGCATCGCCAAATCATCGCCGGAAGCCCCTGCGATCATTGCCTCGAAGCGTTCGAGCAGCGCCGCCCGCTGGGCTTCGGGCTCGGCGGCCACCGCCGCCTCGATTATCTCCGCGACAGCGGCGGACTTTGCAAACTGTGCCGATTCAGTCGACTGCCGGATCTCGAACGACGCGATTCCGCGCTCGGACTGGACCGGAGCCACGTCGCCCTTCACGGCCGGTCTCGCGACCGCCGGGGCGCCAATCGCGCCGTTGGGTCGAGTGGAGGTACGAGTGGTTCTGGACATATTCAACTTAGCGGTGCAATTCGGTTACCATCTCGATCTATGCCACGATCGCAACCAGATCGAAGACCCGAAGCCCGAGTCCGCGATCACCCTCGAGCATCGAAAGAGCGAGAGCCTCCTCGCGCGAGATGCCCTTGGTGAACACCCGCCACGCGATCGCTTCGGGCATCTCGACTCGTGCCGTGAAAGAGCCTTGCAGTCCTGCGGCGATCCAGCGTGTCTCCTCGCGCTCGATGACCCAACGTCCGCCGCATTCGCCCACGACGTCCAGGCAGACGCGCGATCCCACCGCGGTGGAGGCTTCGCGGTAGGCGTGCGGGAGCCCCCGGGCGAAGGTATCGAGTACGGGCCGGTACAATTCAGGAGTCATGATCCCCGGCCGGTTCACCGCCAGCCGGATCTGCTGCTGATGGTGCCAGCGCTCGGTCAGTTCCCGTGCCGTGTCGAACCAGTTCAGTGACTCCGCCTCGCCAGCCCAACTGACGGCGAAGGCGGCTCGCCCCAGCGGGTCGAGCGACTCGTGGAAATCCGCGCTCTGCTCGCACGTGGTTCGCATCAGGAGGCACAGGATCGACGGGCTCAAACGGCGATAGACGGCGACGCCCTCGGGGTTCAGCCGGTTCACCAGATCGGCCACGTCCCGAGCCGCACGGATCTCGACCCGCTCGACAACGCAGCCGTCGCGGACCATCGCGAGCTTCCGGAGCGCGGTGTCGAGCAGATGCGCCGCAACGTCCCGAACCTTCCAGCCGCGCACGATCGTCGGCAGGTCCCACTCGTGAGGCGCAAGCGATTCCAGCAGTTCGATCAGCTTCTGATCGGTCTTGCGAATGAGATGAGCGGTGACGATCATTCCTGCTTCCATGCGGAGATCCCCCATTTCCAGAGTGCCCGCAATTCGCCGGTTTCCGGCGGATCGAGTCCGAGAAAGCGCATCGCCCGCACCAGTTCCGGCGCCGGGTGTTCCTCGTCGAGCGCCGGAGCCTTCGTCTGTTTGCTCAGCTTGTCTCCGTTCGCATCGCGCGCGATCGGCAGGTGGAGATACGACGGCGTGGGCACGCCGAGAGCGCGCTGGAGGCAGATCTGGCGTGCGGTCGAATCGAGCAGATCCTCGCCGCGCACGATGTCGGTGATTCCCTGCCATGCGTCGTCAACGACCACCGCAAGCTGATAGGCCCAGTAACCGTCGGCGCGAAAGAGAACGAAGTCGCCGCAGGTTTCCGAAAGCCGCTCGGTGCACTCGCCGAGCCGGCGGTCGCGGAATCGAATGGGCTCGGTGCCGGTCCGCAGCCGCCAGGCGCGAGCACCGCGGCCCGGCGGGAGCCCATCGCGGCAGATTCCCGGATAGGGACCCTCGCCCGCTTCGCGCCGCGTGCAGCCGCAAGGGAAGGCAGTGCCAGCGTGCTTCAGTGACTCGAGCACCTGCCCGTAGGTACCGAATCGCGAGGTCTGATAAACCACCGGACCATCCCACTCGAGCGCGTACCGTTCGAGCGTTCGCAGGATCCGATCGGCGGCTCCCGGAGCGTTCCGGGGAATGTCGATATCCTCGATCCGGACCAACCATTCGCCCCCACGCGACTTCGCGTCGAGATAGCTTCCCACCGCCGCGACGAGCGACCCGAAATGCAACGGACCCGTGGGAGACGGGGCGAATCTTCCTCGATACTGGACGCCTGGCGTCACCCGTCCAACAGATCCTCCGCCACCGCGATATCGCCCGGCCGGCCCACGTCACGCCAGGCGCCTTCGAGCCCGTGCACGAGCACCCGCAACCCGCGTTCGAGCAACTGCTCCACCGCGCTCGTGACCTCGTACTCGCCCCGCGGCGAACGGGGCACGCGCGCCATCTCGACGAAGGCGGATTCGCGGAAGCAGTAGGCGCCCGCGCTGTTCCAGTGCGTCGCCGAAGTTCCGATCGGCGGCTTTTCGATAATCCGGCTGACCCGGCCCGATTCATCGGCGTAGATCGCGGCGCCCTGCCACGGATCGTCCACCCATTTCGCCGAGAGCACCGCTTCGATATCGGGCGTCATCTTCGCCGCCATGGCACGATAGTCCGCTGATTCGGTCAGGATGTCGCCGTAGGTGAGCAAGAACGGGTCCGCCGCCGCGAAATCGCGCCCCAGCAGCGCCGCACGCGCCGTGCCGTCGATCGTTTCTTGGCGGCGATACTCGATTCGCATCGGATAACCGCGAAAGTGCGCCTCGATCATGTCGGCCTTGTAGCCGGTGACGAGGAGCGCTTGCGAAAAGCCCGCCTCGCGCAACCGGTCGAGAATGTGTTCGAGCATCGGCTTGTCCCGTAGCACGATCATCGGCTTCGGCCGGTCCTCGGTGAGCCCTTCCATGCGCGTTCCGCGGCCCGCGGCCAAAATGATCGCCTTGTCCACTTCCTCTATAATCGCTCAGTGACTTCGAACCGCTGGTGGATCGTGGCGCTGCTGTTCATCGCCACGACGGTGAACTACCTCGACCGCATTCTCTTCTCCGTTCTGATCCCAGTGATCCGGGGCGAAATGCACATATCCGATCAGGAGTACGGCTACATCAACGGAGCCTTCCAGATCGCCTATACGATCGGCTTCCTGTTCATGGGCAAGTTCATCGATTCCGTAGGGACACGGATCGGATACGCGGTAGCCGTCGCGTGGTGGTCGCTCGCGGCGATGCTGCACACCGCGGCCGGCAGCGGCTTCGGACTCGGATTCTGGCGTGCCATGCTCGGGCTGGGCGAAGCCGGCAATTTCCCGGCCGCGGTCAGGACGGTGGCCGAATGGTTCCCCAAGGAACAGCGCGCGCTCGCCACGGGCTGGTTCAACGCCGGATCGAATGTCGCGTCGATGGTCGGACCGCCACTGTTCATCTGGGTTACGGCCAACTGGGGCTGGCGCGTCTGCTTCGTCGCGACGGCCATGTCGGGTCTGCTCTGGATGATCCTGTGGCTCTCCACCTATCGCGCGCCGGCCGAAAAGACGGATGGCCCCCGCGAGCCCCAGATCGGCTGGACGGACGCTCTTCGCCACCGGCAAACCTGGGGCTTTGCGGTCGCGAAGTTCCTGACCGATCCGGTCTGGTGGTTCTATCTCTACTGGCTGCCTCCGTACTTTTACGATGTGCGCAAATTCAAGCTCGCCGAGATCGCGTGGGCCCTGCCATTCATCTACCTCATGGCCGATTTCGGAAGCGTCGGCGGCGGCTGGCTCTCCGGTTTCCTGATCCGCCGCGGATGGCCCAACGGCCAAGCCCGCAAGATGGCGATGGGCCTGTGCGCCGCGCTGATGCCGATCGCGGCCTGCGCGGCGCTGGTGGAAGACCGGGTGCTCGCGGTACTGCTCGTGAGCGTCGCCACGGCGGCACACCAAGGCTGGTCGGCGAATCTCTACACGACCACATCCGACGTGTTTCCCAAGAAAGCCATCGCCTCCGTGACGGGCATCGGGGGATGCCTCGGCGGACTCGGTGGCTTTCTCTTTTCAGCCGTGATCCCCGGTTACGTGGTCACGCACTTCGGGTACACGCCCGTGTTTCTGACGATGGGCACGTTCCACTTGATCGCTCTCGTGTTCGTGCACCGGCTGCTCGGCGACATGAAGCCGGTCGAGTAGCGCTACTTGCTGAACACGGCTTGAACCGATGTATCGCGTGTCACGGTCACCGTGCAGACCGGATTGACGCCCGAGCAACCACCTGACCAGTTCACGAAGCTCTTCCCCGTTGGCGGAATCGCAGTGAGCGTCACCGCGGTTCCGTCTGTGAACTTGGCCGAGCACGCTCCGCCGCAGTTCAGGGCGCGGTCATTGCCATTGGGCGTCGCGGTGACGGTGCCCGGATTGCTGCGGCCCACGGACAACGTGAACTGCGATTTGAACGTCGCTACCGCGGATATCTGGCCGTTCAAGGCGAATGAGCAGGTGGTCGCGGTTCCGCTGCAGATGCCGCTCCAGCCGGTGAAGATGGTTCCGCTCGGGGCGGCTGTAAGCGTCAGGACCGTACCGTTCGGGGCGAACGTGGTGCACGCGTTTCCGCAACTGATCTTGCCGTTGGCGCCGCTGACGTTTCCGTTGCCGTTCCTGGTGACCGTCAGGGCATCGGGCAGCACGTTCGCGGCGGTGTTCTGCGCGCTGACGGCGTCGCCGAGTTCACCAGCCGAGGGAGCATTGCAAAGGCCATCGGCGCAGGCGACCTGGTGCGTCAGGGCGTCGTAAGCTCCGGTGTACTTGTAGAGTTCATAGCGGCGAATCACCGCACGGGTATCGGCCGAGATGCTGCCCTGGTTCTGTTTGCGATTGCGGTTCCGGTTGCCGTTCCCGCCACTCGGAGGAGAAGCCTGAAGGATGTCCCACGAGACCTCGATCTGCGACAGATCTTCCGGCACCACGGCGGTATTGTCGCTGGTCAATTCATCCGCGGTGACCGTCCTCGGAAGCTGGGTCTTGTAGATCTTGACCCATTGCGCGTCGCCATAGACTTCCGGAGTTTCCGGCGGCTCGGGCGCTTCCACTTCGGCCACCACCACGGGCGGCGTCGCGATTGTGACCACCGGCGCGATCGACCACATGGCGAACGGAATCGCGGCGGGTGGCAGCAGCGGCTTCAGCGTGCCGGGCGCGGCGGAGTCGTCCACCAGCCAGTATCCGGAAACCTTGGTAATTTTGCCCGCGGGCGTTGCCCGCATCGACTGCCCGAAGTGCTCGCAGCCGGAAACAGTGTACCGGCTCCCGGCTTGATAGCAGTCATTCCAACTGAACGGCGTCCCCGGCGCGTGTTGCGGCGTGGTCTTGGTGTACTGATGCGTGACGGCATCGTACGGGCTCGAATAGCGGATGGAGACTCCCGTGGCCGTTTGCGTGACCACCGGATTGCCATAACGCTGGCCCGGCATGGTGTAGTAGAGGTCGCTGGTTTGCGCCCCTTCAATTTGGATTTCGAACCCGTGGACGTCCTGCCCGGTGTCGTTGACGACGTCAAAGCTCGATAGTGTGCCCTCGACCGTAGCGGTCTGCGCCATCAACATGGATGTTGCGCCAGCCAGGGCGGTCCCGTAGAGGGCCGCCAGGCGTTTGATTGATCGCATTGAACTTGCTCCTTCAAAATGAAAACGCGGCGGCCCCTCTGGACCACCGCGTTGATTTCTAGGACACTGCCCGGACGTGCCCGGAACAGCCTTGGAGCAAAATTAGGGATTTTCCCTACAACTGGACCCCGGTATCCACCCATCTGAGGGTCTTGGCGGATTTGATCACCGCATCGCACACCTTCTGCGTCTGCAACGCATTCCGGAAGTCCGGCTGCGTCGGCTTGCCCGACTCAATTCCCATCACGAAATCGGCGAGCGCGTTCAGGAACGTGTGCTCATACCCGATGCAGGTCCCCGGAACCCAGTAGCGATTCATGTACGGATGCTCGGAGTTCGTCGTGTGGATCTTGCGCCAGCCGGTCACGTGCGACTCGGTCTTTTCGCCCGACTGCAACTGCTTGTACTCGAAGTATTGCAAGTATTCGGGCTCCTCGAGATCGAAGTAGACCGAACCGTCCTCGCCATTGAGTTCGAACGTGTTGAAGTTCTTCCGGCCGCGCGCGTATCGCGTGGATTCGAAGGTTCCCATCGATCCGTTGGCGAACTCGGCGAGGAACATGCACGCATCGTCGATTCCGACCTCCTGCATCTTGCCGGAGACGGCGTGCTTGCGCTTGGTGACGAACGTTTTGGTCTTGGCCACCACGCGCGTGATCGCGCCGTTCAACCACATCGCGGTGTCGATCGAGTGCGCGAGAAGATCGCCGGTCACGCCCGATCCGGCGACAGCGGCATCGAGCCGCCAGAGCCCGGCGCCACCTTGCGGTACATCGGGCGAGATGGTCCAGTCTTGCAAGTACGTCGCGCGATAGTGGAACGGCTTGCCGACGCGCCCCTCGTCCACCAACTGCTTGGCGAGCGCGATCGACGGCACGCGGCGATAGTTGAACCACACCATGTTCGGCACTTTCGCGGACTCGACGGCTTTCACCATCTTCTCCGCCTGCTTGACATCCATGGCCAGCGGCTTCTCGCAAACCACCATCTTGCCGTTCTTGGCCGCGGCGATCGCGATGTCGAAGTGCGTGTCGTTCGGCGAGCCGATGTCGATCAGGTCGATGTCAGGAGAAGACACCACCTTCTTCCAATCGGTCTCCACGCGTTCATAGCCCCAGTTCTCGGCGAACGCCTTCGCCTTTTCGGCATTGCGCGCGCAGACCGCCTTGAGCACCGGCTTGTGCTGTACCGGGAAGAAATCGGTGAGTCTTTTGTATGCGTTCGAGTGCGTGCGGCCCATGAAGCCGTAGCCGATCATGCCAACGCGAAGTTCTTTCATGTGCGCGCTCCTTAGTTGCCGTACTTGGCCACGAGGCCGTCGAGGTACGTCTTACAGGTTTCGGTGGCGGCCCAGGCGTCGGGCCAGAAGCAGAGGTCGATCGTCCACCAGTCGTGCGACAACCGCGCTGATTTCAGCAACGCGGGCATGATCTCATCGAAGTTCAACAGGCCGAGCCCGAACGGTGGATGCGCCGATGTTTCATCCTCGCCCTTCGCATCCTTGTGGCACGTATTGTCGGAATCGATCAGATGGATGTGGTTGATGCGCCCTTCGAGCATCTTGATGTAGTCCACCTGGTTCGGATAGGTTTCCTTCCCGCCTTCGTGCCGCGCGCCCACCACCGCGACCATCTGTCCGTGACAGGTGTCGTACTGGATGCCGAAATTGTCGCGGTTGACAGCGTTGTGAATGCGCACCGCGTCACTCGGCTTGTTGAAGGCAAACCCCGGCTCCACCTCCCACGTCACGTATTGACCGGCGTCTTTCGCGATGTCGGCGCACTTCTGCCAGGTCTTCACCACCCGGTCCATCGCGGTCGCGTAGTCGATCTCGCGGAGGATCGTGGGCGGCTGGACGCAATCGACGCGAATCCCCTCGATGCCGAGGTCCGCGCAGAATTCAGAGTTCTTGCGGAACTCCTCGACGTACTTCGATTGATCGTCCGTGTTGATCAGCTTCTCACCCCACAGGTTCGCCGCGATGCCGCTGAAGCCCATTCCCATCCCGGCCATCCGCGCCTTCAGTTCGGCGCGCTGCGCCTTTTCGGGCATCGCGCCCGGCCAGTTTTCGTTGGAGCCGTTCGGATTACCCGGATTCGGATGCGGCGGAAATCCGCCCAATTCGACGCCGTCGAACCCGAGCTTCTTGAGGGTCGTGAGGACCGTGTCGAAATCGATGGGATTCGAACCATATGGGCCGATCGTGTAGGCCCAGGAACCGATGGATGTGCGCTTGCTCATGGAAGCTTCTCCTTGGAGGGAACCGCGCGAATTTCGCGGAACTACTATAGGTAACGCACCTCGCGCGTTTCGCGCAAGGCTATCCGGCCATCCGCGTCAGGTATTCATGCAACACGATCGCATGGTTGTGTTTTTCGTCCCGAGCCGCGTAGAGCAGAGTCACGGTCTGCCCGCGGCCGAGCGCGAGCATCGGTCCAAGCCGGGCGGGATCGGCATCGAGTTCGGCTCGGTAGCTGCGCTGGAACTCAGCCCACTTGGTGGGATCGTGATCGAACCACTTGCGCAGGCCCGCGCTGGGCGCCACTTCCTTCATCCAGCCGTTGATCGAGGCGTTCGCCTTGGAAACGCCACGCGGCCAAAGGCCGTCGATCAGGACACGGACGCCATCGCTCGGGGCGGGGAGCTCATGGATTCGCTTGGTCCGGAACGGCACCCCTCGATTCTACGCCCGTTGCTGAGTTCGAGCACGCGTGCCCACTCCTTGGCAAAGCAGGCCTGAATTCCGCGCCCCCGGCGGCAACCCTCGCCGAGCATTCTCGCGCGCGCTCATCGGACCCACCAGCGCGCGCCAGCAAGAGGCGAACGAGAGACCATCGTCTCCATCAACCGGTAAGTTCAGTTGCTCTTCAGTTGCCACTTCTGGCGCGTGTATGCGATGCGAAATCCATGGCGCTCGGCGTTGCGCTGCGATGCACTGCCCGGAGCGGCGCCCATAAGGGCGAGTTCGCAACCCGCCGCTGCCGCGTACTGCAATCTCGCCTTCAGCAGCGCAAGCTGCGCGCCATTTCCGCGTGCCCTGGGAATCGTGGAGGCACCTGCCAGATGCGCCACGGAACCGCAGATGCTGAGCGCCCCGGCGGCCACGGGTTCACCATCGAGATACGCGAGCCATGAGGGCGAGTCCTGCTTGTGCGCGACGGTGGCGCCGATGTCGAGGGCGAAGTCGAACAATTCGGGTGCCACGTCGGACCAACCCTCCGCGCAGACTCTTGCCCACAGACTGGCTTCTTGTTCGCCGATTGCGCGTACGGCGATCCTGGCCGGCATCGATACGCCCTGCGCGGCCTCGTCGCGGGCGGGCCGGTACAAGACGCTCGTGAACTCCACGGGCGTGTAGCCGCGAGATGCCAGCAGCGCGAACGTGTCGACGCCAGCCAACGGACTCACCTCGTGATTGATCGCGGCTCCCCGCGAGCGGTAGAACTCCTCGATCTCATCGAGGAGTCCCTCCGTCAGCGGAGGCTCGAAGAGCCCGAGGCCGAAGGTCTGTGTGACGGGGGAGTCAGGCCCGTCGAACATCGCGCGAACACCGCTGAAATCCCTCCACTCGGCGCCACGGCCGGGCGAGGCTCTGACGCGGGCATCGACGAAGCGAGAGGAACTGACAGCCTCGGCGCGCTCGAGCCGCCGCGCGAGTTCGAGATCCGCGAAGAAGGATGGCGCATCAGCGGAGAGAATCTTACCGGTTATCATTTCAAAACGAGTACTTGATCCCCGCCTGCAACTGCCGCGGATCGAGGGCCGCGCCGATCACGCCGAATGCTCCCGTGCCGAAACTCTGCCCCGGAATACTGAAGTTGGCGTGGTTGGCGAGATTGAAAGCATCGAGCCGCAGTTCGAACTTTTGCCGCTCGCTAATGCGGAACACTCGCTGAATGGAGATGTCGAGATTGATGATCCCCGGGCTTTCGATGGGAGCGCGCCCCGCGTTGCCGTAGCGCAGGCCAACCGGCCGCGCGAATGCCGCCGTATCGAACCAGCGCGTTGGTGTTCGCTCACTTGGTGGCAAGTTCGGGCTCCGCGACAGATCCGGCCATTGTGACAACGCGCTGCCGGTGTCGATCGCATCGCCGGGAAGCAGCGCCGTGATGAATGAGCCGTCCTGCACGACGGCAATTCCCTGGAACTGCCAGCCGCCAAGCACCTTGCCCGCCATCGAATCCGTCAGGAAGGGTTTGCCCTTGCCAAAGGGCAGTTCATAACCGGCGGTCAGCACGAGGCGGCGGGGAATGAAAACGTCGCTGGTGGCCTTGTTGAGGTTCAGCGGCATGTTGATCGAACGTTGCCGCTGTACTCCGAGAACTGCCGAGTTGATCGCCGCGTTGTCCAATCCCTTCGACCAAGTAAATGCACCCAGCAGATAAATGCCATCGGAGCCCGGCCGCTTCTGTGCCTTGATCTCGAGCCCGTTGTAGGTCGCATCCACTGACGGCATCGTCACCCACACGTCCTGAAGCTGCGGAAACGGCCGGCGGGCCTGGCGAGGACCGGTACCGGGCACCGCGTCGTTCACCGACACCGTCTCGAGCCGGTTCGAGGTGTGCGAGCCTTGATAGCCCAGGTCGATCGAGAAGTCGCGCCGGATCTCGCGCTGGATCGACATGCCCCAGGAGTGTGTGGCGGTGAGCTTCAAAGGCGTCTCGACGCCGTTGTAGCGGGCGATCGCCGTGGTGGCAAGAGCCGCCGGGAACGGGTCCGAAAGCGAGATGTTCGGAGTCTGGGCGTTGGCGAGGAAGGATGCGACTTGCGCGTTGGCGCGAGGTTGATTGCCAAGGTCCTGGAGGATCGCGACGTCCACTTCGTTCGCAAAGATCCCGTATCCGGCGCGGATCACGGTCTTGTCGTTGGCGCGGAAAGCGAGCCCCACGCGAGGCAGGAATCCGGGCCTCCTCCACTCGATGAGCGGCACGCCGGGTTGGAATCGCCCTGTCTGCCAGGGCTGCAGTGTCAGATTCTGAACCGGCGCCACGAACGCACCGGCATACGGCTGATAGTTCGACATGAAGCCCGAGCGGTCCTTCCACGCTCCTCGCAATTCACCGCGCAGACCGAGGTTGAGGGTCAGCTTGCGGTGAACCTTCCAATCGTCCTGGAGATAAAGATAATAGGCGTTCTGGGCAAAGCGGCCGCGGTTGGACTCGCCTCCAGTGCGCGTGGCCGCCGGTGTCCCCAGGAGAAAGTCCGCGAACGCGTTTCCGGAATACCGCGGCTGAAAATCGATTCCCGGACTCGCGCCGATGTTATAGAAGTTGTAGTGTCGGCGATACTCGAGGCCGGTCTTGAGAAAATGCCCCTCTCGCTGGAACGAGAAATCGTCCTTCGCCTGCCAGTTGCCGATGTGAACCGCTCCACCCGGCGGGCTGCCGCTATCGCCGATCCCCAGGAATCCAGTAACGGAAACGCGGGGCAACCCGCCGCTCGGATTCACCCGGCTCAGTCCGAGCGCGGGGATCCCGAGTGCCTGCGCCTCGGCCACATGTGGGTTCTTCACGCCGAGGAAGTATGGCCGCCGAAAGAAATGGAACGAAGCCGTGTTGACGAAGGCGGCCTTGAACGTGCGCGTGTTGGTGATCTCCTGCGCCCACGTGTCGAGCGGCTGTTCATACGAGAATTCCTGGATCGCATCGGTCAACAGCGTGATCGCGCTGTTCTGCGCGAAACGGCCGGACCAGCGGTTGTTGTCCGATACGCGCAGGTCCACTCGCGCGATGAACTGCGGATTATCCGAATTCGCCGACGAGTTCGGACTGGTGAAGTTCAGCGCGCCCGGAGTGTTAGGCTCGGGCCAAAACTTCAGTAGCCGCTGCGCAATCGGGTTGATGCGCGCCGCTGGAATGAGATTGCCGGCGAACGGCTGTCCGGTCAGCGGATCGCGAATCGCCGTGGTGAACTGTCCGGCGCGCTGTTGTGCCGCCGGCACGATTCCCGTCAAGGGAAGAAAGCTGCGGATGAGCTCGTCCTGAAAGGCGAAGAAGAACCATGCGCGGTCCTTGCCTTTGGTGACTTTCGGAATCGTGATCGGACCTCCGAGGGTTCCGCCCAGTTGTTGGCGGCGGAATGCGGTCTTCGATCGTGCGAAAAAATTGCGTGCGTCGAGCGCGTCGTTTCGTGAAAACCAGAACGCGTTGCCGTGTAGCTCGTTCGTGCCGCTCTTGGTCACTACGATGATCTGCCCGCCCGGCCGCACGCCCCATTCGGCGCCGTAGAGGCCCGTCTTGACCTCGAATTCCTGCAGTGCATCGAGGTTCGGGCGAAACGTCGTCGCTCCATTTCCTTCGGAAATCATGGTGCCGTCGAGATGGTAAACGTTGTCGGCGCGGCTCATCCCGCGGACCAGGATTCCCGTCGCGGTACCCGAGGCCACGCCGTTGCCGTAGATGGTGCCACGAGGGGAGACTACGCCCGGAGAGAGCGCCGCCAGCGTGGCGAAATCGCGGTTGTTCACCGGCAAGCCCACCAGCTTCTGATGGTCGATCACCTGGCCCATGCCCGCGCTTTCCGTATTGAGCAGGGACGCGGCGCTGGTCACCTCCGTGGTCTGCGACGTTTCGCCGACCTCCAAGGTGAAGTCGACGCGGCCCGTGCTGCCGACCTCGAGCGTGATTCCGGTTTGAAGCTTCGACCGGAATCCCGTGAAGGATGCGCGAACCTCGAAGGCGCCCAGCGGAAGGGGGAACACGCGGTAGTCTCCCGACGTGTTGGTGGTGGCGGTGAACGTTTCGTTCGTGGCGGTCTTGCGGATCGTCACGGTGGCGCCCTGAATCGCGGCGCCACTTTGATCGGTGACGCTGCCGACCATCGTCGCGCGATCGTTCTGCGCGGCCAGTGACGCAGCAAATAACAGACACCCAAAAGTCCAGCAAACCGGTTTCATGTGCCCCTTTCGGCGAGCCCGCTATCTTGGATTCTGCTTGCGATGCCTCGTCCTTGGCCGATATTATATATCCGCAGTGATACAGAGCCGGAGAGCAGTCCTCAGCGGCATTGCCGCGTTGGCGGCATCGTCCGCGCGTGGCGCTTCGCCCAGCCGGATGCAGGTGAACCTGATGGCGAGGGATCTCTCCGATCGAGCCCTTCGCTACGTGCAGCAGATCGGCGCCCGCCACATATACGTCTATTTGCCGCAGATTCCGCAATACACCAAGCACGGGTTCCTCACCCCCGAAGACCTGGCCAGCACGCGGAAGCAGGTGGAGCGTTTCGGCCTTCGCATTTCGGGATTTCATCTCGACAGCCGCGCGTACGCGAACCTGCTTCTGGGCCTCGACGGGTGGGAAAAGGAACTCGACGATATCTGCCGCACCATTGCCGCCATGGGCAGCGGCGGCGTTACTCTGCTGCTGTTCAATCTGCTCGTCTCGCGCGTGCTGCGCGACAAGCTGTCGCGCGAGCTGCCCGGCCATTACATTGACCCCAACGGCCGCGGTGGTGTGGGTCTGCAGAGCTATGACGATGCGCGTGCGAGCGCAGTGACGGACGATCCCGCCGGAAAGGTCACTGCGAGCGAGATGTGGGAGCGCATCACACGCTTCCAGAAGCGGTGCGTACCCGCGGCGGAGCAGGCGCGGGTGCGGTTGTCTCTGCATCCAGACGATCCGCCGGTGGCGAGATTCTGGGGTGCCGAACAGGTGTTGAACAGTGTAGCTGGACTCGATCGCTACTTGAGCATCGTTCCCAGCGCCTATAGCGGCATCACGCTGTGTCAGGGTACGCTGCAGGAGGCGGGAATCGACGCCGTTGCCTTCGCGCGGCGATTCGGGAAGCGCGGCAAGATCTTCGAGGCGGAACTGCGTGGAGTCCGCGGCAGGCTTCCGAAATACCATGAGACGTTCATGGATGACGGCGACATCGATCTGGTGCCCCTGCTCCGCGCACTAAAAGATGTGGGCTACGAAGGAATGATCCAGGTGGGGCACGTACCGAGGTTCCCCGATGATCCCGATCGCGCGGTGGCGAACGCATGGTCGGTCGCCTACATCAAGGGAATGCTGGCGGCGATTCAATGACCATCCGGCATTCCACGCTGCTTGCTTTGTGCTCCCTCGCCACACCGGCTCTAGCGGCCGAGCGTGATTTCGAAGTTCTTCCCGGCCAGCGAATCCTGCTCAAGGGGGACAGCATCACGCGTGGCTATGCCTTCGGCAACTACACGGATCCGTCGCCTCTGCGGCGCATCCCCGATATCGGCGCGATGCTGCTGCGGGACAATCTGGCGCGTCCGCCCGCTTTTCTGCGGCTCGAGAACTACTGGGAAGGCATCGGGGAAGATGGCAAGGCGAAGACCACCGATAGCCTCGCCGCCGAGATCCGGATGAACATCGCGCGCGGAGAATTGCGGACGGGCGACTGGCTGATCTTCGAAGACGCTGGTCCGATAGACAAAGCCGTTCATCCGGCTCCATGGCCTTGGACCAAAGACATCTATCAGAACTATCGCAAACTGCTGCGGGACATGGTGCATGCGGCGGAGAATACGGTGGGGCGCGATCACATCCTGTTCATGACGATGTTCGATTATCAGCCGAAGTGTGGGCAATGCGGCTGGGATGCGCCGCTCGATGACGGGAAACATTCCGGGAACGATGCGATCCGCGACGAAGCCCGCGAACTCGGCATTCGCGTCATCGACATGAACGCGATCATGGATGCGGCTCATGAATACCTCACCAAGCGCGGCTGGGGGCGCGCCGTGGGACCCGATGGAGTTCATCCGAACGTCTACGGGAATTTCGTGATGACGGCGGCCATCCTCCGGGAACTGGGCGCCGATGTCTCCAAGTGGAAGATCGGCGCGATTGAGCCACGGCTTGCGCCTGAGTCCGCCGGTGGTGACATCGGTGAGGTGTGGGGCTTCACCAGAAATCCCGATACGGCGGAGCGGCGCCAGATCGCGCGTGACCTGCGCGACATCGTCGCCGGGCTGCCGCGCGCCGCTGAACCAACCGCCACGCGCCTTGGCGGAGTAGGCATCCAGCGAATCGTACATCATGGCCGCCTTCTCGCCACCGCCTCCAGGCAACCCGAAGGAACGTCGAACACGGTGATCTATGAACTCGGGAAGATCTTCCAACTCGACCGTTCCCACCTGCTGCTCGTCGCGAGCATGCGGGAACAGGGCGGCCATGACTTCTGCGTAGGCAATGACGGCTTCGTGTTCGAGACGCTCTCGGACATCGCCGCGGAGAAGGCCATTCCGATCAACCGGCTCGATCCGCACTACAAGCTCGCCGCGAGCGGAGCACCGGCCGTGCAAGGCCGATTCCCAGCCAGTGGTGGATTCGTCCCGCTCGGCGCCAAACTCGCCGATGGAAAGCCGCACCCTGGCGCAGGCACGGGCTTCCTGTTCTCGGGCGCGTTGACCTTCCTTCCGGATCGTTCGAACGGACATCCCCAAGCGACGCGAGCCGATCGCACCATCGAGTTCATTCAACTGCGCTGGGATGGCAAAGCGCTTCACCGGACGGGCCGCGAGTTCGTGGACAAATTCGAAGGAATTGGCGTGGGCCGCGTTCCCCTTTCCAACTGCCTCGAGCAGGACAAAGGGTTTCTCTGCCCGTTTCCGGCCGATGACGGGTCGCACATCGTTGTCGTGCGCTTCGATTTCGATGGCAAGCGATGGAAGACCGCGGGAGCGGGCAAGCCGTTCGGATCGGCGCCTGAGCCGGCTGCAACCGGTGCGGCGTACGTTTATCGCTACCGTGAGACCGAGCCTTCAATCCAGTTCGTTGGTGGACGCTACCTGCTGCACACGCGCGGCCGCGATCCGAAAGGCCGCGTCTATTCTTCGGCGGACGGCCTGAACTACACGCTGGCCTTCGATCATCCGAATCACACCGTGCCGCAGGTCATGAATCAGGGCTTGGATGGTTCGCTCTACATCTCGACCAACACGGGTCCTGGTTACCTTCGCAATCCGTTGCTCGCGTTTCCGGTAGAGGGTGAGCCGCCGGCTAACAGTGGAACACCCAGCGGTTCGGGCGGCGACCGGCTCCGTCTTGCGCGTGTTCCTCCAAAGCTCGGCGCGCCGCTGGTGATCCACGACGAGAAGGGGCTGCGCGATCCGAAGGGCAAGGAAGTTCCCTTCGCCGACCACGGTGTCGGAGGCAGCTTCCTGGTGGCCGGCAAGTGGCGTCACCTGTTTCTCTATCGGGTCTGCGACCTGCGCGAGACCAATGGCGAGGGCCTGGGTCCGCAACCCCACACCGGGCTCTATCTCGCGGAGATGGAGTACAGCCGCGTCACGAGCGTGCCTTTCCGGTTCTAGGGCGCCGGAGTGGGCGGGCGCGGCGGAACCGGCACGGGACCGAAGGTGGGCGCCCCCATTCCTGCTTCGTCACGAAGGTTGGCGGCAGGATCCATGCCTTCGCCATAGCGCAGAAACAGCGGCTGCGGAATCGGCCACTGGTGGTTCACTTCGAGGATCACTTCATTGCCCGGCTTCGGCGGAATCCAGGCGCGATAAATCACCCGGCGAAGTTTCTGATCCTGATCGTACAGGCCGAAGCCGAGCAGCCTTCCCTGCGCGGTGAGCGCGCCGTTCACTCCGCTGAATCGGACACGCAGGCGGCGATCGGAATCCCAACTCGCGGACTCGAATCGCGGGCCCGCTTGCACGCCTGGACAGTCACGTGCAAACAGATTCCCGCAAGCTAGGTTCGCAAGCCGCCTTCCCAATTCGCGGAGCCCCGCGGTGTTGATGTGAACGGCATCCTCGAGTTCTAGATCGATCGCGGCGGCCAGGCTCGAGTGCGGGACGGTCAATTCCGCCTGACGCTGCGCCTCGCGCACGGTGTTCCACCCGCGCTCGTTGCGCGGAGGAGGTTCCTCGTTCGACGATCGCCCGAGTTGCACGAAGTAGAACGGCAGCTCGGGATCACCCAGATCCTGCCGCACGCGGCGGATGAAGCTTTGGAACTCGGCAAGGTACCGCGGCGCGCGATCATCGCGGCAATCGGCCTCGCCCTGATACCAAAGCACGCCCTTCACACGTCCGCCCGCCGCGCGAAACTGCTCGAGCATCGGTGTGTAATAGTCTTTCGGGCCGCCTCGATTCAGATCCGGATGCCATTCCCAAAGAGATGTCGCGCCCACGGCGGTAGGCACGAGACCAACGGGCACTCCCGTGCGCCGCACCATCTCCTTCGCGAACGGAAGCCCGAGTCCGGCACCCACCATTGTGCCCTTGAAGCCCATTCGCTGTTCGTGAATCGGCTCTTTCGCGACCTCCCATCCAACTTTGGGCCGCAATACGTGGACCCGCTCGTCCGGTGCCTCGATAGCCTCGAGATTGGCGCGCCCCACCATGTTCGACTGTCCAGCGAGAATCCACAGATCGCCAACGAGAACGTCGTCCACGGTGCGAGCCGGCCCGGCGCCGCGGACGTCGATTCGGTACGGTCCGCCAACGGGAAGATCGAACTTGGCCGAACGATCCGCGCCGCAGCGAATCACGGCGTTCTCCAGCCCCGGCAGTTTGCCATTCGCTCCGGAAACATCCACACGCAAGTCGTCCGTGCATGGGAGGGATGCGGTACCGGCCGTGGCGTTGGTCCGTTGAATGACCTGGTGTCCGGACAACCCAAGAAGTGGATCAGCGGCGAGCGCCAGGACGCAGAGCTTGAACATCGTCAAGTTGAGAGGATATCTCAACGGAAGCGTATTGCGCGGAGTTGCCCGGATCCAGCGAAGTTCGCCTAGGCCGGAAGTTACCGCGATCTACCGGCGGCCCCTGCATGATCATGATCGCGCCAGGATACCAGCGCCATCCTGATACCATCGACAGGGGTAGCGCCGCAATGACAAACAATCGGTCTCTCGAGGGTGCCAGCTCATGATCGAATTCCGCTGGAAACTCACGGGCCTGCTGTTCTGCTGCGGTGCCTTGAACTACGCCGATCGCGCCGCAACTTCCGCCGTCTTCCCTCTGTTCCGCGCAACCCTCGGTATCACCGACCTGGAAATCGCAGCGGTCGGATCGCTGTTTCTGTGGGCCTATGCGCTGGCCTCTCCGCTCGCGGGAGTCCTGGCTGATCGCTCCTCTCGAAGCCGCCTCGTGGTGATCAGTCTGGCATCGTGGAGCATCATAACCGCTTGCACCGCCATGGTCACGACCGTGAACCAACTGTTGTTGACGCGTGTCCTGCTCGGGCTGGCGGAGGCCCTGTACCTGCCCGCCGCAATCGCACTGATCGCCGATCATCACGGACCCGGCTCGCGCGCCTCCGCCATCAGCGTTCACACCGCCGGATTGAGCGCGGGACTCGTCGCGGGCGGCACGCTCTCCGGTTACCTCGGTGAACACTACGGGTGGCGGATTCCGTTCTTATCGCTGGGAACCGCCGGGATCCTGCTCGCGATCGGCTGCGCGCTTTGGCTGCGGGACGGCACCTCCGAACGGCCCGCGCCCAAGGACTCGCCCCTACGCGGATTCGGGGATCTGTTCGCGACTCCCAGCATCGCCCTGCTCGTTTCCGCCGCCATGCTCTCCGCCGCGGGCATGAACATGTTCACCAACTGGCTCCCGCTGTATTTCCGCGAGAGTTACGGTCTCAGTTTGGCGAGCGCGGGGTTTTCGGGAACCTTCCTCGTTCAATTCTCAGGAGTGCTCGGCGCACTGGCGGGCGGTTTCACCTCCGACCGCGCCGCGCGAGTGTCGAAACGGCGGCGGATGCTACTCCACAGCGCAGCCTTCGCGTTTTCCGCGCCGGCGCTGGTGCTCTTTCTGTCGCGCCCGGCTCTTGCCATCCTCGCGGCGTGCATCTTCCTGTTCGGCCTGATGCGGGCGGCCGGAGTCGCCAACGAGAGCCCCCTTCTGTGCGACCTCCTCGAACCACGCAAACGTTCGAGCGCGATCGGGCTCATGAACGCGACCAATTGTCTGGCGGGCGGCGCCGGGATCTTCGCCGCCGGCATTCTCAAGACTTCGCACGGGCTCGACACGGCCTTCGCCGGAATCTCATTGCTCATGCTCTGCGCCGCGTCGCTGTCCTTGATCGGATACCTGTTCTTCCTCGAACGCGACCTGGCACGCGGGGACGTCGCGGCAGTTTGATATGATCGTCCAGTGTCCACGGAAGAACTCCACGCCCGGTTCGTCCGCGATGGCTTGTGTTTCGTCGAGGACGTGATCGATCCTGGCGAGATCGCAGCGGTCCGTGACAGTGTCGCGCGCGATGTTCGCGCGCACTCGCTGCTGCCACCGCCACAGGGCTATGTGCCCGGATTCCTGCGGTTCAATCAAGCCCTCGCGCCATGGCTCGCGTCTGCTCGCGTGCTCGCCGTGATCGAAAAACTCTTCGGACCTCATTCGCGCATCTCGATGGTCACCGGAAGTATCAACGGACCTGGCATTCCGCGCGGAGACCTGCATGCCGACTGGCCCTACAACCAGAAGAATGCCTCGCACATTCCCGCGCCCTATCCCGGCTCGACGATCCATGTGCTCACGATGTGGATGCTCACCGACTTCACGCACGACAACGGCGCCACGATCATCATTCCCGGTTCGCACCTCCAACCCGACCATCCGCGCAAGGGCAGTGGTATCGATCCGAAGCAGCCATATCCCGGTGAACAGCGCCTGGTCGGCAAGGCAGGCACGGTCGGCATCCTCGACACGCGTACTTGGCACGCGATCGCGCCCAACGTGACAAACGAAGAACGGATCGCGGTGATCGTCCGCTATGCGCCATGGTGGCTCAATCTCGATCCTCTGAGGCCGGGAACCATCGACCGCGCCGATATCGTAGAGGCGAATCAGGGAGTGGAGTCACCTGTCCCGCCGTTGCCGCGTGATGTGTTCGACCGGTTGCCAGTGGAGGTCAAGCCGCTGCTTCATTATTCGGTCGAACAATAGGTGCGCGTGGCCCGAAGGTTCGGCTATTGCAATCGCCGGCACTGAAACCCACTGTTGTGCAGTCGCATGCATACTCCGGTACCTCGGCCAGGATCCCGTTAATTGTTTATCCGTTGATCGAGGCGTTCGCCTTGGAAACGCCACGCGGCCAAAGGCCGTCGATCAGGACACGGACGCCATCGCTAGCTGCTAACTAAGACTAAGCTAGTGCGCTTTCCCGATCAAGCGGGGCCGCGCAATCAAGGCGCGATCTCGTGGAACACGTTACCGCCAACTGTAACCCCGTCGGGCAGGTGGCCGCGAATTGCATCCAGATGGGAAAGGCCGCAGATGACCAAGACCCGGCCTCCCTTGTCGGAAAGCATGACCGTGTCCACCTCATTGCGGACCGACTGGATCATGTGGTACTCCCGAACCATATTCCAGGCTCTGGCATAGATGTTCTCCAGCATCGTGTTGCTGTCCACCGCAATGCCCCAAAGACACGGGCCGTTGATGTCGATGTGCTTGATCGTAGCCCTCTCATGCCGACCGATGTCTATGTTCCGGTACGAGACTTTGTGCTCATCTGCAAGTCGCTTGGCGAATGACGGGGACTCGTTGTCACCGGCCTCTTCCAGTACCGCTGCACAAAGGGAATGTCTAACCTCCTCCGTGATGATCCGCTGATAGCGTTTTTGGCGGGTTTCATCGCCGTTAAGTTCGGTCCACTGCAGTGTGTGGTAGACACCGACGAGCGTAACGTGGACCCGCGCAGTCGGCCTGATCTGGACTTGAAGTATTCCCGAGTCGGCGCACTGAATCGTTTCACACACTTGCCGACGAACCTCCGCAACCGTTGCCGTATCCCATTTGGCGAGGCCTTCGTTTAGCTCTTTCGCCAGATCATCCATTAAGCCAGCATCTCCTTGACCAGATTCCCGTGAATATCCGTCAGCCGGTAATCCCGCCCCTGGAATCGATACGTCAACCGCAGGTGATCGAAGCCGAGCAGGTGCAGCAGCGTCGCATGGAGGTCATGCACGTGGACCTTGTTCTTCGTCGCGTTGAATCCGAGTTCGTCTGTTTCGCCAAGCACCAGGCCGGGCTTCAATCCGCCGCCCGCCATCCACATCGTGAACGCGTTCGGATGGTGATCGCGGCCGTCGCTGCCGCCTTGGACCATCGGTGTGCGGCCGAACTCGCCGCCCCAGATGACGAGGGTCGAGTCGAGGAGTCCGCGCTGTTTGAGATCCTTGACGAGAGCGGCGCAGGCGCGGTCGGTGTCTTCGCAGTTCTTCTTGAGATCCTTGACGAGGTTGCCGTGCTGATCCCAGGCCTCATGATAGAGCTGCACGAAGCGGACTCCGCGTTCGACCAACCGGCGGGCGAGAAGGCAGTTGTTGGCGAACGACGGTTTGCCGGGCTCGGCGCCGTACATCTCGAGCGTCGGCTTCGATTCCTTGGCGAGGTCCATTAACTCGGGAGCGCTCGATTGCATGCGGAACGCCATCTCGAACGAACTGATGCGGGTCGAGATCTCGGGGTCGCCCGTGGCGTCGAGACGCTTCTGGTTCATCGAGCGGATCGCGTCGAGCGATTCGCGCTGGACGTCGTTATCGATGCCTTGCGGATTCGAGAGATAGAGCACCGGATCGCCAGAGCCGCGGAATTGCACGCCTTGGTACACCGTGGGCAGGAAGCCGGAGCCCCAGCAGGAGTTGCCGCCAGAGGGGCCTTTCTTGCCGGAAGAGAAGACGACGAAGGCGGGCAGGTCTTGGGTTTCCGCGCCGAGTCCGTAGGTCGCCCACGCGCCGAAGCTCGGGCGGCCGAACTGCTGGGTGCCGGTGTTCATCAGCAGTTGTCCGGGGGCGTGGTTGAAGGCGTCGGTGACCATCGACTTGACGATCGTCAGGTCATCGACGATTCCCGCGGTGTGCGGCAGCAGCTCCGACACCTCGGCGCCGGACTTGCCGTATTTCGCGAACTTGAATTTCGGGCCCATCAGCTTCGAGTTCGGGTTGATGAACGCCGCGCGATAGCCCTTCAGCAGATCCGGTGGGGGCATCGTTCCGTCGAACTCGGCGAGCTTGGGCTTGTAGTCGAACATCTCGAGGTGGCTCGGAGCGCCGGCCATGAATAGGAAGATCACGGACTTTGCCTTGCTCTCGTGATGGCCCTTTTTCGGCGCGAGCGGATTCACGTTGGCGGGCGCGGCGTAGCCTGCCTGCGAGAGGAGATGATGCGTGGCGAGCGCGCCCATTCCGACTCCGCACTCTTGCAGGAACCAGCGGCGGGCAATATTCGCGGGCTTGTTCATTCTCATCTACTCCTTGGTGATCGTTTCGTCGAGGTTGAGGAGGACGCGGCTGACGATCGTCCAGCTTGCGGCTTGCGCGGGTGTGGCTCCGGCGGGGAGCGCGGGCGGGCTCTTCGGATCTTCGGCGGCTACCTGCCACGGATTCGCTGAAGCGGTTTGGAAGCGGGTCAGTTGCTTCCCGAGGAGTCCGAGCATTTCGTCCTTTTCGGCGGGCGAGGGCATGCGCGACACGACCCGGCGGAACGCGTAGACCAGCTTGTCGGCGTCGGACTTGCCGCCTTCCTTCAACGTCTTGAAGGCGAGGGCGCGGGCCGTCTCCATGAACATCGGCTCGTTCAGCGTGGTGAGGGCCTGCAGCGGCGTGTTCGAACGGGAGCGGCGGACGCAGGCGAAGTCGCCATTCGGCGCATCGAAGGTCTGCAGCATCGGATAGGGGACGCTGCGATAGCGGAAGGTGTAGAGCGCGCGGCGGTAGCGGTCGGCGCCTTTTTCTTCTTTCCAGATCTTGGGGCCATAGCTTGTCGGTGGAAGGAAGAGGAAGTCCGGCGCGGGTGGATAGACGGACGGTCCGCCGACTTTGGCGTTGAGCAGGCCGCTAGCCGAGAGCGCGATATCGCGCACGATTTCGGCTTCCACGCGGAAGCGCGGGCCTCGTGCCAGCATGCGATTGAACGGATCCTTCTGCTGGAGCTCTTCGGTGACGCGCGACGATTGCTTGTAGGTGTTCGAGGTGACGATGGTGCGGTGGAGCTTCTTGAGGCTCCAGCCGTTGTCCATGAAGTCGACCGAGAGCCAGTCGAGCAGTTCGGGATGCGAGGGCGTCTCGGCCTGCTTGCCGATGTCCTCGCTGGTGGCGAACAGGCCCGTGCCAAAGTAGTTCTGCCAGACGCGATTGACCAGCGTGCGGGCGACGGTGGGCGAGTTGCGGTCGGTCAACCAGCGGGCGAAGGTGAGCCGATTCGCAGGCGCCTTTTCCAGTTCTGGTGTGAGCTTGTGCAGGAACGCGGGCACGCCCGGCGTGACGGCGCGCACGGGCTTGAGGAAATCGCCCCGCATCAGGATGCTGGTGGAGCGGGTCTGATCGCGCTCGTTCAACACGAGCTGCGTCGAACCTTCGGGATGCTGCTTCCAGACCACCTCGATCTGATCGTTCGCCGCATTCCATTCGGGCACGGTGGTGCGGAAATAGCCGAAGACCGCTTGTTCCTGCTCCGGCGAGCGCTGGTCAGCGGGTACGTTCTCGATGATCTCGCGCACGATCTTGGGTAGCGGGTCCGCTTCTGGCGCGTCGCTACCGGTGATCGACAGACGCATGCGGCCGAGGTTGTGGTTCTGGTTGTCGTCACTGTTCCAGCCGCCGTGTTTCTGGCTGAGATAGAAGACCACCGTCGCGCCTTTGGCGAACTCCAGCGGCTTTTCGGGCATGAAAACGGCCTTGCGCGGCTGGTTGCGGCGATAGGGGCCGATATCCAGACCCCAGGCGGTTTCGTCCTTGCCATCGATCGCGTAGGCGATGGGTCCGGTGACGCGCTTCTTGTCGGTCTTGTCGGAATAGATCGTGTCGAGCGGCTTCTCTTCGGGATTCACGTCCGCGGTGGCGCGCACGATTTTGATCTTTTTCGGCTTCTCGGTGGAACCCGCTTCGGCCACGGCGACTTCGAACTCGGTGAGGGCGCCAGTGCCGAGGATGGAGCGGCCGGGTCCGCCGCGCGGAAGGTTCGGGTCGTTGAGCAATTCGAGGCGGAATCCGGTGATCCGGGTGAGTTTCGTCTCGGTGGTGAACTGCGCAGTGTGCTTGGTAGGTGCGTATCCGGCGGCGAGGAAGGAGCCATCCTGCATCGGCAGATACTTCTGTCCACCGGTCGAGATATCGTCGACCGAAGGGCGAACTACCTGCCAATCGGGCTGCCCCTGTTTGACCCGCGACTCCCATTTCGCCATCCGCTCTTTCCAATCCGCGTTTCGATGTTGCAGATCACCCTCGATCTCACGAACCTTCGCGAACATTTCAGCGCGTTTTTGTTGCTCCTCCGGAGTGTAGACGGTGACGTTCGCTTCGTGCGAATTGTTCAGGAACGCGAAGACCTTGTAGTACTCTTCCTGCGTCAGCGGATCGTACTTGTGGTTGTGGCACTGCGCGCATTGGATGGTGAAGCCGAGCATCGACTTGCCGATCGCGTCCATGCGATCGAACATCGCCTCCATGCGGAACTGCTCGGGATCGATTCCGCCTTCCTCGTTGATCATCGAATTGCGCAAAAAGCCCGTGGCGACGATTTGATCCTGCGTGGCGTTGGGGAGGAGGTCGCCAGCCAGTTGCTCGGTGAGGAACTGGCTGTACGGCATGTCGTTGTTGATCGCGCGGATCACCCAGTCGCGATAAAACCAAACCCAGCGCTGCTTGTCCTTTTCGAAGCCGTCGGAATCGGCGTATCGTGCCGAGTCGAGCCAGTGGCGCGCCCAGCGTTCGCCGTAATGAGGTGACTGGAGGAGGCGGTCGACCTGCTTGTCGTAGGCATTTCGGCTCTTGTCTTTGAGGAAGGCATCAACCTCCGCGGGCGTGGGCGGGAGTCCAGTGAGGTCGAGACTGAGGCGGCGCAGGAGCGTGGTCTTGTCGGCCACCGGAGAGGGCTTCAGCGATTCCTTGTCGAGTTTGGCGAGCACGAATCGATCAATGGCGCGATTATCCGCCCACTTGGCCTCGCTCACGGTTGGGAGTGGGGCCTTGACCGGCGCGACGAAGGCCCAGTGCTTCTTGATTTCGGCCGATTGCGCGCCGATGCTGTCCGGCCATTCGGCTCCGCTATCGATCCAGGCTTTGATTTTCGCGACTTCGGCCGGGTCGAGCGGCTTGCCGCCCATCGGCATCCGCGCTTGACCGCCCGCGCCGAGGATCCGCTGGAGCAACAAACTCTCGTCCGCCTTGCCGGGCTGCAGCAGCTTGCCCGACACTCCGCCTTTGATCGCGGCGGCTTTGGCATCGAGGCGGAGTCCGCCGAGTTGCTGCTTGGGGCCGTGACAGCCGTAGCAGGATTTCTCGAGGACGGGGACGATGTCGCGCGCGAAATCGGGCTTGGTTTGGGCAGCGCAGACAGCAGCCAGCGCGACCGGCAGGAGGATTCGGATCTGGGACATAGGGGTCCGATAACAGGATATCGCGGCAGCGGGGTGGGTGCGGCTGCGGGCTGGTTGCGCGGAACCGTCGTGGCGCGGTTTGGGGATTGGACGGCGCGGGTTAGGCGCCCTTCAGCGAGTGGCGCAGCTGGGGCAGGTTGCCGAAGTGGGCTTGGAACACTTTTTCGGGCTCGGCGTACCCCTTGAGAGTGGCCATGCGCGGCACGAACAGCCGGGCCGCCGCGGGAAGGTGCACGAAGGCGCCATAGGTTTGCTGGCCGATGACGAGGTCGGCATCGAGCTCGCGCGTGGAGGTCTCGAGGCGAAACGCTTTGTTCACAGCGTCACCGAGCGCGGTGAAATCGGCGACCGCGGCGCTGCCGAGATTGCCGGTGGACGCCTGTCCAGTGTTGATTCCGGCGCCAACGCGGATCGGGTAGGGAAGCGGGAACCGCGTGTGAAGTTTGGAGGCCAAATCCTCGACCTTGATCAGTCCATCGATGACACGCGCGAGTTCAGCGGGTTCCGGCACCATGCCGCGGTGCAGCCAGACTGCCATGATCGCGTCACCGATGTACTTCTGGGTCCAGCAGCCGAGATCCATCAGCAGCGATCCGGACTCCTGAAAGAAAGCCGCGAACGTGCTCGAGAGCGTGCTCTCATCCACCTGTTGAGCGAGCACCGTGTAGCCGCGAACATCGACGACGAGAACCGTGATGGTGCGGACCGACAGTGCACACTGCGTGTCGCCGATCTCGCCGATCTGTTCTTCTTCCTCGGCGGTTTCCGGCCGGCGTTCAGCTTCGTTATGGAAGATGATCTCGTGATCGCCCACCACGACGAGGTCTCCATCCGACAAGAGCGTGGGGGCCGTCACCGGGCGGCCGTTGAGTACGGTTCCGTTGCGGCTGCCGAGATCGCTGAGGTAGAACTGCCCATTCATCTCATGGATGATGGCATGGTTGCGAGAGACGTTGAGGTCTCCGGGGAAGGGGATGGAATTGGAGCCGCTGCGCCCGATCGAGACTCGCCCGTTGAGGATCGGGACCTTTTGCGGTCCGGCGGCCAGCGTGAGTTCGAGGTAGGCGGCCATGCTATGCTCCGCGCCTCGCGGACAAACTGATGGTCCATCCTTCCCGGGCCGCCGCCACTTCCTTGAAATGGCGCTTGGCCTGCGCCACGACATGCTTCATCTGCTCGTCATCTCGCTCGGGGGCGTGATGGAAGAGGATCAGCCTCTTTGCCCGTGACGCGGTGGCGACGCGAGTCGCCTCGAGCCAGGTGGAGTGCCCCCAGCCCACCCGCTGGGGATACTCTTCGGGCGTATAGTGCGAGTCGTAAATCAGGATGTCCGTGTCGCGGGAGGCTCGGATGAGTCCGTCATCATACTCGGCGACGCCATGCTCATGGTCCGAGCCGTAGACGATCGAGCCCTCCGGGGCGTCGAGACGGTAGCCGGAAACTTTGTCGGAATGGTGGAGCGGAATCGGTGTCACGCGCACGCCGTCGATGGTCAGGCCTTCGCAGGGGACGTAGTGGTAGAAGTTCTGAATGTCGGGCAGCCGGACCGGGAAGTAGGGCGTCGCCATCTGACCGGCCAGCACGGCTCTCAGGCGTTCGACTGGTTCGGTGGAGTAGAAGTTCACGGTCGTACCCGCGTGGTAGATGGGCGCGAAGAAGGGCAGACCCTGGATATGATCCCAGTGGAAATGGGTCAGCAGAACGTGGATGACTCCGGCCCGGCCGCCGGACTCCCGCATGATTCGATTGCCGAGGAGGCGGATTCCGCTGCCCGCGTCGAGGATCAACGTAAAGTCTTCACCGCGGTTGACTTCCACGCACGGCGTATTCCCGCCAAAGCCGAGATTTCCAGCGTCCGGAGTCGCAACAGACCCGCGAACACCCCAAAAGGTCAGACGCAGCCCTGTCTTTCGCATTCTTGCCGCCACGCACTAGAAAAGTATACACCGCCATGACCGGCCGACACATCTGATATTCGGTAAACTCCTGAAAGGAGAATCGGCGGATGTATCCCAAAGGTTTCGACCAATTTCAACAGACCCGCGCGGAAACGTTACGTATGGCGCACGAAATTTCGGCCGGGGAGTGCGCCGCCCGGCCGGCGGCCAATCAATGGTCGCCCGGAGAGATTCTCGACCACCTGATCCTCTCGGAGAAGCTCCACCGCAACTCGTTTGCCGAGATGATCGCGCTCGACCGGGCCGGTAAGCGTCCTGTGATCTATCGGACGCTCAGCGAGCTCGATACCTCGGTTTTCGGATTTCCGAAAGAGCTGCTCCCGCTACTCAGCATTCCTCTGATGACGTTCAACATGTTCGTGCCCGCCGGAGTGCGGGAGTACTTCGTCCGGAACCGGATTCTGCCCGCCAATAACCCGAGAGCCTCCGAACCTGCCCCGGACCGGCCGCTCGCCGGACTCATCGAGGATCTCGAACAGTCGATTCGCGAGACGGAAGCTCTGTTCGCGTCGAATCCGGACGCCAACTACCGGCGTATGCGGATTTGCCATCCGATGCTGGGCAACAACGACGTCACCGGCCTGATTCGCATCCTCGATTTCCACGAGCGGAGACATCAGGATCAGTTTCGAGGGGTGGTGGCCAGCCTCAAGGCTCAGGGTCCGGTGAGTACCACTCTCGCTTCCCCTTCCCGGTAGGACGGCCAGCGTCACGGAACCGGGAGATCTCCTCCTCGATGTGTCCGTTGGCCATTGCCGGGCTGGTCCGGATTCACCTCCACGAGCGCAGCGGCATCAGGAGCAGTTGCGGGAAGTGGTGGCGAGTCTGCGTGCTCACCGCGAGGAAGCGGCCATTTTGCGCTGGGCCAACAGCCACGCGGCGAACTCGGGATCTCCGTAGGCTTTGTCCCACGAGTTGTGTCCCACCCCTTCGTACTCGGTGTATTTCACGCCGCTTCCTAGGGCTTTCAACGCGCTCGTCATCTCGCGAGAAAGTTCCGCGGGCACAGTCTTGTCGTCCGCTCCGTGGAACACCCAAACCGGCATCTTCGCGCCGATCTTGCGAGCCATTTCTTCGTTGGTGGGAAATTCGGATTCCTTCAGTCCGAACCGCTCGAGGAGCGGCTTCGGCAACGCGACGCCGCCGCAGATGGGCGCGATGGCGGCGAATCGGCCGGGCTCCCGGCCCGCCAGATGCCAAGTGCCGAATCCGCCCTTGGAGAGTCCGGTGAGGTACACCCGGTCGGGATCGGCGTGGAACTCCCGCATCGACTTGTCAAGGGCGGCCAACGCTTGATCTTGCTCGATTGTGTCGGTCCACCAGCGCTTCGGGCTCGACTGCGGCAACACGGCGATCGCCGGAAAACGCTCCGGATTCTTTCGGATTGCCGCGGGAAGACCGATGAGCGTTTGGGTCAAGCCATTGTCGCCCGACTCGCCGGCGCCGTGCAGGAACAGGATCACGGGCCAGGCGCGATCCGCCCGATAGTCGCGCGGGACGTAGACCTGGTAGCGGAACAGTTGTCCGTTCACGCTGACTTCCCGGTCGAGGAAACCGGTCTCCGCGGCAAAGGAGATGGCGGTGAACAGGAGCGGCAACAAGGCTCGGATGCGCATGGAGAGTAGTGTAGCGCCGGTCAGCGCTCGAGAAGCCTAATTCAATGCCCTGAACCGGGCGTCCGCCCACCCATTACGGCACGGCGACAGCGGCCTTCGCTCCCTCTTCGACCAAGTACGTCTTGTTGACGTCAACCGCCGGCAGGTTCTGCTTCTCCCCGCTCGGCCAGATCACCTCGATCGCGTCGACCTTCTTGTCCTTCGCCAAGCCGAACGTCAACACGCGATCGCTCTGCGAACAATAGCTCGAGCCGCTGCGAACCGCGAGCCACTGCTGTCCACCCGCCGATTTCACCCGGACCACCGCCCCGAATCCGTCGCGATTCGACTTGGTGCCCTTCGTCTGGATCCGGACCCAGTTGTTCTGATTGCCGCCGTCGTTGCGATACAGATACGCCGGACCCGCGTTGGTCGACATCAACAGGTCGAGATCGCCGTCGCGGTCGAAATCGGCGTAAGCGGCGCCGCGCGCCACGATGGCGCGATTGATCGCCGCGCCGACCTTGGCGTTCACATGATCGAACTTGCGGTTGCCGAGATTGCGGAACAGCAGCGGATTCTGCGCGTACTTGACGCGAGGCTGCACGCGCGAGATTTCCTCCTCAATGTGTCCGTTGGCGACGTAGATGTCGAGATAGCCGTCGTTGTCGTAGTCCCAGAAGAAGACGCCGAACGCGAGGTAGAGGAGGCTGATGCGCCCGATGTTGTTGGCCGGAGCCTCATCGACGAAGAGCCCCGTGCCCTCGTTGTGATAGAGGCCGAGCATCTGGTTCGAGAAGTTTCCGACGAGGAGGTGCGCGCGGCCCGAGCGGTCGTAATCCGCCGAGTCGACACCCATGGCGCCACGAGCCGTTCCGTCTTCACCGAAGGCGACACCGGCAGCCACGGCGACATCGCTGAACGTTCCGTTGCCGTTGTTCTTGTAGAGTTTGTTCGGCTGCGTGTCATTGGCAACGAAGATGTCGGGGTAGCCGTTGCCATCGATATCGAGGATCGCGATGCCGAGCGATTTCGAGGTCGGATCGGCGACACCGGCCTTCTTCGACGCATCCTCGAACTTGCCGCCACCGAGGTTGCGATAGAGCTTCGACGAGGTACCCTTGTACGATTCCGGCGTGCAATACGACTTGGTCTGCCCGTCGAGCGAACACCAGAGGTCGCCCGCTTGGGTCCACTTGACGTAGTTGGCGACGAAGAGATCGAGCTTGCCGTCGCGATCGTAGTCGAGCCAGGCGGCGCTGGTGGCAAAGTCGATGTTGGCGATGCCCGCGGCTTTGGTGGTGTCGGCGAACTTGCCGTTGCCGAGGTTGCGGAACAGGCGGTCACCTTCCATCGCGGTGATGTAGAGGTCGATGTTGCCATCGTTGTCGTAGTCGCCGGCCGCGACGCCCATCCCCTGCATCTCGATCATCAGACCGGCTTCCTGAGTCACTTCGGTGAAGGTGCCGTTCTTGTTGTTCTTGTACAGCGCCGGATACGACTTGCGCGGGCCCGGACCCCAGTTTTTGCCGTTGACGAGAATGATGTCGGGCCAGTTGTCGTTGTTGTAGTCGAAGAAGGCACAACCGGAACCGAGGGTTTCCGGCAGGTACTTCTTGCCGGCCTTTCCGGCGTTGTGTTTGAACTTGATTCCCGCCGCGGCGGTGACATCGGTGAACTGGACATTGGTGGCGGGTGGCGCGGCGGCAAACAGGAGCGCGGCCGGCGCCATCAGGAACGCAAGCTTCAACGGGAACCTCCGGCGGAGACGATGGCGGGCTCGGAGCCCGGCTTTTTCGGTGCGGCGGGTTTGGAGACAACGCGCATGTCCACCGACTCATGATCGTGGATCTGTTGGCGCTCGTTGTTATCCTCGGGACTCGCCTGGCGGCGCACGTTGGTGATCGATTGCACCGACTCTTCGATCTTGAAGCGCTTGAAGAGCTTCTCTTCGCGGGCCGCGTTCTCGTTGTCGTTCAAGCCGCGATAGCAGAGCATCTTCGTGTAGTGCATCTGCACGTCTTCGCAGTCGACATCCTGCACCGCGTCGAGCGCCTTCAAAGCTTCCTTGTATTCACGCTTCAGGAACAGGATGCGCGCGAGCTGATTCTGCACCACGCGGTCGCGCGGATGTTGCGCCGTCACGGTTCGCAGGGACTGGATCGCACCATCGTAGTCGCCATCGGCCTTCTGCGCGAGCGCCTTGAAGTAGTAGGCGCGGGCGAGCTTGTTGTTGATCGAGAGAGCCTTGTCGAGGTAGGGCTTCGCCTCGTCGGTCTGCCCCTCCTGGATATACGAGCGCGCGACGTTGATCCAACCGTCTGCGTACTCGGGCTCGGCCTCGGTCACCTTCTTGAATCCGTACTCGGCCGCCTTGAGATCACCTTGCAGCAGCAGCCCGATACCCCAGTCGTTCCAGCGCTCTCGATACTTCTTGTCGACGACAGGCTTCCACTCCGTGGTGCCCTTCCCGACGTTGAGATACGAAGTGGCACTGGCGATGGTGACGATCGGCAGGTCCGGAATGCGGTCCTTGATGATGCCGGAGACATTCTTCGGAATGCTGGTCTTTTCGAAAGACCACTTGCGATCGTCATAGTTCGGACCCACGTTCTTGTCGCTCGCATCGGGCTGTCCCGCGTAGGCGAACTGCGTGTAGTAGTGGGTGAACTTGCGGTAGTTCAGCTTGGCCGTCATCTTGATCCGGCCCTTGGCGTCCTTCGGAATTTTCACGCGGTAGTGGACCACGTCCGCGGCGCCCGGTGGGATCAGGTGCACGTAGAGCATCGTTCGGCTCTGCCAGGCATTGCGTTTGTTGATCGGATTGCCGTGCTCGTCCAACTGGTACGACTTATAGAAATGCGCGCCGCCCTCCACGGGGCCCTTGCCGCCCTCTTCCACCATTCCGCTCCAGTAGACCGTCTTGCCGCTCTCGTCTTCGCCTTTCAGTTCGAGCCAGACATCGAATGCGTCCACCGTTCCGCCGGGGAAGAAGTGCCCGACCTTCCGGGTCCGAACCACGACGTCGAGGCGCACAGTGTCGCCGGGGTTGAACACCGGCTGCGCGACATCGAGCGGCGCGGCAATCTTTCCGACTTCGCGGATCAGCACTTGTCCGGTTTGTTCGGCTTCCTCGCCCACCGCGAACATCGTCGCGGCCTGCTGCGAATCACCCGAGCGGCGCCGCATTTGCGGCTGATTCTTGTCTTCTTCGACCGGCGAAGCCGCGAAGATATCGACGGTGATGATGCCGTCCTTTAGGAACTTCTCAGTGGTTTCGAGCTGTTCTTTGTCGCCGTTCGCCGTGGGAACCGCGGTATTCGCGCCCGGGAATCGATGGCTGTGAACCTGTCCGTTCACGTTGCCGAAATCCTGCGAGGGGACCATCGGCATGTGGCAGTCGACGCACGTGGAGGACTTCGGCGGATAGTAGAACGAGCGCGCGCCTTGGCCGGAAACGCCCGACGCTTGCCAGTTGTCGTACTCGTTGAAGCCGCGGAACCAACGGAAGTTGTTCACCGGAACGTCGAGGTGGACCTTGTGGCAGGAGGAGCAGAACTCCGATGGGTCCTTCTTCATGAACGGCTTGATGAACGAGCGGCGATGCGCTTCGGGAGCGGTCTTCACCACGTAGTCATGCACGAACTTCATGAGCGGATTCTTGCTGGTCGCGAGTTCGTGCAGCGGCGGATACTCCATCGTGAAGCTGCCATTGCCGGCCGTGTTCGCCACCTTCGAGATGGAGTGACACGACATGCAGCCTAGTCCGTTGTGGGCTTCGGGCGTGTCGATCTGATCCTTGATCGGCTTGTCGAAACGGCCGTTGAAGAAGACGGCGTGATCGTGGCATCCGGCGCACCACTTGGAAGGCTTGGTGCCCACGACATCCTGCATGTACTCGATCGATTTCCGATAGAACTGGTTGTTGAACGACGCATGGTGGTGCATCGAACTGTTCCACTGATCGTAGGCGTCCTTGTGGCACTCGGCGCAGCCCTTCGAATCCATGAAGAAGTTCGAGGGGATGATTTCGCCCGTGTTGGTTACCGATCCGGACGGGAAGAACGGACTCTTCGGTCCCCCTCCCTCCTCTTCCATGCTTACCGGAACCATTTGCGGATTCTTGATGCGATGCGTCGGATCGGGGAAGAGCTTCTCCTTCGCGAATCCGCCGAGCCCGATCACGAGCGCGAGAGCGGTGGCGGGAATCGCGCTGCCGATGGCTTTGCCGGGCGCCGACTTCCATGCCCAGATTGCCGCGAACGCAGCCACCACACCCGCGACGATGTGGAGCATCACCAGCCACTGATTCGGCCGGATGGCGCCCATCTTGGCGAGCGCGAGCCCACTGACCAGCACGATCGCCAAGGGCGCGATCGCCTTGCGGTTCTCCTTCAAGAACATCATCGCCAGCACGATCAGTGCTCCGCCCACGATGTGAGCGAGGATGTTCGTGATGTAGAACATGTTCGGGTCTGGGAAGCCCCACAGGTATCCGGAATTGATCAGAAGCAGGACAAAGGCGATGGAAAGCAGTCGATGCATGGTCGTCAGGGCCTCCCGGCCAAGGGTCGAATCAAGCGGAGCGCCGGCCGTGTGTTGAACGTGCGCTGGTAGTCCTGGTGGGCCGGATCATTCGGATATTGTTCGGTGGAAGGATACGGATAGCTCCGCATTCCGTGGAAGGGCAGCGGGCCGACAGAACTCGAATACGCCGTGTTTGCGTCGGCGTCTTTCGCGTAGCCGTCGAAAAAGATCAGGAACTCGCGCATCCAGCCAGCGGGCAGAGCGGGAAGCTTGGCGGCGTCGAACTCGAGCTTCACTTCGTCACCCGCGCCCATCACGAGGAACTGGTCGTCGATCTCACCGAGCAGGCTGCTCACGCCGCCGTAGCGTGTGTAGAAACCGGGCGTCGGGTTCCACATCGACGTGGGCTTCACCGAGTGATAGTCGAAGTGTTCGGGCTGCTTACGTTCGGGATGGACCTTCACCGCCGAGAATCCGCGGAAGTCGAGAGCGGCGGTTGCAGGGAGCATTTCGGAGAGCTTCACACGCGGGTCACGAGCGTTCTCGCCGAGGAAGGCCTCGTCCCAATAGACGGCCATGCTCGTGACGATCCGGATGTCGCGCGACTTCGAGCGCCACTTGCCGCGCAGATCGACAGCGATCGTCTTGGGCTTTCCCGCGGGCATTCCCATGTCGTCGATCACGGTGACCCACCGTCCGGCAGTGTCCTTGACCTGCAGCGACGGAGCAGCGAGTCCGCCCTTCTTGGTCTGTGAGGAGGCGACGAACGTCGAACCGTCGGCCCAGTCCACCCAGCCGTGCAGGAATAGCACCGGATCGGCAACGCTTTCCGGGAACGACAGCGTCAGCGAGTGTTCAGACGCGCGGCCGTTGATGTCGCGCTCGAAGGCGTCCGGATAGCGGCGGTCCCGCGTCAACACGAGGTCACGCACATCGGCTCCGGTCTGGTCGATCGCGCGCGTGGGAGAAACGCGCTGCTTCACGCCGAAAAGGCGGAAATCCGGGAACAGCGGCGCCTTGAACTTGTCGTTGGTGAAGATCTCTGTGTCGCGCGGATGATCGACGGCGATCAGCTTGATCTGGTCGATGTAGGAGACCTCGCGAAGCTCTTCGGTGACGCGGATCTCGTACTTTCCATCGGGACGCAGGCGAAGCTGCTCGGGCCGGATCTGCACGTATTCGTCGTGATCCACGGGGAAGAAGTTGCCATCACCGAGTCCGGCTCCGAGCGGAGCCACGCCCAGTACGTCGGAAATGAACTCGAACTTCTCGCCGTTCCAGGTGAAGATCATCGGGCAGGAACCGGAGAGCCGTTGCGCTTCCTTGAAGGTGTAGGCGCCGCCCGCCTTCTGGTTCATTTCGTTCTGGATGAGTCCGTTCGGCCAGGTGATACGGATCGTCTCGGCCGTGGGGCTTCCGGGTAGTGCGAAAACCATCGGCACACCGCGATAGATCTTCTTCTGATAGAAGCGCCCGGCTTTCACTTCGACGCGCGCGTCGGGCGCGAGCTTGATGTTCTTGACGCCGGTGATCCCGATGCGGATCGACGGATTCTTCGTTGCGGTGGAGTTCTTCAGGAGTGTCGCGTTGCCGTCAGCGGCCACTGCGATCACGTCGGTCAGGTTGTCGCCGGTGAACTCGCCGGTGATGATCCCCATCGCGTCCACCACGCCCTTCACGCTGCCCGCTTCCCATTGCAAGCCGCTCTTGTGGATCTGCATCGCTTTGCCCGCGAGCATGTCACTGCGGCCGCGGTTTTGGAAATCTGCGAAATAGACGGCACCCGCGCCCGCGCCGTGCGCGACCTTCGGTCCGGCTTCGAGCTTGCCGTGGTGATTTTCGAGGAACTGAATGCCGTCGGGTCCGATCGCGGCGACATCGAGGAAGCTGTCGTGGTTGAAATCTTCCACCTGCAAGCGGCCGTTCAGGGCCACCGGAAGCGGAATCGCCTCGTACTTGCCCATCTTCTTGTCGCGATAAAGAACGCCGGGCTTGCCTTGATAGGCGATCACGATGTCGAAGCCGTTGTCCTCGCCGGTTTCGAGCACCGCCGCGTCGAAAGCGTTGCCCTCGGCGAACGGAAACGCCTGCTCCGCCCATGTGCCGTCGCCGTTGTTCCGCATGAGTTGCGATTTCGCGCCGAGCAGGATCACGTCGAGGTCGTAGTCGTGATCGAAATCGACGAAGGCGCAGTGGTTGAACGTGCCACCCGCGAGCGGCTTTACTTCGAATGTGCCCTTCTTGTTGGCCGCGAGCGACGCGCCGTCCGCGGTGATCAGGCAGAGGTCGGTGAGGGTATCGTTATTGAAGTCGCCTGGATTGCCCGCGCGAGCCGCGGGCAAGGCGGACTTGGTGAAGGCGGCCCCGCCGTTGGTGAATAGGGCCGAACCCTGCGCACCCACGAGCACGAAATCGAGCTTGCCATCGCCGTTCGCGTCGAGCGGCTGCGCTCCGCTGGCAGCCCCGCCGAGCGCACCGGCCGGAGACGCCGTGAAGCTGACTTCCACAGGCGCCACGCCGGGTTCGCTCACCGCCGGGATCTCTTCGAGCAGTTCGGCGTAGTACGACCAGTCCATGTCTTCCGACAGTCCGAGCGCGGCCATGCGCTTTTTGATGTCGTTGAACGTGGCGAGTTCACGCTGAGCGTCGGGCGTGCGTCCCGCCGCGCGATAGGAATTGTAGAGCTGGAAGTGCGGCGCGGCGAGCGTCGAGTCGAGCTTGGCGGCGGTTTCGAACTCGACCATCGCTTTGTCCTGCGCGCCCTGCAGCTTGTGCAGCATGCCGAGATTGAAATGGGTCACCGGCTCAGTTGGGACTCGCTTGGCCATCTCGGTGAACTCGGCCATGGCGCGGTCGAAGTCGCCTTCCTTTTTATAGACGATTCCGAGATTGAAGAACGTGTGGGGAAGGCTCGGGTTCGTTTTGCGGGATTTCTCGAGCCACGTCACCGCCTGTTTCACGTCACCGGCCCGCAACAGCGCCAAACCGTAGTTCAACTGCTCGCGCGCGGAGTCCGGATTCAGATCGAGGGCCTTTTTGAACTCTGCGGCGGACTCCTTCTGCGTGGTCGGATTTTCGTAGAAGGCCTTGCCGAGGTTGATGTGACGGGTGAGTTGTTCGTTCTTGTTATCCGCGGAACGGACAGCCATTACCAATCCCAGGCAGGCAAAGGCGAACGCGATCGGCTTTTTCATCAGCTATCCAGGCTAGCGCTTCTTCATGGGGGTGACCTTGGCGGCCCCGCCCTTCACTTCCTGCACGTGGACCGCTGTGTTCGCGGCCACGGCGATCTTCTCCTTGTGGCCGTCGGGCCACCGAATCTCGATCGCATCGGCCTTCGCCGCGGTGCCCAGCCCGAAGTGCAGCCGGAGCGTGCTCTGGCCCGAATAGCCGTTGCCGCCGTCCACTTCCCGCATCATGTTCAAAGCGCCGGCCTTCACGGTCACGCGGGCGCCCACGGCGTCCCGATTCAGCTTGGCGCCCTCGAGCTTCAACTGGATCCAGTTGCCCGCGCCCTGTGCCTCGCCGTGATAAAGCAGTGCGGGCTGATCGGCGTTGGTTTGGTAGAAATCGAGCTTGCCGTCGCTGTCGAAGTCGGCCACCGCGACCCCACGGCCGTCGAGATCGTTGTCGACTCCGGCATCCGCCGAGATGTCCTTGAACACCTGTCCGCCCACGTTCTTGAACATCACCTTCTTCTGGAATCCGCTCCACGTCATGTTGCCGATGGCCGGCCACGACGCGAGCTCCTGGAATTCCATCTTCGGAGAGATGATCGCTTCGAGCAATACTGGAATGTAATTATCCTTGCTGCGGGAGCGCAGCCCGTTGGTGGCGAAGATGTCGAGCCAGCCGTCGTTGTCGAAATCGCCGAACTTGGATCCCCAGCCCCAGAGCGTGTTGCAGGTATTGGTCTCCTTGGAGACATCGCTGAAGGTGCCGTCGCCGTTGTTGTGCCACAGCATGTTGCACTCTTTCATGTACTCGTCGGTGATGTTGGTGACGTAGATGTCGAGGAAGCCGTCGTTGTCGTAGTCGCCCACTTCGGCGTTCATGCCCTTGCGGGTATCGAAGCCGCCCATCGCCTTGGTGGTCACTTCGGTGAACGTGCCATTGCCGTTGTTCCAATACATGCGATCGGTGCCGTAGTCGGCCGCGATGTAGATATCCTGCCAGCCGTCGTTGTTCAGGTCACCGTGGCCGAGGTCGAGCGTCCAGCCAGTGTGTTTGGAGAATCCGGCCTTTTCGGTCACCTCGGTGAAGCTGCCGTTGCCGTTGTTGTGCCACAGCGTGACGCCGCCGCCGTTCACGGCGTTGTCGAGATCGTTCGGAAGCACCTTGGTGGTGGTCAGTTCGATGAGGCTCACCGGCTTGAAGTAGTTGCCGAACATGACATCGAGCCAGCCGTCGTTGTCGTAGTCGAACGAGATCACCGCGATCGAATTCCCGAACTTGTTGAAGCCGGTGGACGCGGTGACGTCCTTGAACTTGCCGTTGCGCTCGTTGTGATACAGGATCGGCGTGCCGAAGCGGGCGACGAGGAGATCGCGCCAGCCGTCGTTGTCGTAGTCGAACCACATCGCGTCGGCGCAAATCGACTTCGGGTCGTTGCCGCCGGTCACGCCAGCTTCCGCCGCGATATCCGTGAACTTCAAGCCGCCGTCGTTGCGATAGAGACGATGCTTGGTCCCCTTGTCGGAGTTGACGACAAAGAGATCATCATCGCCGTCGTTGTCGAAGTCGCCCACCGCGGACGCAGCGCCGCCGGAGGTGAACATGCCGAGCACGTCGCCATGCTTGCCCTCGAACTTGCGGGTGGCGTGAACGTTGCGGACCCCGGCCTTCTCGCCGATCTCGGTGAACTTGATCCGGCTCTGCAGCCCGTTGAACGCCAGCGCGGTGATTCCCAGCGCGAAAAGGATGAAAGTGCGTTTCACGGTTGTTCGTTACTTCCAGAGGTCGATCAGATTGGTGTCGACCCGCTTGTTCGGATCGTAGGCGTCGGTGATGGCCGCGTTCAACTCGTCGGGAGTCTTGGTGAGCCGGGCCTTCAGGAGTGCGTTGTCGGGAAATTGCTTGGCGCCCTCGGCCCACATCGCCTTGGCGCGGTCGAACTCGTCGTTCTTCCAGTAGCCGTCACCGAGCGAGAGGTAGGAGCGCGAGTGATAGTGCTGCTTCTTGACGGACTTCTGCATCTGCAAAGCCTTTTCGAGGTCGGCGATGCCGAGCGGCATGCGCTTGAAGATTTTCGGCCAGAACAGGTAGGCGTTGCCGCGGGTGTAGAGCGCGATCCAGGTGGGTTCGATCTCGATCGACTTCGAGAAGTGCCCAAGCGAAGTGTTCGCCAGCAGCACCTGCGTGATGGAGCCCGCGACCGGGATCTTGTCGACGTAGGCGAAACCGAGGTTCAGATAGAGGTACGGCGACTTGGCGTTCTCGGCAGCGAGCGCTTCGAACACTTTGATGGCGCGATCATGCTGCTTGGAGGCGATCACCGCCATACGGTACTCGCTTCCCCATTTGACGCTGTTCGGCTCGGACTTCAACTGCTGCTCGAGGATACCCAGCGCTTTGTCGTAGTCCTTGGCCGCGAGCGGCGTGGCGTAGTCGGGATCGGCGGCGCGCAGCATTCCGCCCGCCAGCAGGGTCAGGGTGAAAACGGTTCTCATCATTTCGCCTTCGGGGTCCAGACGGACGGCTTGCCGCCCTCGGAAATCTTGTAAATCTTGTTCGAAGCCAGGGCTTCGAAGGTTTGCTTTTCGCCGCTTGGCCAGCGGATCTCGACTTTGTCGGCCTTCACCGCATCCGCCATTCCGGCGTGCACCGCGAGCGTGCTTTGGCTCGCGAATCCATTGCCGCCATTGACGAAGTGGGAGGTCGTGCGGCCGCCCGCGGTCACTTTGACCACCGCACCCACGGCCGCGCGGTTCGACTTGCGGCCTTCCAATTGGAACTCGATCCAGTTCCGCACCGGAGCGGTATTGCGGTAGAGGAACGGCTCGGAGTTGGCGTTGGACACCAGCATATCGAGCCGGCCATCGTGATCGAAGTCGGCGATCGCGATACCGCGGCCGTCCTTGGTCGAATCGATGCCGTGTTGCGGAGCGGTGTCCTTGAAAATCTGGCCGCGCTGATTGTGGAAGAGGCGCTTTTTCTGGTATCCGCTGAGGCTCTTGTTGCCCATCGGAGGCCAGTTGCGCGCATCGGCGAAGTCGATATTCGGCTTGATCACCATGTTGAAGATGTCGGGCACGTAGCTATCCTTGCCTGCCGACACCCAGCCGTTCACAACGTAGATATCCTGCCAGCCGTCGTTGTCGTGATCGAAGAATTTCGCCGCCCAGCCCCAGCCGGTGTCATAGACATTCAACTCGCGGCTCACGTCGGTGAAGGTGAGGTTCCCATTGTTCTTCCACAGGAAATTGCCTTCGCGCATGTAGTCGTCGGTGATGTTGGTGACGTAGATGTCGAAGAAGCCGTCGCCGTCGAAATCGCCCCAGTCGGTGTTCATCCCCTTCTTGGAGTCGATTCCGATCGCCTTTTCGGTGATGTCCTGGAACGTTCCGTCGCCGTTGTTGAGGAAGAAGCGATCGGTACCGAAGTCGGCGGCCACGTAGAGATCGTCGTCGCCATCGTTGTCGGCGTCGGCGTGGCCGAGGTCGAGTGTCCAGCCGTGAAGCACGAGCCCGGCCTGCTTGGTGGCATCGGTGAAGTGGCCCTTGCCGTCGTTGCGATAGAGCGTGAGCCCGCCACCGTTGTTTGCCGTTTCGAAGCTTTCCGGGAAGAATCGCGGGGTTTTCGGGTCGAAGATATCGATGGGCTGGAAGTAGGCGCCCACGAACAGATCGAGATCGCCATCGTGGTCGTAGTCGAAGGCGATCGAGGTGATCGCGTTCGAGTATCCGCTGATGCCCGATTGCTTGGTCACGTCGCGGAACTTGCCACCGCCGAGGTTCTCGAAGAGCAGGCTGTGCCCGAAGCGGACCAGGAACAGGTCCTGTTTCCCGTCGGCATTGAAGTCGAACCAAAGTGCATCGGCTGATGCATTGTTGGCGTCATTGCCAGTGCCGAGGCCGGAGCCTTCGGTTACGTCCGTGAACGTGAAATCGCCGTTGTTGCGATAGAGCCGGTTCCTGCCGGTCTTCGACGAGTCGGTGAGGAAGACGTCTTCCCAGCCGTCGTTGTCGAAGTCCGCGACCGCGGCCGAGGCGCCGAGCGCCGTGTAGCCCGACATGATGTGGGCGTACGGATTCTCGAAGGCGCGGTTGGTGTGCTTGAACCGGATCCCCGCCTTTTCGGTGGCATCTTCGAACCACTTCGGGCCGCCACCGTTGGCGGCGGCAAACAGCGATCCGGCGGCGATCGCGGCGCACAAAGCTCTATTTCGCGGCAGTGCCATATTTCTTCTCCACGATCACGTCAGTTCCTTCCGTAATCGCGATGAAGCGATTGGCGGCCACGTTGGTGAACTTCTGGGTTATGCCCGAGCGCGGCCACTTCACTACTAGTTCATCCACCTGCGTCGCGTCACCGAGGCCGAAATGCTGGCGCAAGGTGTTCTGCGATCCATATCCGTCGCCCGCGGTGAGTTCGCGAGTGAGCATCTTTCCGCCAGCCTTGGCGATGACGCGCGCGCCGACGGCGTCGCGGTTCGACTTCGTTCCAACCAGTTCCACCTCGAGCCAGCGGCGCTCGTTCGGCACCTGGTTTTTCAGCAGCGCGTGCTTGTCGGTCGATCCGGATACCGCAATGTCGAGCCGGCCGCGATTCCAGAAGTCGGCCACGGCAACGCCCCGGCTGTTGTTGATCAGGTCCGTACCGGCACCGCGGCCCACTTCGATGAAATTCCCGTCGCCTTGCGAACGCAGGTGGCGATTCCGCTCCCAGCCGTGCCAGGAGCGGCGGCCGAAGAACTTCGGATCGAAGTAGAGGCCGGTCTTGTAGGTGTCTTGATGGCTGACGACGTTGTTCAGAAACTCGAGCTCGATTTCGGTGTCTTTGTCGTTGTAGGCCCAGCCGTTGGCGGCGTAAATATCGAGGAAGCCGTCGTTGTCGTAATCGCCAAAATAGGCGCCCCAGAACCAGCCGAGCGGATTGGCGCCGGTCTTCCAGCGGACGTCTTCAAACGTCAGGTCGCCGCGATTCTTGAGAAGTGCGTTTCCATGCGCCATCATCTTGAACACCTCGACGAAACCGAAACCCGATTGCTGGAAGATCTCGAAGTAGAGCGGCATGTCGGTCTTCCAGACGCCTTGCAACCACACGTTTTGCATGTAGCGCATCACCGTTGGAAATTCGGCGAACCAGGCGTGCTCGGAGCGGATCGCCGTCGTGTAGAGGTCGAGCTTACCGTCGTTGTCGTAATCGGCCATCGAGGCGTTCATGCCCGCACCGTACGCGAACGCGCCGGCACTCTTGGTGATGTCGGTAAAGGTGCCGTTGCGGTTGTTGTGGTAGAGGGTGCTTCGTCCGAAGTCGTTCACCACGAATAGGTCCGCGAATCCGTCGTCATCGACGTCGCCCCACACGTTGCCGAGGCAGAGTCCGAGATCGCCGACACCCGCCTTCTCGGTTACGTTGGAGAAGGTACCGTCGCCGTTGTTGTGGTAGAGCTGATTCGGCTCGCCATTGCGCGCGTAGAACGTGCTCGGAATCCGGTCGCGCGGATCGAGGTAGCGGCCGAGGTAGAGGTCGAGCCTGCCGTCGTTGTCGTAGTCCGCCCAGGACGCCACCGTCGTGCAGCAATCTTCGCCGAGTCCGGCTTTCTTGGTCACTTCCGTGAACGTCCCGTCGCCGTTGTTGTGAAACAGATTGTTCGGCTTGTAGGTGCGGCTGACGAAGAGATCCTTGAATCCGTCGTTGTCGTAGTCGGCGAAGACGCCCACGCTCACACCGTCGAGCCCGCTCAGACCCGCCTTCGCGGTGATGTCCTCGAACTTGCCGTCCCGCTTGTTCCGCATGAGCTTCGACTCTTCGCCGTCGGGGATGAACAAGTCGTAGAATCCGTCGTTGTCGAAGTCGGTCGCGGTAATGCCTCCGGGGCCGTAGCGGATCATCCCGAATTTCTGCGGCGTGTTCAGGAACGCCGGATAGTAGCGATTGGTGAACTCGACTCCGGCTTCCGCCGCCACGTTGGTGAACTGCGGTGTGTCGGAGATGATGCGATCTCCCTCGACCAATTGAGCCGACGCGAGCTTTAGGCCGGAATCCGTTTTCTCGAACTTCGCCTTGATGAAGGCGCGGTCAATGCCGGACTGCTTGGAGCCCTTGGGGGTGCCGATCAGCTCGTATCGCAGCACGGCTTCCGGACCGCTGGACGCGGTGAAATCCGTCAACTCGTGGACGTAGATCGCTGCTTCCTCCACGGATTCGAAGGCGTCGAGATACTGTTTCCACTCGGCGGCGCCTGCCGCCGCGCCATTGGCGTCGCCACCGCCCACGAATGCCAACCGCCGGATTCCGTCTTTGTCGTCAAGCTTGCCGAGCTTGTTCAGTCCGAGAAGGGTGCCCTTGTAGTCTTGGGAGAAGAAGCCGTCCAGGCCAGACGGATTCTTTGCCTTCAACGCCTTGGAGAAGGGGGCTCCCGCGTCGAGGATCGCCTTGCCAGTGTTGAAAAAATCCCACCCACGGCTATCGACTTGGCGGACTCCGATCCACGATCCGCCTCCGATGGCGACGAGTCCGGCGAGGAAAAGTTGAAGTCGGTTCATTAGAATGTGAGGTTTGCGCAGGCCGCAGGCGGCGGCTCCACGCTCTAAATAGACAGCGGCCAGTACTGTATTTGCATTATGGATGGGCCGGGCGGCCGGGCGGGTGCTCGCTATCCTCCCTACATCTCAGGCCATGTGTCAGCGGCTACCCTAGTCCCAAACGCAAAAGTAGCTTCAAAACATGTCCGCCACGCGGTAAAATTTCAAGAAGCGTGTTCTTGCAACTGAGTTTCATCTTGGTCCTGACCGCCGCCACCTTGGCGGCTCAGACCACCACCGGGCGTTTCACCGGTTCCATCCTCGATCCCTCGACTTCGCGCGTGCCGAATGCGGCGGTCCGCGCGGTGAACGAGGCCAACGGCTTCCGTCTCGAGACGAAATCCGGCCCGCAAGGCCAATACGTTCTGCCGCTGCTGCCGATCGGCCAATACCGGATCGAGGTTGAGGCGGCGGGCTTCGCCAAGGAGATCGTCACAGGATTGTCGCTCCAGGTGGATCAGACGCTACGCATCAATATCCAGCTCCAGCCGGCAAGTGTCGCGCAGGAGGTTACGATCACCGGGCAGCCTCCGTTGGTCGATACCGAGTCCGGGTCGAAGGGCACGGTCATCGAGAACAAGCGCATCGTCGATCTGCCGCTCAACGGGCGCCAGTTCCTCGAACTCGCCAAGCTGACGCCCGGCGTCACCCAGAATGCGGGCGGATCGCTGCGCGCCGAGTTCACCGGGAACCTCGCCGGACCGGCGATCACCGTCTACGGAGCCCGCGAATCAGACAACTTCTACTCGATCGACGGTGTTTCGGCGAACGATCGCTTCTACAACTCGCCCACCGTGCTGCCGTCGGTCGACGCGGTGGCCGAGTTCAAGGTGCAGTCGTCGAGCTACTCGGCCGAATCCGGCGGCCAGGGCGGCGCCAACATCAACATGCAGATCAAGTCGGGCACGGACAAGGTGCATGGCTCGATCTTCCATTTCTTCCGCAACAACAAGCTCGATGCCCGGAATCCGTTCGATCTGCTGAGCAGCAAGACTCCCGGATTCCAACAGAACCAGTACGGCGCGACGGTGGGCGGTCCGATTCAAAAGTCGAAGACGTACGGATTCGCTTCATGGGAAGGACTGCGGATCCGCAAGACGGTGACACAGCTCCAGACCGTGCCGACACTCGCCATGCGAACGGGTGATTTTCGCGAGATCCGTGCACCGGGCGCCGCGATCGGCCGTGTGATCGATCCGCTGACCAACCAGGAGTTTGCGACTCAGAACGTGATTCCCGCCGGCAGGATCGATCCGACCGCGCGCCGCCTGCTCGACCTGATCCCGCTGCCGAATCGCGGCAATGGCGTCTCGCTCAACTACATTGCGCAGCCCAAGGAAGAAAACACCACCGATCAGGGGATCGTCCGTATTGACCGTTACTACAACGACAAGGATCGCGTCTACGGGCGCGCGGTGAGCGCCAACGCGGAAGGTTTCAGTCCGCTGGGGACGCGGAACGTGCTCGGAAATCCGCGTGCGGCGATTCCGGGCTTCGGCAACTTCATCGGCCTGAACAGCCGGAACGGCGCGATCGTCTGGACTCGGACCTTCAGCTCCCGGCTGCTCGGCGAGGGCCGTCTCGGATACAACCGGGTCTCAGGCGGGCAGCTTCCCCAGAACTCGGGAAACAACTTCGCGCGCGACGCGAATCTGCGGGGTATTCCGGACCTGAAGCCCGAATATCGCGGCTTTCCGCGCTTCTCGATCGCCGGCTATCCCGAGTTCGGCGATATCGAGTTCAACATCGTGCGCCGGAACAACGAATACTCGGGTGAGTACGTACTTTCCTATGTGCGTCCGCGCCACGCCTACAAGCTGGGTGGATTCTACCGGCGGGTACAGTTCGCGCCACAAAGCTTCCAGATTCCGCGCGGCCAATACCAGTTCGGCGGCGCGACCACGGGTGCATTCTCCGGCAACGCGCTGGCCGATTTCCTGATGGGCCACCCCGACACGGTGAACCTCGCAACGATCGACGAGGGCTACATGTCGGGCAACGAGTACGCGTGGTTCGCGCAGACGGATTGGCGCGCGTCACAAAAGCTCACGATCAATCTCGGCATGCGGTACGAGTTCTTCGGCACGCTGCACGAGAAGTACGACCGCCTGTCGACCTTCGATCCCGCCACGCGTACGTTCATCATCTCGAGCCACGACGGTAAACCGGCGGACCCGCGCTTCGTCATCCCGGTCTCCGGCTACAGCCAGAAAGAAATCTCGGTCACGAATCCCGCGGGTACGTTCCGGTTCCCAGTGAAGACCACCGAGGAACTCGGGCTGCCCCGCGGCATCATCAACAACGATCGCAACAACTGGGCACCGCGCTTCGGCTTCGCCTTCGATCCGTTCGCCAACGGGCAAAACGTGATCCGCGGCGGATACGGCATCTTTTACTCACGCCCGATGTACTCCACGCGAGCCCTGCTCGGCACCCAGCCACCCTATTCGAATCGCTTCCAGCGTCAGTTCGCCAACGCGGGCACGGCCGCCGCGCCTTCGACGATCGCCAACGCGGCGTCTTCGTTCCCGACGCCCACACTGATCAATACCAGTCAATTCCCGGATGTGAACTTCCGCACCGGCTACGTACAACAGTGGAACCTCACACTCGAGCGCGCTCTGCCCGGCAACATGCTGCTGAGCGTGTCGTATGTGGGCTCGAAGGGAACCAGCCTGTTCAGCAATCGGCTCTACAACTATCCGCGTCCCGGCGCCGAACTCGGCGGAAACGTGCCCGCCAATCGTGGCGCGAATCCGAACATCGGCATTCCCGGCGGACCCACTGGCTTCACGGGCGGCCCGCCGCCCGAGATCCGTGTGCAAGGTCCGGCGTTTCTACGCTTCGACGCACTGCCCGAGTCTCCCGGTCTTTTCTACACGTTCCAGATGACCTCGAACGGCTTCTCGAACTACCATTCGGGCAGCGTGCGCCTCGAGAAGCGCTATGCCAAGGGCTTGACGCTCGACTCGAGCTACACATGGTCGAAGTCGCTCGACAACGATTCGCTCGGGATCCCGGTGGCGGATTCGTCGTCGAGCGATCAGAACCCGTTTGACAAGTCGTTCGAGAAGGCCCGTTCGTCGTTCGACGTGCGGCAGCGCTTCGTCGCGAGCTTCGCCTATGACCTGCCGCTCGGCAAGAGCGTCATCGGCCGCGATTGGCAACTCGGCGGCATTATCACGGCGGAGACCGGGCTTCCATTCACCGTGAATCTGAACGGCGACTACTACGGCATCGGGTCGAGCCGACGCGGCCGGCCGGATCTCGCGGGAGATCCGAACAGCGGAACCCGCACGGCGGAACGATGGTTCAACACTTCCGCGTTCGTGCTGCCGCCGGTTGCGGTGACGTCATTCCCGTTTCTGTTCGTGCCGGGCCCGGATTTCCTGCGCCGCACCCCCACGCCGCTCGGCACATTCGGCAACGCAGGGCGCAACATCGTCGATTCCGACGGCGTCGCCACCGCGAATCTGTCGCTGCTCAAGAGCTTCCGCGTGCGCGAGCGCGCCACGGTGCAGTTCCGCGCGGAGGTGTTCAACATGCTGAACCATGCCAACTACGGGTTCCCGAATCGCGAGTTCCTGGTGCCGCCGGCGCAGGTGGTCCTGAGTCCGGCATGGGACCGGCGGACGCTGAACCCGGACTTCGGCAAGATCTCGAACACGCGAATCGATTCGCGGCAGATCCAGTTCGCGATCAAAATCCTGTTCTGAGCTACTCCGGCTTCACTCCGCAGTAGCGAACGACGCGGACCACCTCGAGCCCGAAATCCGAACGGGCCATCGGTTCCTCGTAGCGGACCACGCGGAGGCCGGGGAACAACTTCGGCAACTCTCCCGTGTCGAAGACGACCCCTCCACCGATCGCGCGGCCCTCGGTGGCATCGCGATGCGTGCCCTCGATGATGACTACGCCGCCGGGCCGCAACGCGCGCTCCACGCGCTCGGTGAGTCCGCGTGCTCCAACGTAGCTCAACAGGATCAGATCCCAGCGGTCCTGTCCGAAGTCGAACTCGTCGATCGCCTTGATTTCGGTCGCGAGCCTCAGTCCGAGACTCTCGGCCGTGGATCGCGCCAGCGCGACCGCCTTCTGGGCGGGGTCGAAACCGGTGACCTGCCATCCTTGCTGAGCGAGCCAAATTGCGTTTCGGCCTTGGCCCATTCCCACATCGAGGGCCGTTCCTGCCTTGCGGCCTTTGGTCATCTCCACAAGGAAAGCGTTGGGCTCTGTATTGAACCTCGGCTTCGGACTGGTGAGTATCCGGTTCCAGCGTTGGATCTCCGCCCGTTTTCCCTCGGATCTGATGGCCGAAATCTGCTGACCGGCGTCCTCGGATGTCCGCCCACTCCGGATCAGGTGCGCCCGGTACTTGTCGAGGACATCTGGGGCTTGTTGTTCGGTTGGCGGAAGCTGGGTATGCCAGAATCGGAACCGCTCATACGCCTGCTCCGCCGGCGGCAGGGACGCAATGCGTTGCTCGAGTTCCGCGGCGTTCCTCGGGATCGCCGGACCCTGCGCCAGAGCCGTGACGCAAACGATGAGCGCGAACGCACCGGGCGTATGGAACATCCCATCACTGTAGAACCACTCGAACAGGTCCGCAACGGGGAGAGCGGAACCGGGAAGCAGGTCATCAGTGAGGACGCCGCCGACCGCCATCTTGCGCGGCTGCGAATCAGGGTAGTAGATGTCAACGCACTTGCGTTGCGGATCGGCCACCCCCACGCGACGCGTACCGTGTGCAGGCAAAACTCGACCTTCTCGGCTAAACCGGCGCTCTGATGCCGAGAGGCGGCGAAGATCGTACGGCGGACGAACCGGTGATGCCACTCCATCATGAGAGGGCCAACCCCAGGGCCTCTTCATGCGGCGTCATCGGGTCGCGAGGCGCGTCTGGCCCGTGCTGTGATTCACGCTGCACGCTGGCTACTCCAGCGGTACGCCGCGCACGAATTCGCACCGGTCACGTGTTCGAGGATAACCCCCTCGACGGCTGGTGAGGATGTTTGCCGCGAGCGAACCAGGGATCCGGTGAGTAGCCACTCGCCCGTCTCCTGAGCGAAAGCCCAGCGCCAGGCGGCCTTCGGCTACCGCAGCATTTCCTCGAGTACGCGCCCCACCGATCCCGCCGGAGTCTCGATGTCGAGCATCGTCGCCAGCGTCGGCGCAATGTCGTTCGGCGCAATCCGGCGATGATAGCGGCCCGGCTTCACTCCCGGGCCCATGAAGATCACCGGCACGTGTGCGTCATAGTTGAAGGGCGCGCCATGAGTGGTGCCCGTACCCTTTTCACCCAGCCAATAGGGATCGATCACGACATAGAGATCGGCGGCGCGGGGCGCGAAGAATCCGTTGCGCATGCGGACATCGATGTCGTCGCCCGACACCTGTCCGGACGCCAGTTGATCCCATGTGTACACACGCTGAACGTGATCGTAGCGGCGAATCAGGTCCGCCACTTCCCGCCGCACGCGAGCCGGGTCGAGGCGCCGCGCGAGGATCACGCCTCGATTCAAGTAGATCGTCTGCAAGCCCTTCGTGTCGAACCAGGGGCCGTTTCCGTACCGGCGCGACAACTGTCCCTCGAGATCGGCGATAATCCCGCTGCCATCCATGCGTCCGCCCGGCATCTTGCGCTTCACGTTCTCCTCCGGAACCGGTGCGACTCCGTGATCGGCCGACAGCACCACCAACACGTTCGCCATGCCGACTTTTTGATCGAGGAACTGGAAGAGCTTACCGAGCAGCCGGTCGGTCCGGATCGAGATATCGCGCACGCGAGGCGAATCCGGGCCCACTTCGTGGCCAACGTAGTCATTCGAGGAGAAGCTGATCGCGAGCACGTCCGGCAGAGGCCCGTTGCCTTGCCCCAGCTTTTCGGCGAGCACGGCCTTCTCGGCGAAGTCTTCGACCAAGTCATTGCCAAACGGCGTGCGCTGCATCTCCTTCCAATAGTTCTCGCTCGCTTCCTTGGCCATCGTCACGAAGGGGGCGCTCTTGGGATTGTCGATCGGTGTCCAGGCAGCGCCCATGAACTTGTCGGCCGCGCGCGACTGGTTGAATTGACTCGCCCAGGCGGGGAGCTGGCCATCCTTGAAGTAGTACGTGCTGGACACGAAATTGCCGGTCTTGTTGTCGAACCAAAAAGCGCCATCGGCCATATGGCCAACAGGCAGGATCGCGCTGCGATCCTTCATCGAAATGCCGACCGCCTTGGACTTGCCGCGGCCCGCCATTTTCAGCTCGTCGGCGATTGTGCTCACCGCCATCCTGCGCGGAGACGCCGCTTCGCCAGTAGCTCCGATCAGTTTCTCGGCCAAGTCGGACACGCTCGTGACGGTCTTGCGGCTCTTGCGGTCGAACCAATCATTGCCGATGATGCCGCTGACGGCCGGGGTCGCGCCGCTCATGAATGTCGAATGCCCGATCGCGGTGACGGTATAGCCGTGGATGTAGAAGGCATTCGTGAAGACAGCGCCTTGCGTGAGCATCCTCGACAGGCCGGCGTTGTACTGATCCCGGAACCGATGCAAGTAGTCGTATCGGAACTGATCGACGATAACGCCGACCACCAGTTTCGGCTTCCTGGGTGCCGGGGTCACTTGGGCGGGGGCGAGTGTGGTGAGAAGAAGGGCGCAAACAGCGGACCTGCGATGCATCTTCGAAAGGGTACCAAACCACGGGACCGCCGCGCGGGAATGTCGTGCGGCGTGCAGGAGTCTAGGCCGCACTCCCGGAGGCCGCCGCGGGCGATGCGCGGCTACTGGCCAACGATCGCGCCCGCTCCCTGAATCTGGTAAATGGTCGTTCCGCCTTTGACGGACTTCGGGTCGAACTTCCGCCCCTGCTCTTCCGCCTCGTGCTTGGCTCGCGCGATTGCCTGCTCGCGGGTCAACTCGAACTTCATCAGTTTTCCCTCGGCCGTCGCGATCTTTCCGATGCTCTCCTTCGGGAAAACGATATCGCCGTCGTTCACCTTGACACGAATCAGCGCGTTCGACACCGGATCGACGAGCGCCATCCAGCATCCCGCCATCTGGCAGACCTCGGTGACCTTACCCTTCACCTGAACTGTTTTCCCCACGAACTCCGCGGGCTCGGCAAGAATCGCGCCGATCGGCACCGGCTGCGAGAGTGTCAGGGGCTTGCCGAGTTTCAGGGCGGCGGCGGGCGCGGTCATCGCGATAAGTGAACCAAGGAGTAGGCGCAACATGATCCTGTGCGAATTATCGCATGCGGCCGGGTGAGATATCATGAGCGGCATGGATGCGGCCCGCCGTGCCGGTTTTCGCTACTTTAGCGCCTATTTCCTTCTCTACATCTTCCTGCAAGGCTGGAGGGCACCAGCGGTCTGGGTGGCACAGCGATTCTTCGATATCAGGATCACCGTGTTTCCGGCGGGCAGCGGAGATACCACGTTCAACTACGTGCAAGTGCTTTGCTTCGCGGTGGCGGCGGCCATGATCGCCGCCATCTGGACCCTCGCGGACCGGCGCCGCGACTACGCGACCCTTCACGAATGGGTCCGTCTGTTGCTGCGATACACCCTCGCGGGGGCCATGCTCGGCTACGGCATGGTCAAGGTGGTCCAGCTCCAGTTCCCGCCCGTCGATCCGGACCGGCTGTTGCAGACCTACGGCGAGACCTCGCCGATGCGCCTGCTCTGGACCTTCATGGGTTACTCGAAACTCTACAACCTGTTCGCGGGGCTGGGAGAGGTGATCGGGGGCGTCCTGCTGTTCGCGCGGCGCACAACCACACTCGGTGCGCTGATCGTGGCCGCCGTGATGTCGAACGTGGTGGCGCTGAATTTTTCCTACGACGTGCCGGTCAAACTGTTTTCGATGCATCTGCTGGCGATGGCAATCTTTCTGATCCTGCCCGATACCCGGCGTCTGTTCGACTTGCTGGTACGCAATCGCGCCACTGTGCCCGGCACCCGCCCGGACCTGTTCACCCGCCCGCGCTGGCGGCTGGCAGCCAACGCCGTGAAGGCCGTTGTGATCTGCGCGATGCTCGGTGGAAGCGTCTGGACGACCCGCAGCCGCTACCAGGAAGAGACGGCGAAGCCGCTTCCTCCCCTGCATGGCGTGTGGGAAGTCCGCGAGTTCGAGCGCGACGGCAAGATCTACCAATATCCCGAAGCGCACCACCTGATGTGGAAGCGCCTGGCCGTGAACCGTTATTACGCGCGTCTCATCACACTCGGCGGCAGTTCGTTCCGCTACCAGATCAGCCTCGCGGGTGACAGGATCGCATTCAAGCAGTTCGGAGAGAACGAATCGGAGCAGTCGCTGAAGCTCGTCCGGGACGGCGACAAGGCGATCGAGATTTCCGGCATGTTCGATGGGGAACGGCTTCGAGTGAAACTGACCGCCGAACCGCTCGACAGATTTCTGCTACTGGGGCGCGGTTTCCACTGGATCAACGAGTACCCGTTGAACCGCTAGCGCATGCTACGCTGTCTGGCGAAATGCCTGACCACACGGTTTCCCGCCGCCAACTCTTGACCCTCCCGCTCGCAGCGCCTCTGTTCGGCGCCAGACCGAAAACCACGGTCGAAATCCGTGGCGATCAGTTCTGGGTGAACGGACAGCCCACCCACAAGGGCCGGACCTGGGAGGGCCACAAGATCGAGGGCCTACTCATGAACTCGCGGATGATCCAGGGGGTCTTCGACGACGAGAATGCGGAAACCGCGGTCCGATGGAAATACAAGGACACGGGAAAGTGGGACGCCAATCGCAACACGCGCGACTTCCTCCAACAGATGCCGGTCTGGCGCAAGTACGGTTTGGTCTCGTTCGTGATCGGTTTGCAGGGTGGCAGCCCTGAGGGTTATTCCAAGGCGCAGCCGTGGCATAATTCCGCATTCACCCCGGATGGGGAGCTTAAGCCCGCCTTCCTGGGGCGATTGAAGAAAATCCTCGATCGCGCCGATCAACTGGGTATGGTTCCGATGGTGAACTACTTCTATTTCGGTCAGGACCAACGGTTTACGGGCGCGCCCGCCATCCGCAAAGCCACCGAAAACGCCACCCATTGGATCCTGAAACAGGGCTATCGGAACGTGACCGTTGACGTGGTGAATGAGTCCAACAACCGCTCCTACGATCATGACGCTTTGCGCGCGGCCAATGTCCACGAGTTGGTCGAGCAGGTGAAGGGGATTCAGCACGAGGGCCGCCGGTTGCTCGCAAGCACGAGCTTCAACGGCAATACGCTGCCTACCGAAAAGGTGGTGGAGGTATCTGATTTCGTTCTCCTGCACGGCAATGGCGTAAAGGATCCTGCCCGGATCAAGGAAATGGTTCGGCAGGTGCGCGCGATGAAGAGTTATCGCAAGACGCCGATCGTGTTCAATGAAGACGACCATTTCGACTTCGACAAGCCGGCCAGCAACATGCGCAGCGCGATCTCAGAGTACGCGGGCTGGGGCTATTTCGATCCCGAAGGCTATCAAAGCGTGCCCGTGAACTGGGGCCTCGACACGGACCGTAAGCGTGGATTCTTCGAATTCCTGAAGCAGGTGACCGGCCCATGAAGCCGATGCGGGGCGGCCTGATCGGCTGCGGGTTCTTTGCGCAATTCCATATCGAAGCATGGCGCCGGATTCCAGGCGTCGAACTTGCCGCCGCGTGCGACCCCGACATCGATCGCGCGAGTGACGCCGCCAAGCGCGCCTATGCGAGCGCGGACGAGATGTTGCGGCACGAGCAGCTCGACTTCGTGGATATCGCCACACGGCCGGACTCGCATCTCGAGATGGTGAAGCTGGCTACGGCGAACGGCGTTCCCGCGATTTGTCAAAAACCCATGGCGCCGAGTCTCGACGACTCGATCTCCATGGTGGAGACAGCCCAAAAGGCCGGTGTGCCTCTGATGATCCACGAGAACTGGCGCTGGCAGCCCTGGTATCGTGTGATCGCGGCGCGGATTCGGGCGGGTGACATCGGGCAGCCGGTGACATATTGCCTCCGGATCCGGAAGAACGATGGTGGCGGCACCGAGCCCTATCGGCTTCAGCCCTACTTCCGGGTGATGCCGAAGCTGCTGATGTTCGAGACGATGATCCATCCGGTCGATACCGCGCGGATGTTGTTCGGCGACATCGCTTCAGTCTTTGCCCGCGCCCGCCGGCGCAATCCGGCGATTGCGGGGGAAGACGCCTGCACGATGACGCTCACTCACGGCAGCGGGCTGGACGGTATCGCCGACGGGCACCGGTTCCTCGACTTGACCGCCGACAGTCCGCCGCTCGGAGACGCATTCTTCGAAGGTGACCGGGGCTGGTTGCAGGTAGCGGCCAACGGTGACGTTTTCGCCAACGGCGAGCGGATCTGGCAGAACACCGTCAAGGAAGGCTATCGCGGCGACAGCGTGCGCGCCACGCAGGCACATTTCATCGATTGCCTTCGCGCGGGTCTGCCTTTCGAGACGCGTGCCGCCGACTATCTGAAGAGCTACGCGGCCGTGGAGGCCGCTTATCGCAGCGCGAAAGAGGGACGCGCGGTGAAGATCGAAGAGGTGTTGCCCGGTGCGAATCACGATTCCTGATCTTTCCCTCGTCCTGCTGATCGGCCCCGCCGGATCTGGCAAGACCGCGTTCGCTCGGGCACACTTCAAGCCGACCGAGGTGCTCTCGATCGAACAAGCCCGCCAACTGGTGGCCGATGACGCGGTGGATGCCTCGGCCAACGACGACGCGTTCGCCGCGCTGAGCTATCTCGCCATGCGACGGCTGGCCGCCGGGCGGCTCACCGTGATCGACGACCGGCACCTGAATCCGCACACACGCCGGATGCTGCTCGGGCTGGCTCAGGAGCATCACGTGATTCCGGTAGCGATTGCCTTCAACTTGCCGGAATCGGTGCTGCACCAGCGGAACCAAGGCCGCGCGGGAGAGAAGCTTGCCCCTGATGTGATCGCGCAACAACATGTCGCGATGCGGCACTTGCTCGCCACCCTGCCTCAGGAGGGCTTCCGCCATATCTACGAGTTCCTCTCGCAAGAGGAGGCCGGCACGGTCGAAGTAGTCCGCCAGGCTCTGTGGAACCGGCGCCCCGCCGATCATGGCCCGTTCGACATCATCGGCGATGTTCACGGCTGCTATGACGAACTCCGCAGGCTTCTCGGCAAGCTCGGTTACCTGGTCTTTCGCGATTCCGGATCGCCGCTCGCGCGCCATCACATCGAGCATCCGCTCGGCCGCCGGTTGATCTTTCTGGGAGACTTGGCCGGGTTCGGACCCAGGATCCCGGATACGTTGCGGCTCGTGATGGACGCCGTGGACGCGGGCGTCGCGCTCTCGGTTCCCGGCGATCACGACATGCACCTGGTGAACTGGCTCGAAGGCCGGGAATCACGCTTGCGGCCTGGGCTCGAAGCCTCCACGCGGCAATTGGGCGGCCTGCCGGATGAATTCACCCAGGAGATCCGCGGGTTCCTCTCGTCCACCGTCAGCCACTACCAACTGGCCGCCTGCGATCTCGTGGTCGCCCATGCCGGCCTTCCGGAAGAACTGCAAGGCCGCGGTTCGATGCGGGTGCGCCAGTTCGCCGTCTTCGGCGAGTCACCGGAATCGGAGCCTCCGGTCCCGCCCACTTGGCCCTCGAACTATATGGGTCCCGCCACGGTGGTGTACGGACACGCGCCAGTGGACCGCCCGGAATGGTTGAACCGGACGATCAATATCGACACCGGATGCGTTTTCGGCGGCAAGCTTACCGCGATGCGGTATCCGGAGCGCGATCTGGTTTCGGTGGACGCCGCGTGCGCCTACGCGGAATCCCCGGCCGCATCCGCCAGCAAGTCGTTGTCCTGACCGAGAGCGGGTACCGGGTCGGGCGGTGCCTGGAAAACCGGCTTGCGGACCACCTGGTTCACGCAGCAGTCGCGCCCGCCGAAGACGAGTCCCCACACGTAGGCGGTCCGCGATTCGATTGCCCCAGCGAGTACCGGCTTCAACGTGCGGTCGAACTGACGAGTGATCCACGCCGGTTCGCGCATCGCCAAACAGAATTCGCGCCAGAACTTCTCTTCGAGCGCGGCAACCGCCAGCCACTCGCCGTCGGAAGTCTCGTACAGGTTGTAGCAGGGAAAGGCTCCCGATAACGGACTGGGCGCTCTTGCCGCCGCGAACGCCGCTGGAGCCACGGCCAGCGGCCAAACGCCCGCGCTCATCGCGACGTCGATCCGCGATCCACGCCCGGTCTTCTGCCTCTCGATGATCGCGAGCAGAATCGCCTGCAACACCTGCATGGATCCACCGCAGATATCGGCCATCTGGGTTTCCGGCACCGACGGCGGCCAGCCGAGCAGGCCCGCCGCCGCCATGTAGTTGAGGTCGTGACCGGCCACCAGTTCCTCTTTGGAACCGCGCGGATATCCCGTAAGCGAGGCATAGATGAGTCGCGGATGCTCTTCCATCAGATCGCCGTAGCCGAGTTCGAACTTCTCCATCACTCCCGGCCGGAAGCCTTCCACGAGCACGTCCGCCTTGCGCAACAGGCGGCGAAACACGCGGCGGCCGTCCGCCTGCTTCAGGTTGATCGTGACACTCTTCTTGCCTGCGTTGGTGTACCGAAACACCGCGCCGGTTCCGTCGAGAAGCGGCTCCATCGTGCGAGCGTAATCTCCAACGGAGGGTTCCTCGATCTTGATGACTTCCGCGCCCTCTCCGCGGAGCATCATCGTTGCCACCGCGCCCGGAAGCAGGCGGGTGAGATCCAGCACGACCAGTCCGTCGAGAGCGCCCATGCGACATGCAGTATAACGGAAGGAATCATGTCGAGCTACTTCCAAGGAGCGCGAACCGAGTTGCTCGCCTCCACCATCGGCGACAAACTGCGGGAGACCACGGCGAGGTTCCCTGATCGTGAAGCTCTCGTGTCGCGCCATCAGGATCGCCGCTTCACTTGGCGCGAACTCGATTCCACCGTGGACGAGTGGGCCCGCGGACTGCTCGGCTCCGGCCTCGTCGTGGGCGATCGCGTGGGCGTCTGGTCCACCAACTGCTGGGAGTGGGTCGCTCTCCAACTCGCTTGCGCGCGCGCCGGCTTGGTGCTCGTCAACATCAATCCCGCCTATCGCTCGCACGAGCTCGGATACGTGATCGCGAAGTCGCGGATGAAGGCGCTCTTTCTCTGGGCGCAGGACCAGCGGGCGAACTATCGCGAGATCCTGTCGCAGGCGTCGCATCAGCCAGAACACGTGATCTATTTCGAACCTGGCAAGAGCTACTGGGATCGCGCGATCGAACCCGGCGCGGCCGATTCGGGACATGTCGTGAATATCCAGTACACTTCGGGCACCACCGGATCTCCGAAAGGTGTGCTGCTGACCCACCGCAATCTGCTGAACAACGGCATGCTCGTGGGGCGCCAGATGAAGCTCACTGAACACGACCGGATCTGCCTGCCGGTGCCCCTCTATCACTGCTTCGGCTGCGTAATGGGAGTGCTCGCGAGCGTGGTGCATGGCAGCACATTGATCCTTCCTAACTGGACCTACGACGCGGGTGCAGCGCTCGCCGCGGTGGATGCGGATCGAGCCACCGCAATCTACGGCGTCCCCACGATGTTCATCGCGGAGCTCGAGCATCCGGACTTCGCGAGGTTCGATCTGTCGTCCCTTCGGACCGGAATCATGGCGGGTGCACCTTGTCCGATCGAGGTGATGCGCCGCGTCGTCGATCAGATGCATTGCCGCGAGATCACGATCGCCTATGGACAGACCGAAAGCTCGCCCGTGATCACGATGTCGTCAGCGGACGATCCGCTCGAGGTCCGCGTGTCGACGGTGGGCGCGCCACTGCCCGAGACCGAGGTGAAGATCATCGACGAAGCCGGTCAGACGGTTCCGCACGGAATGCAGGGCGAGCTCTGCACGCGTGGATATCTGGTGATGAAGGGCTACGACGGCGAACCCGAAGCCACCGCCCGCACGGTCAATCCGGAGGGCTGGCTACGTACCGGAGATCTCGCGGTCATGCGCGCGGACGGCGGCTGCAACATCACCGGCCGCGCCAAGGACATGATCATTCGCGGTGGCGAGAATGTCTATCCGCGCGAGATCGAGGAGTTCCTGTACACGCATCCGAAGGTCGCCGACGTACAGGTCGTCGGACTGCCTGATCCGCGGCTGGGCGAAGCTGTCTGCGCGTGGGTGCGGCTCAAATCCGGCGAATCGATGGACGAAGACGAACTCCGCGGCTACTGCCACGGCCGGATCGCCCATTTCAAGGTGCCCCGGTACATCCGGTTCGTGGATGGGTTTCCGATGACGGTGACGGGCAAGATCCAGAAGTTCAAGATCCGCGAAGAAGAGGTCGAGCGGCTGGGTCTGAAGTTCGCGATGCGAGCGACGGCATAGGCCCCGCGCTCCACCGTGTGGACGGCGCCACCCACCAAGAGCCCGAGTGTCCCTGGACAACGCACGATCTGACGAGCGCCGCTTCTCGGCCGGCGTTCGCCGGCAGCGCATGAGTCCACGCCCTCGCACCCCGCCGCGCTGAAGTTCCCCCCGGAACCGGCGAATGGCCAGCGAAGGCCGAGAATGTCTCGAGACAGTAGCCTGAAATCCTGTTTCCATGACGCCGGTCGATCGTGTGCGCGAGCACACTGGCCTCGGCCTGCCGCCAGTCAAGGCACGAGTCCCCCCCGGCCCGCGTCAATCCGCTTGCTGGCACGCGGCTCCGTTTGATGAGCTACGATACTCATCAATGAAGTATTTGTTGGCGCTGGTAGCCGCCTTCCCAGTTCTGGCCCAGCTTTCTGTCCTGCCCGGCTCCGCGGAACTCCGCACGCCGGAATCCCGGCAGCAATTCCTCGCGGAGTCGCTATCCGGGGGCATTCACGCGGATGTCACGCGGCAGGCGAAGTGGACCTCGTCCAATCTCGCGGTCGCGAGCGTCGATAACAGCGGATTCGTCACTCCCGCGGGCGATGGCGAAGCGGTGATCACGGCGTCCGTGAATGGAGTTTCGGCAACGGCGAAGGTCACGGTGCGGAACGCAAAGGCGCCGTTCGAATGGTCGTTTCGGAATCATGTGATTCCGGTGCTCACCAAGATGGGCTGCAACCAAGGCGCCTGTCACGGAGCGCTCGCCGGGAAGAACGGATTCAAGCTGACCCTCCGCGGTTACGATCCCGAGGTCGACCACGCGACGCTCACCCGCGTCTCCACGGGCCGCCGTGTCAATCTCGATGATCCCGCCGCATCGCTGATTCTGAGGAAGGCAACGATGGGCATTCCGCACGGGGGCGGACGCCGCTTCGCGCCCGATTCGCTCGAGTATCGCGTGATCGGCGAGTGGATCGCCGCAGGCGCGCCCGCACCGCGCGAGAACGATCCGGACGTTGCTTCGATCGAAGTCTTTCCGGGCTCCGCGATCCTGAGGCCAGGCGTCGAACAGCAACTGGTGGTGCGGGCTCGCTACACCGGGGGTCGAGTGGAGGACGTCAGCCGCTGGGTGAAGTACACGTCGGCGAACGAAGGCGTCGCTACCGTCGATGATCTCGGCCGCGTCAAAACCACCGGACACGGCGAAGCCGCGATTACGCTCTACTACCAGAGCCGCGTGCTCTATGCGCGCATCACCGTTCCCTACGAGAACACGCTCGCGCCTGACTCCTACACGCAATTCCGGCCGCGCAATTTCGTCGATGGACTCGCCCTTGCGAAGTGGAAGGCCCTGAGAATCGCACCGTCGAAGGCGGCCTCCGATGAGAGCTTCCTACGCCGCGCCTATCTCGATGCGGCCGGAATCCTGCCGACTCCGGAGGAAGTGGAGAGCTTTCTCGCCGGCACCGCGCCGGACAAGCGAGCAAAATTGATCGACAGCCTGCTCGCGCGCGAGGAGTTCGCCGACTACTGGGCGTACAAATGGTCCGACCTGCTGCTGGTCTCCTCGCGCAAGCTCCGTACCAACTCGATGTGGGCCTTCTACAACTGGATCCGCGACAGCGTGAAAACGAACAAGCCGTGGGACCAGTTCGCGCGAGAGATCTTCACCTCGACCGGCTCCACACGCGAGAACGGCGCGCTCAACTACTTCGTTCTTCACAAGGATCCGATCGATTTGTCCGAGAACGTCACGCAGGCGTTCCTCGGCCAACGCCTCACCTGCGCGCGCTGCCATAATCATCCGCTCGAGAAGTGGACTCAGAAGCAGTATTACCAGTTCGCCAATCTCTTCTCGCGAGTGGGAATCAAGAATGGCGATCGCGGCGAGACTGTCATCTTCGCGCGCACCGCGGGCGACATCAACCATCCGCGCCTGCTACGCCCGCTCGATCCGACGCCGCTCGACGGAAAATCGATGCCGCTCGACGCGATGGGAGACCGGCGCGAGCACTTCGCCGAGTGGCTCACCAACGGCAACCAGTTCTTCGCGCGCAACATCGTGAACCGCGTGTGGGGCAACTTCTTCGGCCGCGGACTGGTGCATCCGGTCGATGACGTTCGCGCGACGAATCCGGCGTCGAACGAAGAGCTGTTCTCCGCGGTGGTGAAGGATTTCGTCGAGCATCGTTACGACATCAAACATCTGATCCGCACGATCATGAACTCGTCGGTCTACCAATTGAGTTCCGAAGCGAACGCGACCAATCAGAGCGACAATATCTTCTACTCGAAGTACATCGTCAAGCGCCTTCCCGGCGAAGTGATTCTCGATGCGATGGCGCAGGTGACCGGAGTTCCTTCGGCCTTCGGTGGCTATCCGGCGGGCACCCGCGCGATGCAGTTACCCGATGTGAGGGTGCAGTCGCAGTTCCTGTCGGTGTTCGGCCGTCCGGACCGAATCATTTGCGACGCGGCCGAAAGGTCGCAAGATCCTTCGATCGCGCAGGCGTTGCACGTGATCAACGGCGACACGCTCAACAAGAAGCTGAGCGATCCGAACGGCTACGTGAATCTGTTTCAAAAGATTGGCCTTTCCGACGCGCGCGTGGTGGAACAGATTTATCTGTCTGCCTTCAGCCGCTATCCCAGCACGAGCGAAAAGCAATCGATCACGACAGCGCTCGCTCGATCCCGTCAATCAGGCACCACGCCGGAAGCGGCCAAGGACGCGCGGCGGCAGGCAGCCGAAGACATGGTATGGTCGCTGCTGACGAGCAAGGAATTCCTGTTCAACCACTGATGCGCCGTCGAATTCTGATCCTCGTTCCGGTGGCGCTGTCTGCCCAGACATGGGTGGACGATATTCATCCGCTCATGATCAAGCGCTGCGGTTCCTGCCATGCGCAAGGCGCGAAGATCGGCGACTACGAGATGAACACCTACGCGCAGTTCGTACGCGGGGGCAATCGAGGCCGCGCCGTTATCCCGGGTGATCCGGACGAGAGTTTGATGTTCCAGATGATCCAGGGTAAGGCCGATCCCACGATGCCCATGGACGGGACCTTCTTGAGTGCGGGCGACATCGAGATGATCCGCAAGTGGATCGCTGCGGGGGCGAAAGGGCCTGCGCAGGATGTTCCGATGAAGTCCGCGGGCGCGGCGCCCGTGCTGAAGCCCAAGAGGGCCAATGCCGGGCGAACCTACGGCGCGGCCGTCTTCGGAGATCGGATCGCGCTCGCCGGATATCGCGAAGTGAGGCTCGTTAGCGCGGCCACCAAACAGCCGGTTACGAACCTCGCCGGACACGTGGATGCGGTTCGCAACGTGACGTTCTCCGGCGATGGCAGGCTACTGGCGGCAGCGGGCGGAGTCTGCGGGAAAAACGGCGAGGTCAAGATCTGGGACGTCGAGAAGCGCACGGCGCTGGTAACGATCACCGGTCACGCCGACTGCATCTACGGTCTCGCATTCTCGCCGGATGGAAAGATGCTCGCCACATCGAGCTACGACAAGCTGATCAAGCTTTGGGATGTCGAATCCGGCAAGGAGATCCGCACTCTGAAGGATCACATCGACTCCGTATATGCGGTGGCGTTCACGCCAGACGGCAAGCGGCTCGTTTCGGGCGGCGCCGATCGCACGGTGAAGATCTGGGATTGGGCCACCGGCACGCGCCTCTACACATTCAGCGAAGCGACGGACGGCATCAACAGCATCGCCATCGATCCCTCGGGAAAGATGGTAGCGGCCGGCGGGCTCGACAAGTCGGTCCGCGTCTGGTCAATGGGCGGCACGGGCGGCGAACTGCTGCATTCGCTGATGGCGCACGAAGACGCGATCTTGCGGGTGGCGTGGTCGCCCGATGGCAAAACGATCGTCACTTCCGCCGCCGACCGTTCGGTCAAGATGCTCCGCGCTTCCGACCTGACGGAATTGAAGCTCGCCGCGAATCAATCGGACTGGGTCTACGGGCTCCAGTTCGCGCAACAGGGCCAGAAGCTGCTGGTGGCCCGCATGGATGGCTCGCTCGATCTGCTCGACATGAGGTAGTCAATGAAACGCACCCTCGGTTCCTCTTTGGTGTTCGCCACGCTTGCCTGGGCGCAGAAGGATACGGATAGCCCAACGGGCCCGCGGATGACGCCTCCGACACTCGCGAGTGTCGCACCGCTCGGCGTCCAGCGCGGCACCACGGTCGAGATGACGTTCGAGGGGTTCAACCTCGCGAACGCCAAGGCAATCTACTTCTCCGATCCAGGCGTGAAGGGGCGCATCGTCCGCGTGAAGGAACTGCCCGATCTGCCTGATGTCCGGCTCGGGTCGAACGGCACTCGGTCGACAGTCGATCTGGGTCCGTTGCCGCCGCGCAATCAAGTAACGGTGGAGGTTGAGGTTTCACCCGAGGCGAACGTGGGCGCGGTGAAGTGCCGCCTGCTGACGCCGCTCGGAACTTCTCCGGACGGTACGTTCCTGGTGGAGCCCTACTTCGGCGAAAGCCCGGACAAGGAGCCCAACGACACGTTCGACGGCGCGTTCGAGACCTATCTGCCAACAGTGCTCGTGGGCGCGATTTCCCGGCCCGGCGATGTGGATCACTTCAAGATCAAGGTGAAGGCCGGTGAGGAACTCGTCTTCGAAAATCAGGCGGCGAAGATCGGATCGACGTTGCAGCCCGTGGTGCGGATTCTCGGGGAAGATCAACGCGTGCTGCGTGAGTTCGGGTATGCGAGCGAGGAATCAGCGATGCGGTTCCGCCATCAGTTCGATACGGCCGGCACCTACTACGTGCGCGTCGCGGACTACGAATCGAGTGGCCGTGGGTCGAACTTCTATCGCATCCTCGTGGGCAAGCTCCCGGTCGCGATCGCGGCCTATCCGCTCGGTGTGCAACGCGGCAAGCCGGCGGAGATTCAGATCGATGGAACGAATCTGGGAGCGGCGAAAGTCAAAGTGGAAGGCAAGCCCAGCGAAGGCGAGGAAGACGCGGTGCGGCTGCGTCCGGAAACGGCCGATGGCCCCGCATTCAACGAAATCAAACTCGCGCTCGGTTCCGATCCGGAGATATCGGCATCGCCGTCGAACGGATCGATGTCCGCCGCGCAGGCGTTGACGTTGCCCGTGACCGTCAATGGCCGAGTATCGAAAGAGCACTGGTTCAAGTTCGCGGCAAAGAAGGGGCAGAAGGCCGCGATCGAGGTGCTGGCGCGGCGTGCGGGCTCCGAACTCGACTCGCATGTCGAGGTGCTCGATGCCGCCGGTAAGCCGGTCGAGCGAGCCGTCGCCCGCGCGATCTGGGAGACGAATCTGGTGCTGCGCGATCATGATTCTGCCTCGCGCGGACTCCGCATCCAGGCCTGGAACGTGCTCAACAACGGCGATTACGTCATGGTGGGCAACGAGATTCTGCGCGTGGATGAAGTGCCCGACGGTCCGGACGAAGACATGGCGGTCGAATCGTTCGGTGGGCAGCGCAAGGGACAGTTCGGCACCACACCCGAAGCGCATGGAATCGACCGTCCGCTGTATAAGGTGCAGATGCATCCGGCTGGCGCACGGTTTTCGCCCAATGGCTTGCCGCTCGTGCCGCTGTTCTATCGCAACGACGATGGCGGCCCGGGATACGGCAAGGATTCCTACCTCGACTTCACCGCGCCCGCGGACGGTGACTACTTCATCCGCCTGCGCGACATCCGCGGCACCGGTGGCGCATCGCACGCCTATCGATTGAATGTGCGCGAGCCGCGGCCGGACTTCCGGCTCTCGGTGAATCCGCGCAACCCGAACGTTCCCGCCGGAGGAACGATTCCCGTAACCGTTACCGCGATGCGGATGGAAGGCTATGAAGGCCCGATCGAGATCGCGATGTCAGGCCTGCCCGAGGGCCTCAGCGCCACCACCAACACGATCGGCGCGGGGCTCGACTCGGCGACGATTCTCGTTACCGCCGCTTCCCATGCGAAGATCGATTCCGCTGTGCCGTTCGAAGTGACCGGGCGCGCCGCGATCAACGGCAAAACGATCGCGCACCGTGCCAATCCAGATGACCGGACGAAGTTGATCGCCGTGGGTCCCAGGCCCGATGTCGTGATGACGGCCGCGACCAGGGTGGTGGATCTCGCGCCGGGTGAAACCAAGGAAGTGCTGGTGAAGATCTCGCGCAACAACGGATTCGCGGGCCGCGTGCCCGTGGAGGTGCGCGATCTGCCACTGCGCGTGCGCGTGACCGATTCCGGCTTGAACGGCGTGCTGATCACCGAAGACGAATCCGAGCGCTCGTTCAAACTGTGGGCGTTGCCGAACGCCGAGCCCACCGAAGGCTATGTCTACTTGTCCGGACGCGTGGAAACGCGCTCCGGGCAACAGAACTCTTACGCCGCCCCGGAGCCGGTACTGGTTCGGGTGAAGAAGTAGGAACTCGGCCCCACGGGCCGGTTGATTACGCCGCTCAAGTAAAGCGTCCGCCGCCACCGCATCCGTGGGCGGCGAAGGCCGAGAGCAATCGCTCCACCCGCTTCGATTCGCATTTGGGACAGATCAGGTTCGAATCGGCTTCCGACATGCGGCGGAGTTGTTCGAAACGTGCGTTGCACTCCTGGCAACGATACTCGTACATCGGCATCTGGTTTCAGGATAGCGCGGCACCGCAATGTTCGAGCGCCCATCGATCCGGCGCCGATTAGGCGGGCCGGGAATTGCGGGAGTCCGGCCAGTTCAGCGATTGGCGCCGCCACGGCTTCGGGAGGAAGATTGTCCCGCTGGTGCCGAAAACGAATCGGCGGACGGAAGCCGTGAGGAACTTCCGTCCGCCGTCCGTCCCCATCGAATTCAGGGGGACCCCGCCGCCCGTGTTACGCCTTCGGCGCCGCCGGCTTTTCCACGCGCAGGTTATTGTTCACCTTGAACACGCCGAACACCGCGTTGGCCTGGATGTTGGCGATGTTGCGCTCCATGTCGTTCAGCACGATCCCTTCGAGCGTCACTTCGCCGTTCTTCACCAGGATCCGGATCGACGGCTGCGCACCGAGCTGATAGCGCTGCAAGGCGGGCTGGCCGTAGACCGCGCGCAGTACGCGCAGCCGGATTCCGTCGTCGAAGTTCGACAGCGGCAACACCTCGATCCGGTTGACGACGCTGGTGACGCCCGCCACCCGCTGCGCGACGCGCTCGGCGGAAGTCTTGAGCGTGGGCCGGGTCACCGCGCCATGGAGGGTGACCATGCCGTCGTTCATCTCGAACCAGAGGTTGTCGAAGACACCGTAGAAAGGCAGCGTGACGAGCTCCTTGCGGACCTTCTCGGCGGTTTGTGCCGCGTCCGGCATGGAGCCGTTTGCCGCGAATGCCGTGAACGGAATCGCAGCCAGGGCTGCCGTCAGAATCGTTTGCGTGAGCTTGTTGAGTTTCATTTTCGTTTGCTCCCTTCACTCGATTAAACGTCTCCCGAGCCCGCGCGGATTCGTTCCATCGGCGCTTTTACAAAACCTTTGCAATTCGTTGGAATTGGCTGTCTCACCCAAGTCCTGAACAATTGGCCGGGCGCGACTTCGGCCGATCAACTGCGCTCTCCAGTTGACGATGGCGCCCACTCCGTCTCCGGCCATGCCGGGCAACCACGCTCTTGAGGAACACGCGCGCAACGGACTCGCTCCGGCGCCGCGCCTTCGCGGCCTGTGCGCTTCGAAGAACTCGGCGAGCGGGATCGATGACATGACGGCTCGTAGCCGCTCCATTCGCTGCGCGCACATTGCGCGGCCAACGCACGGGCCGGACCAGAACGGAATCACAGACTCGAACTCGTCACTGTTCGCGTGGCGCCTGTCGTGCCATCGCGCTCAGCGACGCCCACTACTCCGGATTCGCCAGGAACCGGTAGCCGACCCCGCGCACCGTCAGCAGATGCTTCGGCTGGCCCGGCTCGTCCTCGATCAGTTTCCGGATCCGCGCAATGAAGTTGTCGATCGCGCGCGTGTCGGTGTCCTCGCGGACCTCCCAAACTTCGTCGAGCATCATCTTGCGCGAGACGACCTTGCCTTCGCGCTGAACGAAATAGCGCAGCAGGTTGGTCTCCATGGTGGTGAGGCGCATCTTGCGATCGCCGGCGAACAGCTCTTGGGTATCGAAATCGATCCGCTTGTTGCCGAAGGTGAAGACATTCGGCGGTGTCCGAGGGGTTTGCATCCACTGCGCGCGGCGCAGCAAGCCTCTGATGCGCGCGAGCAGAATCGCCAGTTCGAAAGGCTTCGGCAGATAGTCGTCGGCGCCGGATTCGAGCCCCATCAAAACATCTTCGGGGCGGGCGCGCGCGGTCAGCATCAGGATCGGGATGAAGTTCTGGCTGTGGCGCAGCGCCGACGCCACCGCGAATCCATCCATTTCCGGCAGCATCACGTCGAGCACGATCAACTCGAACGGTTGTTCGACCGTGCGCGCAATCGCCGCGAGCGCGGCTTCGCCAGTCTCGGCTACCTCCGCCTCATGGCCTTCCGCTTCCAGATTGAACCGCAGGCCTTCGGCAAGATGCGTCTCGTCTTCGACGATCAGAATCCGGCTCATGCCGCCGGGTCCGAAGCGACGGGCAGTTGGAGCGTAAAGGTACTGCCATGCCCCTGACCGCTGCTTTCGGCGAACACCCGCCCGCCGTGCCGCTTGGCCACCGAATTGACGATGAACAGCCCCAGCCCCATTCCCTTCACACGGCCGGCCACACTATCCTGAATCCGGTAAAAGCGTTTGAAGATGCGCCGCAGTTCAGTGTTCGGGATGCCGATGCCCTGATCCTTGACTCGAATCAGCAGGTCGCGATTGGCGCCGCGCGCCAGTTCCACGAGCACGTCCACCTTGCCGCCCGAGTACTTGACCGCGTTGTCGATCAGATTGCTGATCGCCGTCTTCAGCTCGTCGGGATCGCCCATGACAGTGGCAGCGCCATCGATCCCGGCCGCATAGCGCAGTGACTCCGGCCCGAGCCGGTGGCGCGTGCGCGCGATCGAAAGGCATTCCTGAACGGTCTCGGCGAGATTCACCGGGGTTCCGCGGACCCGCTTCGACGACGCGCCCGTTTGTCCGGCGCGCAGCACCTGCTCGATCGTGTGGAGCAGGCGGTCGCAATCATCGATCATGATCTTCTGGAACTCGCGGCGCTTGGCCTCGTCCACCTGGCGCGATTGCATGGTTTCGAGGTAGAGCCGGATCGACGCGACGGGCGTCTTCAACTCGTGCGTCACCGCATTGATGAACGCGTTGTGCTGTTCGTTCCGCCGGATTTCGCGGACGAGGAAAACCGTATTCAACACCACTCCCGTAATGATCAGGCCGAAAAACAGGACTCCGAGCGCGAGCCGCAGGCCTTCGCGCCAGGTAATGACGATCCAGCCGACGTTCAACGCCACCGCAAGCGCGACGATCGCAGCGCCGAGTGCGATGAACAGGCCGGTATTCTTGGAATGGCCGGACCATACCATACTCACCATGGTAACCGCCGGTCCGGCCCGGGAGAAGCTAGGCCGCTTCCTGGTAACGCATCGGCTGCGTCACCGAGGCGACCTTCACCTTTTTCGCGATGCCGAGCATCTCGAGCAGGCGAATCTGATACCAACTGATGTCCACCTCATACCAGGCGAGCCCGTGACGCGCCGACACCGGATGAGCGTGGTGATTGTTGTGCCAGCCCTCGCCGAACGTCACCGCCGCGACCCACCAGTTGTTGCGCGACATGTCGCGCGTTTCGAACCGGCGCGCGCCCCACATGTGGGTGGCGGAATTGACCAGCCACGTGCACTGCTGTCCGAGGCTGACGCGGAAGAAAACACCCCACAGGACATAGTTGATGCCGCCGTAGGCATACAGCAGGACGGCCGAGATGGCCACCGGGAGGTAGTGGAAGGTGTTCAGGAACCGGTAGAAAGGGTCTTTACCCAAGTCCGGGACGTAGCGCGCAAACTCCTTGGTGTTGTTGTGCTCGGCTTGCCCGAAGATCATCCAGAGGAGGTGCGCCCACCAGGCTCCGTCATTGGGCGAGTGCGGATCGCCGGGTTTGTCGGAATTCTGGTGGTGAATGCGATGAATGCCCACCCACGAAAGGGGGCCGCCTTCGAGCGCCATGGTCCCCCAGAAGGCGAACCAATACTCGAGCAGCTTGGGGACAACATATCCGCGATGCGTCAATAGGCGGTGGTATCCCATTCCGATACCCCAACTAATTGCCATAAAGTGTATGGCTGCGGCGACGGCAATCGCATGCCAGTCGATGTGGAAAAGGGCCACGACAGCCCCGATATGGAAGACGGTAAAAGTGATGGCGGTTGGCCAGTTGATTTCAGTCGGCTTGGAAGTCAAGTAGTACTCCACTGTCCACGCTATCAGAGGTTTCTGTCCGCAATTGCAATAGTTGTGCAATTTTGCCTCTGCGGTTGCGAAACTCGCGGCGACGGGGTACCCTTCCCTCATGCCCTATTGCCGCAAATGCGGAATGCAATACGACGGCGAGGTATGCCAGCTTTGTGGGGGTGCGGGTCTCGGACCCGCCGCCACCATCCGCCGAGCCGGCGAGGATTCCGGCGGCGCGGGAGCGATGGCCCCGAACGTCGTGAATGCATTGTGTTACGTCTTGGGTCCACTCACGGGCATGCTCTTCCTGGCTTGGTCTCCGCACAATCAGTCGAAGCAGGTGCGGTTCAACGCGTTGCAATCGATCTTCTTCTTCTGCGTTTTCGTGCTGCTGCTCTTCTCATCCGGCATCTTCCTTCCCAAGGGCCTTCGCGACATCGTGGGCCGCACCCTGAACCTCACCGGGATGATCTGCTGGCTCTACATCATGTGGCGGACCTTCCGAGGCGACAAAGTCGTGATCCCGCTGATCGGCGACGCCGCGGAGCGAAACTCATAGCCACGGCGCGGCGTCCTACGATTGTGACTCCTCGCGGGCTCCGGCCGTTGCTCGGTGTTTTGGCGGCCATTGGCCTCTGCGCGCAGGTGCCCACGATCGGCGTGCTCGATTTCTATGGACTCCGCGGGGTTTCGGAAGCCGACATCCGCAAGGTGCTGACCGTCAAGGAAGGCGATCCTCTTCCCAAGTCGAAAGCAGATGTGGAAGAGGCGATCGAAGCGGTCAAGAACATCGTGCGCGCGCGGCTCGAAGCCGTCTGCTGCGATCAGGGCAAGGCCATACTCTATGTCGGTGTCGAAGAGCGCGGAGGCGCGCACTTCGACTACAACGCGACACCCGCCGGCGAATCCAAGCTTCCCGAAGAGGTGCATCACGTCTACGCTCAGTTCCTGCTTGCGGTGAACCGCGCCGCCCGCGGCGGTGAGACCACCGAAAGCTTGGTGGAAGGCCACTCGCTTCTGAGCGATCCCGCCGCGCGAGAGCAACAGCTTCGATTCGTCCCGCTCGCCGAAACCCACTTCGACCTTCTGCGGGAAGTTCTAAAGAGCTCCGCCGATGAAGAGCATCGCGCCATGGCCGCCTATGTGCTCGGCTACACGCGGAACAAGCGCGCGATCATTGGCGATCTGCAGCTTGCCTTGCGCGACCCCGACGACACGGTGCGTAACAACGCGATGCGGTCGCTCGCGGCGATCGCCGTTCTCGGCTCGTTGCAGCCGCCTGACACCGATCGGGAAGAGAAGATCGAGGTCTCGGCGACCTGGTTCATCGAGATGCTCGATTCGTTGATCTGGTCCGATCGTGCCACCGCGCTCAACGTTCTGGTGACGCTCACCGAAAAGCGCGATCCACGTGTCATCGGTCACCTTCGCGAACAGGCGATTCCCGCACTCGCCGAAATGGCGCGCTGGAAGCATCTGGAGCACGCGCTGCCGGCGTTCATTCTGCTGGGGCGCGTTGCCGGCATCAATGAGACTGAGATTCAGGCCACATGGGCCAAAGGCGATCGCGCCAAGCTGATCGACCGGGCGATCCCGCGGTCGGCGAAGAAGAAGTAGATCCACGATCCTCGCCGCCCGGTATGGGAAACTGAGGATCAATGCGACTCACTGCCGCCGGATTTCTGCTTGCCTTCGCCCTGCGGGCCGCCGATACGTCGGTCCAGTTCAATCCGCAACGCCCGGAATTGGGACCGTTCCCGTCGAACGCGCTGACCGTTCCGGACACCGGCCAGAAGACAGGATTGCGCGTGAACATGCCGTTCCCGAGCTGCCTTTCGATCTCGGGCCTGGTGGCTTGCGCCGAGATCCTAGCGGTGAATCAATTGGACGGGTTCAACACCAAGGGGCGGATTCGCGTCTCTTTCAGCGGACCCATCAATCCGGACACCCTCCGTTCCGGCCTTGCGATCGTGTGGCTCGACAGCGTGGTGCCGGTCGACTACTCGTGGGGCGAAAAAGGCAAGGTCACGCCCGTCAACGAGGTGGTCTACGATCCCCAGACCAACACCGCCTATGCGCGGCCGGACGAGATCCTGGATCAATCACGCCGGTACGCCGTAGTCGTGACGAGCGAGGTGCGCGACCGCGCGGGCGATCCGGTGATCCGCTCTCCGGCGTTCGAATCCTGCGTTGGCGGAAGCACCGAGGTTGCTGGTTGCGCGGAAGTGGCGGAGGCGATGCCGGTCATCCAACAGGCCGTCAGCGGGCGCGTGGCCGCCGCTGCGGTCTTTACGACCCTTTCCGCCACTGCGTCTCTCGAAGCGGGACGGCGCGCCCTCGAATCGACGCAGGCCGCGTTCAGCAGGCCCGTTGGCAGGGGCGTGTTCGACGCCACCAAGGTCGCATCCGTCACGTGGCGCAGGCAGGTGCGTCCGCGGGGGGATAACAGGTTCGATGACTTGACACTGCCACTGCCTCCAGGAATTCTTCCGTCCTCCGGCATCGGCCGGGTAGCGTTCGGCAGCTTCCAATCTCCGAACTATCTGGACGCTGACTCCGCGTTTCCGCAAATGGCAACGGGCCGGGATCTACCCGCGCCTCGCTCGATGAGTGAGGTCCATTTCCATGTTTGGCTGCCCGCCAGTGCGCCTCCGCCTGGCGGATATCCGGTGGTAATCGCCGGACACGGCGTGACCGACAGCCGCTTCGGAATGCCGACGATTCTCGCGCTCGCCTTCTGCAAACAGGGCTACGCGGTAGTCGCGATGAACGCGGTTGGACATGGATTCGGGCCCGAGAGTTCGCTCTTGATCGGCGAGACGGACGGCACGACGACCGAGGTTCCCGCGCCGGGCCGTGGGATCGACCAAGGCACCGGAACGATTGGTGAGTCCAGTGGGTTTTTCGCGAGCGGCACGAGCGTGGTGCTCCTCGGGCGCGACTCGATGCGCCAGTCCGCGCTCGACCTGTCACAGTTGGTTCGTGCGATTCGCGGCGGGATCGATCTCGACGGTTCCGGCGCGCCATTACTCAACGGAGGCGACATTTCGTTCTTCGGCCAGTCACTGGGCGTGTTTTATGGAACGATGTTCCTCGCGGTGGAGCCAGGTGTGCGTGCCGCCGTGCTGAACGTGGGCGGTGATTCGCTGGTGCGCACCGCGCTGCTCTCCGAGCAGTATCGCCCCGTGGCGATGCAATACCTGGGCGCGCGCGGCCTGCTGAACAAGGGCGTGGGTGATTTCGACGCCAACGCGCCGCTCCGCAACGAGCCTGTGCGCGTCAACAACGTGCCGGGCGCGATCGACATTCAGAACGCCGAAGACATTCTGCACTGGATCGAAGCGCCTGGCCGCCCCGGGAACTACGCTCCGCGCTTAACCGCGGCCACGCTCCCGGGCGTGAGCACCAAGCGCGTGCTCTTCCAGTACGCGATTGGCGACCGCTCGGTTCCAAACCCGGTCAACACCGGACTGGTGCTCGACGCCTTCGCGCGGGAACAGACTTCGATTCTGCGCTTCGACCTGTTGCGCGCCCGCCTGCCCAGCCTGCGCAACAATCCGCATCAGTTCTTCACCTCGATCCTCGACGACGAGGTGACAGCCGCCGTGGCGGTCACCGCCCAGGCCCAGGCGCTGCTGTTTCTGGCGAGTGGCACGCTCGAGGTTCCGAACGTCAACGAGACCCTGCGGTTGCTGTTCGGAGTCGAGCCGTTCCAGACTCCGGAAGTGCTGCCCGAGGGCCTGAATTGGAACTGACGCCCGCGCGGGTTGCTTATCCAGGTAAGACGGTGATGCTGGGGAGCATCCCGGTCATGCGGGCGCTGCCGGTGCGCGAGCGGCGCATGGTGGGCCCGTGGTGCTTCCTCGATCGCTTCGGTCCGATGACCTTTGCCGGAGGCAAGCCGATGGACGTGGCGCCGCATCCGCACATCGGATTGCAGACGGTGACGTGGCTGCTCGATGGCGAGATCCAGCACGATGACAGCCTGGGCTGCGCGGCCGTCACCCGGCCCGGAGGCGTCAGCGTGATGACCGCGGGTGGCGGCGTCGCTCACACCGAGCAGACTCCTCCCGATCACAGCCGAGTATTGGACGGAGTGCAATTGTGGGTCGCGCTGCCGGACTCCCATCGCAACGGGCCCGCGTCGTTCTCCACGACACCCGACGTCCCGGTGATCGAATCACCTGCGGGCCTGGTCCGTGTCTTTTCGGGAACCATCGGCGGCGTCACCTCACCGGCTCCGCATCGCTCTCCGATCCTGGGCACCGATCTCGAGATCCACCCCAGCGGCGCTCTCGAGGTTCCACTGGAAGCTTCGTGGGAGCACGCCCTCCAAGTGCTGCGGGGAACCGTGTCGCTCGAAGGCGAAGCTCTCGGGAACGAGCAACTCCACTACCTCGGCCCGGGCCGCGCGAGCGCGGTCTTGTCGAGTACGGCCGGAGCGCGGGTGCTGCTCATCGGCGGACCGCCGTTTCCCGAGCCGATCCTGATGTGGTGGAACTTCGTCGCACGCACCCCGGAGGAGATCGCCGCCGCCCGTGAGGATTGGCTGCGTCATCGCCGGTTCGGCGAGGTCAAGGCCTATCGCGGGGCCCGTCTGGACGCTCCGCAGCTCACTCGGCCCGGTGCGCTTCGTGCAGCAGGTCCGCGAACTCGGGATGGCGCTTGATGTAGGTGGCGACGAACGGGCAAAGCGGCACCACCGCGAGTCCGTTCTCACGCGCGTAGTCGAGTCCGGCCACCGCCAGTTGTTTTGCGAGGCCACGCCCTTCGAGTTCGGGCGGCACACCGGTGTGCAGGAACGTGATCGAGTCCGGTTGCCGGCGGTAGGTCAGTTTGGCGACGGCGCCGCCCGTCTCGATCTCGAACCGGCCCTCGGCCTGATTGTTACGGACGCTTGCTTCCATCTTTCCTCCGCTCTGGTACGGCTTCGAGTTCGGCGCTCGCCTTGGAGAGAGTCCGCCCCGGACTCGTGAACGAAATTCCGGCGTTTCCATGCTGGCCCACCATCACCGCCTCGATCACCGGTTCGTCGACATCCTCCGCGGCGGACCACTCCACCAGGAAGTTCGCCCCCGGGCCTCCCGCGGTATCGCGGCGTTGAACGACGAAATCCGCGGTGGCCAGCGCGGCAAGCGACGACGATGTGCCGGCGTACTCGCGGATCTCCTTACCGGCCGAGTCGTAGTATCGCGCCGAGTGGATCACAATCGCGTGCTTCGCACTGACGTTGCGGATGCTCAGCGTGGCCGCGAGTTCGGTTGTTTGCCGGTCGACGCCCCAGTAGAGACTCGAATAGATCGGGACGTATACGATCCGGCGGACGCGCGGAGCGTATTCGGAGGGTTTCGCCAGGGGCGCTAGCACAGTGTGGCCACTGCCCTCATTGTGATCGGGCGCGGACCCTTGCCGGCAACCGGCGAGAAGCACGCCGCACAGCAACAGAATCTTCACGGCGAGGCTACTCGATGTTGATCCGCGTGCCCTTACGCTCCCTATGCGAAAGATCCTCGATCCGCGCGTCGAGCAGCGCGCGCAGGCCCTTCAGGAACGAGATCCGGGCCTGATCGAAATGTTCGATGGCGGGTCCGGGCGGCATCATCCCGCGCAGAAGGTCCGTGAATGCCGGACCGGTGCCCGAGCATCCGCACGCACCGCAGCCATGCTTGGTTTCCGATTGTGCCGTCGATTCGCTCACGATACCTCCTTCATCTCCACTACCAGTATGGACCCGTCGAAGCGCGCCCGCACGGGCTGCAGGGCCGCCATTGTGGTGGGTAGCCCGATGTGCCGGCGGAAGGTTCCGATCTGAGCCACCAACTCGTCGCCTTTCTTGAACAGCTCCACTTCGCCTTTGCCCGTGAACGGGAGCTGCAACCTCACTTCGTAGTGATCGCCAGCCTTGACGAACGAGTAGGGCCGCTCGGTGCGCGTGACCTCGGAAGGATCCTCGTCCGCGGCGTAAAGCGCCGCCGCGACTTCGTTGATTCGCTCGAGGCCGAGTACCTCGTGATGGAAGAGCGGCACGCGGCGTACCGGCAACGGCGCGAAGTAGTTCTCCATCTCGCCGAGAATCCGTTGCTGCGATTCGCGCCAGCCCGCGAAGAATGTGTCGTGTACCGCTTCGGGCAGCACGCGATTGGCGATCACGGTATCGACCGTGAGCCCGTGCATCGAGAAGTAGACGAAAGCACGCTGTGTCTCGCGCAGCACCATCCTTTCCGGGTTCGTCACCAGACGCACGCTGCAGACTTGCGGATCCTCGAGCAGCGTGTCGATGCCCTTGATCTTCTCGAACAGTTCTCCGACGTTGCCGAAGTAGGCATCGGGCGGAAGCTCCACGGGAGACATGCGATTCGCGATGGGCCTCACCGCCTTGAGCACCTTGCGCTCGATCGGGAAGACGTGGCGCATGTACCAATCGAGCGTCGTCGGAATCGAGACGAAACGCAGCGATTCCGCGGTGGGCGCGCAGTCGAGCACGATCCGGTCATACCGGCCATCGCGCCGGAACTGATTCACGTACATCATCGCCGAGAGCTCTTCCATGCCCGGGAAGATCGCCATCTCGCCGGCCTCCACTTCCGAAAGGCCTGACGTGCGGAGAATCGCAGTGATGTAGCGGGAGATCTCGGCCCAGTGCCGCTTGATCTCGACCTGGATGTTCACTTCGTGGATGTCGAGGCGCGGCGCCACGGTGACCGGTTCGGATGTCTTGCCGTGGAAGAGCGCTGTTTCGAGGTCGAATGCGTCGGCGAGCGAGTGCGCGGGATCCACCGACATGACGAGGGTCCTGTAGCCGAGCCGGGCCAGTTGCGCGCCCGTGGCGGCGGCGAGGGACGTCTTGCCCACGCCACCTTTGCCGGAGTAGAGAAGGATCCTCACACTCCCATCCTACAGGCGCGGACGCACCCTGACCGAGCCGCGCGGGCAACGTGGTGTGTCTCCACTCCACGCGGCCCGCGCTCGCCGTCCTGATACAGGTTGAACGCACTGCTGGCTCGGAAGGAGCCAGCGATCAGAGCCGGAGGAAGCGGATCTCGGACGGATTACCCACGCCGGTGAACTTCCCGGTGAACGTGAGGGTGCCCGACGCACGGTCCACCTTGAACGACGTGACATTGTCGCTGCGCGAATGCAGCACGTACATGAAGTTGCCGCTAGGGTCGATCGCAAAGTTGCGCGGATAGCTGCCCCGCGTCCACACGATGTCGACGAGTTTGGTGGAGCCGTTGACCGGGTCCACGGAGAAGAGCGCGATCGAGTCATGAAGCCGGTTGGCGCAATAGACGAACCGCCCATCTGAGGTAGCGGCGATCTCGGACGTGTAGTTGGTGCCCTCGTAGCCTTTCGGCAACGTGGAGATGGTCTGTTGAATAGTCGCCTCGCCGGCCCCAGGGTCCCACCGCATCACATCCAGGGTGGACGCTTCTTCGTTCAGCGAGAAAAGATAGCGCCCTGATGCATGGAACGCAAAGTGACGCGGTCCGGCCCCGTTGGTGGCCTGCACGAAGGGCGTGGCGTTGGGCGTGAGCACGCCCGAGCCGTAGTCGAGCTTATAGATGTAAATACGGTCCGTGCCGAGGTCGCTTACCAACAGGAATCGTCCGAATGGATCCATTTGCGCCATGTGCGCGTGTGGCGCGTCGTGGCCGCTGATGGCGAAGCTGCCCGGAGGGGCGTCTTGCGCCGGATTCCGCCCGAGCGGCCCGCTGATCTGTTGGCTGTCGGTCACCTTGTCCAGCGAGCCATCGTCGCGAATCGACAGCACTCCCACCGAGCCGGAGCCGTAGTTCGCGGCGAAGACATACTTGCCGGTGGGGTCCACACTCACATGCGCCGGTCCGCGTCCCCCGGAACTGATGACGTTGAGAATCTTCAGCTCGCCGTTGGCCGGGTCGACGCCGATTGCCGTCACCGAGCCATCGCGTCCGCCTTGGAAGTTCGAAATCTCGTTGCCCGCATAGAGGTACTTGCGACTCGGGTGGAAATAGAGTGACGAAGGGTTGGGTAATCCGGTGAGAACCTTGGTGGGCGTGAGCGTCCCGTCGTTCTGATCTACGGTGAACATGTGGATGCCTTTGCCCCGATCGGTATAGGCTCCTATGTAGGCCATGATGGTTCCGGGGCCCCCTTGGGCAGCCAGCCGTCTTGTTCCAAAGTTTGCGGCAACGCCGGCGAACGCGGCGGTCGCGGTGGTTCTAAGGAAACTCCGGCGGGCGATGCCGGAGTCCGGTTTGGTCAACTGAGTCTGCGGTTGTTGCATTGCAGAATGTCCTTCCTTGTCAAACACCAACGGAGTGGGCGTGAGCCGTTGGGCGCGCCTTCCGCTCGGTTGGAAGTATACGCCAGCCGGAGGCAAGCGCGCTGGTGGTGCTGCCGGTGTCGTGGTGTTGCAGGTAATGACGACCCTCAGGTTGCGGTCGTGGTGGAGGAAGCAGATCGAATGCAGCGCCAGTTTCGAATGCAGCGCCCGTTAAGGATACAGCTCAATTGATGGCAGTGTATCAAGCAAGGTCGATGCCATCTGGCGCATCAGTTTGAACGACCAGCCGAACCGCCTACAGCGACTTGTCGGTCCCATCGATCTTCGCCATGCCCAGCACCCCGGTGAACAACCCGAAGTGATAGCCCGGATCCTGAAGCGTCAGCGCCTTGAATAGCGCGCCCAGCGCCGTCGAAACCCGGAAGCCTAGCGCCGAACCGAAGCCGAAATGTTTGCCGAGGTACTCCGCCGCGCCATGGGCGGCATCCGAGGCGTAGGCCGACCGCGCGTGCGAATCCCCCGGTGCTCCCAGCGCATCGGCCGTATTCAGCCGCACGCGGATATCGTTCGCCATTGCGATCTTCTTCCCCGCGCGTTTGATCTGGAAGGCGAGTTCGACATCGCCCCAGGATTCGCCATAGCGCTCGTCGAGGTAGTTCATGCCCTGCACGCTGCCCTTCCGAATGAACAGCGCCTTGCCATCGTGCAGTTCGACCGAATCGCCGGGGGCCACGGCCGGCAGCGACAGCGGATCGCGCCATGCCGCCGATACCTGCGCGGCATCCGGAAGGCGGTAAGCCTTGGACACGGCCTTGCCAGCCTCATCCACCAGCAGAGGACACACGGCGAGCGCCGCCGAGTCCTCGTCGAGGCGTGCGATCAGCTTCTGGATCGTGTCCAGTTCCACCATCACGTCTGGCGACAGCAGCAACAGGTAGGGCCCGCGCGCGGTTCTAAGCGCGATGTTGCGGGCCTTGGTCAGGCCAATATGATGCTGCATGCGCAGCGGAGAAATGCCCGGAAACTCGCGATCGATCGACTCGCAGCCGTCGCGCGACGCATTGTCGGCGATGATGATCTCGATCGATTCCCGGTTCGCCGATTGTTCCAGTGCGGCGATACACTTTCGAAGCGCCGCGGCGCAATTGCGCGAAACGATCACCACCGAGACCAGAAGTTCCGGCGCGGCGTCCTGCTGTGCTTCCATGCGGAGTTTCCATGGTAGCGCACGCTGAGAGAGAATGAGTTGAATGCGGGTCCTCTTCTGTTTGATCGCGCTGCTGGCGCCAGCGCACGCACAACAACCCACGCTTCTCGTTCTGTTGAAGGGGGCGAGCGCGCTCGCCTACTATTCGCTCGACGGGAAACAACTCGCCAAAGTGCCGGTGGGCCAACATCCCCACGAGATGGTTCTCTCGGCGGACGGACGGCACGTCTTCATCACCGACAACGGCGTGATGCGGATCGAGAACGCGGGCAAGGGCGGAAACACCGTCTCGGTCGTTGATATCGAACAGCGCAAGCGCGTCGATACCATCGGCCTGAAACCGCGCCGCCCGCACGGGATCGCGATGGATCCAGCCACGGGCCGTATCGCCGTGTCCGCCGAGTCACCGAATGCGCTCGTGCTCATCGACGGACGGTCGCGCAACACCACCAAACGGTTCCCCACCAATGGACAGACCTCGCACATGGTTTCGTTCGGACCCGGCAAGTCCGGCGCCGAGTACGCCTTCGTCTCGAACTCGGGCTCGGGCAACCTTTCGGTGATCCAGCTCACCACCGGGCAGATCAAGTTCATTCCCACCGGACAGCGGCCCGAAGGCAGCGTGCTTTCTCCAGACGGCCGCGAGCTCTATGTGTGCAACCGCGAATCGGACACGATCTCGATCATCGATACCGAGCGCCAAGCCGTGATGGGGGAGATCAAAACCGGCAAGGGTCCCGTGCGCGTCGCGGTCACGCCCGACGGCAAGTGGCTCATCTACGCCTGCATGCACGGCCACTACGTCGAATTCGCCGACCTCCAGACACGCCGGCCGGTGGCGCGCCTGCCAGTCGATGGCGAACCGGTTTCGATGTCGATCAGCCGCGACGGCAGGTACGCGATGGCCGCTGTCGAAGAGAAGGATACGGTCTATGTGATCTCGCTCCCCGAGCGAAAGCTCGTGAGCAAGTTCCAGGTGGAAAAGGGCGCCGCGCCGGATCCCGTTCTGATGGTTCCGGCGAAGTAGCTATACGCTCGGCTTCTTGTAGGTTTGGCGATTCACCACGGCGCCATGCACGTCGTGATGCTGGATCACCAGATGGGCGGAGGCGTCATCGGGATTCACCTGCACGGTGACGAATCCTCCCGCGATGCGCAGGAACTTGTGATAACGCGGATCCTCGCCACGGCTTGGTGGAACCGCGTGCGCGTCGCTTGCCGCTCCGCAGCAATATTCGTGCAGGCCTGTGTCCGGATCGACGGAGTGATACTGCCAATGCCGGTCGCCATTCATCACGATCACGCGGCCCGGAACATTGTCCTTCAGCCATTGGCGGAACTCGCGGCCCTCGTTGGCGAACGCCGGATTGGCGTGATTGTCGTTCTTCCGCGCGTGATCCGGACCCACGATCGGATTCGGATTCACCATGATCTTCCAAGCGGCGTTCGAATTGGTGATCGCCTCCTTGATCCACTTCTTCTGTTCGCTGCCCCAGATCGACTTGTTCGGGCCGTCGGGATCGGTATTCGGCGAGCGATAGTCGCGGCCATCGGGCAGAAATATTTCGATGTCGCGGCCCCAACGGAAGCGCCGGTACATCGGCTGGTCCTTGGCGGGAGACGGCACCTGCTCACGGAACAGCGCCTGACCTTCCGGGAAGGTGAACGGCGCTTGTCCCTTCTTCGCCTGCATGCCCGGCCAGCAGTCGTCGGTGAAAGCGTCGTGATCGTCTTTCTGCCAATAGCCGGGAACGCTGCGAAGGCAGCTCACCACCGACGGCAGGCTGTACATCCGTTGCCAGTGATAACGCGCGACGGCGGCGGAGTTCACCACCGGATCGTCGGAATCGTAGTAGACATTGTCACCACACGGAAGCAGGAACCGCGGCTGGAGTCGATGGATCGACGGATAGATGTGGAAGCCGTCGGCGCGATCCTGCCGGCAATAGATCTGACAGCTCGACAGCGCGAACTTGATGGGCGTTACCTGCGTCGCTACTGGCGCGGTGCGAAATTGGCCGCTCAACATCGCCCCAGCTTTTCGTGACGATCCGCGCGTCTCGATCGCGAATCGATACTCGGTGTCCGCGGCGAGCCCACGCAGGCGGAACTGGTGTGAGAAATCGGTTTTCGGACCCACTTCCACCCAGCCCATCGAGGTGCGCCGTCCGGTTCCGCTGACCGGTTCCGCCGTGAGACGAATCGCGCCGGATGCGCCCGGACACGCTCCTTCGAATTTGTTGACGTCTTCGCCGGGCTTCACCGGTTGCGCTTTCGGCGCATGCCCTTTGCGCACGATGCCGCTATCGAGCCGCGTGAGCGAGGCGGTGTGACGTGCCCAGATCACCGCGGAATCGGGCGTGATCTCACCAGTCTTGACTCCGGTGGCTTGCCGAAGCTCGGGCGATTCATTGGCCCACAGGCGCGCGCTGCCGAGCGCCGCGCCCGCGAATTGGCGTCGCGTGATGTTCATCGCTAGCAGTGTATCGCTTGGGAAAAGGCTTTTGCTGGTAACCTGATTTTTCCCCCATGGGCAAGCACGCAGCCGCGGTAACGAAATCGAAACAAATCAGACTGGACGATCCTTCGCTCTACGTCAATCGCGAACTGAGTCTGTTGCAATTCCAGCGGCGAGTGCTCGAGGAGGCGCGCGATCCCGCCAATCCGTTGCTCGAGCGCGTAAAGTTCCTCTCGATCGTCGGCTCGAACCTCGACGAGTTCTTCATGGTGCGTGTGGCGGGTATCCAGAACCAGATCGACGCGGGCGTGCAAGAGACCGGCCCCGACGGACTCACTCCCGCGCAAAGGCTCGAAGCGATCCGCGCGGACTACATGGATCTGCTCGTCGCCGGTCATGCGTGCCGGAAAGAACTCTTCGCTGAACTCGAAGCGCAGGGAATCCGCGTGCTCGACTACGTGGACCTCGGTGGCGGCCAGCGCGAGTTCGCCGATCAATACTTTCTCGAAACGATCTACCCGGTACTGACGCCGCTCGCATTCGATCCGGGCCGCCCTTTCCCGCACATCTCGAATCTCTCGCTCAATCTCTCGGTGATGATTCGCGATCAATCCGGCGAAGAGCGCTTCGCACGCGTCAAGGTTCCCGACACGCTGCCGCAGATGGTTCCCCTCCAGAAGCCTTCGCGGCGGGCACGCGACGTTGCGTTCGTCTGGATCGAACAAGTGATTCAGGCAAACTTGCCCGCGCTGTTTCCGGGGATGGAAGTAGTGGAGTCCCACGCGTTCCACCTCACACGCGATGCTGATGTCGAGATTCAGGAGTTGGAAGCGGCCGATCTGCTCGAGTCAGTGGAAGCGGGCGTGCGCCAGCGCCGGTTCGGCGCACCGGTACGATTGAATGTTCAGCCGGAGATGCCCGACGCACTGCTGGAACTGTTGAAGACGAATCTCGGCGCCGACGACGCGGACGTGTTCCGTGTGAATGGCCCTCTGGCGCTCAGCCGTTTGCGCCATCTGGCCGCGCTCGACCGGCCCGACCTGAAGGATCCGGCGTTCGTGCCCGCGATCCCCGAACTGTTCGCCGAGGAGGACGACGTCTTTTCGATCCTCCGCCGGCACGACGTGCTGCTCCATCATCCCTTCGATTCCTTTCAGCCAGTGGTCGATTTCCTGCGCACCGCGGCGCGCGACCCGCAGGTGCTCGCGATCAAGATGACGCTCTACCGCGTGGGCGCGAAGTCACCCGTGGTCGAGGCGCTGCTCGAGGCGATGCGCCGCGGCAAGCAGGTGGCGGTGCTGGTGGAGTTGAAGGCGCGGTTCGACGAAGAGAGCAACATCGAATGGGCGCGCGCGCTCGAAGCGGAGGGCGTGCACGTGGTCTACGGACTCGTTGGCCTGAAGATCCACTCGAAGATCGCGCTCGTCGTGCGCCGCGAAGGAGATGTCATCCGCCGCTACGTTCACATGTCGACCGGCAACTACAACGCCGTCACCGCGCACCTTTACACCGATCTCGGACTCTTCACCAGCGATCCCGACATGGGCGCCGACGCGTCGGACCTGTTCAACTACCTGACCGGCTATTCGGCGAAGTCGGACTACCGGAAGCTGCTCGTGGCTCCGATCAATCTCCGCCAGCGGCTCGAGGCTCTGATCGAACGCGAGATCGCCCACGCGCGAGCGGGCCGCGACGCGCGGCTGATCTTCAAGATGAATGCGCTCGTCGATGATCGGATCATCCGCCTGCTCTACAAGGCTTCGCAGGCGGGTGTGCAGGTGGACCTGATCGATCGCGGCATCTGCTGCCTGCGCCCGGGAGTCCCCGGCGTGAGCGGGAACATCCGCGTCCGGTCGGTGGTGGGCCGGTTTCTCGAGCACAGCCGCATCTTCTATTTCGCCAACGGTGGCAAGGACGAGATCTATCTCGGGTCGGCGGACCTGATGCCGCGCAACATCAACCGGCGAGTCGAAACGCTGTTTCCGGTGGAGCGCGCCGCGTTCGTCCGCCAGATCCGGGACAAGATCCTCGCTGTGTATCTGAACGACAACGTGAAGGCTCGTGTCCTATCGCCGGATGGATCGTATTCGCGCGTGGAGCGCGAGGCGGGCGCGAAACCGGTGAACAGCCAGGCTGTCTTGTTGGCGGCCCGCGCGAGCTCGAAATAGGCTCCGCGCCGCGCCGCCGCGTCTGGGCGGCGTTCGAGTCACTTCGCGGATTCCGGGTTCGCGCGCAGGGCACACGCGTCGCTCTGGTTCGCGGCGCGAAAGACATGCGCGATTCGGAGATGCTGCTTTCGACCGCTTTTCCGAACGCGGGAGTCACCATCGACTTCGAATCGTCCCCTTGTGGACCGCTGACCGTCGGCGAGGGAATGGCGAGCATGTTCTTCGCCGGATGGATCGGTGCCTTCTTCGGAGCAATCTGGCGCCTGGCCGATGGTGACGGCATCCGCGATCGCACCACGAAGCTGAATCTCGACTCCGCCACCTGAGCAGCGGGTGCTAGATTACAAATTGGTATGCTCGATCGCGATACGATCGTCACGGCACTGACCGCTCTGTCGGCTCGCCTCGGCTCGCGGGGAGTCTCCGGAGAGATCAACCTGCTGGGCGGAACCGCGATGGTTCTGGGATTCCAGGCGCGGCAGTCCACCAAGGATGTTGACGCAATCTTCGCCCCAGCAGCCTTGGTTCGTGAAGAGGCGCTGGCTGTGGCCAATGAACTCGGTTTGGAGGACGATTGGTTGAACGACGCCGCGGAGCTGAATCTGGCACACTTGCGGGTTCAAAGTCCTCGCCCGGAATACCTGCTGTCGATGAAAGTGATGGCCGCTCGCGCAGCCCGTTTGGGAGAATCGGGTGACAAGGAGGACATCCGCTTTCTGATCCGTCTGCTCCGGTTGACGTCGGCGGAACAGGTGATGGCAATCGTTCAAACCTACTACGACCCCGCCCGGATCCTGCCTCGATCCGTCTATTTGGTCGAGGAGATTATCGCGGAGGAAAGCACATGAGTTATCACCGCCCCAAGTCGGTCGCACAAGTCGCTGAGTGGAGCCATTCGGTGAACGAATTCGGCTACCATCTCCAGGATTTCCTCCACGAACATGCGGCCCGGCCCGATCCGGCGATGTTCCGCGAACACCCACGCCTATTGCGCGGATTGTTCGCACAGGGGGACATCTGTGACGCCTACTTGGCGGCGGTTGCCGCGACGCTTGCGCCGAAGCTAGGCGAGCCGAGGCCCGTCTGGTCCGAAGAGGCGGATCGCTATCTCGACACGCCATGGTTCGCCACGCCAGGCTCGGCGATGCGCGCTTGTTTGCTGCTCGAAAGTCCCGCTCGCTTTCGGGAGAGGAATCTGTTCGTAACCGCGAACGCGCTATCGGTTGCGTAGCTTCTCCCGCGCCACCAGCTCCACGCGCGCTGTCTCGATCCGGGCTTCCATCCGTTCGATCAAGGCCCGGATCTCCGGCTGGTCGAACGCACGTTCAATGCGCGAGGCGCCTTCCGCCAGGTCCGCGCTGACGGCAGGTTCGGTATCGCTGCGCTGCATGCCCCGTAACACCGCGAGCCCCGCGCGCATCAAGCCGCCCACCGGACCGATCGCGGCCTGAACCCCCGCGCTCAGGATCTCGGCGCTGGTCTTCTTCATCGAGAGATCGAGCGCGGTGCGCGCGAGAAGCGCCTGGCGCCGCTGTTCGCCTGCCGGGAGAGAGGCGTCGATCCATCCGCGATCCACCGCCCGTTCGGCGAGCCGCCCGAGGAGCACGATCTCGACCAAATCGCGCGAGACGTGCCGGACAGCGAACACAATGTTCATGATCTTGCGGATCGGGAACAGCACGATCGCGAGCGGCACCTGTACGGCCAACTTCAAGCATCCGGCGACGCAACCCTCGGCGGGCGCGGCGAGTGCCGCAATCGCCTCCGGCGCAACCGCCGCACCCCGGCCCGCGGTGGCTTTGGCAACCATCGAGCGCGCCACACGCTCCCGCAGCCAGTCATCCAACAACGGCACCGGCACGAACCGGGCCGCCGAGTACAACAGACCGGACAACAGGCGCGGCTTCGGCGCCAGCGCTACGCCCGCCGTACCTTGATCCCCGCCTCGGCGAACAGCGTCTCGACCGTCCGGAACTGCTGATCGTAGTAGTCGCTCGAGTACTGCTTCATGCGCTCGCCGGACACCACCACTTCCCGGATTCCCGCCTGCACGATCGCGCGTCCGCAATCCATGCACGGCATCAGGTCGACGTAGATCGTGCAATCCTGGAGCGCGGTTCCGCAGCGCGCGGCGTTGCAGATCGCGTTGCGCTCGGCATGCTCGATCCACAAATACTTCTCGGGCCGCACAAGCCGCTCGGGTACGTCATCGCGGATTCCGCGCGGAAACGAATTGTAGCCTGTCGTACGAATCTCGCGAGCGGGCCCGACAATCACGCATCCCACCTGTGTGTTCGGATCCTTGCTGCGCGAGGCCACCACCTTGCACACCTGAAGATAGTACTCGTCCCAGGAAGGAATCTCACGCGGAGCAATCTCGGCCATTTGAATAGACTAATCATAATGGCTCCGACCGTCCTTCTGCTCACCGTCGCGACCGCCTTGATGGCCGCCCAGCCCATCCGGCTGCATCCAAAGAACTCCCGCTACTACGAGTTCCGCGGCAAACCAGTGGTGCTCGTCACATCCGCCGAACACTACGGCGCGGTGCTCAACGGCGGATTCAACTACGTCAAGTACCTCGACACGCTGGCGAAAGACGGACTCAACCTCACACGAGTTTTCTCGGGTGTCTATAGCGAAGTCACCGGCGATTTCGGCATCACGCGCAACACGCTCGCACCCACTCCGGCGAACTACATCGGACCCTACCTGCGCGTAGGCGCCAAGTTCGACCTCACGCGCTGGAATCCGGCCTACTTCGCACGCCTGAAAGCGTTCGTGGCGGAAGCGGCCAAACGTGGGATCATCGTCGAGTACACGCTGTTCTGCGTCTATTATTCGGATCGCATGTGGGACCTGAGTCCGCTGAACGCCAAGAACAACACGAACGGCATCGGCGCCTTCCCGCGAAACGAGGTGCTCACGATGAAGCATCCGAAGATGGTCGAGCTCCACGAGGCCTTCGTGCGCAAGGTCACGAGCGAACTCGCCGCGTTCGATAACGTGATCTTCGAGATCTGCAACGAGCCTTATATCAGGGGCGTGGAAGCGGCGGACGATTGGCAACGCCATATCGCAAAGCTGATACCGAAGTCGCATCTGGTGGCGCGCAACATCGCGAACTTCACGCAGAGCGTGGAAAGGCCGGATCCGAACGTGTCGGTCTTCAACTTCCACTACGCACGCCCGCCAGTCGCGGTGACACAGAACTACGGACTGAATCGCGTGATCGGGCTTGATGAGACCGGCTTCGACGGAACGCTCGACGCGATCTATCGTATCCAGGCGTGGGACTTCCTCGCCGCCGGCGGCGCCCACTACAACAACCTCGATTATTCCTTCGTCGCGGGTCACGAAGACGGGTCGTTCCTGGTGCCTGGCAATTCTCCGGGCGGTGGCAGTGCCGATCTGCGCAAGCAACTCGGCACGCTGCTGCGTCTCTTCTCTACGCTCGATTTCGTCAAGATGAGGCCCGCCGACACGGTCATCGGCGGGCTCCCCGATGGTGTCTCCGCGCGGACACTCGCGCGCGAGGGCGGCGAGTACCTGATCTATTTCCACACCGGCCGCGTGCTCGCCAACCACCGGCCGCGCTATGTCTATCGCACGGACCGGATGACGATCGCGCCGCTGGTGAACCTTCCGGCCGGTCGATACAAAGCCGAATGGTGGAATCCGCGCACGGGCAAGATCGACTCGACGGAAACCTTCACCCACGACGGCGGACGGACTCATCTGGCCTCGCCCGAGTGGACCGAAGATGCGGCGGTGGTGCTGCGCGTACAATGAGGGGATGATCCGGCCGGCGATTCTGCTTGCTCTCGGTTCCGCTTGTTTTGCAGCGAGCGTGCCCACGTTTTCGGGCGAAGTTTACCCGATCCTGCGCGCCAAATGCCAGGGTTGTCACCAGAAGGGCGAGATCGCGCCCATGGCGTTCATCGATTACGCCGGAACGCGCCCGTGGGCCAAGGCGATTCGCGAGGCTGTGCTGAAAGGGACGATGCCGCCGTGGCACGCCGATCCGAAGGCGAGCGCGCACTTTCATAATGACCGGTCGCTCACGCAGGCCGAAGTCCGCGCGATCACCGCTTGGGTCGACGCGGGCGCACCCGAAGGTTCCCCGAAATCGTACCCGGCGCCCGAAAAGGCCTCGGGCGGCTGGACGCTGGGCAAGCCCGATCTCGTCTTCAAGATCCCGAACATGAAGGTGCCAGCCTCGGGCGATATCCCGTACACCTTCGTCGCCTTCCCGACCGAACTGAAGCAGGATACCTGGGTCTACGCGGCCGAGTGGAAGATCGATCAACGCAGCGTCGTGCATCATGTGAACGCATTCACACGCCCGCCCGGATCGAGTTACGTCGCCGGATATCCGGCATTGCAGTTCTTCGTTCCCACGCTCACCCAGCGCCGTGTCGGACGTCCGAACGAAGGCGCCTTCGAACGCCGCGAACTGCTGGTGGGATACGAGCCCGGTTATCGCGCGATTCCCTGGGGACCCACGCAGGGCAAGCTGATCAAGGCAGGCTCCGATATCGTCGTCGAGGCCCACTACAACGCGTCGGGCAAGGAGACGATCGACGCGTCCGAGATCGGCATCTACTTCGCGAAGGAACCGCCGAAGGAGCGCGTGGTCACGCTCTCGGTGCAGAACCTGGGATTCGTGATTCCGCCGGGCGACGCGAACTACAAGTCCGATGCGAGCGTCACGTTCGACGCGCCGGTGAAGGTGGTTTCGGTGCAGCCGCACATGCACCTGCGCGGCAAAGCGATGCGGTTGCGCGCCGTGCTTCCGGATGGAAAGGCGGAGCCGCTGATCGATGTCCCCCGGTACGACTTCAACTGGCAGACCACCTATTTCCTCAAGCAGCCGCTCACCGTCCCGGCGGGCGGCAAGATCGAGTGCTTTGCCTGGTTCGACAATTCGCCGAACAACAAGTTCAATCCCGATCCGAAGCGCCCGGTCTCATGGGGCGATCAGAGCTACGAAGAGATGCACATCGGCTTCACGGAAGTGGCGTTCGACGCGAAGATCGACGCGGACAAGATTCTTGCGGTGGAGAAGAAGGTCGCGGCGCGTTAGCGGGCTTGACGCATCCTTGGCGCGCGCGAACCATCCTGGTGTCCCGTTTGAAGGGAATGAAAAGTTCGGCCAGTACTTCGGCAAGATCGAAGGCCAGATCATCCAATCTCCCGTTTCAGAGTCAATTGAGGCGGTTGAACTCGGTCCGGGGCGATCCCAAGCACAAACCCGTCCAGCCGGCTCGAGTTGAGTGCGGGGGATTTACTACCGCCGGAGATCACCCGAATGATCGTCAAATGCAGAGCGATTGGTCTGGGGCCGGCCCGTACTGGTGGGCATTCACTTCAGCGCTGATCAGGCGCACGATCTGGGTTCGTCCACAGCGACGAGTGGTTGTCCTGGATCAGTAGTGGAACCGGCACGCCAAAACGCGAATCTGATCCGGCAGAACGCGATCCACCAAACGATGCTCCGCTGTAATCCTGCGTGACCGGCAGCAAGCGAGATCGTGCGATCTTCGCGGCGAGAAGGCGGCGCCTCATCGTTTCGGAGCCGAGTAGGTAGGCCGTCTCGCGCTCGGACTCAATCTCGCCAAACCTCGATCGGCACAATGACCGCAACCGGCTCGCCACCTTCGTTGGACCTTCTGTCTGAGTCCGGCCTCAGCGTACATCGCCAAGACGCGGGAACCGAGGCTTGCGCCGCGAGTACAGGCCCACCCGTGTGACGAAGGTGCCGACGGCAAGCGGAGAGATGCGCCGCAAGGCGTCCGAGGTCGGCATCTATTTCACAAGGGAGCCGCCGAAAGAGCGGGGCGGCACGTTCGACGTGCCAGTAGAGGTGGTTTCCGTGCAGCCGCACATGCATCTGCGCGGCAAAGCGATGCATTTGCGAGCCGTGTTTCCGGACCGGAGCACGGCGCCGCTGATCGACGTTCCGAAGTACGGCTTCAACCCGCGGACCACCTATTTCCTGAAACAGCTACTCACTGTCCCCGCTGGCGGCAAGAGCGAGTACTTGCCTGGTCCGACAATTCGCCGAACAACAAGTTCAATCCCGATCCGAAGCGCCCGGTCTCATGGGGCCTGATCAGAACTGGAAGTAGACGAAGGGCACCATGGTGTCCGTGACGCCAAACATCTCCAGCACCAGTAGCAGGCCCGTCAGCGCGGCCGAGTACCGCCAGCCCGGCGAGAGCGAAAGCCGCTCGACCCAGCCCGAACGTTCTTCGGTGATCCACGCCGCCGCACCCGCGAGTGCGAGCCCCGTCTGCCACGCGTTCCATGGCCACGTTCCCGCCTCGCCCGCGAACATTTCCTTGAACACGCGGCCTGCCGTGGCGGCATCCGGCGCGCGGAACAGCACCCAGCCGAGAGTCACCAGAAGGAACGTAGGGGCCGCACGGAGGATCGACTGGGACGCTGCCGAACCCATCCCCAATGCCCTCTCGCCTGCGAGCAGCGCTCCGTGATAGCCTCCCCACAGCACGAACGTCCAACTCGCTCCGTGCCAAAGGCCGCCGAGCAGCATGGTCAGCATGAGGTTGCGGTAGGTGGCCAGCCGCGAGCCGCGATTGCCGCCCAACGGGATGTAGAGGTAATCGCGCAGCCAACTCGACAGCGAGATGTGCCAGCGCCGCCAGAAATCCGTGATGCTCGTGGCCAGGTAAGGGCGGCGGAAGTTCTCGGGGAAGTGAAAGCCAAACAACTTGGCCATACCGATCGCCATGTCGGTGTAGCCGGAGAAGTCGAAATAGATCTGCAGGCCGAACGCCGCCGCGCCCCCCCATGCCGTGAGCAAGCCTGAGGGAAGTTCGGCGAAATAGGCGTCCGAGACGCGCGCGAAATTGTCGGCGAGAGCCATCTTTTTGGTGAGTCCCAGCACGCAGAGAAAGGCGCCGCGCGCCATCTCCTCCCGCGTGGGGACGCGCCACGGCAGTAGGTCGCCGAAGAACTCGCGGGCGCGGACGATCGGCCCGGCCACCAGCTGCGGAAAGAACGCGATGAAGAGCGCGTAGTCGAGCACGTTGGTGACGGCGCGCTGCCGGCCGCGGTAGACGTCCACTACATAGGAAATGCTCTGGAATGTGTGGAAGCTGATGCCGAGCGGCAGCACGATGTCCAGCGCAAATGCACTCGCCGGGCGGCCGAGCAATTGCGCCGCGATCGACGCACCGAAATTGTAGTACTTGAAAAACGCAAGGAAGGCGAGATTCGCCCCGAGGCTGGCGATGAGCGCCCAGCGCTCGCGGCGAACCTCCAACCACCGCGCCGCTGCATAGTCAATCGCCGTAAGTGCCCACAGCAGTGGCAGAAAGGCGGGGTTCCAACTGGCGTAGAAAAGGTAACTGGCCGTCAGGAGAATGGTTCGTCGCACGCGCGGCCGCCCGGCTCCGGCCAGATAGAACAATGCCGCCGTAGCCGCCAGCAACAACCCGAATTGCCCAGTATGAAACGGCACCGCTCCTCAGTGTATCCGCCCTCTGCCTCTCTATGCCATACTGTTCCCTTGTGAAGCTCGCCGTCTGGTGGGCGATCCCCCTGGTCGCCCTGTTCAGCCTTGACGCGCTACTATTCCGCACGGGGGTGTATCCTCGCTGGCTCGAGCCGCAATCCTACGCCGGGCATGTGGAGCAGATGATCGAGCGGGCCGCGCGCGTGCCCGATGGCTCTGTGCTGGTGCTGGGCGACTCCAGAATTGCAGAGGGGCTCTCTTCACGGCTGGCTTCGGCGGAGTCCGGTGGCCTGCCGTTCTTCAACGCCGCCGTCCCGGCCTCTTCTCCGCGCTGCTGGTTCTACTTCCTCAATCGCCTCGGTCCCGGGCGTTGGAGCCGTATCGTGCTGCCGCTCGACGACTACAGCGACGAAGACGGTAATTGGGATGTGGCCGACACCGATCTCGACACGGCCATTCTGGCAGGTACGCTCTCGCTCGCCGATGCGCCCGGGTTTGTCGCCTCGCACTCCTCGATCGCCGCGCGGGCCACGGCGCTGCGCAACACGCTGTTCAAGGGCTTCGCGTTCCAGCGCGACCTCCGCGAGTTCCTCACCGCGCCCCGTGTGCGTCTGGAGAAGGTTTCGCAGGCGCGGGCCGGGAGCGCCGCCTGGCTGGATGGGTACGAAGGCCTCGCGGCAGAGCTCGCCGCGGATCAGATTCCAGCGCCGCGCGCGATGAGTCCGCAGCACGGCTGGCATCACCGCTACCGCTTGCGCTGGCTCGGAAGTTTTCGAGACTCAGCGGGCGGTCCGGAGCGACTGCTCGCAATCCGGCTGCCGCGCCTCCGGCCCCGGTCAGCGGCGAATCTGCCCAGCGCGGTTCGCACGCTGGGTCTGGCCGCCGCGCCTACCTCCTTATTTGAACCGCTCGAGCACCGCGAGTTTTTCGCCGACACCGAGCACCTCAACCGCCGCGGGCGCGCCGAGTTCTCCAGACTCCTCGGCGGATTCCTCAAAGCCGCCGCCGGTATGCAACACTCCCGTTGAACGGGGCTGGGGTGGTCGGCTCGCACGCCGCCACCGCGCTCGTCTTGCGAGCGCATGCTCTTCAAGGCGGAGTACGCGTTGCCATGGATGTACCTAACCAACACCGGCCACTTGTCACCAATCCGCGGCAAGCCGTGTTCGATCCCACGGTCGTGTCGGCCGCCACGCTCGAATGGAACACCGTCCGCATATGTTCCAGAGTCACGATCTCAGTGTGTATCTCTCCGCGCAGACCACCTATTTCCTGAAGCAGCCGTTCGCGGTCCCCGCTCCGGCAAGATCGAGTGCTCTGCCCGGTTCGACAATTCGCCGAACAACAAGTTCAATCCCGATCCGAAGCGCACGGTCTCGTGTGGCGATCGGAGCTACTCAGACCGGCTACTAGCCGCCGGCCCTTCGCCGATAATACTCGGCGGTGAGTTCGGCGAGAGGCTTCTCGCCACCCCGATTCTGGCGAAGGGCCTCGAGCACGCCCGCACGGTCCGCCGCGGAGCGCTCCTGCCCCAGCTTGAACTTCGCTTCCACACGTTCGATCTTCATCTCGTAGCCGGTGATCACACGGCGTAGCCCCGCGAGATAGGACTCCGGCAGCTTGTCGAGCCGCCACCGTTCGCCACCTCCGTACTTCGCTTCGTTCGCAGCGGTCAACCGTTCGAGCATCGCGCTCAGCGCGTTCTCGTCCGTGATCGGCACCGGCCGGCCCGTGCAATGGACAGCGGCGAAGTTCCACGTCGGTACCGAGAGCGGCGTCTCATACCAGTTCGGAGAGATGTAGCTGTGCGGACCATGAAAGATGAGCGTCGCCTCCGCGCCTTCGCCCAGCGGTACATGCTGCGGATTGTTTCGCGCGATGTGCCAGTGCAACGTACCCCACTCATCCCTGGATTCCGGCGGCGTGAGCAGCGTGGGTACGTTGGTCACCTGCAGCCCGCCAGCCGTCGTGATCGCCATCGCGAAGGGATAGGTGTCGAGAAACGTCCGAATGTAGTCGCGGTCCGCTTCGACGTGGCGCTCCGGAATGTGGATCGTCATTGGACTCAGTGTCGCATCTCGCGTTCGACTTTCCGCCGAATCTCACCGCACCTGGCACATCCCAGTCGATGCCTGGAACACCATCTGCTGAACCGTGATCTCCATCCGGACGGAATCGTCGTCGAGGCAGGCAAAGCAGGACTCGGCCCCGGACGGAGGCGCCGTTTCCACGAGTGCCGCGATCCGTTCATGCCGCCCGCACGCCGTGGCTTCAAGCCTCGATCCGGAATCCCGAACACCGGTCCGCAACGCACGATAGCCGTTGGTCACGAAGATGCGCCCGTTTTCCGCGAATCGAATCTCCGCGCGCAGCGGCGTCCGCTCGATCACCGCCATTTCGCCTGGCCGAACACCGGTGAGCAGCAGCAGCGAATCCGACGCAACCGTCGTGGTGCGCAGAGCGTTCAGCGCCGAAGTGAAATCCGGCGCCTCCTCGAGAATCTGGCGCAGAAGGAAAACGATGGGGCACGCAGGCTCCAGCCTCTCGTCGCTACTGACGGCATTGAGCGTCACGGCGAACCTGCCGGGTGCGATGCCAGAGAATACGCCCACTAACCCGGGCCATCCTACGGTCGTGAACTCGCCCGCCGGCGCTCCGGCAAACCGGGTGACCATCGTATAGCGCCGTAGCATCTCGTTCTCGGTCCACCAGTCGAGATTGCGCGCATGCAACGGACCATCAGGCGTATCCACCGCGAACGCCGTGCAGCCCAGGACCGCCTTCAACGCGTCATAGTACAGATTTCCGGCCACCACGGCATCGGCTGCGACACCGGCTCGCGCGGCCAAGCCTTCCATTTCGGCCCAGTAGTCCGCGCGAAGGTGGGGCCGCGCGATGCTCGCGACGAGTGACGCAGGAAGCCCCAGGTCGCGCTGATACAGTTCGAGCAACTGTCGGGCTTCGTTGGCCCGATCAGGGTCCAGTTTCCAACGAACCCGGGGCGCAACGGCCAAATCGACGTTCATTCATGCATCCCCGCGTTCAAAACGCCCGGGTATCAGTGCCCTTCCGCTTCCAGGAACCGTTCGCACTCGATCGCGGCCATGCAACCCGCGCCCGATGCGGTGATCGCCTGCCGGTAGATCCGGTCCTGCACGTCTCCGGCGTGGAACACGCCCGCGACGTTCGTTCGCGCGCCACCGTGCGAAATGATGTAGCCATCGGGATCGAGATCGAGTTGGCCTTGGAACACCTTCGTGTTCGGAATATGGCCGATCGCGACGAAGAATCCGTCCACTTCGCGCGTCTCGGCGGCGCCGGTCTTCAGGTTTCGCAGTTTCACTCCGGTCACCACGCCTTGGCTGACGTCGAGCACTTCATCGACCACGGTATTGGTCAACATCTCGATCTTCGGATTCGCGCGAACGCGGTCGAGCATGATCTTCGACGCGCGGAACTCCTCGCGCCGGTGGACGAGCGCCACGTTCGAGAACCGCGTCAGGAAGTTCGCCTCCTCGCATGCGGAATCGCCACCGCCGATCACCATGATCTTCTTGCCGCGATAGAAGAATCCGTCGCAGGTGGCGCACGAACTCACGCCCTTGCCAATCAGCTTCTGTTCGGACTCGATTCCCAACCACCGCGCCGAGGCACCCGTCGCCACGATGAGCGTGCTCGTCTCTTCCCACGTGCCGTCGATGTTCACGCGGAACGGACGTTTGGAAAGATCCACTTCAATCACGGTGCCGTTGACGTACTCCGCGCCGAAGTGCTCCGCCTGTTTCTTCATCTGCTCGACTAGCACTGGTCCGTCGATGCCCTCGGGGAAGCCCGGAAAATTCTCCACCAGACTCGTGATCGAGAGCTGTCCACCGGGTTCGTATCCTGTGACAACCAGCGGTTTCAGGTTGGCGCGCGAGGCATAGATCGCGGCCGTGTTTCCGGCGCAGCCGGAGCCCATGATGATGACGTTACGCATGAGGGGTCGGAATCCCTCATAGTATCAGAACAGGGCTGTTACAGCCCTGTTTGCGATCCACGCACAGACGTACGCCAAGCCGGTCATGTACGCGAACTGGATGGCCGGCCACTTCCATCCGCCGGTCTCGCGTTTCACCACCGCGACCGTCGACATGCACTGCATGGCGAAAGCGAAAAAGATGAGCAGCGCGACCGCGCCGCCGAGCGTGAGATCCCGCTGGAGGGCGCCTTGCAATCCCGTGGTATCCTCTCCCGCGTTCTCGATCCCATAGATGGTGCCGAGCGTTCCGACGATCACTTCGCGCGCGGCGAGACTCGTGATGAGGCCGATTCCGATCTTCCAGTTGAAACCCAGTGGCGCGATAAGGGGCTCCACGGCGCGGCCGATCGTGCCCGCGAGGCTATCCCGGATCTCGGGTGCCTTGCCGGCAACGAATGGCACGTGCGCGAGAATCCACAGCCCGATCGCCACGGCGAGGATGACGGTGCCGGCGCGGCGCACGAAGACCATGCCCCGGTCGAGCAGGCGCAGCCCGATCGACCGTAGCGTCGGCCACCGATAGGGAGGCAGCTCCATGACGAACGGTGCACGATCTCCCTTCAGAACCGAAGACCGCAGGATTCGCGCGGTGACCACTGCCGCGGCGAATCCGAGGAGGTAAAGCCCGATCAACGCCCATACACGTCCACCGAGCGGGATGAACGCGGCGATGATCAGCGTGTAGACCGGGAGCCTAGCCGAGCACGTCATAAACGGTGCGATGAGAATCGTCGCGATGCGATCGCGTTTGTTCTCGATCGTGCGCGTGGCCATGATCGCCGGAACCGCGCAGGCGTAGGCCGAAAGCAGCGGAATGAATGATTTTCCCTGGAGACCCACGCGCGCCATCGTGCGATCAGCGATCAGCGCCGCGCGCGCCAGGTAGCCTGAGTCCTCGAGGATTCCGATGAACAGGAACAGAAGCAGGATCTGCGGCAGAAACACGAGAACCGAGCCAACGCCGCCCCAAACGCCTTCGATCAACAGATCCTTGAACATCGAGTCAGGCAGGTTGGCGCCGAGCCATTTGCCGGATTCGGCGATGAGCGCTTCGACTCCGTCCATGAGCGGCTGCGCGCCGGCGAAGATCGTCTGGAAGACAGCGACCACGACCGCCATGAAAACGAGCGGTCCCCACAGCGGATGCAGAAAGACAGCGTCCAGCCGGCGGCTCCACAACGGTGGAGCGGGGGCGCGGTAGGAGTCCGACGACATTCGCTGCGCCCAGGCGCGGCACGCGGGCACCTGATTGAGTACCGGCAACTCGAGGGGAGAGGGCACGGCGACATCGCCGCCGAGAAATTCGTAGACCGGCTCGAGCCCTTGCCCTTTGGCCGCGCTGGCAAGGACCACAGTGGTGCCGAGCCGCTGCGCAATCGCCGCCGTGTCGATCTCGCCGCCGCGCTTTTGCAAATCGTCGGCCATGTTGAGCACGACCAGCGTTGGCAAGCCGAGGCTGAGGATCGGCGCGGCGAGCATCAGATGGCGCCCGAGATTGGTGGCATCGAGGATCAGCAGAACGGCGTCCGGACGCCGCGTGCCGGGCATCGTGCCCATCAGCACGTCTCGTGTCACCTGCTCGTCTTCGGAGCGCGGTTCGAGGCTGTAAACCCCGGGAAGATCGACGACATCGACCTCTCTTCCGCGAATCAGTTGCATCCGGCCCGTGCGATGCTCGACGGTGACGCCCGGGTAGTTCGCGACCTTTTGCCGAAGACCGGTCAGGCGGTTGAACAGTGTCGATTTGCCGGAATTCGGCGGACCGACGATTGCGACGGTGTACGGGCGAGATGAGCCCTCGATTTGGACGAGGCGGCCCGCGACTTCCGGCCCGCAATGGCTCATGAGCGTGCGCTACCTGAGCTCGACCTGAATGTGCGCCGCGGTTTCGCGGCGTAGCGCGATTTCCGATCCGTCCACTTCGAACACTCTCGGGTCGCCACCCGGCGCCGAGCGTCCGGCGCGCACCGAGCCACCTGGCAGAAATCCGAGTTCCATCAAACGCCGGGTGATATCTTCCGGAAGATCGAGGGCCTGGATCGTGGCTTCATCTCCTCGCCGGAGTTCAACGAGAGTGGACGCCTTCTTGCCATTCAGTTGCATCTACCTAGAGTATGGGACTCGCGAACCGCGGTGTCAAGGCCGGGTCGACTGCTGCTATCGAAACTGGCGGGCGGTCTACCGCCTTGGTGGGCCACGCGCGGTTGATCGACCGGGAGCACCTGCGCCGTGCTCCCATCGGCCACTTTCGGTTGACAGCCTTTGAGCTGCTCGAACGGCATCTGGCTCGTGTCTTCGGTTCGGAATGTCCTCCTGGCACGGAGCGATCTTCACCGAGGCACGAACTCGAAATGCCGCGGCCGCGTCTTACCGCGCCATCATTACTGGAGGCGCGTTGACAAGCTTTGCCGTGGATCGGACTGAATCGGGGGTGAGACGCAGGAAATCGCGCGCCAGCGGATGTACACTGATCGGAGCGTCCGGCCCATATGCCGGATTCGCCTTGAATGAAGGAGATAAACACGATGAGAACGGCGTTCTGGCTGGTCCCGGCCATCGCACTACCCGTTGTACTGTTGGCCGCCGACCCACAGCGGCAAACGGAAAAGAAGCAGGACAAGCGGCCTACGATCGAGGAGATCCGTGCCCGCTACACCCCTGAGAAGCTCGCTCGTATCCGTGCGTCCATGGCAGCCCGAATTGCCGTCATCGACCAAGCCGAACAGGGCCGCCGCGCCGCTACTCCCGAAGAAGCCGCCGCGCTCGCCCCGGTCCCCGGCCCCGGCACGGCCGCGGCGGCGCGCACTCTGAAGAATGGCGGCACGGCGCTGAAGGGCGACGCGGCTTCCCTCGATTATTCGGTGGCCACGATCGAGAGCGGCGGCACCGTCTCGCGGACGCACCGCGCGGCTCCACCGGCCGCGAAAGCTCGGAAGCAGGAGGCGGGAAATGAAAAGCACTAAGCTCGCTTTGTTCGGCCTGCTCGCGGCTGGCGCCGCCTTCGGCGCGGATGTCATCGTCATCCCGGGCGACCCGCCGGGCCAGGGGTTCAATGACCCCACTCCCGCGACGCCAGTGGGCGGCAACCCCGGCACTACAGTCGGCCAGCAGGCGCTCAACGTCTTCCAGCGGGCCGCCAACATCTGGGGCCAAAAGCTGGTGAGCAAACAGCCCATTCTGATCATCTCCTTCTTCACTCCGCTGAGCTGCAACGCCACGTCGGGTGTGCTGGGAGCGGCCGGCGCCAATTGGTATTTCGCCAACCTCCCGGCGGCCAACGGCGGCCAGGAACTGGTTCCCAATACCTGGTATCCCGCCGCACTGGCCGAGAAGCTGACACGGGTGGACGCCACCACCGAGGCGGATCCCACGGACGCTTTCGAGATCTTCTCCTTGTTCAACAGCCAACTCGGCCAACCGGGCTGCCTCACCGGCAACGGTTGGTACTACGGCCTGGACAACAACGAGCCTGCAAACCGGATCGACCTGCTCGCTGTCGTCTTGCACGAGTTCGGCCACGGCCTCGGTTTCTCACTCGGTGTGACCAGCGCCAATACGGGCGCCCGCAACGTCTTTCCGGCGATTTGGGAATACAACATGCTCGACACCGCCACCGGAAAGAAGTGGATCGACATGACCAACGCCGAGCGTGCCGCGTCCGCACGCCGTGACGGGGCGCTCGTGTGGACCGGCAAGCAGGTGACCAACACGATCCCAAGTGTGCTGGACTTCCAGATCACGATTGACACGAGCACGTTGCGCGTTCCGGCGCAGCAATCCACGCTGGGTCCGCCGCTCGAGAGCCGGCCGCGCGGAACGCTGGTGGCGCCCAATGACGGTGGTGGGGTCTCGTTACTGGACGGATGCGAGCCGTTCCCGGCGGCGGCCAACATCGCGGGCAACTTCGTGCTCGTCAGCCGCGGAACCTGCACGTTTCTGCAAAAAGCACTGAACGCGCAGAATGCGGGCGCAGCGGCGGTGATCATCGCCAACAATGCAGCCGGAGTTCTGAACATCGGCGGAACGAACCCAGCCGTGGTCATCCCCATCCTCGGCATTACCCAGGCGGATGGCGCGGCTCTTCGCGCGTCGGCTCCATTAGATGCGCGGCTCGGACGCGATCCACTCACTCGCATCGGTACAACCGGCGGCTACGCACGCCTGTACGCGCCCACCACTTTCGCCGGCGGCTCGTCGGTGTCCCATTGGGATACGTCCTTGGCGCCGAACATGTTGATGGAGCCGTTCAGCACGCCGTCCATCGGCTCGCGCGTCCAGAACCCGGCGGACCTGTCGGTGAACCTGCTCAAGGACATCGGCTGGTAGCCTAGGGCCGACAAAACAAAGCGCACGGTGCCACCGGCCCCGATTGTGCGGGTTCTGAGAAGTGTCCTGGCCTTCTCCGCATGCCTCGCGGGTGCGGAGGAGGCTGGGACAAGAGTGAGCGGAGAACTATAACAAGTGGTTTTCGCTCTTGGCGAAGTACAGCTCCACCGCGCGCCCGATATCTTCCCTCGACAGTCGCGGAGGCCGGTTCTCGTACTCCGAAATCGACAGGATGATGTTGCAGATATCCATTGGGTAGCAAGCACGGAGCTCTTCGCGCCCGTCGGCCAGACACAGCCGGCGCAGGAACTCCGACGCTCCGGAATCGGCCTGCAGACGGCGCGCCGAGATGACGCGGGTGAAGATCTGGTCGAACGATTGTGTATCCACCGGTTCGATGAAGATCTTGTTGTGAATGCGGCGGAGAAAGGCGTCGTCGGCGAGGTCGCTCGGATCGAGGTTGGTCGAAAAGACGACCATGAGCTCGAACGGAATCTGGAACTTCACGCCGTAGCGAAGGCTCAGGTAGTCGACACGCCGGTCGAGCGGCACGATCCAGCGGTTGAGCAGGTCGCGCGGAGACATCAACTGACGGCCGAAGTCGTCGATGATGAAGATGCCGTTGTTCGCTTTCATCTGTAGCGGCGCCGCATAGATGCCAGTCGATTCGTCGAGCCGCATATCGAGCATGCCCGGAACCAGTTCGCCACCCACGACGATGCAGGGGCGGCGGCAGAGCACCCAGCGCGGGTCGACTTCGGGATCGTCGAGCTCGAGCTTGGTGTGGACTACGGGGTCATACAAGCTGATGATCTGGTTGTCCACTTCCACCGCGTACGGAATCAGCACCGCGTCCTGATAGACGCGCAGCATTCGCTCGGCAATCGACGTCTTACCGTTACCGGAAGGCCCGTACAGGAAGATTGAACTCTGCGAGATCAGCGCCGGGCCCAACTGGTCGAGCAACCGGTCGGTCACGATCAGGTCCGACATCGCCGTGCGCAGCGACTTGCGATCCACTTGCACGCGCGCGGCCTGCGAACGGATCGCGCGGGTGTATTCCTTGAGGGAAACTGGCGCGGCGCCCGCGTACTGCGAGATCTGGAAACGGTCCGACGCCAGTTGCTTGCCTGCCGCCGACAGGATGAACTGGTAGTCGTTTCCGACCATCCCCTTCACCTCGATGAGCTGCTGGGCGCGGAGATGACGGAATGCCGAATCCACTACTTGCAGGGAAAGCCGCAGCGACGAACTCAGCGACTTCAGGCTGCTAAAGCCCTCGATCATCAGCCGGCGCAGGAGCAGGTCGAGCACCAGCCCTTCGGGAATCCCCAACTCGTCGTAGGACTTCGGGATGGGTGGCTTGAAGATTGCCGGAAGTTGGTTGGAAGAGGCGGCCATGGCGATTCCCTTGTTTGATCGGCGGAACTGCCTCGAGTCTGTCTCCACGTTTTACCTTAGATACGCGTCAATCCAAGAGGATGGGTGTTGCGGGCCTGCTGTTGCTGTGGTCGCTCGCCGTCTCAGGCCAAACCTCTGACGACGCCGTGGCCATCCGCGCGCGCGCCGTCAAAGCGGAGAAAAAGGGCGACTCGGTTTCAGCGTATCTTCTTTATTCTCAAGCTGCTGCGATCGATCAGACCGATCGGCGTTCGTGGGCCAAGAGTCTCGCTCTGCGCCGCCGCGCCATGGCCGCCGCCAACATGATGCCCGATGCCGGACCCGCGCCCGCGCCTCGGCTGGAGCTGGTCCCCAACGGCGTGACCGATGAAGAATTCGCTGAAGCGCGAAGGGCCAATCCTCCACCCAAGCTGCAGCCCGGCGCTGGAAGCCGCAGCTTCGATCTCAAGGGCGACACCAAGATGGTTGCCGAATCGGTGCTGAAGAGCTTCGGCATCGAAACCGTATTTGACTCCGACTATCAACCGCTTCCGGCCATCCGGTTCCGCATGCCGGACATCGGCTTCGACGAGGCGCTCATCGCTCTTCAGGCCGCCACCGCCAGCTTCGTGGTTCCGGTGAGCGAGAAGATGGTCATCGTCGCCCGCGACACGACACAGAAGCGCCAGGAGCTCGAGCATACGCTCGCCGTTGCGGTGCCACTGCCCGCGCCCGTGACGGTGCAGGAGGCGACCGAACTCGCCCGCGCGGTGCAGCAGTTGATGGAGATCCAGAAGTTCGGCGTCGACTCGGCGCATCGAATGGTCCTGATCCGCGACCGCGTCTCGAAAGTGTTGCCCGCGCTGGCGGTCTTCCAGGATGTCCTGCGTTATCGGGCCGAAATCCACATCGAGGTGGAATTCCTCGAGGTGGCCGAGAACTCCACGCTCGACCTTGGCTTGAAGCTGCCGAATGTCTTCCTGATCCGCTCGGTGACCGACCTCCTCAACCAGCCCGTATCGCTGCCCACCCTCCTGCGCAACATCGCCAATTTCAGCCCGGCGAGATTCTTCGCGCTCGGGATCGCCGACAGCCAGATCTTCGGAACAATGTCGGAGAGTTCGGCCCGCACGCTCTCCCGATCCGACATGCGCTCCTCCGACGGTCAGCCAGTCACCTTCCATGTCGGCGACAAATACCCGATTCTCACCGCCGGCTTTTTCGGCGCGCCTGCCGATGCCTCGGGCCAGACCTATACGCCGCCACCCACCTTCCAGTTTGAAGATCTGGGCCTCGTCCTCAAGATCACGCCGAGGGTTCACGGATGGGACGAGGTCGGGATGGACGTCGAGGCCGAGTACAAGGTCCTGACTGGACAGGCGCTCAACGGAATCCCGGTGATCGCCAATCGCAAGTTCCAGTCGCGCGTACGATTGAAGGACGGCGAACTCGCAGTCGTCAGCGGACTCGTCCGCGTCAATGAAGCCCGCTCGCTGTCGGGAGTCGCCGGCCTTTCGCAGATCCCCATCATCGGCGCGATCTTCCGCCAGGACAACCGGTCCAAGGAATCCGGACAGGCGCTGTTCACGATCCGGCCACGGATCGTCATGGCCGCGCCGAGCGAAACCACCACGCGGACCATCTGGACCGGACCCGAAGGACGCCCGCGCATTCCGCTCTAGCCTGGGATCGTAGTATCATCACCCGAGTGCAGACTTCCTCCCGCCGCGAGTTCCTGGGTGCCGCCGCGACAGCGGCTTCGGCGACTGCCGCACCCTCGAAACCGCCCAACGTGGTCATGATCTATTGCGACGATCTCGGCTACGGCGATCTCGGCTGCTACGGCTCCTCGATCCGCTCGCCGAACATCGACCGTCTGGCCGCCGAAGGGATGCGGTTCACGCACTTCTATTCCGGCAACCCGGTTTGTTCCCCTTCGCGGACGGCGCTCTTGACTGGGCGCTATCCGGTCCGCGCCGGCGTTCCGCGTGTTTTGTTTCCACAGGACACGGCGGGGCTGCCGCAATCCGAACAGACGATCGCACAGATGCTGAAGCCCAAGGGCTACCGGACCATGTGTGTCGGCAAGTGGCATCTCGGCCATCACGCGGCTTATCTGCCGACCACGCGCGGCTTCGACCACTACTTCGGGATCCCCTATTCGAACGACATGAATCCGCGATGGCTCATGGACGGCACCAAGGTGATCGAAGAGCAGGCGACCCTCGAAACGCTCACTCCGCGCTACACCGAGCGGGCCGTGAAGTTCATCGCGGACTCGAGGAGCGAGCCCTTCTTCCTCTACTTCCCACACACCTATCCGCACATTCCGCTCGCCGCCTCCGCGAAGTTCCGGGGCAAGTCGCCACAAGGGATCTACGGCGACGTGATCGAGGAACTCGATTGGAGCGTCGGCGAAGTCCTGAAGGCAGTGAAATCGGCCGGTGTCGAGAACAACACGCTCGTGATGTTTTCCTCCGACAACGGGCCTTGGTATCAGGGCAGCCCCGGACGCTTGCGCGGACGCAAGGGCACGACGTGGGAAGGCGGACAGCGCGTCCCGTTCATCGCCAAACTTCCGGGCCGGATTCCGAAAGGCAAGACGTGCGCGGGACTCGGCTCGGTGATGGACGTGATGCCGGCGGTCGCAACGCTGTGCGGCGGAACCCCGTCGAATCCGCTCGACGGGATCGACATTGGACCGATGCTCGAAGGCAAACGCCAGGAACTCGATCGCGAGGCGCTGCTGTACTTCGACAACCTGGATGTGCAGTGTGCCCGCCTGGGCCGATGGAAACTCCATGTCGCACGCCACAACAACCAGGCATACAATCCGCCGCCGCAGGGCGGCCGGATGAACCTGCCTCTGCTGAATCCGGAGCTCTACGACGTGGTGTCGGACGTGGACGAGAGCTACGACGTCGCGGCCGAGAAGCCCGAAGTGGTCAAGCAGATTCAAGAGCGGATCTCGCGCGTGATCGCAGGCATGCCGGAGGCGGTACGGGATGCGCACGAAAAGAATCTGGCGAAGAAGCCCGCGCGGATTCCGGCCGGCACTGTCAATCGGGCCGCGCCTCGGTAATAATAGGAGACACGTTTATGAAAACCGCGCTCGCATTGATGATCACGGCCGGACTGGCCTTCCCGGTGGAAAAGGGCTTCGTCTCGCTGTTCGACGGCAAGACGCTGAACGGCTGGACGCTGTTCAACAAGGGCAAGAACGACGAGCGTGGGTACATCGTCCAGAACGGCTCGATCGTCTGCCCGCTCGACGGCGGCGGCAACCTGCTCACCGAGAAGGAATACGCGAACTTCGTCCTCCGCTTCGAATTCAAGATGGAGCCGGGCGGAAACAACGGCATCGGCATCCGGGCGCCGCTCGCGGGCGACATCGCCTATACGGGCATGGAGATCCAGGTGCTCGACCACGATCACGAGAAATACAAGGGCCGTATCAAACCCACTCAGTTCCACGGTTCGGTTTACGACGTGATTCCCGCCAAGACCGGTGCCCTGAAGCCGGCGGGTGAGTGGAACTCGGAAGAGATCGTCGCCAACGGCAGCAAGATCAAGGTGACGCTCAACGGCAAGGTGATCCTCGACGCCGACCTCGAATCGGTCACCGATCCCGCGATCCACAAGAAGCATCCCGGGCTGAAGCGGACCAGCGGCCGTGTCGGCTTTCTCGGCCACAAGTCGCTGGTCGAATTCCGGAACATCCGGATCAAGGAACTGAAGTAGGCCTAACGAATCGAGACGGAACCGTCGATAAGCTTTTCGTAGGGCGAAGTGTGATGGAAGCGCAGGCACAACTTTTGACGTTCAACCGGGAAATGGCGCTCGACCGTGTCGGCGGTGACGAGGAACTCTTACGGGAAGTGGCCCAACTCTACTTCGACGAGTACCCTGCCATCGTCGAACAGATCCAGACCGCCGTGCGTTCCGGCAGCGCGCAGGATCTGCAACGTTCCGCCCACACGCTCAAAGGCTCCCTCGGCACCCTCGGTGCTGAACAGGCCGCCGCCCATGCACTACGGCTCGAGATGATGGGCCGCCTGCAGAACATGTCCGACGCTGCGTCCGCGCTGTGCGAATTGCACCGAGTGCTCGAAGGTTTCCACGAGCGGTTGCAAGGCGAACTCACTTCCGCCTGATCTACTGACTGGGCTCGTCACCCAACCATCATGGTTCACAGGGGTGACTCATGCTTCGGGCGATCAGAGTCTGCTGCCCTGTCGGCAGCGGCTTGCCGCAACCGGACCAACGGCGGAGGAATGCCTTGCGAACATCTGCGGCTTGCCCGGCTATGCCGCTTTCCGGGCTCTCGGCACGGGCGAAGACACCGTGCGATTTCATGTTGCTGACGGACGCTCCTGCCTGAGGAACGCGCGCGCATCCTGCCGACCGGCCTCCGCTCCTGGCCAGCCGAGCCGATTCCGAAATGAGACCACCGTGGCAGCACTCACCGTTGCTTCGGTCATGCTCTATCTGGTGACGATGCCCGCAAGCGCCCTGTTCGGCGTCGACACCGGGGACTGAACCCTCCCAGCCTGATCGGCTACCGGCTCCGAGACCGGCAGCCGATCAGGTTGGGCAAACGGGCTTCCTCCAACCAAAAACCCGCCCTATTGCTGCTAGCGATAAACCTTCCCAACTGGGATCACTCCTTGCTCATTTTTTTCAGGTGTGGTCTACTTTTTCCATGACGCGATTCGCATGGGCCGCTTGCGCCGCCCTCATCCTCCCCGTCCACGGCCAAGTCAAGATGGCCAAAGAGGCGAACAAAATCTCCGTCGAAATCGACGGTAAACCCTTTACTTCTTTCTACTTCGGCGGCGACACCCAGAAGCCGTTCCTGCATCCGCTGCGTGCGGCGTCGGGCACCGTCGTCAGCCGGGTCTGGCCGATGGAGGAAAAGGCTGGTGAGGCAAAAGACCACATTCACCATCAGGGATTGTGGTTCACCCATGGTGACGTGAACGGCCTGGATTTCTGGGCGAACCACCCGACGCAAAAGAGCGCGAAGAAGGGAGTGGTCGCGCTGAAGAAGATGGGCACGGTCAAAGGCGGTAAGAAGGCGGGCACGATCGCGGCGGTGTTCAACTGGCAGGATTCGACCGGCAAGGTACTGCTGTCCGAGGACCGCGTGATGACGTTCCACGCGCGCGGCGACGGGAAGACGCGCATCGTCGATTTCGACATCAAGCTGACCGGCGTCGAGAAGGCCAAGTTCGGCGACACCAAAGAGGGCGTCTTCGCGATTCGGCTCGCGGCGCAACTCGACGGCAAGCACTCCGGAAAGATGCAAAGCGCCGAAGGCAAGGTTGGCGAGAAGCTGGTGTGGGGCAAGCGGTCGCCTTGGGTCGACTATTCAGGCAAGATCGACGGTGAGACGCTCGGCGTCTCGATCTTCGATCACCCGGGCAATCCGAAGCATCCCACCTATTGGCACTCGCGCGACTACGGCTTGTTCGCCGCCAACATCTGGGGCGAGCACGATTTCTACGCCGACAAGTCGAAGGACGGGAGCATGACGCTAGAACCCGGACAGACGTGGCGATTCCGCTATCGCGTGATCGTGCACGCGGGCGATACGGCGGGGAACGATGTCGCGGGCTGGTACAAGTCCTGGACTGACGGGAAGTAGTCGGCTGATCGCCGGGCGCCGTGGGCCACGTGCCTGCGGGAGGAACCGCGGCCCATCCACCTCGAGCGCCAACTGAGGGCCGCGCGGGGAATTCGTAAACCCGGCCCAGCTCGGCATGGGACCCGGGGTTTGAAAAACACGCGTATCACGGATTCGCCACGGCGCTCCATGTTTCCTGGACTTCTGGCGCCGCGCCTTCCGGCCCGTGTGCTTCCGTATGCCGGTTCGGGCGCTCTTATGGAGCGGGATTGATCACATCGGCGCCGATGTCGACCAGCGCCAGACAGGTCGACGTGCCTCCGCAGAGGCGAGCTCCTACCCTTTTGATCTTGGCAAGGTCAGGGCCTTGAATCGAAACGGCCGTGACTCGCAATTCCTGGCCCGCTTTCACCTGTACGGCGGGGCTCTTTTCCGCCGAAGCAATGAGGGTCATCTTTCCGCGCTTGGTAGCCATTGAGTATTCTCCTTTTCTCGATCGCGCTCATGCGCTCCATCCGAACTTGTGTTGATCTCTTTCCGTAAACCGGACGGGCTCCGGCAATTCCACGCCGGCGCGCTCGGCGATGAGCCTTGGCAGGTTCGCGCGCCAGTACTCGCCCTGTTCATCGAGTGCGTGCTGGTCAGACTCGAGGTGCTTGTGGGGACAGCCGCCCAGGCAGATGGGCAGGAACGAGCAGGCGGAGCATTTGGGCAGCGTCGTGGGATCGAAGCCCTGCCACCACGCCGCGTCGGCGAACCTTCGTCCGGTCAAGATCGGGAACGGCGACATCCGGGTTTCGCCAGTGGCGCGCTGCTGGTTGCCTACTTGCAGGCCGCAGCGGTATTCAAGGCCGTCGGCGCCGATCACGGCTGATCCTGATGCGAGCGCGGCGCAGACAGAACTCTTGGGCAGCGGAAGCCCGTCTGGCGCCTCCGTCTCCTCGATGAGTGCTTCACCGTTGACGGCTTCCCGCACGCGTTGGCGAACACCCTCGAACTCCTCCTGGCTGAATTCGCGAGGACGCAGGAATCCGCAGGTATCCGTAAACGCCGATAACCTCGCGGGCTGAATGACGGCGGGAAACGGCTTGCGGAACCACCCGCGCGACCGTGCCATTTCAATCAATCCTTCGATGCCGGCCATGTTGTGCCGGCCGATGTTGATCCGGATATCGACCCGCGTGGCCTCCAGTAGCGCATCCACCGTCTGAACCGCCTCGTCGAACGACGAACTTCCCGGTTCACCATAGCCTGCGCGATACCGGCGCGAGCGGTCATGCTGGGCGCGCTGCCCATCGAAGGAGATTTGCACCTGCCGGATCGCGTGCCGGCGCGCGAAGCCCGCGGGATCGGAGGGCCAGTTCGTTCCGTTGGAAATGACCGAGCCATGGTAGGCCACGCCCGCTTCGCGGCACATTTGTTGCAGAGCAAGCGACGCAGACTCGAGAAATGCCACGTTCAGCAGCGGCTCACCGCCGTACCAATCGACGTGAAGCGACCGGCTCGCGCGGCCCTCGAGACTCCGCTTGGCAAATGCGACGAGCCCGGCGACATCGCTTTCGCCCAACTTGTCGCCGGACCGCTCCTCGTAGCAGTAGAAGCATCCCAGGTTGCAGTCCTGCGTCGTGGTGACGGTCAACACCATTGGAGTCTCATCTCGCGCCCGCCAATAGCGCTCGCGAACGGAAGCCAGTTCATCGGTTCCGGCCGGCACGACGAAGCCACCCGTCCGAAGCAGGTCCGCAACCGCGCCTGGTAGCTCCCATTCGAGATTTCTCCGGCCTGACGAAAGCCAACACCCGATCAGCGAGCCATCGTCGCCCTCCAGCCGGATCAGCGCGCCCGTGTTGGTGTTGTACACGAGCACCGAGGTCCCGGCGGGGACACAGAAGTTGTAGCGCGAGGGTATAGTGGGCTGGACCATCGCTTTTGGGAGTTATTATATACACGGTTTGGCTCCGGTGCTTCAAGCAGTCTTGTCCAATGCAAGATGAGCCTGAAGGCGAGCTCCGTCGCAGTGCGATAATCCGGGACATGGACGCCATGACCGTACTCGACAATGTCGCGGCCACATATCGCGGATTGCGGACGTTTGCCGCGGATGTGCGTGCGATCACCGAATCCGGTGACGAAGGAAGTTCGCATCGGTCGGAAGCGCGGATCAGCGTGCTGCATGTGGCGCCGGACCGCGTCCGGATCGAACAGCCCGGCCGTCAAGGAGTAATCGACATCGCCGATGGCGTCCACCTGCATCACTACATCGCTCCGATGAAGCGCTATGTGAAGCTCCCGGTCGATCCCGGTGCCCCGTTGCCGGGCTTCTTCCGGCCTGAGTTTCCTGGCGGAGGCAGCGACTTTCTTTTTCACCGGATCGCCGAGAGAGTGCTCGAGGCGCGGGTGATCACCGCTCCGGGCGTCACGATCGAGGTCCGGTACGAGACTTTCGAGAGCACGGGAATGCAACGGGGACCCGTCCAATTCGTGGTGGATCCTGAGACGTGGCTGGTCCGGCGGCGGTCATGCACCGTCAGCCTCCAGGATCACCAAGGTGGTTGGCATACGCAGGTCCTGACAACGGAGTTCGATCACACGGCGGTCAACGAATCGATCCCGGCGAACGCATTCGATTTCATTCCGCCACCGGATGCGATCGACATGTCCCGTCCGGAGCACCAGGGCGGCTTCGGTTTCGGAAGCGGTGGGGGCGAAAGCAGCGGGCCGATGCCAGGCGGTGGAACCTTCCAACATCGGAGCTCGCTGGAATGGGAGGGCGAGACGTTGGTCGAGCGCGCCACGGTAAGGATAAAGGGTGTTGAAGCGGCGATCGAACGGCGCTTCACGCTCGAGACGGGAAGACATCTGCTGATCGAGGAGAAGATCCGGGGGCCGAAGAGCGAAGTCTCGCGAGAGCTGACGCTTCCTTTGGAGTGAGCGGCGAGCGCGACTTTACCTTCGCGGGTCATTTGAGGTAGCCTTTCAAGGTGGCGGCGTGGCCGCTCGGAAATCCATGGCGGATATCGAAGGCGGCCAAAAGCAGCACGCGGAACATCTGCTCGATTCTTCGCTCGAGAGCGTCGACTTGGCGGAAGAGATCGTGCTGCGGGCCGCGCGCGACATCGGCTTCGACGAAGACGACCAGCATCGCGTCGGAATCGCGGTTCGCGAGTGCATGGTCAATGCGGTGGCTCACGGAAACAGGTACAGCGCGAAGAAAAAGGTCCGCTTGCGTGTATCCTGGAACAAGACCACGCTCGAGATCGATATCGAGGATGAGGGTGACGGATTCGAGATGGGAGAAGTGCCCGACCCGAGGGATGAAGCGAACCTGATGCGCCACTCGGGACGGGGCCTGCTCATGATCCGGGCTTTCATGGACGAGATTGAATACCGGAAGAGGGAGCCCAAGGGCACCAAAGTCCGGATGGTGAAAAGTTTGCGGCCCGCGCAGGCCGGGAATTCCCAAATGGCGACGAAAGAAGGAGGTTGACTTCCAGTGAGTTTGAAATTGACGGCGAGACAAGTAGGGGACGTGACGGTGCTCGATGCCTCGGGCAAGATCACGTTGGGCGAGGGATCCGCTGTTTTCCGCGACAAGATCAAGGAACTTGTCGGCTCGGGAAACAAGAAGATCCTCGTCAACATGGCCGACATCACCTACATCGACAGCTCGGGCATCGGCGAGCTCGTTTCCGGCTTCACCACCACCACCAATTCCGGTGGCATGCTGAAGCTTTTGAATCTCGGCAAGCGGGTTGAGGATCTGTTGCAGATCACCAAGCTCTATACCGTGTTCGAGACCCACTCCGACGAAGCGGCGGCAATCCGCAGCTTCGCGTAACCTCTCGACGATCTCAGGAGATCACGCGGCCCGCCTGGCGAATTCGGCCGGGCGGGCCATTTCCGTTCATGCAAGACCAAAAAATACCGGCGGTGGTGATTGTCGGCCGGCCCAACGTGGGCAAGTCGACGCTGTTCAACGCGATCACCGGAACACGGCGCTCCATCGTGGGCGACGAACCGGGCATCACGCGCGACCGCATTCAGTGCGAGACCGAACATCGCGGCAAGCGCTTCCTGTTGATCGATACCGGCGGCATTGTTCCGCACGACGATCAACTCATCCCGTCTGAAATCTTCCGCCAGGCCCGCGTCGCTCTCGACAACGCGGTTCATGTCATCTTCCTGATCGACGGGCGTACCGAGATCACGGGCGGTGACCGCGAGATCGCGCGCCTGTTGCATCAGCTCGGCAAACCCGTGACGCTCGCCGTCAACAAGATCGACGCGCCCGTTCGCGAATCGCTCGCGGCGGAATTCTACTCCCTGGGATTCGAGCATCTGTTCGCGGTGTCCGCCGAGCATCGCATCAACCTCGACGACCTCCTCGATCACGTGACCGGCAGCTTCGAACGCGAGAGTGGCGAGGAGCAGCCGAAGGAGCGCGAGGTGCGCGTCGCGATCATCGGCCGGCCGAACGTGGGCAAGTCGACGCTGCTGAACGCGATGGTCGGCAGCGATCGCTCGATCGTGTCGCCAGTGGCGGGCACCACGCGCGACGCGGTGGACGAAGCGATCGTCGTCGATGGTGTCCGGTACGTGTTCATCGACACGGCCGGAATCCGCCGCAAGGGCAAGACGAAGCTCATGGCCGAGAAGCTCAGTGTCGTCATGGCGCGCAAGCACATGGAACGAGCACACGTCGTGCTGATGGTGCTCGACGCCTCGGAAGGAGTGATGGCGCTCGACGGCACCATCGCCGGATACGCGCACGAGGACAACAAGCCCGTGATCCTGTGCGTCAACAAGTGGGACGCTTCGAAGGAGAAGAACAAGCACAAGGCCGTCCAGATGATTCGCGACGAGTTGAAGTACCTCGACTACGCGCCGATCGCGTTCCTGTCGGCCAAGAGCGCCACTGGCGTCGGGCAGATCTTCGGCCTGATCCGCCGCGCGAAAGAGGATGGCGGCAAGCGCGTGCCCACCGCGGAACTCAACCGATTCTTCGAACACCTCGAGACCGATTTGAACACGCGCATCCGTTACATCACACAAGCATCGGTCTATCCGCCGACGTTCATCGTGTTCAAGGACGGCACGCAACCGCTGCACTTCTCGACCGAACGCTACCTCGTCAACCAGATCCGCGAACGCTTCGGATTCGCGGGCACGCCCATCGTGATCAAGGCTCGCACCAAACCGGGCAAGCCGAAGAAGACGAAGTAGCGAAAGCGCGCGCCAAAAGAAAAACGGCCCCGATCCGGGGCCGTGTTTTCCAGAAGCTTTGATGCGATCCGAAGACCGCTACTACTACTTCTTCTTGGCGGCGGCCTTCTTCTTGGCCGGGGCCTTCTTCGCGGCTTTCTTGGCTGCGTATTTCATTGGTTCATTCTCCCTAACATCAAAATTGCCGCGACTCCGTTTCCGGAATCACGACGTGATTCATATATAAGGTGATCCGCGAATAAAGTCAAGAGTTTTTTTTCGTGGAGATGCCCTCGCGAGCGTCTTCGCGACGCAAAAACGTTTTCAAGTACAATTGTTGTGGCGTTCCAATGCCCATGAATATTGGCTTTCACGCACTTCCGCTCTCGGCGGCGGTCTTCGCGATTTTTTTTTCGTCATGCGGCGCGCGAAGACCAGCGAAGGCGATCTATCCGCGCACGGGCACCTCGCAGTCGGGCATCGCGAGCTGGTACGGAGACCCCTACCACGGCCGCCAGACCGCGAGCGGAGAAGTGTTCGACATGGAGCAGATGACGGCCGCGCATCGCGCGTGGGCCTTCGGCACCATCGTCAACGTGCGCAACCTCGACAACGGAAGAACCGTGCTCGTGAAGATCAACGATCGCGGGCCATTCGTTCGCGGACGCATCATCGATCTGTCGCGCGGAGCCGCGCGCGAAGCGGGAATGCTCGACGCGGGGTTGGCGAAGGTGAAGCTCACTGTCGTCTCCGCGCCCGCGCATCCACCGCCGCCCGCACGCGGGCGCTGATGCGATTCGAATCGCATCCGAGGAATCGCATTCTCCGCGGCCGCGGCACTTCTGATTCGAAGAAGGACGGCGTCACGATCCACTCGCGCGAACGCTTTGCCGCGCGTCACGCTGCTTCCAACGAATCTGCCGCAGCATCCCGAGCCACACTCGCGCATCGCTCACCGACAACGACATGCGGCGCAGCAGCCGGCGCGTCTTCAACTCCGCCGAAGACGCGGTGAGTTCGTTCACGTATCCGCTCTCCGAGAGAATCTCCATCAACAGCTCTTCGACTCGCGCGAGCGTTTCCGCTTCCACCTTGGCGCGCGGTCCGCGCGGCGGAGTGACAACGGATGGATCGCGCGCGATCTCGTACAGGCAGAGCGCGACCGCCTGTCCGAGGTTCATCGACTCGTGCTCTTCGCGCGTGGGAATGCGAAGCAGCCAATCGCAGTAGGAGAGATCTTCGTTCGACAGTCCGAACTTCTCCGATCCGAACAGCAGCGCGACAGATCCGCCGCTCGTGCGAATGCGCGGAGCACTCTCCTCGAGCCGCATCACGTCGAGGCGCAATTCACGATGCCCCGTGGATGCGGTTCCAATGACCGTGGTTGCGCCGGCGATCGCCTCCCGCACCTTCGGGTATACCCGCGCTCGCGAAAGCACCTGCGCCGCTCCAACGGCCGAACGCGCCTCTCTCCACGCTTCATCATACGGCGACACGAGACGCAGGTCGAAGAATCCGAAGTTGCTCATCGCGCGCGCGGCCGCTCCGATGTTGAGCGGATTGCGCGGCTCGACGAGAACAACGCTCAGATCAGGAAGCGCGATCGCGTTAGCGATCGTGCGCTTCCTCGAGGTAGGTGTATCCGTACAGCCCCTCCTCGTAGAATCGGAGCAAGCGCCCCGACTCTTCATAGCCGATCTTGCCTTCGCGGACCGCGAGTTCGACATCGCGCCGGAACTGTTCGAGCAGCGTGCGCGCGTTGAACTGCACGTAGTCGAGCACTTCCTGCACCGTATCGCCGCGAATCACCGTGTCGAGAACCACCTGGCCGTTCTCGCTCAAGCTCACGTGAACGGCGTGCGTGTCACCGAACAGATTGTGCAGGTCGCCGAGGATCTCCTGATAGGCGCCCACGAGAAACGTGGCGAGGAAGTAGGGCTTTCCGTTGAACGCATGCAGCGGCAGCACCTTCTTCACGTCGCGGCGATCGATGAACTGATCCACCTTGCCATCGGAATCACACGAGATGTCGCCGAGCACCGCGTAGCGCGATGGCGGCTCATTCAGGCGATGGATCGGCATGATCGGGAACAATTGTTTCACTGCCCAGCTATCGGGCATGCTCTGGAACAACGAGAAGTTGCAGAAGTAGGTATCCGACAACATCGAATCGAGATTCTCGAGGTCTTCGGGCTTCTCGTCGAGATCGGTGACCATCTTCTGGATGCGGCGGGAGAGCGCCCAGAAGATCGTTTCCGCGATGCTGCGCTGTTCGAGCGGCAGGTAGCCCAACTGGAACAGGTTCAGCGCGGCGTCGAGCGACTGCGCGGCATCGTGGTAGCTTTCGAGCACGTTCTTGTTGGAGAGCCCCCGATAGGTCTCCATCAGATCGATCAGCGGCTGCTCGCAGTCTTCCGGAAGGTCCGCGGGCGGATCCTGCTCGCCGATATCAGCGACACCCAGCACGTTGAACAGCAGCACCGAGTGATAGGCCGCCACCGCGCGTCCGCTCTCGGAAATGATGTTCGGATGAGGGACCTTGGCTTCGTCGCACACGGTCTGCACGTGATAGATTACGTCGTTCGCGTATTCCTGCAGCGTGTAGTTGACGCTCGATTCGAAGTCGGTCTGCGAACCGTCGTAGTCGATGCCGAGTCCGCCGCCGACGTCGAGATGCAACAGTCCCGCGCCGAGACGCCGCATCTCGACGTAGATGCGCGCACCCTCGGTGACCGCTCCCTTCACCTGGCGGATGTTGGTGATCTGGCTGCCGAGATGGAAGTGCAACAACTGGAGCGTGTCTCCCATCTCCTGCGCTTTCAGCCGTTCGAGGACCTGCAGCGCTTCGGTGACGGTAAGTCCGAACTTCGACCGGTATCCGCCCGACGATTTCCAGCGGCCCGAGCCGCGGCTGGCGAGCTTCAAGCGAACGCCCATGACCGGACGCACGCCCACCTTCGCCGAATGCTTGAGGATGAGGTCGAGTTCGGTGTACTTTTCGATCACCGGGATGATGTTGCGCCCGATCTTGCGCGCGAGCATCACCATTTCGATGTACTCGTCGTCCTTGAACCCGTTGCAGATGATCGGCGTGTTGTTGTCGGCCACCGCGAGCACGGCGAGCAGTTCCGGTTTCGAGCCGGCTTCGAGTCCGAAGCCGTACGGCTGTCCGTAGCGGAAGACTTCTTCCACTACGTGACGCTGCTGGTTGACCTTGATCGGATAGACCAGCGAATAGCCGCCGGCGTAGCTGTGCTCCCGAATCGCGTCCTTGAACGCCGCATGCAGATCGCCCAGGCGGTCCTTCAGAATTTCGCCGAAGCGAACCAGAATCGGAGGCGTGATGCCGCGCAGGATCAGCGTGTCGGCCAGTTCCTTGAGGTCGATCCCGCGCGCTTTGTCCTTCGAGGGATGGACCCAGACGTGTCCATTCTCGCCAATGGAGAAGTAGCCCTTCCCCCAGCGCTCGATGTCATACTCTTCGTTCGCATCGCCGATCGTCCAGCGATCAGCGGGTTCCCAGGTGGCAGAGCCTTCGGCGAGCTTTGTGGACAACTCTTCTTTCTTGAACCTCCGGTTGGAAAACCATAGTGTCCGATGAAACGCCCGTCAGGGCAAGTAGAATCTGAGTGTGTGGCGAATTTGCCTGCTCGTCATCATGTCGTCATGTTCGTTTGCCGCCTCGGCGATGCTCACCTGTATCGGAGACGCTTCGATCGGGCGGCGTGGCGATGAGAAGGAACTTCGTGGCACGATCATTCTGCGCTTTCGATCGAGCTTGATCCGCGGCTGGTCGGTCGATGAGGGTCTGTTGCTGCTGCACCACGGTGAGAATGGCGCCGCCCGCGTGCAAGTGGCGCCGTTCGATGGCGAGTTCGACGAGAAGGCGCCGCCACGCGCAATTCCGAACGCGAAGTGGCTCGACGCGAAAGTGGAGCCGCAGCCCGCCGGATGGGCGCTGGTGCGCGTGCCCGGCGCGGCCTTGCGCGCGTTGGTCGAGGATGAGCGCCGGGCGCTCCTCGTGAAGCTGCCGGCCGGATGGCGTGTCGCATCGCGAGAATCGCTGAAGAACGTGCCGTATCTGTTCGCGGAGGGGAAACCCGCGGCCGCGCGCTGAACGCGCTCAGCGAATCTTCGGTGACGATCCGTTGCCGATCACGATGTGTGTCACGCGCCCATTCTCTTCACGAAAACGTACGGCCTCGCCCACGGCGGCGCCACCAGTTTGGGCTTCGAGCTTGAATTCACCGCCTCCGAGCGGCACGAGCTTTTGCTGATCGTTGGGATCGTCCGCCGTAGGGTCGATCATCACGAGTTCCTCGTCGAGTTCGATCACCTCGGTGTCGCCCCACATCGAACGATACAGCCCCGCGTAGCGTCTCCACGCCGGATCCCACTGTTTCTTCGCCTTGGCCGGCGCGGCGGCCTTCACGACGGCGTCGCCCACTGTCGCCATCAGCTTCGCCGCGATCTCCGAGGGCCGGCTGTCGTCACCGTTGGTCAGCACGACGACACCGATCTTGTCGGCGACCCGGAAGTACGTGTGCGTCTTGTAGCCCGCGAGCGAACCGCCATGACCGATCTGCACACGATCCTTGTCGCGAGACACCGCGAATCCGATTCCGTTGCCGCGGGTCCAGTTGTTTTCCATCACGCGGACTCGATGCATCTCGCGCAGCGTCGAGCCCGCGAGGATCAGCGAGCCGCTCGCGGCGCCCTTGCGGAACTGGAGCGACACGAACTTCGCCATGTCTTCGACGTTCGAAGTGAGTGCGGCCGCCGGACCGATGCCGCGCGTGTCCATGAAGTCCATCTTCTTGCGCGAACCGTCCGGCATGCGGCGTCCGTAGCCCGTGGCGAGGCCGGGCACCTGCTGATCGACACTCGACCCGGTCATTTCGAGCGGATCGAGGATGTGGCGCCTCACGTATTCCGCCCAGGACTCGCCGGATAGCTTCTCGACAATCATTCCGGCGAGCGCGAAGGCGAGGTTCGAGTACTTCCAGCGGATCTCGGGCGCGTAGGCGGCGGTCTGCGTGTTGACGAGTTTGCGGACTTCTTCCGCCGATGGGAACTCGAACGTGGTCCAGTACTCGGCGGCTGCTTCCCGCGGAAGTCCACTCGAGTGCGTCAGCAGATGCTCGATCGTGATCGGCGGATCGTCCTCGTTCGCGGGCTTCACGCGGAACCAGGGCAGATGCTTCGACACCGGATCATCGAGCCGCAACTTGCCTGCATCCCGAAGCTGCATGATCGCGGTGGCGGTGAACAGCTTGGTGTGCGACGCCATGCGGAATTTCGTCTTGGGCGTGACCGGTTCGCGCGATGCGGTATCGGCGTAGCCGAAGCCGCGCGCCCAGACGAGCTTCTGATCCTGGATCACGCCCACTGCGATGCCGGGCAGTCCGCGATAGGCCATCTGCCCGTCGATCCAGGCTTCGAAAAGCCGGATCGAGGCTCGCACCTCCGGCGAGGTCCCAGGTTCATTCTGACAAAACGCCGCGACAGCGGTGAGAAGCAAAGCCAGAAGCTTCATACCGCTCAGTGTACGGCACCGGCGACCGTGCTACGGAATCGGGTCGAACGGCGGCTTGGTGTGTGCCTTCGAGATCACCCCACCATCCACCTGGATGCTGACGTAAGCTTCGTTCGGAGCATTCGAGACCTGGACGTTGACCGCGTGTACATCGTCATCCTTGCTCCAGGTGCCATAGCCGGTGAACGAGACGATGTCGGCATCGCCGGCGCCCATTCGCGACAAGCGCGAGTTGACGCAACTCACCGACGAGAGATTGTCCATCTTGAACGTCCCGCTCTGTGCCTGATTGGTGTACTCGAACGAAAACGCCTGTCCCGGTGTGGGGTTGCAGGGAATCGAATAGCTGTAGTTGAAGCGCTGGTTGAACGAACTCAGAACGTTGGTCGCCGAACCGGCCTTCACCGCGGTGGGCCGCGCTCCCGCCTGCTGCAAGCCCTGGAAGCGCAGGAAAGGATTGAGGTCGGACCCCGGACCCGAGGTAAACGCCGAGTTCGGATTGTCGTAGTCCGGACTCGGGAACAGGAACGTATCGAACGTCAGCACCACCGCGCCGTTGTAGCGGAACACGTTGCCGCCGTTGGCACCGCGTTCGAACTTCGCCGGCCCCACATGTTGGAAGGTGCCGAGCGGAATCCGCGTGATGTTCAGATTGATGATCGCCGAGAACAGGCTCTGCGCGGGAACGCCGCGGAAAAGCAGGCCGCCGATCACGGTGCCTGACCCCGGGTCGAGTACGCCGATCGACGGATCGAATCCATCCTCGAGCAACACCGGATCGGCCGTGATGTAGGTGAAGTTCGGGAAGAAGAGACGCTCGTCATGGCCGAACATCGTGATCTTGAACGAATCGAGCGGAGCCGGAGCGTCGGGAATCGGCGCAAGCAAGCCCGAAGGCGGAAGCGAACTCACCGCGATCGGAATCGTGCCGAACACCGTGGGCTCGCCGAATTGAATCGCGTAGCGGCCTTGCAGGTGCGTGCGGCCCGTGGCGACGCCACCCAGCTGCGGAATGTTCACCGTGAAAGTGTCGCCGAACGATGTGTAGAACGCATTCGCCGTGTACTCTTGCACCGTGTTCGGCTGGATCGAAATGCAGTTCCCGCCGCAGGGAGCTTCGGAGGGAACCTTGGTCGTGATCTGCAACTGCGGATGCAAACTCGAACCCGGAGCTTCGAAGCCCGCGCACTCTCCGTTGAGCAGCGGACCGCAGAACGGCAGCGGAAGCCGCACCGGATCTCCGCTCACGTTGTTGCCGAGCGGCAGGAACGTGGTGCCCGCGAACGAGAAGTCGAGCAGGCCGTCGCGCCGCTGTTCGAACTTGGCGCGCGCGGTCCCGTAGATCCCCGGGAACTGGAACGGTGGCGGCTTCAGGCTGGGATTCACGCCGCCGAGAGCGAGGTACCAGCTATTGGAAACGAACACGTTGTACCGGAAGTTGGTCACTTCGCCGTTAACGAGGTTCAGGTCGCCGGAACTCACTGCGTCAAACGCGTCGAGAATCACGTTCTCCTTGACCGGCATGTCGTAGAACAAGGGCGCCTTGATCCGCGCGTCGTCGCCGCGCAGGTTTCCGGGATGGAAGATCTCGAAATGCGCGACGTTGTTACGCGGCGGGAAGAAGCGGATCTCGATGTTGCCCGAAAGATGGCTCGCCCACATCGCATAGCCACCGAACAGAACGCTCGAACAGGTTCCGAACGGATTGTCCTTGTCATCCGGACAGTCGTTGGCGCGCACTGCGTCGCCGGCATAGCTCGCCGATTTGACGATCGGCAGTGTTTGGGTGAGGCCGGGCGGAAGGCGCAAAGGCACCGGCAACGGAGGTGGAGCGGCCTCGACCGCGATCGAAACGAGACCGAGAATGAGGATCGAGCGCTTCATCACTGCTTCTCCTTCGCCGCGACAGGAGCGCGTTGTGGTTGATACCGGCGTCTTGCCGGATCATCGGCCGACACCTGGACGACGTTCACCGCCGCGAAGTTGGTGCCATACGTTCGATTGATCAACGCCAGCATTTCGTTCGCCATCAGCGCGTGCCCGGTGGTTCCCGGGTAGAAGCCGTTCAGAGAATAGAATCCGCCGAGGTAGTCCGCCGTCAACAACCGGTTGCCGCTGAGGTATCCGTTGGCGCGAATGGTTCGGAAGAATGCCGCCATGTCGTAAAGCACCGCATTGTTCTGCTGGGCCACGTTAGCGACTTCGGTGTTCACCGCGCGAATCTTGGCGCGGACCGCATCGGCCGATGCCGCTCGCACGAATGATCCGCCCGGAAGGCGTCCGGTTCGCGTCGTGAGCGCCTGACTTCCGAGCGCGATCAGCCCCGAGGGCGTGATGAAGTCGCCACGGCGCAGGTCGTACTGCGACGTCAATGTCGCCGCCGAAATGTTGGTGTATTTGGTCGCGTTCTCGAACGCGGTGAAGTAGGCCGTGTCGAACGGATCGGGCACGTTCGCTACGATCACCTCCGCGAAAGTCGACTTGAGCCTCGTCAGGATCGTGGTCAGATTCGTGCGGAAGGCGGCGGCGTCCGGCATCAGGTCCGGATTGCCGTTCGCGGCGGCGTCGGCCGCTTCCCAATAGCCGAGGTTGACCACGACGAGACTCGGGTTCATGTTCACCGCGTACTCGAGTTGCGTCCACACCGGCTTGCCCTTGCCGAGAATCAGCGCCGGATAGCCAAGCGTGAGGTTCAAGGCGGTCTGTCGCGGATCGTTCGGTTGAATCAACGGCTCCGAGGGACGGAAGCCGATCGCGTCGGAGAGCCGCATTCCGGGAACCGAGAGATTGAAGACGAACAGGTTCGGCGGAAACCCATCGCGGACCGTGGTCTGACGCGTCGTCGGCAGCACTACCGCTTGCGGCGCCATGCCCGGAAGCACGGCGATTCCCGGGCCCTGGAACAGCGGCTGTGGAAATAGCGTGTTCATTTGCTTCGCCATCAACGCGCCGTAGGAGTTCTTTTGCACTTCGAGCCGGATTCCGAAATCGTTGACTCCGGCGGCGAGTCCTTCGCCCATGACAACGAACTGCGTCACGTCGAGCCGGCGGGTCTGCGCGAACGCCATCGAGGCGAGCGCGAATGTGAGAAGCGCGCGGCGGAGGTTCATTGTCCAGCCTCCGGCGATTTCGTGTTGGTGATCGAGATCGCGTGGTTGGCTGGAAGGTAGGCGTGGAAGTCGCGGGTCATTCTCGTGGTGGCTCCTCCCGCGGAGGTGATGTTGGCCGCGCCCTGCAACACGAAGAAGTGACTGCGCGCGGGAATCCGGAACAACGGCGTCTTGCGGCCGGGCCGGATGCGCATCAAGCGAATCGTGCTGGGAATATCGCGGTCTTCCTCGACCAGCTTGATGTCGACACCTTGAGGCCATGCTCCATCCGGATACGTCTTGCGCATTTCGTCCCATTTCGTGAACAACGGGACCTTTCCGAGCGTGAGCTCGAACTCGGGGCCTGTCAGACCCGGTGGGACAGCCGGGCCAACATAGTTCAGTGGAACCTCGCGGAAGGGCGGGGTGGTGGAGTCGGGCCGCCACAGCAGCACCACGACTTCCGTCAGGCCGACATCGGGGCCCACGGTCACGCCTGGTGTGAACGGGGCGAAACCACCTGCGATGAAATCGATCTTTTCCTTGCCGCCGACATTGTCATCCCGGAGGATTCCGCGGAGCGTGAACTCCTTACCCTTGGCGGTGAACTCGGCGCGTGGCGTCGGTTCATACTCGATCTGGGTGATCATCTGGAACAGGTCGTCGGTCGCGCGAAAAGGTGTCTGTGACTTGCGCTCCGGGAAGTTCGGCAGAACCACCTCGAACGGAAGGGCTCCGGTGTCGGTTACCTTGTACAAGGCGTTCGTGGCGGCGGTGTTGGCGGTGCCGGGCGCAACCGTTTGAAAATCCTGGCGCCCGCGGTGAGAAAGCACGAAGAAGACGACATCGCCTTCCCGGCCGCCGAACTGGGCCGCCAGCGGCGCGCAAAGCGCTCCGGCGAGTGCCGCCGGAATCAGGAATCGTTGAAAGGTGTTTCGATTCATGGTCGGAGAGCCTCGCTTAGATGTACGGATTGTTGGGATCGACGCCGGGCAGTTCCGGCGAGTCGAAGTACTTGGCGCGGAGCGTACGTTCTTCGTCCGGCCCAACGGGGCCTTTCCAGCGCATGATGTCCCAGCCCGTCTTGATGCTGGAGGGAGGGAGCACCTGGAACTCGGAACCGAAATTGGCGCGGTGGCGCGGATAGTTGGAGAAAAAGGTCGCCTTCACCCCGACGAGACTCAGAATGAAGATGAAGTCCAGGATCTCCTGCACGCCGTCGTTTTCGAACTGCGAAACGAGAATATCGCTGAAGTAGCGCAGCTTGGCCGGCTCGTTCATCTCGAGGAAGCGGCGGCCGTATTGAATCGTCACCGGGATCTCATCGAGCAGCTCGAGCCCTTGCTTGAACCCGCCGATCGCCAAGCTGCTTCCGTTGAGAAACACCTGACCGATGAACACGTCGAGACAATAGTCGGTGATGCCGGGCTCGAAGGTCGCCCACCCTGGATCGTCATCCACGGGAATGATCGCTTGGCCCATTGCCGAAATCACGGTGTACGGCAGCCGTGAGTCCGCCTTCCGCTTCCCATCTTCCGCGGCAAGAACTTTCATCGCGGCCGGACCGAGCGTGATTGCGCCCACGCTCTTGAGCGCGCTCGTGAGGAATCCACGCCGGGAAACCTCGTCGCACAATGCTTGGAATTCGCGAGTCATGCGTTACGCCACCTCCTGCGCCATTTGCGCCGCCGCCGCATCCGAACCGAGTTGCTTGCCCAGAATCTGTGTGATGATGAACTCGGCCGAGCGGTTGGCGCTCGCGATAATGAGCGAGTTTGGATTGGAACTGATGTGATGCGGGATCGTGCTGGCGTCGCAGATCAACAGATTGTTGATGTCATGCGACATGCCGTAGGTGTCGACCACCGAGTTCTTGCGGCTCTCGCCCGCTCGGCACGACGTCTGCGGATGCAGCGCGCCAGACGTCACGACGAATAGGGTCAGCGACTTGTGGAGCACTGCCTCTGGGTCATTCGGATTCGGGAATGCCGCGACCGCGCCCGCACGCTTGTACACTTCCCAAACCTGCCGCACCGAGTCGGCCATCTCCCCGAGCATTTTCGGTTCGAGCAATCCGTTGGATCCCGCCGCGTAATACTGGATCGTCGGACCGTCCACGCCGCCGACCACGCGGCCCTCGACGTTCGGCTTGAGATTGAAGATGAATGCGCCAGCGCGCGAGCGGAACTTCCGCATCAGGTCCTTGTACTGCCGGCCGAAGTTGCCGACCGACGACGCCACCCAGGGAGTCACGGCCGGGAATCCCGCGCTCGCGAAGATCAGCGAGTCCTGGGGCTTGCCATCCTTCATCAAAAAGTGGTGAAGGTTCCATTGATAGCCGCGATCGGTGTCCCAATCCTCGCCGGGCAGCAACACGTCCATCGGAACGCCCGGGTGGGCTCGCAGGTGATGCCCCACGTGTTCGTTGATCAGTTGGACTCCGGAACTGGTGAGAATCGCGGGCGACCCGATCGCTCCCGCCGCGAGGACAACCAGCTTGTTCGCCTTTGCCGTGATGCGTTCGCCGTTGCGAATGTAAGTGACGCCGGTGGCCTTGGTGCCGTCGATTTCGAGCTTCTGCACCGATGCGTTGTCGTGCAGGACGGCTCCCGCGGCAATCGCCTTCGGAATCTGCGTTACCGTCATACTCATCAGTGAGTCATACTTGCAGGGCATGCCGGCGTCGAGCCGGTGTCCACAGAAAATGCACCTGTAGCGATTGGAAGCGTTCTCGAACACAGGAATACCGAGCGCCTTCGCCGATTCCTCGTACAGCACGCTTGCTTTGTTCCACACCGAACGCGGATCGCGATGGACGTGCAGGAGCCGTTCCACCTTGCGGAAGTGCGGCTCGAAGTCCGCCTTCGTCCAGCCCTTGACTCCGGTCTCCTTGCCGAAATCGTCCCAGTCGACCAGTGTCGGCCGGACCCAGGCACCGACGTTGATGAACGATCCGCCTCCCACGATTCGCGGTTCGCGCTGCACGCTCGCCTGAATCGGGTTGGAGAAGTTCATGTACATCGGATAGGAGAAGAACGCGCGCCCGCGGTTCGAGTCGGTGGTATCCGGAAGGTAGTGGCCCAGATTGATCTGCGTCGAGTAGCGGCGGCGCTCCGCCGAGCCAGTGCCAGGATTCGGCGTTCCGCCGATGTGCGGGCCAGCCTCCAGCAGCAACACCGATGCGTGTTGCGCGAGTTCACCCGCGATATAGCCGCCGGCCGATCCCGAGCCAATGATGATTACGTCGTAGTCTGCCATGTGTGCCTCGCGATGGACCTAGCGGTCCAGCTTGCCATCGGTTCCCATCCGCCACGTCAGGCCGAGCCCGAACAGATTGGCGAAATTGCGGTATTCGCCATTGGTGCCCTGAAAGCGGTTGGCGGGAACGTTGGTGGTCTTGTTGATGAACTGCATGAACTGGTAAAACATCGTCAGGTCGATCGACTTCAACGATTTCGTCATGCCGAACGTTCCGCTGTGACGATCCGTATCGGGAAACAGCGGGCCCACGCTCTTCTCGGGCACCGGCGAACGATCATAGATATAGCCGCCGCGCAGTGTCACGTTCTTGAACATGCTCTTCATCATCTTCGGCCCCGGCGCGCTCTTGACTGGACGTTCGAATCCGGCGTTCAAAACATAGGAGTTCTTGAAGTTGAACGTCAGCCGGCGTTCGTTGCTGGTTCCGATCTCGCGGCCCTTCGCGTCAGCCGTCTTTTCGAAATTGATCGGGAGTTCCTGGAAGCGGCGAAAGTCCTGGACCTTGAAATCGACGGCGATCGTGCCGCCGAACATCTTGGTGTGCGCCACGCCGATCGTGTAAGCGCCGGGCGTGGTGAAAGTTCCCGTGATGCCCTGATTCGGAAACAGCACATCGAGCCCGCGATCCTTCGGCAGGAACGGAAGCAGTGCGCCGGTGTTGGTGAACGCGAAGGCCGCGTTGCCCTTCAAGTGGCTCACCACATGGGTGCGGTAGGACAGCCCGAGATTGAATCCGGACTTGCTCTTGAACAGATATCCGGCCGTCAGTCCGGGCTTGTTCGCGGTGGCGGCGGCGCGCAGCCGGCCTTCCGGCAGCAGCCGGGCGAAGGAGCGATAGGCCAAATCCGGATCGACGCCCGGAAAGATGTCCTTGGCCAGATTGCGCGAAAAATCAGTGGGTGCGTCGTTCGGATTCAAGAAGCTTTGTTCCAGGAACAGGTGCGTGTGGACAAACGCGACACCCACCGAGATCGCCTGCGATTCCGACAAGCGATAAGCCACTGTCGGCTGGAACCAGTACTGCTGGAGCGCGGCTCGCGTACCGGCGTAGCGCCCCGTGTACTTCGTGTTTGCCGGATCGCCGTCATTGAAATTGGTCCAGTTCGCGGCGAGCCCGTTGGGAGTGAACCCACCGAACCCGACGGCCCATTTCTCGCTCATGCGGCGGGTCCAATAAAAGCTCGCGATCGGAATGAAGGGCTGGCTCACCGCGCCGGGGAACCCCTTCGCCGGCACGACCGTGCCCGGCGGCGCCTCCGAGGGGATGAAGCGAAACTGCCCATTGACGATCAGGTTATTCAACTCGATCGACATTCCCCGCTGAAAAGCGATTCCCGCCGGATTGAAAAATATCGCCGTCGCGTCCGAGGCGACCGCCGTAAAGGCTCCACCCATGCCCTGAGCGCGCGTTCCCAGTTCGTTCACCGCGAACGCCGAGCACCAGGCATTGGACGCACAAGCCAACACAAGTGCCGCCAATCCTACGGATTGCTTTCGCACCGAGACCTCCAAAGAAACTGTTAAAAACGGGAGACCGATTACTTCCTCCTGAGCGATCAAATGGTGATCGCGAATCGGTGCCCAGCGGAATCAGTCTAGTTGACCAGCTTCCCCACTGTCAATCCCCATGAAAGAGCGTAAGCCACTCTCAGGAAAGTACCTATCCGGGTCAGAACGGCATACGGGGGCCCTTCACGGGCGCCTTTTTGGCCACCTTTTTGGCCGCCACTTTCTTCGCCGCCGGCGTCTTGCGTTGCACTCCGAGCGCAGTTTCGAGGATCTCAACCAGCAGTTTCCGCTCCGCCGGCTTCATCACCTTGTCGAAATCGGCTGGGCGCTCCTTGGAAACGGCCTGCATCCGCTCCACCCATTCGAGGGCTCCACGCGCCGGATGTTTCCCGCCGAGCTCCCGCAGGAGCGCCAGCGAGGCGCCGAAGTCGGGCACTTTGCGATAGCAGTCGAGCGCGGACTCGAGGTCGCCCGCGGCGCGGTAGGCGGCGGCAGCCGCCCCATGCTGGCCCAACGCGTCCAAGCAGGCGGCTTCTTTGGCGGGCTGCCGCTCCGGAAGCTTGCGCAGCGCCTCCAGCGCCTCGCCGTACTGCTTGTTCTTCATCAGCAGGTCGAGCGCGCGCTTGCGCAGTTTCGCCGTGCGCTCGGAGGCGTCCGGGTACTGCATTGCGGCGTAAAACCCGGGCAGAAGTTCGAGCGCGAGCGCCGCGTTCGACCCTACGTGGAGCGAGCCTTCGAGAACTTCGAGCCACTGCTTGGCCACCGAGCCGAGTTCGAGCGTCACCCACGGTTCGAGGTTCTGGGAATGGTCCGCCACTGTTCGCACCGCGGTAGCGATCTCTTGCGGAACCTGCAACCGGATGGCGGCGCCCACGCGGCGGATCGCGACGGCCGTGAGTACCAAGCGGCCGTACTCGGCGGCATCCGCGGCTTCCTCGAAGAGGTCCGGCGCGCCTGTGTGCGGCGGCAGCGTAACCTTTCGCACCCCCAAGGTGTAACAGATTTCGGCCAGTGTGCGATACGCGGTCTGTCGCGCCAGCGGGTCCTGCACTCTGTTCACATCGTTGGCATCCCCGAGCAGCATCACCGCCTGATGCGCGCGTGCCCACGCCAGCTCCGGACGCACGGCCAAATACTGCCGCGCATCCTGCATACAGCGCTGGATGCGTTCTTCGACATCGAGTTCGTCTTCGGCGAGCGCCCGCTGCAGCGCTTCCGGATTCAAGACGGGGAATCCGTGGCCCCGCCCGCCCGCCAGAAACGAAGTACTGCGCCGCACGATTTCCGGGTTCGGACTCAGATCGAGCCAGATCAGCCGTTCCGACGGCCGGCTGATCGCCACACGGAGTTGATCGATGGCGAGCCGCCTCGCGAGTTTGTCCACCTCGGTGGTGATCGCGCGCCAAGCCGGAACATTCGTCGCCTTTTCGACCTGCTTTCCAGCGTCGATGATGCAGACCGAATGAAAGTCGAGGCCCTTGATTTCGACCGGCGACAGGATGTTCGGCCGCGCCGGGGCCGGAATCGCCGCCGGGGGGTCTCCGAAACAAACGATCGCCATGCCTTCGCGGGCGGTGAGATCGGAGAAAAGCGTGTCGAGCGGCTGGTTGTGCGGCGCCGTGCAGTACAGCACTTGATCCGTCGAATCGTCGTCGATCCCCGCCCATCCCTGCCCGCTCGGACGATCCTGCTTCTCGAGGCTCGCGTAGAGGTCCCACACGCGGTTCACCATTTCGGCGATTCTTCGCGGGCTGCGCAGGTTCACCGAGAGGCGGTGCTCGCTCGGCGTTCCCACCGTGTGGTGGAGAATGTCGCTCAACCAGCCCCACTCGAAATCGGTGGGGCGCACGGTCTGGGCTTCGTCTCCGGCCATCAACACGGGGATCGGGCGCTTGTGGATTTCGCGCGCCCGCGCCGCGAGTTTCGCCACCGCGAACGACTCGAGCGGCGTGAGATCTTGGCACTCATCGACCGCGATGCAGTCGTATTCGAGAAACGCGCGGTCGAAGCCGGATCCCTTCTCGAGCGCCTCCGCCGCCTGCCACGCGAGCGTAAGCTCCGGAAAGAATCGCGGCGCCACGGGGCCACCGGCTTTTTCGAGGCGCGCCATTACGTCCACCACCGGCTGAACACCCGCCCCTAGGAAGCGGTTTCGGCGGGAACGATAATCGTCGTCGGTGACTCGCGGAGACACGCACTTGGCGAACCGGCCCGCCTTGGCGGGAGTCGCGGCGCCGACCATGTGCGCATGGACCTCGTCATACAGCGCCGGTATCATGTCCGCCCACGGACCCAGCGAGCGGCTGAACGAATAAACCTCGGCCCGAAAGTTCTGCCGCAACTCGTTGAGCGGAACATGCGCGGCGCTGCCGCCGGTGAAACGCCGGAAAAATTCGGGTGTCGTGAGGACATGGAATTTACGCTCGGCCGAACAGAAGCGCTCGAAGTAGTCGCGGGCCAACGATGCGAGGTCGGGCGAGAAGGTGAGGTAGAGAACGTTCGACGCGTTCGACGCATCCACGGCGTGCAGCAGCGCTGTGGTCTTGCCGGACCCGGGGTGCCCCTTCAGCAGGCGGATCGTGTCGCGCGCCCCAGCAAAGCGGCTCTGCTGGTGGGTCCAGGGAGCGGGGCCGTACTCTTCGCGGCGGAGGTCCGGGACGGTGACCGGAAGGTAGTCCGCGAACGTTTGGGGCGTCAGAGGCGTGTGATCGTCGTGATGCCGGATATCGCGGATGAAAAGCGCGTCCTTGGGAACGCTTTCAAACCCGCCGGCGCCTCGGAGCGGAAGCGCGCCCGCCGGCGCCCACCACGCGTAGAAGTGGTTTCCGCTCGATCCTCCGAGACGGGATCGCCGCCAGCCCTTGTTGGCGCCCAATGTCGTCTTGTAGTGGACCCGGCTGGCCTCGACGAGCAGCCGCTGCATCAGCAATGCGGAACGCTTGCCGGTGTTTTCCTTCCGGTATGTGGAGAGCTTTTCGAGAAAGTCCGGATGGCAAAACAGCGGAGCGCCGGGCCGGGCAGTTCGAAACTCGATATCGAACAGCGAGCCGGCTGCCATGGGTCGATTATGCCAGACCGGGGTGGCGTGCGTGTACCGGCTGGAGGGGAGGGACTGTAAATTCGGCTGAAATCGAATCCCATTTTGTTGACGTTATCCTCAACGCGGGCTATAGTCAGACCAATCCGAAGCCTTGGCTTCATCCAAGAGAGAGGTTGGAATGCGAATTCTCCGTACGAGTCTGCTCACCGCCGCGCTGCCTGTTTTGGCGCTGGCGCAATCGTTCACCGCTTCGGTACGCGGTTTGGTTACCGATGCCTCGAAGGCCGCGATTCCCGCCGCCAAGGTCGTCGTGACCGACGCGGACCGGAATGTCCAGCGCGAGACGGTCACCGATAGTCTGGGCCGATACGTCGTCACGGCGCTTCCGCCCGGGCGCTACACCCTGAGCGCGGAGGCCGCCGGCTTCAACAAGTTTGGGATGAGCGCGTTTCCATTGCAGGTGCAACAGCAGGCCACAATCGACATCGAGCTCTCGGTGGGCGCGGTGGCGACAGCGGTCGAGATCAACTCGAGCGCGCCGCTTCTCAATACCACGATCGCCACTCTCGGGCAGGTAGTCGAGAACAAGTACATCCTCTCACTGCCGCTGGCTGGCCGCGCTCCGCTCGCGCTGGTGGCTCTTTCTCCGGGAGTGACGCCGTCGAATCTGAACCCCGGCGGGCAAAGCAACACGAACTTCGTCGCCAACGGTACGCGCAACTCGAGCGCCGACGTTCTGCTCGACGGCATGAGCGTGACCAACGTGGAACAAAACAGCGGCATCACCAACCTCGAATACCAGCCTTCGGTCGACGTAGTGCAGGAGTTCAAGGTCCAGACCAACTTCTTTTCCGCCGAGTTCGGTAACACCGGCGGCGCGGTGATCAACGTTGTGACCAAGAGCGGCACCAATGCGCTGCACGGCGCCGTGTACGAATTCCACCGCAACTCGGCTCTGAACGCCAACAGCTTCTTCTCCAATCGCGCCGGCCGCGCCCTGCCGGACTCCAAGCGCAACGTCTTCGGTGGCACCATCGGCGGACCCGTCCGCATCCCGAAGGTCTATAACGGCAAAGACCGGACGTTCTTCTTCTACGACTTCGAGGGAAGCCGCGTCGCCTCGGCCACCACGCGCAACGTTACCGTGCCGACTCTGCTCGAACGCGTGGGCGACTTCACCGATACGCGCGCCTCGAACGGCCGTCTGATCACCATCTATAACCCGTTCAACACCGTCCGGCAGGCCAACGGAACAACCCTTCGGCAACCGTTCCCCGACAACAAGGTTCCGGCGTCGAGCTTCAGCCCGATCGCGCTCCGAGCGCTTGCCACCTATCCGAAGCCGACCTCCGACGGCAACGCATTCACGCACGCCAACAACTACTTCGCCCAAGGCAGCAACGTGAGCGAAGGCAATCAGATGGATATCAAGATCGACCACGTGCTGAACGACAAGCAGCGCATCATGTCGCGCTACAGCCTGAACTTCGGCAATGGCACTCCGGCGGTGCTGTGGGGCAGCCTGGCCGATCCGTTCTCCAATGGCGACTCGCGAAGCCGCACGCAGAATTTCGTCTTCGACTTCACCCGCACTCACACCGCCACCACGCTGTTCACCTTCCGCTACGGCGTGTTGCGTCAATATGCCCAAACGATCCCGAAGAGCGACGGTTTCGATCCCACCTCGATGGGCCTGCCCTCGATCTATCTGACCTCCGGCCTGCGCCAACATCCGACGTTTTCACCGGAAGGCTACCAGGAGACCGGACAGGTGGGTTTCGGACGCATCGGCCGCGGTGACGACGTCAACAGCATCACGGGTAGCATGACGAAGATCTTCGGCGGGCACAACCTGAAGACTGGCGCCGAAGCCCGCCTGATGCGGCTCAATTATCTCCAACCGGGATATCCGCAGGGTCAATTCTCGTTCAACCGCCAGATCACCAGCGAAGATCCCAATCGCGGCGATTCGTTCCAGGGTAATGCCATTGCGTCCATGCTCCTCAGTTGGCCAAGCGCCGGGCAATACCATATCGACCCATGGTCCGCTTCGGCATCGCAATATTTCGGCTTCTACGCGCAAGACGATTGGAAGATTACGCGGAAGCTGACGCTGAATCTCGGCCTCCGCTATGACTTCGACCTGCCGCGCACCGAGCGGTACAACCGCTACAGTTGGTTCGATTTCGATTCGAAGTCACCCATCGCCGGAAGGGTGCCCGCGAACGCCTGTCCTGCCTGCGGAAACCTGATCGGGCAGTTCAAGTTCGCCGACAGCGACACGAGGAGCCCCGTGAGTGCCGACTACAATAACGTGCAACCGCGTTTCGGCTTCGCCTACGCGCTGAATGAGCGCACATCGATCCGCGCGGGCTACGGTCTCTTCTACACGCTGTCTCGGGCCACCGTGAAGGGTCACAACGGTTCGGGATTCCAGACCAACTCGAACCTCGAATCCAGCCGCGATGGCGGACTCACACGCTTCGGCAGCCTCGAAAATCCCTACCCGAGCGGACTCAATATCCCGCCCGGCAACACTCTTGGTGATGCAACCTTCCTCGGGCTCGGCATCGGCACCGACTCTCGCGAAAACCAGAATCCGCAATATCAGCAGTGGAACTTCTCGATACAACGCGCGCTGCCCGGCAACTCGGTGTTCCAGGTGAACTACACCGGAAGCAAGGGTACCCACCTGTACTTCGGCGGTGGCGTAACGAATCGCAACCGGCTCGATCCGTCCTACTGGGCACAGGGACGCACGTCGCTGAACGCCTTGGTGACGAATCCGTTCTACGGCGTGGTCACCGATCCGACTTCGCGTCTGAGTGCGCAGACGGTGACGCTCAACACACTGTTGCGCCCCTACCCTCAATACGCGGGCGGCGTCAGCGGCGCGGCGCGCAACATCGCCAATTCCGTCTATCACGGCGTCCAGTTCCAGTTCGAAAGGCGTTTCTCACACGGGCTCTCGATCCTCAGCCACTACACGATCTCCAAGCTCATCGATGATTCGTCGTTCTCCGACGGCAACGTCGGCTGGCTGGGCGGCGTGACCGATGTACAGAACCCGTTCAACCTCCGCCTCGAACGGGCGGTCTCGGCCATGGACGTTCCCCAGCGGCTGGTGTTGACCTTTTCGTATCAGTTGCCTTTCGGAAAGGGAAAGTGGCTCGGTTCGAGATGGAGCAAGGGGCTTGACGCCGCTTTCGGCGGCTGGGAAGTGAACGGATTGCTGACCTTCAGCTCCGGCTTCGCCCTCAATAGCGGGTCACAGTTCCGCGAGCTGCCTTTGCAGGGGGCAACCTTATGGGAGGGCGTGCAGCGGCCGAACCTGATCGGTGATCCGCGCCTGCCGGGTTCGGTCAAGGACCGTTTGAACCGCTACCTGAACGAAGCGGCCTTCTCGCGCCCCGCGCCCGATACCTACGGAAGCATGCCGCGCACGCTGCCGAACTATCGCAGCCCTGGGCTTCGGAATGGAGACGTGGCGATGTTCAAGAACATCCAGTTGACCGAGTCGAAGTCGCTGCAGTTCCGGCTGGAAGCGTTCAACGTTACCAACACCGCTTCGTTCGCGACCCCGCACATGACGTTCGGTGCGACCAACTTCGGCGTGATCGACAGTTACGCTGGTGGACGCGGTCCGCGCGAATTGCAGGTGGCGATCAAGTTCTACTACTGACGCCACCTACTACTTCTGTTCTTTCGATTCCGCGTCGATCCGGGCGCCCACACGCGCGCCGATCTTCGCGCCCAACTCCTGGCCCCATTTCTGGCCCACCTGCATGCTTTCGACCGCCGCCTTGGGACCCACAGCCGCCAGCTTCTTCCCGGCCGGAGTCCTGTAGAACGCGATCAAGGCCTGGACGTCTTCCGGCGTGTAGTATTTCGCGTAGACTTCGATCATCAGTCCAACCAGATGGTCGCGTTGTGTCCTCGACTCGGCGAGAAATTCCTTCGAGAACTCCCGAATGAATCGCTCCGCCTTGGCTTGCTGCGCGGGCGGAGTGTTCTGGAGAAGCGCACGCATCTGCTTCTGAATGGTCTCTTCGCTGAAAATCTCGTCCATCATGTTCTGCCCGCCGCTGACGGCGATCAGTTCCCGGATGTCCTGCCGGACGGTACTCTGTTGGCCGGATAGGCAGGAAGTGATGGTGAGGATGAAGAGCGCGGTTCTCATGATCGGCTCCAGTATAGGCGATCAGGGAAGCCGCGGGGCCGCGGCTCGGAGCATCGAGGCAATCCACTCCGGATTCGGATGGCCTTGCGCCGACAGTCCGGCGATCTCGCGATCGATGTCGTACTCGACACGGCGCACACGGACCGTCTCACCTTCGACGAGCAGATAGGACGCGCGCCGATCCCCGTCATATGGAAGCCCGGCACTGCCAGCATTCGCGACGATCATCCCCGCAACGGAGCGGACGAAAGGCCGATGCACGTGCCCGTAGACCGCGATTCCGCCGCCGAGTTTCGCGTAAGCCCGCTGGAGTTCGCCTTCGGATGCCTCCGGATCCGGAGCTCGCCAAAGATCGTCCGGTTGGGCGTGGACCAGAGCGACCGGCGGAAGGTTCAGCACGCGAGGAAGCGTCGCGAGCCACGCGATCCGCTCGCCTCCCAACTGCATTCGCGCCCACTCCGCGGTCTCGCGCACCGCCCTCCAGAGCGAAACCGGAGCTTTCGACCCGGCTTCGAACTCATCGAGCGACTCCGGCCGGGTGTGGATCTCATCGGCGTTGCCCAAAACCCCCTGCCAGCCGAGGCCGCGAATCTCATCGATGATCCCCGCCGGATCGGAACCGGAATCCGCGAGGTCGCCGCCATGTACGATCAGGTCCGGCGCCGCGAGGCGGAGGTCGGCGAAAACTGCATCGAACGCGGTCCGGTTGCCGTGAATGTCGGAGACAATCGCAATTCGCATGGCGCAAAAGCGAACGCCGCCACGGGCGAACCCGGGCGGCGAGCGGAACTGGCTGGGAGACGAGGTTACTTCTTCTCGTCGCCTTCCTGCTTCTTCTTCTTCTTGCCCTTGCCCTTCTTCTTCCCTTCCTTCTTTTCGTCGCCCTTTTGGTCCTGGGCGAGCGCGAGGGTGAAGCCGCCGAGGGCGACCGTCATACCCAGAACGATGCTCATCAGTTTCTTCATGAGGTCGTGTGTGCTCCTTAACTTGGCGCTGTGGCGCCTCGTACCATGATTACCGATTCCAGATGAAACCAATCTGAAAAAAAGATTATTTTCGGTTCATACTCCACGGGTTAGGACCTTCGCCGCCTGCGTCCCATGATCACCGCCAGGAGACCTCCACCGCCCAACAACAACGCGGATGAGGGCTCGGGCACCGCCGCCGTTCCGCCGAAAGGGTTGTTGTAGTCGAAGCCGCTGCCTGAGGTGATGACGACGTTGGGGATCACGTTGCCGTTCGCGTCGAGAACCCGCGCCGGCAGGACAACGCCCGTGTGAAGGAAGTCGCCCTCTGCGATGGCCGCGAAGCTGAACGGGCCTGTCACGGAGCCATTGACGAAGAGGTTAATGCGGGAATCGATCCCCCATTGGGTTCGCACGGTGTGGAGTATGGTGGGGACAATGGAAAACCGGATGATGAACTCCTGGTCGAATTGAACGTTTGCGCCGTGGAAAATGCCGCGCTGTCCGAGCGACTGGAGCCAGGAAGGTAGTTGACGCCGTCGAAGGATTCGCCTGACAGGTCATGCCGAGTTGCACCGATGCGTTGACGGTCGATGTTGACGGTCGATCCGGCTGGCAGATTGCTGCTCCCGGAGGCGTGCGCGTTGACCGCCCCGGTCACCCGAACGGGTATTTCGATGAAGTTGCCTTGCCCGACGGTGAAGTTCTCGAAAACCGTCATGTACGCGGTACCGCGGTAGCCCAACGAGAGGAAGTTGGCGCCAGTCAGATTAACGTTCCGCTCGCCCGCGACTATCCCGCCCATTGCCCGAAGCCGGTGTTGGCGATCGCCTCCGTGCTGACGTGGAAGCCGGTGCCGGTTCTCTGGATACTGGCGTTCGAAAGGCCGGGCTTCGTCGATGCGTCTCCTGGCGGGTCCGGGTCAGGAGCGTCTGAAGATCCTCGCTCACGCCAGCGTCAGGACTTCGCCCCGAGCTTCTTCTTCACCTCAGCGGCTTTCTTGTGGTCCGGTTCCACTTCGAGGAGCTTCTGGTAGGCGGCCTTGGCCTTGGCGCGCTGGTTCAGCTTCTCGAGCGCCTCCGCCCAACGGAGGTAGGCGTCTCCGTAGCCCGGATTCCACTTGGTCGCTTCCTCGAATCGAAGCGCCGCGGCCTTGAAGCTCCCCTTCTTGAAGTAGTAGTTCCCGATGGTCAGCTCTTTCGTCGCCTGAATCGGGTTGAAAGCGTACTCTTTCGGGCGCTCTCCGACATCCTCTTCGGGAGGCTCCTGTGGAGCCTGCTGCGCGGCCGGTTGCTGCGCCCAGAGTGCGAGGAACAAGACCAAGGGTGCCACAATGGAAGTATAGCGCCGCCGCCGAGCATGGATCTACGCGAGAAAGCATCTCAACTGCCGCTCTATCCAGGCGTGTACCTGTACAAGGATCCGCAGGGGAAGGTCCTCTACGTCGGCAAGGCGAAGAACCTGCGCAATCGGGTCCGTTCGTACTTCAACGAGGATCGCCTCGCCGATTCACGCACCGGAACGCTCATCTCGGAAGCGGCGGACATCGATTACATCCTGGTCGATAACGAAAAGGAAGCGCTCGCTCTCGAAAACAACCTCATCAAGCAGTACAAGCCGCGCTTCAACATCCTGCTGCGCGACGACAAAACCTACCCCTACATCAAACTGACGAACGAGAAGTATCCGCGCGTCTACGTCACCCGCCGGCTGCACAAGGGACACACCTACTACGGGCCGTACTTCCCCGGCAATCTCGCGCACCGCGTGGTCAACTTCATCCACCGGAATTTCAAGGTCCCGTCGTGCCACATCGACCTGAACCGGAAGCACGCCGCCCCCTGCCTCGAGTTTCATATTCATCGGTGCCACGGACCCTGCGTCGAAGGCCTCACAACCGACGAGAACTACGCCGAAGCCGTGGGCGATGTGCGCCTGTTCCTCGAAGGCAAGTCGCGTGAGATCGCCCAGCAACTGCGGCGGCGCATCCAGGTGGCGGCCGACGATCTCCGCTTCGAAGAGGCCGCCGCGTTGCGCGATTTGCTAACGACGATCGAAGAGGTGGACGAGCGCCAGAAGATGGCGGCCGTATCGGGCGA
>CADECY010000001.1:205465-215283 GCA_902825945.1 uncultured Acidobacteriota bacterium
CGCGCCATGCTCGATCTCGTCGAGACCAACGCGCAACACAGTTTCGAGCAGCGGTTCCGCGTGATGGCGCCGACGCAAGAGATGACACGCAAGGCTCTGCAGGAGACCCTTTCGCTGGCAGAACCTCCAAAACGAATCGAGTGCTTCGACATCTCGCACATCCAGGGCACCGACAAGGTGGCGAGCATGGTGGTGTGGGAGGACGGGAAGATGAAGAAGTCCGACTACCGGAAGTTCATCATCAAGACCGTCATCGGCAACGACGACTTCGCGTCGATGCGGGAGGTGGTAGGGCGCCGGTACGGACGGCTGAAGGAGGAAGGCCTCCCGATGCCGTCGCTCGTGCTGATCGACGGCGGACTCGGACAGCTCCACGCCGCCGCCGAGATCCTCGAATCCCTCGGCCTGGCGAGTCAGCCCCTCGCCTCGATCGCCAAGCGCGAGGAGTTGATCTACGTTTACGGACAGGAGGAGGAGCCGATCGCGCTCGACCGCTTCTCACCGGTGCTGCACGTGATCCAGACGATTCGCGACGAGGCGCACCGGTTCGCCGTGACGTTCCACCGGCAGCGGCGCGGAACCGCGCGGATTACCAGTGAGTTAGCGGAGATTCCGGGGGTGGGTCCGGCGACGATCAAGAAGCTGCTACGGGAGGTGGGGAGCCTGGATGCCGTGAAGCAGGCTCCGATGGAGGAGCTGTCGCGAGTGGTGGGTCCGGCGGCGGCGAAGCGGGTCTTCGAACACTACCATCCGGGCGTGGCTGTATAACATAACATGTGATAACATAAATCGTGACCTTCAGCGTACAGATGGATGAAGAGCTCGAGAAGTCTGTCTCCTCGATTGCCAAGCGTGAGAACCGGAGCCGCAATTCGGTGGTGAAGGACGCGTTGCGCGAGTACGTAGAGCGGCACGGTCGTAACGAATGGCCTCCCCTCGTGCTGGAACATCTGCGGGGAACCGGTGTGATCGAAGAGGTGCCTGCGTTCGAGTCCTATCGGGATGAACTGCCACCGCCGAGGGAGATCGATCTCTGAAGTACCTGCTCGACACGAACGCGATCAGCATTTTCCTGCGGCGTTCCTCGGCACCGCTTCATAGGCGTTTCAACGAGGCGAGGCCTCGCGATATCGTGGTTTCCTCGATCTCGGTCTTCGAAATCGAATATGGGCTGAGCCGGAAGCCGGAGGCGCGGACTCGTATCGGGCCGACGGCTGAGCAGTTCTTCTCGACGGTTCGGGTCCTCCCGTTGGATTCGGACTCGGCCAAGGAGGCTGGCCGCATTCGCGCGGAGTTGGCGCGACAACCGATCGGCTCCTACGATCTCTTGCTGGCCGGCATCGCCCGATACAGCGGGTTGATCCTGGTGACCGCGAATACCTCCGAATTCTCCCGCGTGCCTGGACTCGCGATCGAAAACTGGGAGCTTCCGTTTACTGCAACAGCCCCACGGCCGTGACGCTCCACGGCAGGTGCTTCAACTGGTGCAGCACCTTACCTTGCGCGTCGAACTCGACGATCCGCGATCCCTGATAATCCGACACGATCAGGCCGCCTTCCGGTGTCGGCGCGAATCCGGAGGTCCACGCCATCCGCGCGGTGGATCCGTTGCCCGCGAAGATCATCGTGACGTCGCCCTTCCCGTTCACTCGCCGGACCTCGCCCGGACCCGCGAGCCCGATCAGCATCCCGCCATCATCGGTCGGCAGGGCGTGTGCGGGCATGCGATTCGGAAAGTCGTGCTTGCGGACGATGGCGCCTTGCGCGTCGAGTTCGAGGAGCAGACCAGCCTTCTGGACGGCGACCAGCGTGGTTCCGGCCGCGGTCCGCCGCGCGCGGCGCATCGCCTGCCCTTTGAACTCGGGCTTGTCGATGCTCCACGTAACCTTGCCATCCGGTGCCACTTCGAATACGCGTGGAATCGCATCATCCACGAGCAGCGTGTTGCCGTTCGACAAACGCTGCGCGCTCACGAGGCTCGCTGGTGAAGGGGACTTGTACTGCCAAACCGTCTTGCCTTCGCCGTCCAACTCCATCACCGAGCCTTTCGGATCTTCGATGAACAACACGGTCCCTTTCGCCGTAACTCCCACTTCGGTGCCACGATGGTTCGGCCGGCTCCAAAGCTCGCGGCCCGACGGCCACGCCAGCGCCATGATCCGCGCGCCTGGACCGTGATCCGCCACCACGATGCGCCGCGTCTCGAGCAGCTTCGGCTTCAGCTTGCGATTGAAGAAATCGAGCGTACGAGTGAAGGCGCGTTCGTCATCGGCTCCCTTGAATCCGTGGCCTGCTTCGGCAACGGTTTCGAGTTCGCTCTCGACTCCCATCGAGCGCATTCGCTCCATCAGGTAGACGGACTGCTCATAAGGGACGTTCAGATCGCGCGTGCCGTGGATCATCAGCACGGGCGCGGAATCGGGCGTCACCCAGTTCAACGGACTCGCGCGGAAGTGCGAATCAGTCGCGTTCATCCGATCTCCTCCCAGCAGCGGCGGAAGCGCGTCCGCTGCGTTGCGGCTGCCTTCATAGGCGCGCCGCATGTCGGAACGTCCGTAGAAGCTCACTGCGCAATCGACCGCGCTCGACTGCTCGCGATGCGCGCCGTTGCCCTCGAACCGCGGCATGTTCCGCGTCACCGCGAGGAACTGCGACCAGGTCGCGCCGGCCGAGACGCCGATCGCACCCATATGCTCCTGATCCACGGAAAACTTGGCCGCGTTGGCGCGCAGGAACCGGACCGCAGCTTTCACGTCGTGCAGCGGAATCGGGAATTGATACATCGGTGTCAGGCGATAGCTCACCGTCGCCGCGACGTAGCCGTTCTGCGCGAGGCGAATCGCCATCGGCAAATACAAGTCGCGCTTACCGGCGCTGAATCCGCCGCCGTGGATCATGACGATGCCCGGATATTTGCCTGGTGCCTTCGGCCGCGCAATGTCCATGGCGAGCTTGCCATGCGGGATTCCGGTGTATTCGACGCCTTTGTCGAGCACGACATCGGCGGGCACCTGCTGCGCGAACAATGCGCAGGCGGCAGCGAAAAACAGGATCGGTTTCATTTGTAGTTGATGAAGAAGGGACTCGACCAGGCGATCATGCCGTCGTCCTGCTGCAGACGGACGTAGTAGTAGTGACGCTGGCCGATGTCGCCCTTGTCGGCGAACTGGAAGTCTACCACCTGCTGCTTTGGCTCGGTGGTGTAGATCACTTCGCTGTCCTTGATCACTTCGACCCGTGTCACCGTGCGCGTGCCGCGTGCGTGGACCTTGATCGGCATGGGCTTGTTCGCCTTGAATTCGTCGCCCATGAAGTAGTTGCCCATTCGCACATCGAGAATGATGTTGTCGGTGGCGCCGTAGGTGTGGCGCTTTCGGATTCCGTTGAGAACCCCTTCTCGCGAGTAGTCATCGGTGTAGACGAGCGCGTAGGAGATGTGCGTGGATCCGTGGTCGGACGATGTGATGATGCCCAGCTTGTATCCCTTCGCCCAGGCGTTGTTCATCATGCCTTGCGGTTGATATCCGGCGACGTTCATGTGCTGATCGTCAGTGCCCTTGACCACGACGTGCGGTGCCGTGAGTTTCTCGTAGCTGGTGCGCGCGCCTTGGAAGATCTCGACCACCGGTTCGAGTTCAGGGTCGTTATCGCGCCAGTCGGTCCCCATGCGCGTACCCGAAGTATGCGAGATCGCGATCGCGTTCAACCGCTTGATCTCTTCATACAGCAGCTTCGTGTCGTTCTCGACGAGTTCGCCGAAACCGATGCCGGGCTCATCCCCCTGGGGACTCTGTCCGAGCGCGAAAGCGGCAACACCGGCCCGCAGATGGAACGGCGTGACACGCGCGTTGCCGCGCTTGGCGAAGAAGATGTTGCGATGTCCGTTCGGATATGTCGCCGAGCGCTCGTAGCCGAAGATCGGAACGTAGGCTCCGGGCACGTGATACATGTCGGTCATCTTCTGCGTGTAGTACCACCAATAGGGCCACACGCCGCCCTGGTGATCGGTGGATGCGCCGAAGTCCATCGAGGCGGCGTCGATCATATAGCGATAGAAGTCCTGGAGGGAACCGTCGGCCGCGCCGCCGCCGTCCCAACTCAGTTCGGTGTGGCGATGGAAGTCTCCGCGCACGATGCGATGGTTCTTGTTCCCGATCTTCACCGTGTATCCGCGCATCGCGGCGAGATCGCCCGCTTCGTCCGCGTGTCCTTCGCGAATCTTCACGGTCGCCGAGTCATCGGGTGCCGCGCCCCAGACTGGCGCTGAAGCGGGCGCGGCGGGCATGCGCGCGGCGTGAATCTGCTGCCGGACGGGCTTGTGCCAGAACTTCGCGCTCCGTCCGTCGCCATCCCACGCCATCCAGAACGATCCGTCGGCGGCGAGCGCGGCAGCGGGCCGCGTGGACGATCGTCCGGCGCTGTTCGGAAGCACGGCGGACGCGCTCCACTTGCCGCCGTCGAGGTGCGTCACGCGGTATTCCCACCAGCCGCGCTGTCCGCGAGCGTTCGGATCCTGGCGTTGATTGGCGCGCATCTTCGCAATCAACCAGACCGAGCCCGCGCCGTCGGAATAGATATGTGGCTGATAGGTGTTCGAGGTCCGCACGAAGGCATCGGAGACGGGCGCCGGGTCTCGCCATTGCGCGCCGTCATACACGCGGACCCTCGGGACGCGGTAGCCGCCCAACTGCACACCCCTCGGATTCTGCCGCAAGATGTAGCCTTGATCCTTGCCCCAGCCCGCGTTACCCGATTCCCACGCGACCCAAACTCGATTCGCTGTGTCAACCGCAACCGTAGCGCGCGCCTCGAATCGAGGCGAGGTGGCGACGGGAATCTCGGGGCCTGCGGCAGTTCCGGTCACCTTCACGAGGTGCACGTCGTAGTTGCCGGACTTGTACGTGTCAAACGCGACCCAGGCGTTACCGGCGCTGTCGAGCGCTACGGATGGTTCCCAATCATTGGAAGTTCGGTTGGTCACACGCACATCGGCGGACCACTTCTCGCCCTCGAGCGTCTTCAGGAAAATGTTCGAATTCTTACCGCGAAAGCCCTGCCACACGATCGCGATCTTGCCTTTGCCGTCGGTGCCGATGCGCGGATTTACGTCAGGAAGGGGATCGCTCGACAGCCGCTCGAGCGGACCCCAGGCCTGCGCCGCGGGATCGAAGTACCGCGCGTAGATATCCCAGTTGCCGTCGAGCATCTGCGACCAGACGACCCACGGCCGATTCTTTGAATCCACCGCGATCTGCGGCAACCAGTTGTCACCGCTCGTGGCGGGAACGTATTGGAGATTGCTCCACTCGCCGTCCTTGTACTGACGGATGATCGGATCATCCTTGGTGCCGTCCCAACTCAGCCAAGCGAGCCAGATGCTGCCGTCGGGCGAGGTGGCCATCGACGGAAGGTCGTCCTGGCGGAACTCGTGGCCCACCATGGTGGTGCCTACCTGCGCGGAGGCGGTGACGCAGGCGATTGTCAACAAGGTGAGGTAGCGGCGCATGATCGGCTACATTATAGCCGCACCAGCCCCACCTCTCTAGCAAGATCACGCCGCTTCGTCCGGTGATCTGGCTCAATCCGCACCAAGCCTGACTCCATGGGCGCCGCGCTAGGATGGTAAGTTCTATTATGTCCGCAGTCGTAAAGGCCCTCTCCGTATCCTTTTGCGTAGCGCAGGCCTTCAGCGCGCCCGCGCCGACCATGGTGTCCGCGATCCCGCTCCACTTCGAGCCCAACGAAGGCCAGACCGATGCACGCGTAAGATTCACCGCGCGTAGCGGGGGCATGTCCATTTTCCTCACGCCGGAGGAGACGGTGATCGGACGCCAGTCCGGCCCCCCGGTACGAATGAAGCTGCGCGGCGCCAAGCCAGCCCGGTTTGAACCGCTCGAAAAGCTATCTGGCGTATCGAACTACTATCGCGGTAACGATCCAAAGAAGTGGCGCGAGGCCGTACCCCACTACGCACGCGTGCGAGGCCGGCAGGTCTATGACGGAATCGACATCGTCTACTATGGCAACGCACGTCGGCTCGAGTACGACTTCATCGTGGCGCCCCACGCTGATCCATCGAGGATCGAACTCGCCTACGAGGGCACGGTGCCGATGCGAATCGACTCTGACGGCTCACTCGTTCTGGCAACCGCGTCCGGCGAGTTGCGGCAACGCAAGCCAGTCGTGTACCAGGAGGCCGGCGGCAAGCGGATCGAGGTGGCGGCGGCATACCGGATTCACGGCCAGTCCGTGGGATTCGAACTGGCCCGATACGACGCGGAGAAGCCAGTCGTCATCGATCCAGTTCTCGAGTACGGAACTTTCCTCGGCGGCAACTTCACCGACGAGGCCAACGCCATGAGCGCGGACGCGACCGGCATTTGGCTTGCGGGAAGAACGGGCTCGCCGGATTTTCCAAGGGTTAGCCCGGCCGACTCGGCCGTGGAGTTCTATGAAGGGTTCGTGACCAAGTTGAACGCCGCCGGCACCGCGCTCGTGTTCTCTACGTATCTTGGGGGTTCCGGGGACGAATCGATCGAAGCGCTCGCGACCGATGCCTCCGGCAACGTGTTCGTGACGGGGGGCACCGGCTCCTTCGATTTTCCGGTCGCGAACGCATTCCAAGCGCTCCCCAGCGGCTCCCGGGACGCCATCGTCGCGCGCCTGAGTCCTACCGGGGCGCTGGCCTTTTCGACGTACTTGGGAGGGGCGGCCTACGACCAGTGTTCGGCCATCGCGCTCGCCGCCAACGGATTCACCCTCGCTTGCTACACGGACTCGCCGAACTTCCTCGGAAACACCGGCCCCACGAGGCCGCTTCTCGTCCGGATGCCGCTCAACGGCGCCATTGTCACTTTCACCAAGGGCATCAGCAGTGCGTCTGAGATTCGCGCCCTCGCCACTGACACGGCGGGCGCCCTCTACGTCGCCGGGTCCGGCGGGGGAGATGCGTTCGTCGCCAAGCTGAACACCGCGGGCGACCAATGGGTCTACAACACCCCGCTCGGCGGCAGTGGGGGAGATCAGGCGTTGGCGCTCGCGGTGGACCCTGCCGGCCAGGCGTACGTCGCGGGGGTCACCGGCTCAACGGATTTTCCCACTCGCAACGCCTACAAATCGACATACGGAAGCCCACAGAGTTGCTGCGGCACGGATGCCTTCCTGTCCGTCTTGAACCCGGCCGGATCGGCGCTTGTTTTCTCGACCTATTTCGGTGGAGGCGGTCAAGACACCGCAACTCACCTTGCATTGTTACCGGGAGGTGACGTGGTGATTGGCGGCACGGGTGAGGGCGATCTCCCGATGGCCGCCGCGTGGATTTCCGATCCCATCGACGGGCCGTACTTCGCCAAGTTCACGGCGGCGGGGGCGCTCGTCTATTCATCCCGCTTTGGCGTCAAGGGCACGACGGTCTTGCGTGCCATGGCTCCCGGCGTGGCGGGCGCGGTATACCTAGCCGGCTCGCTCCGCACGTTCTTTGACCAACCGTCTGACCTGGTAGTCACGCCAGGCGCGTACGACACGAACACCTTTGGCACCGACGCCTTCGTGGCCCGCTTCATCGATGGCCCGCCGCCGGTACAGATCACGGTTACCAGCAATCCGGTGGGGCGCCGGGTGACGGTGGATGGACGCACATTCACCACGCCGGCCGTGTTTTCCTGGCAGCCCGGCACGCCCCATTCGCTCGACCCCAATTCTCCTCAAGTGGACGGACAGCCCCAGACCCTCTACTCCTTTGCGTCATGGGCCCACGGGGGCGCAGCGACACAGTCGTTCGCGGCTCCCGCGTCGGCCACTACCTACACCGCCAACTTCACGAGTGCGCCATGTGCTCACTCCTTTACTCCATCGGTGGTGAACGCTGGATTTCAGGGCGGCTCCCTGTCCGCCGCACTCTCGACAACAAGTCCGTGCACCTGGTTGCCGCAGTCCAGCGCGCAGTGGCTCACCGTGAGTACAAGTGGCTTGCAGACCGGCCCGGCGAGCGTCTCTTTCACTACCGGGGCGAATCCAGGCGCTCCGCGCAGTGCGACGATCACCGCCGGAACCGCGATTCTCACCGTCAATCAGGCGGGCGGCCAAGCCATCTTGGCAGCCCCGGCCATCACTTCACCGTTGTTCGGTCAAACAGTGCAACTCAAGGGGCTCCAACTAGCCTGGAACGCTGTCCCCGGCGCGGCCGGGTATGAGGTTCGCATTTTCGAGACTGGAGGCCCTCTCGTGTACATGGGGCAACAAACCGGCGCGGGTTCCACGAGCACAGTGGTAGATATGGCGGATGGAACGTTTTCGGTTTATGTCCGGGCTTGCACGAGCTCCGGTTTTGGAGACGCCAATTGCGGAGCGTATGCGGCCGTCCCGTTCACGGTGAACATGCTCGCTCCCAACCAGAGCCCGGTTATCCTCTCGCCCTCTCGGGACCAGACGTTGCGAACGTCCACCAACCTCATCAGTTGGGAGCCGGTTCCGGGCGCGACCAGCTACGAGGTCACCCTTTTCAACCAACAGACTGGACGAATGGAGCTTCAGATCAATACGCCGACTCTGGGAACGGTCTTCACAATGAGGAGTTCGCCTTACGGCTTGACGGTTCGTGGCTGTCAGGCCAAGTGCTCCCCGTATCAGTACAGTTCGATCTTCTTCCGCGTCGAGTTGCCGAGTCTGTCCCAAACCCCGCCAACCGGACTAACCGCCCAGATCACGAACGGCAACAACCTGGACCTGTCCTGGAATCCCGTCACCGGCGCGGATCTCTACCGCGTCCAGGTCGTGCAAGCGGGTTCCGGGCCTGGCGGCGGCGCTCTCACCGTTGCCGCAAAACAAGTCTCGACTACCGGCGCGACCCTCACTGTTCCGGCGGGCGCAGCCACGGTTGTTCTCAACGCCTGCAATGGAGACGGCTGCGGGCCGCAAAGCACGATCGCAATCAACCCGGGCGGGCCCAATCCGTCCGCCCCCATCGTCGCCACGCCGATACCTGTCGTTGTCGCCGACGGACCGGTCGTCACCATCCGTTGGAGCCGCATCGCGGGCGACAATGTATCGAACACGGATTATCGCCTCTACGTCGGGGACCTTTCTCGCGATGGCCCAGCGCTCGACGTCATCACGAAGAACAACTTCTACGGCGCCTACCTCAGAGCCGAAGGGCGCCGCTACGATGCCCTCGTTTTCGCGACGCAGAACCGATCCACGGTAACCGGGCCCGCTTCCGGGTTCATGGTCGGCGGCACCAGCGCGCCCGCGCCGCTGATTACCTCACCAACGCATAACTCGACGTTCAAGCAGGGCACATTTCGCTTGGCCTGGTCGCCGATTCCAGGAGCTGTACGTTATCAGTACTTCGTTGCGCGCCCGGGACAGGCGACGCCGGTACTCACGGGAATCACTCCTGGGCTTTTCGTGGATACCTCGCTTGCCGTCACTGCGAACACACTCCACCAAGCTATCGTGCGAGCCTGCCCGTCCAACAACTCCAACCAGTGCGGTCCGGACTCCGATGCCGGCTGGGGGCCGTGGTCGAACACTGTGACTGGGACCACTTCGTTCACGCTCGCTCCGTAGCCACAAACAGCCCGCGCCGAGCTCGAGATCAACGGGTGGAGTGAATGCGCCTCTTCGGCTTGACCATATGGACTCGCAATCTATTGTCCGGTAGGCGACGTTGCGGATCGCATGCCCGTGAGGATCGCGAAGGCCACTCCAGCGAAGAGAAGGAAGTTGAAGAGGAACGTCAGAACAAGGAAGCCGTTCGGAGAGGATGAGTGGATGCCCTCCTGATAGAAAAGCGCGGCGAGAAGGGCGCCGGGAATGGG
>CADECY010000002.1:0-162706 GCA_902825945.1 uncultured Acidobacteriota bacterium
GAAGAACCGGTTGACCCGGTGGAGAGCGGCTGTCAAGTCGGTCACCTGCGAAGGCGCCGCGCGTAGCCTCGTCTCCACCAGCGCGAGGAAGCGTTCCACTTCCTTTCGCGCTTGGAGCCGCGCTGAGTTGCCCTGGTAAGCATTGAGCGTGTCAGGCCCGCGGACGCGCAGCCGGACGAGAGCTTCGTCGCGCCGCCCGATCACGCCGAACACGGCCTCCCCGCCGCGCGCCATCACGGCTTGCACCAGCTCCCGCAATTCGTCCGGCTGGATCGTGGCGATCCCGTTCGGACCCGCTGATTGGCTCACGTCCTGAAGAACGGCCACGCTCCGAATTCCGTGCTGCGCCGTTCAGCAGCCGCACGACGCTGAACTGGAGTTCAACGCGAGTCCGATCCGCCGCACGAAGGGCCGGACGGCCCAGATCGAGCGCTCGCGTCAGCGCACTCTGTCTTGTCGGGCGTCCTCCCGCCGCTGCGGGAGGAACTCACTTACGGCAGCAATTGGCGCGCCGCGGTCGTTTTCCGTTCGAGGAACGCCATCCCCGCCATCGTGCCGAATTCCCGCGCTGCCTCGCAGCCCAAGGCGACAAAACGATGGACCGTCTCGGGGCCGGACTTGGCATGCCAACCCGGCAGCGCGTTCAGGCAGAGTCCGATCGAGCGCAGACCCACCGCTTCGGCGATCGCGTGGAAGTCGCGCAGGTAGTCGCCGGTGTGGGCCACCTTGCGCAGTACGCCGGGCAGTGCGGAGCAGGCGCCATAAGCACTCGACACGTTCTGCCGGCTGAGTGACACGGCGACCTCCATGGCCAGCGGCCACGCCGAACCCGCGGCCTGTGCCGTTTCCGCGATCGCATGCGGCAGCCGCTCGGCGTCCTTGCCTTCCTCCATCTTCGCCGCGGGAAACGCGGAAACAAGCGCGTCGAGCAGGTCCAGCCGTTGGTGCGACACCGCGCCGTGAGCGATGCGGACGATTGCGCGAATCGCTTCCGCCGTCGTCATTGCATATGCGGCGATCGGGCGAAGAGTGCGCGGCTCGGCGGAAACGGTTTCGACTACCTGGCGCATTCCTGCTTCGTGCAAGTCGTACACCGCAGGGGCGAGCTCCGGCAGACCCTGGTAGAAGGCGTCGCGGGAAGCGGGTGCCAGCGCGCTGACCCATTCGGGAAATCCCTTCAGGAGAAACGCGATGCACTTGCGGTCCGGGTGAGCGGCCTGAACCGCCGCACGCAGGCAAGCCAAGCCCTCGGGCGGATCGCCGATCGAGTCGGGAATCGTGATCTGTTCGGTCTGCAGAAAGTCGATCAAACGCGCCGCCTCCTGGCGCAGCGCGGGCGACTCCAGCCGGTCGAATACACGATAGGCGGTCCCCAACTCTTCCTTGTGTGCCTGGAGAATCGGATCGGTCAAACCGACAGTGTAGCGCGTGTGCCATAATCGGCTCTCGAACCGATGTCCGCACCCATGAATCGCCGGCAGTTTCTTCCGTTGCTCGCGGCGCCACTGGCCGCCGCGCCGGAGGACAAGATCCGTTCGGTTGAAGCGATTCCCGCTCGCGTGCCCTATCGAAGCACGTTCGTGATCGGCCGTGGACTCGTCGCCACGGCGGGCCAAGCCGGCCAGTACGTTTATGTCCGCGTCGAAACCGCCCAAGGCCGCGTGGGTTGGGGCGAAACGATCGCGTTGCCGGGCTGGAGCTACGAGACTGTCGATAGCATTTGCTCCACCGTTCGCAAGTACCTCGCACCTATCGTCACCGGACGCTCGCCACTCGAACAGGCCTGGTTCGCCAAACAGTTCGACGAGGTGCTCACGCCCGCTATCAGCCAGGGCTTCCCGTTCGCCAAGAGCGCGGTCGCCATCGCGACACTCGATCTCGCCGGCCAGATCACGGGACAGCCCCTGCATCGCCTGCTCGGCGGAAAGATTCGCAATACCGTGGAGCTCTCCTTTGCGCTCTCGATCGACGCGCCCGAGGCGATGGCGGAAGCGGCGAAGTTCCACGATACGGTGAAGTGCTTCAAACTGAAGGTGTCGGGTGATCCGGAACTCGATGCCAGGCGCGTGCGCGCGGTGGTGGCCGCGAGACCGGACACGCAGATCTGGCTCGACGCCAATCAAAGCTACCGTCCGCTTCGGCTCGAAGCCTTCCTCGAAGCGATCAAGGGAATTCCGCAAGTGCGATGTCTCGAGCAGCCGGTGCCGAGTGTCGACTGGCTCGGAATGAAGCGTGCACGTTCGAAAACATCAATGCCGATTGCCGTCGACGAAGGCTGCTTCTCCTCCTATGACGTAGCGCGGCTGGCGCGCATGGAAGCCTGCGATCTCGTGGTGCTGAAGGTGGCCAAGAGCGCGGGCCCGTTCGGATGTCAGAAGAGCGCGGCGGTTGCCGAAGCCAACGGCCTCGGGCTCCTCGGCAGCGGACTCACCGAGGGCGGCATCGGGCTCGCCGCTTCCGTTCATCTCTATTCGACGATGGACCTGCTGCTGCCGCCCGAGCTGAATGGTCCCAAGTTCCTCACGAGCCTCTGGGTGGAAGGGCTCGACGTCAAGACGAACATCGTCACCGTCCCAGACGCACCGGGACTCGGAATCCGGGTGGACGAGAAGGCGATTCGCGCACACCGCATCGAGGGTGTATGAACGAGTGGAATTTCGAGCAGCTTCCGCGGGATCAGCCAGGCGACGATTCGACGGTGAACCTGCGCGCTTATCTCGATCGCATGCCCGGCGAGAAGATGCGCCAGTATCGCCCGGATTGGGCCGATCAGCAGGTCATCGATTGGTGCGGCGACTTTCGTGAGGACGGAGCGCTCTTTCTGGTCTGCTCGGAACGCGACATCGAAGTCGCGGAGTTCCGCAAGGAGCTCGAAGAGTGCATCGCGTATCGCCGCCGGCACCCGGATTGACTCACGCGCCGCGAGATTCCCGCGCCGGGGTCAGCTACTCCATTGAGACTTGATCGCCCGCGCCCGGTTGTGGGACTCGCAAACGGGCACACGCCCGGGCCATCCGTCAGCTCAGCAGTGCTTCAGCGCGAGAAGCGTGTGGACACAGTGCGGAGCATCTCGGAGAGAGACGACCACTTCGGACGAATCTTCGACGGGGACCGGTTCCAGACGCGGCGAAGCAGGGAAGCCCTCGATCGGTTTCTCAGACCAGATCAGGTACAAGCGCTCGATGCCGGGGGCTCCATCGAATCCCAGCCAGCCCGTCCGCGCCTGCCACCTCATGCCGTGGTGGGGGCTGGAAGGCGGTAACATGACCCACGACTGCTCGCCCTTACCGGCGCGAGACGAGGGATGAAGCAGGTAGACGTATTCAGCAGGCGCATCGACGATGAGCCGAAACTCCCAATTGGCGGGTAGTTCCGCGTCTTGTGTGACCGTGAACGGCTCGCCAACCGCTTTTCCTTCGACGATGCGGCGAGCTTCGATCTCGTAGGTGGCAGGTCTCGGGGCGGCGATGCGGGCGAGCGGGCGCGGCATCGAAAAGTCTGAAGCGTAAGCGGTTCTGGTTCTCATGGTACGTCCTTTCCGCTGATGTAAGCGACAAAACTCTCGCGAAGGGGCCACCACGATCTTCGACTTGCCGCCGCCGGTCCAGGGAGACTCCAGCACCGGCTCGTTCGCGTAGCGCTTCATCGCGATCCGCAAGCCTCAGATTCACGAGGGGTCACCGAAACCGCGCCGTCTTCGGGCGACTCCACCAGTGCCGCGACATCCTCGTACAATCCTGCGCAGCGGCGATCGGCACGACGTAGCGCCGGCGTGCGGGAATCAAGCTTCCGGAGGTGCCCGGTTCGTTCGCGCCGTTCAACAGGAACGGGGTAGTGATCACGACCGTGTGCTCTGCCCGTGGCTGGGAGCGCGCATGCCGGGTGTCGAGTCAGCGAGATAAGCCATCCACGGATCGCCTGCCAGCAAGCGGAACGGCCGGCGCGACGTGTCCGGCGGCCAGAGCCGCAGAGCCCGCCGTCGACCGGGTTCCGGAAGGAAGATGGGGCAGTATCGTCCGGATTGGACCGGTCAGCGGTTGATCGATTGGTGCGGCGACTTTCGCGGTTTGACTTCGCCGGCCGCGATTCAGTACACATAGTCGGGTGAATCGTCTCCTGATCGCTTCGTTGTTGAGCGTAGGCGCCATGCTAGCCCAGTCCGTCACCGGAATCATCTCCGGCAGCGTGCTCGACGCATCCGGTTTACCCATTGGCAAGGCCGACGTGACGCTGATCCAGCCCTCCACCGGATTCGAGCGCCGCACCACGTCCGCCGAGAACGGAAGCTTCGTCTTTCCGGGCATCGATCCCGGACAGTACAACATCACCGTCAGGCGCGACGGATTCAAGCAAGCCGAGCGCCGCAACCTCAACCTTACGGCGTCGGAGCGCCTGGCGGTTGGCGACATCCACCTCCAGGTGGGCAACACCACTGAAAGCATCACCGTGACCGCTGAGGGGGCCACCGTGCAAACCGCGAGCTCCGAACGCGCGGGTGTGGTCACGAGCACGCAGGTACAGAACATTCTGATCCGCGGGCGCAACGTGACATCGCTATTACAACTTCTGCCCGGCGTCGTCGATACGGCGGACCGCGACGCGATCGATCGAGGCTTCACCGTCAATGTCCAAGGCGGACGCAGCAATACGAACAACCTGACACTCGACGGCATGACGATGATCGACGTGGGCAACAATCTCGGCGGTACGGTGAGCGTCGGCATGGACGCGGTGGCGGAAGTAAAAGTGCTGCTCACCAACTATCAGGCCGAATATGGGCGAATGTCGGGCGCGAACGTGCAGCTCATCACCAAGAGCGGAACCCGCGACTTCCACGGCATGTTCAGCTACTTCAAACGGCACGAGCAGTTCAATGCCAATGGCTTCTTCAGCAATCTCACCGGACTGTCGAAGCCGCGGTCGCGCCTGAACACCTACAGCTACAACGTGGGCGGACCGGTGACGATTCCGAAGCTGTTCAACAGGAATCGCGAGAAGCTGTTCTTTTTCTGGTCGCAGGAGTTCTGGCCGCGATCAGCGGGATTGCCGATCGGCCAGCTCACCACGCCCACCGAACTCGAACGCCGGGGCGACTTCTCGCAAACGGTCGAGTTGAACGGCGCGCCGATTCGCGTCTCGGATCCGCTCAATGCGCAACCGCTTCCGGGCAACGTGATGCCCGCCAGCCGCATCGATCCGAGCGGCCGCGCGCTGCTCAATTTCTTCCCCGCGCCGAACTTCTTCGACACGCGCATTTCGGCGCGCCGCTACAACTACGTCTTCCAGGCGAATGTCGACACGCCCCAGCGCCTCGAAACGCTGCGTACCGACTATCAGCTCCACTCGAAGAGCCAAGTTTCGTTCAGCATCTCGCGCCACAAAGACGAACAGACCGGCGCGTTCGGAATCCCCACCGGCGGCGCCAATTGGGAACAGATGAGCAAGACCTTCTGGACGCAGGGCACCGTACTCTCGGCGCGCAACCAGTGGATCATCTCGCCCACGCTCGTCAACGAGTTCACCTTTGGATATTCGCGCCGTCCCGAGGGCGAACGCATCCCCGCCGATCAGTTGAAGCGCAATCAGCGCGACACACTCGGCTACGCGTCGCCTCCTCTCTATCCCGCCGCTAATCCGCTGAACCTCGTTCCCAACGCGAGCTTCGGAGGCGTGAGCCAGCCGATCAACCTGAACATGGACGGGCGCACGCCGCTCGATCAGACGCAGTATGCCTACAACATCACGAACAACATCACGCGCAACTTCGCGTCGCATCTGTTCAAGGCGGGTTTCTTCTACAACCACAACCTCCGTCAGGCCCAACTCCCATCCGCGTTCAATGGAACGCTCAACTTCGGACGCAATGCGAACAATCCACTCGACACCGGATACGCATTCTCGAACGCGATGTTCGGCGTGTTCGCGAACTACCAGGAAGCGACGTCGCGGCCCGATATCAGCATCTTCATCAAGTCAGTCGAATGGTTCGTGCAGGACACCTGGAAGCTGCACCGCCGGTTCACGCTCGAACTCGGCATGCGCTTTGCCAATGTGATTCCGCAGTACGAAGAGCAGGGGCGAGTCTCGGGCTTCGTACTCGACCGGTTCGACCGCTCGAAGATGGTCCAACTGATCCGGCCCGCGCTTGTCGATGGACGCCGCGTGGGCGTCCATCCGGTGACCGGCCAGACCTACCCGCAGGCGCTCATCGGCGCCATCGCGCCGAACACCGGCAACCTCACCAACGGACTCGTCACCGGAACCGGCGGCGACTACCCGCGCGGACTCACCAAAAACCCCGGACTTCAACTCGCTCCCCGCATCGGTTTCGCCTGGGATCCGTTCGGAAACGCGAAGACCGCGATCCGGGGCGGCTTCGGCATGTTCACCAACCTCGGCGACTTCCAGCTTCTGCGTCTGCTCGGCGGACAGCCGCCACTCGTGAGCACGCCGCAGATCAACTTCAGCACGATCCGGGAACTGGCCAGTTCGCCCGGGTTCGTCTTCCCGCAGGACATCATCGGCGTCGATGGCCGGTCGCTGGTTCCGAACGTGATGAACGGGAGTCTCGCGGTACAGCACAACATCGGCTGGGGCACCGTCGTGGACATCGGCTATGTCGGCTCGCTCGGAAGGCATCTGCTCTGGCAGCGGAACCTGAGCCCGATCCCGCTCGGTGCGAATTTCCTCGCGCGCAACGCCGATCCGACGAATACGCGCGTTCCGCTCACCGCGCCGTTCCTGCGCGACATCGTGGGCTACAACGACGTCCTACAGCGGGAGTGGGCCGCGTCTTCGAACTACCATTCGATGCAGCTTACCGCGAACCGCCGCTTTGCGCGCGGGCTCGAATTCGGCGGATCGTGGACCTGGTCGAAATCGATGGACTACAACAGCGGCGACCTGAATACCGTGAGTCCTCTGGTGCCGGTGCGGATCTGGAACTACGGGCTCTCCGATTTCGATCGCACGCACGTGGTCAAGATCAACTATCTGTATGACCTGCCCACGTGGAAACGCAACGATCCCATCACCAGGCAGGTGATCAACGGATGGCAGCTCTCGGGAATCACGAGCTTCGTCAGCGGAGCGCCTACTTCAGCGGCCCTGGGCTTTGTGAACCCGATCGACATCACCGGATCGCCCACGCAGGGCGCGCGTGTGGACGTGGTGGCGAATCCGCTGATCCCGAAAGCCGAGCGGACCTTCAGCCGTAACTTCAACGCCGACGCGTTTCGTCCGCCGGCAGTGGGCACCGTGGGCAATTCCGCACGATACGTAATGCGCGGACCCGGCAACAACAACTGGGACATCGCTATCTTCAAGAACTTCGCGGTGCGCGAGCCGATGAAGCTGCAGTTGCGCTGGGAGCTCTACAACGCCTTCAACCATACCCAGTTCAGCGCCTTCGACACCGCAGCGCGGTTCGACGGGACCGGGCGTCAGGTGAACGGAAGGTTCGGAGAATTCACCGCGGCGCGCCTGCCGCGGCAGATGCAGTTCGCGCTACGATTTTTCTTCTGATGCAGCGCCGTACGTTCGTCTCTTCCCTGCTCGCCGCCGGAGCCGCGTCCGCACCCGCGCAGACGCGGCGCGAACACCCGAATCTGTTGATGATCATGGCAGACCAGTGGCGTGGCGACTGCCTCGGCTGCGACGGACACCCGGTGGTGAAGACGCCGAATCTCGACCGGCTCGCACGCGAGGGCGCCCGCTTCACGCATGCCTACTCCTCGACTCCGACGTGCACGCCGGCCCGCGCTGGTCTGCTCACCGGACTGAGCCCGTGGAATCACGGCATGCTCGGCTATGGCCGGGTGTCGCGCCAATATCCGCTGACGAAACCCCAAGCCCTACGCGATGCCGGATACTACACGCTCTCGATCGGCAAGAACCACTTCACGCCGCAACGCAACCTGCACGGCTATCACCGCGTGATTCTCGATGAATCGGGCCGCGCGGAATCGCCCGATTTCCTCAGCGACTATCGAGCCTGGTTCCACTCGCAGGCCCCTTCGTTGAATCCGGATGAGACGGGAATCGGCTGGAACGACTATCGCGCCAAGCCGTATGTGTTGCCCGAACACCTGCATCCGACCGTATGGACCGCCGATGTCGCGACGAACTTCCTGAAGACGTACAAACGGCCTGAGCCGTTCTACCTGAAGGTGTCGTTCGCGCGCCCGCACAGTCCCTACGATCCGCCACCGCGATTCCACCGCGTGTACGAAGAGGCTGCGATTCCCAAAGCCGCGGTGGGCAAGTGGGCCGAGCGCAATCGTGAGCGCAACAACAAGAGCTTCGAAGCGTGGCGCGGCGATCTCGGTGAAGCACAGGCGCGCGGTTCACGCGCCGGCTACTACGGCGCGGTCTCCCACATCGACGAACAGATCGGCCGCATCCTCGACATGCTCGAAAGACAGGGCCAGCTCGAGCGAACGTTGATCCTGTTCTTCTCCGACCATGGCGACATGACCGGCGATCATCATCTCTGGCGCAAGAGCTACGCCTACGAACCTTCGGCCCGCGTCCCAATGCTGATGCGCTGGCCGGAAGGGCTGATTTCGGCGCGGCGCGGGCAGGTGCGCGAAGAGCCGGTCGAGCTTCGTGATATCCTGCCGACCCTACTCGACGCCGCTGGCGGTTCCACTCAGCGGCCGCTCGACGGCCAGAGCCTGCTGCGCTGCGTGGCGAAGAACGGAAGCGGCTGGCGCGAGTCGATCGATCTCGAGCACGATGTCTGCTACGACAGGTCGAACCACTGGAGTGCGCTCACCGACGGCCGCTGGAAGTATATCTTCCACGCGCGCGACGGCGAGGAGCAGTTGTTCGATCTCCGCAAGGACCCGGCCGAACTGCACGACTTGGCGGGCGACACTGCGTTCGAGTCCGGCCTGCGGCAATGGCGCTCGCGCATGATCGAGCAGATGAACGTGCGCGGCGATGCGTGGGTGAAAGGCGGAAAGCTCGCGCTGCGGCCGGAGTCGATTCTCTACTCGCCGAACTATCGGAGAGGATAGCTGGGGCAGCCATGGTGCGAACTTCGCACCCGATGACTACGACACGTCCCGGACCCTTTCCAAAATCTCATCCGCGATCGCCAATGACGCCGTCGCTCCCGGACTCGGCGCGTTCAGCACGTGGATCGCGCCCGGTTGAAAACGAAAGTCGAAATCCTGCACCAGGTCGCCCGCGACGGTGAGCGCTTGCGCCCGCACTCCGGCTCCTCCCGGCGCGAGATCCGTCTCCTGAACCGCCGGTACCAGCCGCTGTAGCGATTCGACGAACAGCGAGCGGCTGAACGACCGCCTCAGTTCGTACCACGTCATCGACGGATAGCGGCGCAGGAAAGCCCAGAGCCCCGGATAGCTGATCGCGTCGAACAACTCCGCCGGCCGGATCACGGACTTGCGGTAGCCCTCGCGGGCGAAGGCGAGCACCGCGTTCGGGCCGCATTCGACGCCTCCCTGGATCATCCGCGTGAAGTGAACGCCGAGGAATGGAAATGCCGGATCGGGCACCGGATAGATCAGGTGCTTCACCAAGCCGCGGCTCTGCTCACGCAGTTGGAAATATTCGCCCCGGAACGGCACGATGCGCGTGTCGCGAGGAACGCCCGCCATCTCGGCGACGCGATCGCAGTACAGGCCCGCGCAGTTGATCAGGAGGTCCGCCGAGCGCTCACCCATCGGCGTTTCGATGCGCCATTCCAAGCCGTCGCGCCGGAGCCCGGTGACGCGCGTCCCGGTGCGGACCTCGCGCACCATGCCCGCGAGCGCGCGGCAGACGGCTTTGTAATCCGCGATGCCTTCTTCCGGAACGCGCACCGCCGCGACGCCCGCCACGTTCGGTTCGATCTCGCGCATCTGCTCGGGCCCCAGCCACTGGAGTCCCTGGAGTCCGTTGGCGGTTCCGCGTTTGTACAATTCCTCGAGCCGCGGCACTTCGTCCTTCGTCACCGCGACCACCAGTTTGCCGCAGACCTCGTGGCGGATCGAATGTTCCTGGCAGAACGCGATCATCCCCCGGATGCCCGTCACCGCGAGCTTCGCCTTGAGCGACCCGGGTTTGTAGTAGAGTCCGCAATGCAGGACTCCGGAGTTGTTGCCCGATTGGTGCCGGCCCACCTCGGGTTCCTTCTCGAACACGGTCACCGCCGCGTCCGGAAAGCGATGCTGCGCGCGGAATGCGGTGGCGAGTCCAATGATGCCGCCCCCGACAACCGCGACGCGCCGCGGCGCGGTCATGCCGTGGCGAAAACCTTCGCGCTCATGATTCGAATCAGCTCCTGAATTCCTTTTCCGGTCACCGAAGAGATTGTATAAAACTCGAGGCCCCGGCGTTTCGCCATGCGGCGGAGATTGTCGATCCGCTTAGTGTCCTGCATCACGTCGATTTTGGTGGCCACCACGATCATCGGCTTGGCCGCCAGTTCCGGGGAGAAGGCTTCGAGTTCCTTCATCACGATCTTGAAATCGTCCGAGGGATTGCGCGCCGACATCTCCGAGACATCCACCAGATGCACCAGCAGCCGGGTGCGCTCCACATGCCGCAGGAACCGGATGCCGAGTCCCGCGCCTTCGTGCGCGCCTTCGATCAGGCCCGGGATGTCGGCCACCACGAACGTGCGGTTGTCATCCGTACTCACCACGCCTAGATTGGGCTCGAGCGTGGTGAACGGATAATCCGCCACCTTGGGCCTCGCCGCCGAGATGCGGGAGATCAAAGTCGACTTGCCGGCGTTCGGGAAGCCGACCAGCCCGGCATCGGCAAGAAGCTTCAGTTCCAGCCGCAAGCGCCGGAATTCGCCCGGATGTCCGTCTTCGTGTTCGGTGGGCGCCTGATGCGTGGAGCTGACGAAGCGCTGGTTGCCGCGCCCGCCACGTCCACCCTTCGCCACCGGGAAGGCCTCGCCATGCTGGGTGAAGTCGTGGATCAGGTCGCCCGAATCGGCGTCGTAGGCTACCGTGCCCACCGGCACCGGCAGTTCCACCGAGTGACCGGTGCGGCCGGTCTTGTTCGAGCCTTCGCCGTGGCGTCCGCGTTCGGCCTTATGCTCCGGATTGAAACGGAAGTGCAGCAGCGTGTTGTAGTGCTGGTTGGCGACGAGAATGATGTCGCCGCCCTTGCCGCCGTCGCCGCCCGACGGTCCGCCCTTGGGTACGAACTTCTCGCGCCGGAAAGCGACAATACCATTGCCGCCGTCGCCGGCTTTGACCGAAATCGTTACTTCATCGATGAACATGGAGATCGGCCACTACTGAAAAAGAGGCCGCCGGAATGCACGTACCGGCGGCTGTGGGGAGGTGCAGGTGCTTCGTGAAACTCTGGAGCGGAAACGCTTACCGCGCTTCGATGGGACGAATGTTGATGAACTTGCCGAGGCGTCCGCGATCGCGGAATTCCACCACGCCCGGAATCTTCGCGAAGATCGTGTCATCCTTGCCGAGGCCCGCATTTTCGCCAGCCTGATAGCGAGTGCCGCGCTGCCGGACGATGATCGATCCGCCGGTGACGGTTTCACCCGCGAAAACTTTGACGCCCAGCCGCTGCGCGTTGGAGTCGCGCCCGTTCTTGGAACTGCCGAGACCTTTCTTATGTGCCATTGCGTAAACTCCTGTGCTTAGGCGACGATCTCGCCGATCTTGATCGCGGTGTAGTTCTGGCGGTGGCCGATGGTCTTCTTGTACTGCTTCTTGCGCTTGAACTTGAAGACGATCACCTTGTCGGCGCGATCATGGCCCACGATGGTGGCCTTCACCTTACCGCCGCCGGTTGACACACTGTCGCCGTTCACAACAAGCTTCACGTTATCGAGTTCGATCTCGGTGCCCACCTCGCCGGGAATCGTTTCAACCCGGACCGTTTCGCCCGGCGTGACGCGATACTGCTTTCCGCCGGTTTCGATTACTGCGTACATGATTCGACCTCTGATAATGTTGGAAGGGATTGTTGGGGAGAGTGGAGACGGACGTGTCCACCCCGGCGTGGTGCCGAAACCATTACGATACCACAACACCGGCCGGGCCCTCAACCTGTGGAATAATGGCGGATCCACGCCATGAGAATCCTCACGTTCGCGCTCCTGCCGCTCGCCGGTTTCGGTCAGGCTCCCCAGCAGGTGGAGGGCTACGCTTCGACCGTCTTCTCTCCGTCGGCGGGCGGACGTCAGGGAACACCACTCGACTTCCGGGGACCCTCGCCCGGTTCGATGACCGCGGCGTGGTGGGCTCCCGGCCAGCAGTCGAAGAACTGGGTCGAGTGGAAAACCGCCGCCGCGCCCGCGACACAGGATACGGTCTTCTCGTTCATCGGATCGACCGCGGTTACGCCGGGCGAACTCTCGCGTGGTCCCCGGGCTCGGCTCTCGGTCAACGGAGCCGAAGCGCTGACGTTCGATCTCGGTGTCACGGCTGATCGGACATGGTCCGGCAACGGCTTCGAACTCCGTTATGAATCCCGCCGCGCCGAGTGGCCCTTCGCCGCCGCCAGCGCCAGTTCGAGATGAACGGACAGAGTGGCATCTACCGGCTACGGGTTCCCGCGAGCCGGATCACGGCGGGCGAGCCCGTGACGTTGAAGGTCGAGATGCTGCCGTTCGAACGGTGGAAGAACGGCTGGTTCATGGTGAAGCATCGCAAGGACGTTCTCGCCGCCGATTCCGCCGCGATGGCGAGTGAGATCAGGCAGCTTCAGCGCGACGTGCGCTGGCTGCAGGAATCGCTCTATGCGCTCGCCTCGTCGGAATACTCGAAGCTGCTCGACACTCGCGGCGCCGAGCATCGCGTCATCCACACCAACGGCTACCGGCATCTGCATCCGGCGGATTTGATCGCGCTCCAAAACGGCGATCTGCTACTCACGGCGCGCGAGGCAACCGAGCACATCTCGCGCGACGGCGACGTGATCATGCTGCGGTCGAAGGATGGCGGAATGACGTGGGGCGATCGCCGCGTGGTGGCCGCCGTGAAGGATATGGACGAGCGCGAAGGCTGCGGAGTTCAGCTTCGCGACGGCACGATCGTCATGGGCGTCTACTTCAACAACCTTTACAAGGAAGACGGCGAGTACGATTGGGGCTTCCGGGATCATCGCGTGTTCTACGAGAACAAGAAGACGCTCGGTGCCTACATCACCACGTCGAGCGACAACGGGCACACGTGGTCGGCGCCCAATTTCATCGAGACGAAGGGGATGCCGTTCACTGATCTCGAAGGTCCGGCCGATGCGCCGGTCGAACTGCCCGATGGATCGATTCTGCTGCCGATGATGGCCTACAACGTTCGCGGCGACGTGAAAAACATGGCGGGCGTGATGCTTCGGTCGGCCGACAAGGGCAAGACTTGGCAATACCTATCGACAATGGCGGACGACCCGGGCGGCAAGCTCGGCAACTTCGCCGAACCCGGCCTGGTGCGCACGAAATCCGGCCGCCTGATTGTCGCGATGCGGAATCACGCGCCCGAGAACGCGATCTGGACCACCTACTCGGACGACGACGGAAAGACCTGGGCTCCTGTCAAGCGCTCGCCGATGATCGGGCATCCGGCGGACTTGATCCAGCTCGCCGACGGCCGAATTCTGTGTACCTACGGTGTCCGGACCAACCGGCACGCCGACCCCGCCGGAATCCGTGCCACGTTTTCCGAAGACAACGGCGAGACCTGGAAGATCGCGGATGAAGTGATCCTGCGGCGCGATTTTCTGAACTTCGACATCGGCTATCCGGAGTCGCGGCAGATGGCGGACGGGCGCATCATGACCGTCTACTACTTCAACCTGTTTGGCCGCTACTTCCTCGGACAGACGATCTGGAAGCCGTAGCTACGCCCGCGGACATCGGTATCGGAGAAATCGCGGCCATTGAATAGCAGCGGATCGTCCCGGTCCACCGCGAGCGCGGAGGGCGGCAATCGCCGAAGTTCAACTGCGCCAGGATGGCCGTTTCCGCCGAAATCGCGATAGGCGATACGGGCGATATTGCCTGCGTCTGGCGAATATCCGCGATTCCGATCTTGGCGATCCTGTACCCGTCGAGCTTGCGCTATTCGACTTCGCGCGGAGCGTTGTAGCCAGCCTTGGCCACGATCTGGTACTTCATCGGCTTGCCCTTCTCATCGACAATCCGAAGCGGCTGCCCCGTGGCCGGATTCACCAGTTCGACCTTCAGCTTCCGAAACTTGCCATCGCGAACCGTATTGCTCGGCTGGAAGGCAAGCGAGTACTGATTCCGCAAGGCCTCTGAGATGGCACCGAAAATGCCAGGGAACTCGCCGTAGAAGCGCGGGAAGAACGCCTGACCGCCCGTCTCCTTGGTAAATGTGCGGAGCTGGTTGTCGGCCTGCAGGAAGTCGAGCCGTTGGATCGGGCCCATCGCGCCTCGCGCGTCGTACCATTCGCGGAGCGCCTGCATGAGGCCGAGCGCGTAGATCGGAACTCCGGCCGTCTGCAGCGAGCGGCGCGTCTTATCGAAGGTCAGCTTGCTGAAGGTGTCCATGCCGGATGAGATCACCACGATCGCCTTGCGCCCTTCGATCTCGGACATCCGGTCGGCGGTATCCACCAAGGCGTCGAACAGGTTCGCTTCCGAATAGGCGGCGATCCGCAAGCGCTGCATCGCTTCATAAGCGGCACGCTTATCGGTGGAGAAATCCGAGAGAATTTCCGAACGCAGATCATAGGCGACCACGGCGACGTAGTCTTCCTTCTTCAGCGTCTCGAGGAATCCGTACGCGGCGGTGAGTGTCTGATACCAAGTCTCGCCCCAATAGTATTGGAAGAGATTGCTGAACTCGATCACCAGACAAACCGTCATCGGTGCCTCGCCCATGCCGAAGTTGGTGACCTGCTGCGGGACTCCGTCCTCGAGCACGCGGAAGTTGCCGCGCGGAATGTTCGGAATGAAGCGGCCCTTGTTGTCGAGCACCGAAACGTCGACATTCACCGTGTTCACGTCGCTGCGGAAAATCGGAACGCCTTCGGGCAGGGCGGTCTCGCCGGGCTTTTTGCCGAATTTCGACGGGATCTTGTCACCGGTGGGTGCGGCTTCGGCGGGTTTGTCGCCGGCAGCTTCCGCCGGGGCGGGAGAACCGCCTTTCTTGCGAGGCCGCGCTACCGTTTCCGAGTCCCGCTTGGTGGGCCCCTGCTGCGCCACCGCAAACCATGCACCAGCGGCCAAGGCCACCACGGCAATCAGGCGATACACGTTCCTCATGAAAGCTCCTCGACGCCGCGGCCCCTCCGCAGCTCCTGCCCAAACTATACCATTCGTATGGACGCGCGAGAAACCGGCACAGTTGCGCTCAGTGGATCGTGCGGTCGCGGTCACCCTGCTTCCGCAGGTAAACCTGGAATTTCTTCTTCGCGCGCGCGTGTTTCCAGTCGCGATAGGCACGCTTGACCCACGCCACCGGATCGGTGGATTCCACCGCGCCGAGTCTGCGCGGTGAAACCGACTTCAGATAGACGTAACCGACCAGCATGCCGCCGAGATGCGCCACGTGGCTCACTCCGCCTCCGCCCATCGATGATGCACCGAAGGTGAACAGAAACGCGATCGCTCCCATGATGATCACGAACCACTTCGCCTTCATGGGGAACTGCCCGAGGAAGAGGATCTCCTCGTCGGGGAACAGCATGCCGAAAGCGAGCAGCAATCCGTAGATCGCCCCTGAGGCACCGATCGTGCGGCTGTCTAGGCCTCCCGTGATGAGCGCGGCCACTACCACGCACAGTCCGGCGCCGATTCCGCACAGAAAGTAATACCGGAGAAATCGATTGGTACCCCACGTTGATTCGAGGGCACGCCCGAAAAACCACAGGAACAACATGTTCATCAGGATGTGGAGAATGTCGCTGGTCGAGTGAATGAACAGGTATGTGGCCAACTGCCACAGCGAAAGCGACAGTACCCAGCGCGGGATGAGCGAGAACCAGAGAAATGGGCGGTCCCATTCCAGCCGGACAGCGAAAAAGTACAGCACGAAGACGGCGACGTTGGAGATCAATAACCACTTGACCGCCGGGGTCATGAACGACGAACCCATCGTCGTGCCCAGCCGTCCGCGTCCTCCTCCGCCCGTGCCCCAATAGTCGCGGTGAGCCATCTGGCTTCAGCATATCATCAAACCCGATCGAGTCCGGTTTAAGATGGTATTCGATGAGCGTGCTCGTCCGCTTCGCCAAGCAGAAGGCCATCTTGCGGGAAGGCGCATGGGTCTGCGCCGACATCAAGCTCGAGCGCGACCTCAATCTCGAGACCGCCACCTGGATTCGCGATACCGGTGGTCCGAGCCTCAGCGATCCCGATCAGGAGCTGGCCGTCGCTCGTGGAATCGCCGAGCGCCGGCGTGGCAGGATTCTCCTGCATGTCCGCGCGCAGAGCCCGGATGCCAGCGAGCCGTTCCTGCAGCATCGGCAACTGCAACTCCATTTCAGCGCGTTCGTGCCCGGCAACAGCCGGCGGCGCTGACTCACGCGTCTTCGCTCCGCACGACGGCGAACCAGTCTTCCGAGAAGACGTAGTCGCCCCGCTCGAGCCCCTCCGCGTAGTCCGCCAGGAACTCCTCGAAGCTCGCGGCCACCACAGGGCGCGACGGTTCGTCGTGCCACATCTCGATGATCTGGCCGTGGGTGCCCTCCGGCCCGGGAGCAAGATCCACGCAGTGATGATCGCCACTGCCGGAATAGCTGATCGGGATCCACGCGGGGTGCCACCAGTCGCGGCGGATCGCGGTGCCGTCCTCTCCGTTCTCGATCCCATCGAAATCTCCGCCATCGAGCAGATCTTTCCACACCTTCCACTCATTGCGGATTCGTTCGAGCGAGAGCCACTCCCAACCGATGAGAATCGCCGGCGAGTCCGGTGTTTGCCCGTTGTGCCGCAGATAGCTTCGCCGGACACTGCCTGGCAGCGTCACACCGAGAAACTGCTCGGTCTCTTCGATCTCTATCATCGTGGCGGGAGCTTTCAACCCCGCGAAGGCCAAAGGCGCGTTCGCCTCGAGCCAGCGTTCGATTCTGCTCCAAATCTGCTCCATGATCACCTCGGGCGAGACCAGCGCGGAACCAGACGGTGCTCATGGGCCTGCCTGTCCAACTGCTCGCGGAAATCCGGATGCGCGATCGCGATCAGCGCCTTCGCGCGCTCCGGTACGGACTTCCCCTTCAGATTCACGATCCCATACTCGGTCACGACGTACATCACGTCGGAACGAGGAGTGGTGACGATGTTGCCCGGCGTGAGGTCGAGGACGATTCGACTGCGGCGCTCACCGCGCTTCTCGTAGGTCGAGGAAAGACAGATGAACGATTTGCCGCTCTCGGACGCATAGGCGCCTCGCACGAACTGCAACTGTCCTCCCGTTCCGCTGATGTGACGATGTCCGTCGGACTCCGAAGCTGCCTGCCCCTGCAAGTCGATCTGCGTCGTGTTGTTGATAGAGAACACGCGCGGATTCCGCATGATGATGTGCGGTGAGTTCGTGTAGTCCACCTGCTGGCAAACGAAATCCGGATTGCGATGGATCGTGTCGTAGAGCGAACGCGATCCCAGCGCGAAGGTGTAAGTGACCTTGCCGGGATCGAGGACTTTCCGGGAGCCCGTGATACGGCCCGCGCGGTAGAGGTCCGCGAGGCCATCGGTGAGCATCTCCGTGTGAACTCCGAGGTCGCGCACGCCGCTTTCGCCGAGCAGCGCGCAGGCGGCGTTCGGCATGCCGCCGATGCCGATCTGCAAACACGCGCCGTCTTCCACTTCGCCCGCGATCCAGCGCGCCACCGCGCGATCGATCTCCGTAGGGGCCGGATTCGGCAGTTCGGGCGGCGAATCGGCCGAACCTTCGATCACGAAATCGGCTGCGCTTTCGTGGACTCCGTTGTCATCGCCGGGCGCGTACGGTAACGCCGGATTCGTCTCGACGATCACTACCTTCGCGCGTTCCACCACGGCGCGATGCCAGAGGTTCGCCGCGCTGAAATTGAAGAAGCCCCGCTCGTCCTTCGGGCACGTTTGCAGAATCGCGATGTCCACCGGATCGAGGAAGCGGCGATAGTAGTCCGGAACTTCACCGAGGTTCAGCGGCATGTAGTGGCACAGGCCGGCGTCGTGCTGCCTGCGGTCGTATCCGGAGAAGTGCCAACTGAACCATTGAAAATGATCGCCGCCGCGATCGGCTTCCACCACCGCGCGCGGTCTCATCGTGAGGCACGAACGGATCTTGACGTTCGTCAATTCATCGCGGCGTTCCGCGAGTGCGCGATCGAACAGAACCGGTTGCGCGAGAGCGGCGCCATAGTCGAGCCACATGCCGGAGCGTACGAGCGCAGCGGCATCATCGGCGGAGATCGTTTTCATCGCCGGGGCAGGCACACGCGCCGCGTGGCGGCGGGATCCGGCACGAAGCGGAATGCCGACTCGCTCCATTGGAACACGCCACAGGTGTCGATCTGAGCCGGAGGCTTCGCGCTCACGGGAAAATCCTGCTCGCGGATCTCTTTGCGGCGCTCGATGATCCGGGGCGGCTGGAAGTCGAACGTGGCGGCTTCGACCACGGTCTCCTGCTTCTCGTCCGCGCGCGACTCCTCGGACTCCACTGAGGAATAGACTTCGTGCAGCTTTCCGTTCCGCATGCGGTGAACGGAGAGATGGGTTCCGAGAATTCCGGTGCCGCCGTTCGTCTCTCGCACGATCAGATCCTGGCGATCGGGGGAAACCGTGAAGCGCACCTCGAGAAACCGTGCGGAACCTTCCTCCATCCAGTGGCGCCCACCATGGAACTCCGCCACCCGGTACCAAACGCCATTTCGCCGGTCGAATACGAGGGCCACTGGTGGTTGAAGCGCACCCTTCCACGACGCGATGACGATCGCCTCGTCCTCGCGATCTTCGTCCAGGTTCGCACGAACCATCCGCACCTCGCCCGCCCCATCTGCCGTGAATGACGCCGCCGCCGCACCGGGATCCTCGGGGCCGGTGGATTGACCGAACACCAGGCACGGTAGTGAGACGAGCAGCAGGCGGGTCTTCATGACGTCACACCGGATTGGATGTCAGGTACGACTCGATCTCCGCCACTTCACCCTCCGACAAACGGAGCGATCCCGCGCCAATCACGCCCGGCACTTGCTCCGGTCCGCGAACACCCACGATCGCCGCCGTGATTTCGGGACGCCGTAGCACCCAAGCGATCGCTGCTTCACCCGGAGTTCGCCCATGCCGCGCGCCGATCGTACGCAGCAGTTCGGCCACGCCGAGGTTCCGCGATAGCCGCGGCTCCTGATAATCGGGCAGGTTCCGCCGGAAGTCGTCCGCGGGAAAGTTCGCCACGCGCTCCTTCGTCATCGATCCCGCGAGCAATCCGTTGCGCATCGGCGAATAGCTGATCACACCGATGTTGCTCTGCGCCACGTACGGCAGGATCTCCGCTTCGATTCCGCGAACCAGCATCGAATACGGCGGCTGCAGCGAAGTGATCGGGGCGATCGCCTGCGCGCGCTGCATCTGCGAGACGCTGAAGTTCGAGACGCCGATCCAGCGGACTTTGCCTTCCTTTTGCAACTGGGCCATCATGCCCCAGCCCTCTTCGACATCTTCGTCTGGCTCCGGCCAATGGATCTGGTAAAGGTCGATCACATCGAGTTGCAACCGCCGCAGGCTCGCCTCGCACTCGCGGCGCACCGAGCCGGCCTTCAGGGTCTTGGTGATCTGACGCTGCTCGGTCCAGGTGCGCGCACACTTGGTGAAGACGTATGGCTTGTTCGAAAGTCCCTTGACCGCGCGGCCCACCACTTCCTCGGAATGTCCGAGCCCGTAGACGGCCGCGGTGTCGATCCAATTCATGCCGGCGTCGAGCGCGGCGTAGATCCCCTTTACCGACTGCTCGTCGTCCTGCGGACCCCACGCGAAGGCCCATCCGCCTCCTCCCATCGCCCACGCGCCGATTCCGAGCGGCGTGATGTGGAGGTCGCTGTTTCCTAATTGCCGTGTTTGCATCCTTTACTGTTGTAGCCGATTCCCGGGGCAGGTCGCGTATCCTGAGTGAATGAGCGGTTGGTCCGGGGAAATGCGGCCGTTGTTGCGGCTCGCGATTCCACTGGTGTTGGGAGAGCTGGGCTGGATGACGATGGGCATCGTCGATACGATGATGCTCGGTCGCGTGAGTCCGGAAGCGATGTCCGCCGCAAGCGTTTCCGGCATCCTGTTCTTCACCGTCACGGTGTTCGGAATGGGCGTGCTGCTGGGGCTCGATACGCTCGTCTCGCAATCGCACGGCGCGGGAGAAAGCCTCGATGCGCAGCGCTCACTCATCGCCGGACTCTGGCTCGCGATCCCGCTCTGTGTGATCCTGATGGCCGCGCAGCGCGCCACCGTGCCCTTCATGAGCTGGCTCGAAGTGAATTCACGCGTACTCGAACTCGCGGGCCCGTTCACAGCCACGATCTCGTGGAGCACGCCGCCGCTTCTTGTCTACACGGCCATGCGCCGCTACTTGCAAGGCATCGGACGCGTGCGTCCGGTGATGTTCGCCTTGATCTCGGCGAACATCGTCAATGTCATGGGCGACTGGGCGCTCATCTTTGGACATCTGGGACTTCCGGCGATGGGAACGCAGGGCGCGGCGTGGGCCACGGTGTTCTCGCGGATTTACCTGGCAGCAGTACTCACATGGGCCGCGCTGCCAGTTCGCGCGAGCTTTGCTTTCGACGTCACCCGGGTGCGCTCGATCGTGGCGATCGGCCTACCCGCCTCAGTACAGATCGTCGTGGAGGTGGGGGTGTTTGCGCTCGTGACCGCCCTGGTCGCCAAGCTCGAACCGGTGTACAGCGCCGCCCACCAGATCGCGCTGAGCGCCGCCAGCTACTCGTTCATGATTCCGCTGGGGCTGAACAGCGCGGCCGCGGTTCGCGTCGGAAACGCGGTGGGCGCCCGCGACTATGGCGCCGCGGCCCGTGCCGGCTGGACCGCGATCGCGATGGGCGTCGCATTCATGGCAACCTCGGGGCTTACGTTCGTCGCGGCTCCGCACTGGATCGCTCGTACGTTCACCAATGATTCGGCGGTGATCGCCGCATCGGGTCCGATGCTCGCCTGGGCCGCGTTGTTCCAGCTCTTCGATGGAGCGCAGGGAGTCGCAGTCGGCGCGCTTCGCGGCGTGGGCGAGACCAAGATCACGGCGATTGCACACACACTCGGTTATTGGGCCGCCGGACTGCCACTCGGATACTGGCTCTGCTTCCACGCCGGCTGGGGCGCGCAGGGCCTGTGGGCCGGGCTCTCGCTGGCGCTGATCCTCATCGGTCTCGTGCTGACTTTGGCCTGGTACCGCGTCTCGCGCACTTGGATTTCCAGTTGACTTCCGCGCGCGGACCTGTCTACCCTTGTGGGTGCTGGCGGTACGCTCGCAGAGCGTTGAAAAGGGAATCCGGTGAGACCCCGGAACTGCCCCGCAGCGGTGAACGGGAACGAAAGCCCAATAAAGCACTTGGCTCCGATGGGGCCTGGGAAGCGAGGGTGAGTAGGAGTGGCGAAAGCCACATGCCCGTGAGTCCGAAGACCTGCCGAACAGCGACTTCGACATGACCTTCTAGGGTGAGGTGCATGATGATTCGTCATCGCATATGGGCGGCCGCGCTGGCCGCCGCTTCGTCTCTTTCCGCGCAAACCGTTCGCGGCCGCGTGCTCGATCCGTCCGGATCACCGGTTCCCGGAGCCACCGTCCGGCTCACCGCGCGCGACACCGGAACGCGCCGTACCGCGATCGCCGGCAAGGATGGCACGTTCCACTTCGACAAGACGGGCTCTTCGGAGTTCCTGCTCTCTGCCTCCGCGCCGGATTTTGCTCCATCCGATCCGGCACAGCTCGACATTCGAGGACAGGGCGAAGTCGTGCATGACCTGAAGCTTCCGATCGCGCGCGTGGAAACCCGCGTCGTGATCACCGCGACTTCCACCGCGCAAACGACCGAAGAACTGGCCAAAGCCTTCGACGTGATCGACGCGGCCGAGATCGAGCGCCGCGCCGAGTTCTCGATCGCCGAATCACTGCGCCTCACGCCAGGGCTACGCATCGCGCAACTCGGAGGACCGGGCGCGCAAGCCCGTATCCAGACGCGCGGACTTCGCACCTTCGACACCTCGATCCTAATCGACGGCTTCCGTTTTCGCGATGCCGCCGCGCCACAGGGCGACGCGCTCGGCTTCTTCTCGGATTTCCTCACGGTCGACACCGAACGGATCGAGGTACTGCGCGGTTCGGGTTCGTCGCTCTACGGCACCCACGCGATCGGCGGCGTGGTGAACATGGTGACGAGTCCAGGCGGTGGGGAACCGCACGGCGACTTCACGGTCGAAGGTGGCGGACTCGGTATGTTCCGGAGCGTGGCCAAGATGTCCGGCGGGCTGCTCGGAGATCGATTGCGCTACAGCGGCGGATTGGCGCATATGAACGTCACCAGCGGTGTCGATGGCAACGATCCTTCGCGCAATTCGACGGCGCAGGGATTCGCACAGTATCTCCTCAGCCCGAAGACCACGCTCACCGCGCGCTTCTTCGGCAACGACAGCTTCACCGGACTCAACGGCACACCCTTCGCTCTCGGCAACCTGCCCGCCACGCTGCCGGTTCCCGCCAGTGCCGGCACCACGTTCTCACCAAATCCCGACGATCCCGATTCGCACCGTACGGGCCGCTTCTATTCGGGACTTGCCGGATTCACGCATCAGTTCGCGCCTGGCGTCGCGTTTCGCGCGCAGTATCAGGGCCTGCAGACGGGACGCCAGAGCCGCAACGGTCCGGGCGGCACTTCGTTCCAGCCGCGCTTCAATTCGCTCGACCGCTGGGATAGCCGGATCGACACCGCGCAAGCCCGCTTCGACATCGCGCGCTACCGGCGTCACACCATCACCGGCGGCTACGAATTCGAGCGCGAACGCTTCGATAACGTCAGCACGAATCAAGATCCGAACCCGGCGTCTCGCGTTTTCGCGCGCACGGGGATCGCGCAGTCGAGCCACGCGCTCTTCGCGCAGGATCAGATCCGCCTGATCGGTGACCGGTTACAAGCCACCGTGGGCGCACGAATGCAATCGTTCGATCTCTCGCCGCCATCTTTCGCCGGCGGCGCGCCACGATACGAAGGCGCCGCACTGACCTCTCCGCCGAACGCCTACACGGGAGACATTTCGCTTGCGTGGCTCGCGCCGGCTCGCGGAACGAAGTTGCGCGCGCACGTGGGCAACTCGTACCGCTCGCCGACGTTGTACGAGCGCTTCGGCACCGGATTCTTCGCTGGAACATTTTCACCCTACGGTGACCCGCGCATCTCGCCCGAACGCGCCGTTGCCATGGACGCGGGCTTCGACCAATATCTCGCCGATTCGCGAGTCCGGATCTCGGGCACCTGGTTCTACACGCGGCTCCAGCAGGTGATCGGGTTCGACTTCAGCGGGCTCATCAATCGCGCCACCGATCCTTTCGGCCGCTCGAGCGGCTATCGCAACACCGGCGGCGGACTGGCGCGCGGCATGGAGTGGAGCGCCGAGGTGACGCCCATCCGCAACTTGCGCGTTCGCACCGGCTATACGTTCACGAAGGCGCAGGAGCGCAATTCGACACTGATCGGCGGGTTCACACGGAGCATTCGCATCTCCGATCACATGTTCACGGCACTGGCTACCTATCGGATCGGGCGCAGCTTCGACGTGGCCTTCGATCTCTTCGCTTCGTCGAACTACTGGTGGCAGTTCTTCGCGGGCGGCAACCGTCCGTTCGAATTCGCCGGACCCAAGAAGGCGGACCTCGTCTTCAGCTACACCAAGCCCGTCTCCGATCGCTGGAGCGCGCAGTTCTACACGCGCATCGACAACTTCTTCAACCGAACCTATTTCGAGGACGGATTCCGCACGCCGAAGGCATGGGCCGTGGGCGGCGTGAAGCTGATTCGATAAGGTCCCGGATGGTATCCTGACTGCTGATGACGAAAGTCGAGGTGCATTACGAACTGACGCGTTCGCTGGACGGCGCGCTGCTCATGAAGATCGCCGACGCCCCCAAGCTGTTCGGGCTGACCAAGGTCCAGGTCGCGCCGTCGATGGACAAGTTGCTGGTCGAATACGACGCGTCACGATTGACGATCGCGCAGGTGGACGCGGCGCTGCATCGAGCCGGACTGCCCGCGAAAAGGCTTGCCTAGGTGGCCGCCGCCGAGGACTTCCTCAACGCGGCCCGGACGGGCGATCTTGCGGGACTGGAAGGGATGCTCGCGGCGGATCCGTCGATGCTCGCCGCCACCAATCAGCTTGGACAAAGCGCAATTCTGCTAGCCAAGTATCATCGGAAACAGGAAGCTGTCGAGTTCCTGCTCTCGCGCGACCCTGAATTGACGCTGCACGAAGCGTGCGCGGTGGGCGCACTCGACACCGTGAAGCGGATCGTCAAGGAAAAAGGCCGGTTGATCGACGCGCACTCGGCCGACGGTTTCACGCCGCTCGCGCTCGCCTGCTTCTTCGGACACCCGGAAATCGCCGCGCATCTCGTCAATCAGGGCGCCAACATCAACCTCGCGGCGACGAATCAGATGAAGGTGGCGCCGATTCATGCCGCGGCCGCAGCGCGCCAGTTCGAAATCGTGAAGATGCTGGTGGAAAACGGAGCTGACGTCAACGCGAAGCAGCATCAAGGCTTCGTACCGTTGCATGCCGCCGCGCAAAACGGCGACGCTGAGATGGCCAAGCTACTGCTCGATCACGGCGCGGACGCCAAGGCACGCTCAGGCAACGGACAGAATGCACTCGACTTGGCGATGCTGCAAGGGCACGCGAAGGTCGTGGAACTGCTCGAATCGCTCGAGTAGCCCGGGGAACCGAGCCGCTCTTGCTACCGCACGACGACCTTCTCGACCGCTTGATTGTCGTACTCACCGGTGACGCGGACCGCGATCGTATGCTCGCCCGCGCCCGCGTCACCGATTGACAGCACGTAGTCGTGCTCGCGTGAATCGGAGAGTTGCGTGGTCGGCTGCAGGCTCTTCCATTCACCGCCGTCGAGGGAGTATTCTGCGCGGGCGATGGTCTCGAGGGCGTCCGAGGCGTGCCATTTGACCTCGATCTTCGGACCATTGACCGTTCCGGTGAGCCCGGTGATTTTCGGCGGCGTATTGTCGATGACGAACGGATCGCTTTGCAATTCGTTCGACAAGGCTTGGTCGGGCGGATGCGACGGAGCGTCGGTCACGCGCACGCGCAGATAGTATTCGCCATCGGGAAATGCGGTGGAATCCCAACTGAGATGCCGCTCGCGTTGATTCGCCTTCAGAAGCTTCCACGTGGTTTCCTTCGCGCCACGAATTTCGACGGTCGAAAGCGTCACGTCTCCGTTGTCGTCGGTCACCAGCCATCGAGCGCCCACGTGGCCCTTGGCGTAACTCATCGAACCCGGTGTCGCGTCCGTTACGGCAACTCCCGGGACGCCCGCTTTCCCGCCGCTGCCGAGCGCGGGCAGTGTGATGGATGCCGCCGGTGTGCTCGCGACCGAAGCGGCGGCCGCGAAGCGATAGTTGGCCGGGGTCGTCTCGATCAACTCGACAACCGGCGCGACGTTCTTCGGGAGATAGGCGGTCTCGATCGATGTCACCTCGGGCGACTTTCCGTCACCGGCGGCGCTCAGTGTGAGCCGGTACTGCAGGAATCGTGCCGCGGGGGAAGCTACGCGTCCGCCACTCGACTGCAGCGGGACTTGCGCCCAACGGCTCCAATTCTGCCGCGGCGAGTCGAGGTTCCCACTGTGGGTTTCGAGGCGGATCGTGCCGCCGTTCTCCGAACCGCCGTAGGACAGGCGTCCCCATTGCGTGAAAAAGCCCGAGTCCATTGCCTCGCTTTCGAGCGTCCCGGTTTTCTCACTCGTGGGTCCGAGCCGGTAGATCTTTCCGATGTTGCCCGTAACCGCGAACACCGCTCCGTTGCGCCCCGCCGCCAGTCCCGTGACCTGCGTGGGCGAGGCGGTGAGCAGGAGCGTGTTGAGCAGATCGGTATCGAGCCGGTGGATCGCACCGCGATTGCCGGTTCCGATCAACAACTTGCCCGCCGCGTCGAAGGCGAGCGTGTAGGCGATGTCGGAGGCGTGAGTCCATACCTTGCGCGGATATCCGTCGGCTTCGATCCGCAGCACCTCCGAACCGCCGGAGATGGTGGATCCGAGGCTTGCCACTGGGGCCGGTCCGGCGGCACGCGCGGGAGCCCCGGGGGCGGCAGGTGCGGGAGGCGCGGGAGCCGCAGGCGCGGAAATCGGCTGCTTGACCCCTACGGCGGCGGCGTAGATCCGTCCGTCACTTGCCGCCGCGAGCGCAGTGATCTCGCGCTTGGATGCTTGGTGCAGAACGAATCCCTCGCCCGCAGGGCTCACGCGGAAGATCAGCCCCGAGGGCTCGCTACCCACATAAACGAAGCCGGTCTTCGCCACAACCATCGAACGCGCATGAGACTCCTCGGTGCGGAAAAAGACTGAACCCGCGCCCGGACCGGTGACCCGATGCACCTCGCCCTTGTCGCCGGTCGCCACCAGAAGATCGCCTGTCAACGAAAATGCGAGAGCCCAGATGTATTTGGCCTTGGGATCGTAGTAGACCTCCGGTTGCGCGCCATCTCGCAAACGGTAGACCTTGCCATCGGGCGAAGTCGCCGCATAAACGCGATCCTGCGCGTCAACCGCGATTGCGTGAACCTCGAGTCCAGCCAGTTCGGCGAGCACCGAGCCCTTGCCCGCCGCATCCACCCGAAACACGCGAGCCTTGTTATCCTGTCCGCTGCCGCCCGCGTAGACGTTGCCTTTCGAATCCTGCGCGATGGCCCAGAGATAATTGGTGCTCGGATCGTGCAACTCGCGAAATTCGGGCGCGAGCGCGAGCAGTCCGTCGCTGCGCAACGACAGCTTGTCGAGTTTGCCCTTTTCGAAATCGGCGCGCGAGGAGTGTTCCCACGTCTTGGTTCCGCCCGCGAAAGTATCGGTGGCGAAAACGGCGGCGAGCGCAAGCGCGCCCGTCAGGCGAAAGCGTGTCGTCATTGAGACTCAGTTGACCTTGATCTTGAGAGAGTAAGCGCCGGCGACCATCAGGTCGAACCCGATCGCCTGTTGCTCTTCGGCCGTTTCCGGAATCGTGAAGTAGGTCCGGCTGCCAGTGCGCCCGTTTTGCATCACGTTGGCGACCGATGGCGGAAGCCCGGGCATCGTCTTGTCGTCGTAGTAAACCGTGGGGCGGGACTGCACTAGCGAAATATAGAGCTTGTTGTTGGTGCGCTCCTGATTGATGAGCGACACCGTCTGCGGAAGGTCGATGAAGCGGTTCGACATTCCGCCTGCCACTTGCATCCGGTTGAGAGTGTCGGCGTCACTGAATAAGATCCGGTGCTCGCCTTTGGGCAAAGCCGCGGGAATCTTGACGCGCACCGTCCGTTCGATCCGGGAGCCGCGATAGGGACGCAAGTAGACTTTCACCGGTAGTTCGGTGCCCGCTTCCACCTCGCCGGTTTCGGCGAATGCGCTTTCCACCATCGCGATTCGCCGTTGCGGAATCAGGTCGAGAGTCGCGTTTACGGCGCGCAGCTTCGGCATCTGGATGCTGTTGGAGAACAGCCGGTTGAACTTGTCGCCCCACCAGAACGCCATCTGCATCGGAGCCGGAACCGGAGACTCGGCCGGCGCGAAGATGTTGGCGAGCGATAGCTTGGTTTGTCCGTCGAGATCGATGTTGCCGCTGATGCGCAGGCTCACGTCGTCGGCGAAATCGTTCATGCCGTTGAGCCCGTTGAACAGCGTGGCCATCATCAGGAACGGTGTCCATTTCTGTTGAACGAAAATGTCGAACTGGAGATCCTTCTCCTTGAGCACCTTGTCGCCTTCACCGAGCGTTCGGAGCTTGATCCTCGTCGGAATCATCGCCGGTACTTCACCCAGGATGCCCATGATTCCCGAGTGTCGATCCTGATGGAGGTTTCCCACCACGCCTGTCGCGTTGCCCATCTTCACGGGCTGAAACGCCGAAGCAAGCGTCAGAATCACTTCGCCGCGCGCGAGCGGCATGTTCACCGGACCGAGGTTCAGGAATGGATGGCCGAAGCCGAGAATCCGTTTGCCGTCGTTGTAGGTGACCGTGCCCATCGCGGTCATCGCCATGTCGCCCGACACGAGCACGCCGGAGACGGCCTCGCCGGGCAGCAACGAATTCCGCCAGTTTGGCGCCAGTTGCGTGCCGCGCAGCGCCGTCGATGCTCCGCCCTGCACGAGCTTCAGGCCGGCTTGCTGGAACATCGGCCCGAACTCGCGGACCGACGTCTCGGTGAACCCCGAAAGCACGATCGGCGCCTCGATCGGCGTCAGCGACATTCCGCCACCCGCCGCGGCATAGCGGCCGAGCATCGAATCAGGAAGTTCGAGCGAAGCGCGTTTGGCCGGTGATCCGGGCGTGCGCGCGTCAGCGGGCCGCGCCTGATCGAAATCGTTGATCTCGAGCATCAGCTCGATCGGCGTGATTCCGCAGATCGCATCGGCGGTGAACTCGCCCATTCGCAGCGAGAGCGCGCCGATCAGCTTGCCGTCGATGTACACCGGACTCCCGCTCATTCCGTGCGCGGCGCGCGTCCGTTCGCCCTTGCCGCCCATCTTCCCGATAATGATGTCCTGCCGCGGACCCCAGGCGTTTTTCAACGTTCCGAGGATCTCGATTGGCATCGCCTCGGGTTCGGTTCCCTGGAACACGGTCCAGGCGATCGCCTTCATGCCTGGCCGGATCTCGGACACTTTCATCACCGGCGGAGCGCCAGCTTTCGGCCTGGTAAGAGGTACCGCTTCGGGAGCGGCGGCCAATACGGCGGGTAGGACGACGGAAACCCAGAGGCGGTTCATGACAACTGCCTATATTATCGTCATTTTGCCGCACGCCCACCAGGAACCGTCGAAACTAGTTCGGTTTGTGCATTTCCGTCCAATCGAACTCGAAGCCGCGCCGGTTGCTCCGCATCTTACGAACTTGCTTGATCGCATACATCCGCTGATCGGCCTCGTGCAGCAGAGCTTCGCCAGTCTTGCCGTCTTCAGGGAATCGCGCCTGACCCACGCTAAGCCCGACACGAGATTCGGGAACCGCTTCTCGAGCCGCCGCCGCCACGGCTTCGGCCAGATGTTCGATCTTGGCTTTCACGTCTTCTGGACCGAGGCCCGGCAGCAGGATCACGAACTCATCGCCGCCCATGCGTGCCACGAAGTCGTACTCCCGGCACGAGAGCCGCAATGACTTGCCCACCGCGCGCAGCACGGAGTCGCCTTCCTGGTGCCCGAACCGGTCGTTGACGTCCTTGAAACCGTCGAGGTCGCTGAGCAGCACGGTTAGCGGGCTCTTCAGCCGCTGGCATCGCGCTATCTCCTGCTCGAGTTGAAGCTGCAAGCCGCGCGCGTTCGGCAGCCCGGTGAGGAAGTCAGTGGTGGCCGAGGCTGTCGCTTGTTCGTACTTGAGCGCGTTCTCGATCACCATGCCCACTTTGGAGCTCACCGCCATCAACAGCCTCTGCTGATCCTTGCTGAAGGCACTGCGCGAACGGCTGCACGCCATCATCACGCCCCGAGTCTCCTTGACGCCCGCCAGCGGCACCGCGATGGCCGATTCCATGACGCGTGGCCGGTCTTGATGGACTCCGCCCACCTCGAGATCGGGTGGCAGGTTTACCGCGGGACTCCCGGTCTCGGCGACCGCACCCGCGACGCCCGCGCCAATCGGAATTCTGCCGGACAGGAACACCGAAGTCAGATCCCCGGAGGCGTAGCGCGGATGAAGATACCCGTCGCGCACCACGTAGATCACCAGCGTATCGAATGTCATGATGCGCCGAAGTCCATTGGCGAGCGATGCCAAAGTTTCGTCGAGATGCAGGGAACTCCCGAGTTCCTGCGTCAGGTCGAGCAACACCATCGCTTCCTGGCGCGCCGCGGCGATCGTGTCGAGAAACGCAGGCTTGTTGTCGTCGGAAAGGGGCGACACGCCGGAGTTCTGGCTCGATGCCTTGTGCAACTGCAGCACGTCGCGCACGAACTCGCTCGGGCGTTGTGCCCGCTCGGCTTCGTCTTCGGCGCGAATCCGCGTTTCGAGTTCCTCATACTTGCTTTCGATGATCTTGACGATCTTCGGATCGAAACTCAGCCCCGCCTCGGCGGTCACGCGTGTGATCGCCTCGTCGATCGGCACCGCGCCGCGATACGGCCGGTCGGAGATCAGCGCGTCGAGCGTGTCAGCCACGGCCAGAATCCGCGCGCCCACCGGGATGTCTTCGCCCTTCAGCCCCAGTGGATATCCCTGCCCGTTCCACTTCTCGTGATGACAACGCACGATCGGCGCGACCGGATAGGGAAAATTCACCCTCTCGAGAATCTCGGCACCCACCACGGGATGGATCTTGACCTTCTCGAACTCTTCCTTGGTCAGCCGCCCAGGCTTGCTCAGAATATGCTCGGGCACCGCCAGCTTGCCGATGTCGTGCAGCACGGCCGCCGCGCGCAACGCTTCCATTTCCGTCGCGCTCAGCCCGAGCTCGCGCCCCACTTCGACACAGTAGGTTTGGACGCGCCGCAAATGCGTGTGCGATGTCTGGTCTTTTGCCTCGATCGCCATGGCCAGCGCCTCGATGGTGCGCAAGTGTAGGGACGCCATGTCTTCGACATGCGTCCGCTGCGCCGTCATCTTGCCGATGTAGGAGTGATAGGACCAATAGACCAGGAACGCGACCGGAACCAGCAACAGCGGTGACTGCCCGCCGAGCAGTCCATTCGCATAGTGGAACAACGCGGCCAGCACCGCCCCCGCTATGTAGTAGGGAAACGCCCGGAAGTTGCACTCACGCCACACCCAACCGAGTTGCCGTCCTTCGGCGAGTGCCACCGCGACCGCGAGCGGGAACGTGTTCATCGCATAAAGTACCGTTGCGACAAACGCCAGGGTGGCGAGAGAGGCTTGCGCGTTGGCCGAAGCCCAGGGCAGGTGGTAGATCAGGTATCCGATCGCCGAAGCCACCGCCGTGTTGGCAATGTGGAAAAGCGGTGCCACGGGAAGCCGCGAGGTCTGCCGGTGAACGAACACCTGGACGGCCGTCCCGACACATCCGACCAGCAGAGTTTCGCTCAGGCTCAGTTCGAGGATGGAGAGCAGGACGAATACGAAATTGAGGGACATCGTGCCCACCAGTTGGGGCACATTGAGCCGCAGCCCGGAGGCGATCAGCGACAGCAGGACGAAAGCCGCGCACTTCAGCGGCTCACGCGACTCCCAGGATGCAAGCCCCGAAATGAGCATCGCCGCCCCGAGAACGATGACCGTGCCCGAGAAAAGGCGATACGAGAGTGTAGGAGGACTTCGGCGCTCCGCTGGCATTATTCGATCCAATTGAGAGATCGGTACATATGCGGGCAGGGTCCATAAGGTGAATCCCTGACCTCATTCCCTCTCTAACGGGTAACGTCCCCCACCAGCGGTGCGCCTTCCTTTATCACCCCCGGCCGAGCCGGCCCGCCTGCAACGCCAACCCGTTCTGGATGACAATAGTGACACCAATGCCCGTTGCCCTACCCGTACTGCTTGCAGTCGCAGTGACCCTGGCTGGTTGTCACAAGCAGACCACCGAAAAGAAGGCCAAACAGGACTCCGGACCGGTATCCGTCCAGACGGTAGCCGTGACGACTCGCCAAGTCCAGAGGATCGTCGATTCGGTGGGAACTCTTTTCCCCCACGATGAGGTGATCGTCAGTGCCGAGATCGAGGGAAAAGTCGACAAGGTGAGCTTCGACCTGGGGGACACGGTCAAGCAGGGCGACGTGCTCGTCAACATCTCCGACGAGGAGCAGCGCTATATCGTCATGCAAAACGAGGCCCAGTTGCGCCAGTCGCTCGAGCGCCTCGGGCTCAAAAGCGAGAACGACCGGGTCACCGATATTCAGCAGACGCCCGAAGTCCGGCGCGCCCGGGCCGACCTGACCGAGGCACAAAAGCGCTTCGAGCGGACCCGCTCCCTCGTCGACCAGAAGATCGGCGCCCAGGTCGACCTCGATGCCGCGGGTACGCGGCTGCAAGCCATGCAGGCTGGCTATGACGCGACGCTGAATCAGACCCGTAACCTCACACAAGAAGTGGAACGCTTCAAGGCGATCCTCGAACTGCAGCGGAAGAAGCTGCGCGACACCCGCGTGCTCGCACCCTTCGGAGCCATGGTCAAGGAGCGTCAGGTCACCATGGGGCAGTACGTGCGCCCGAACACGCCTCTTTTTACACTTGTGAAGATCAATCCCGTTCGGCTTCGGCTGGAAGTGCCCGAGCGCCTCGCCCCCTGGACCAAGGTCGGGCAGGTCGCAGAAGTCTCGGTCGAAGCGTTCGAGAATCGCAAGTTCGTGGGCCGGGTCTCGAGAATCTCACCCACGGTCGATCAGACCAAACGAACCTTCGTAGTCGAGGCTTTGATCGACAATCCCGATGGAGCCCTGAAGCCGGGCTCGTATGCGCGGGCGAAGCTTCCGACGCAAAAGATCGACAGCGTCAAACTGGTACCCTCCCGCGCTGTGAACTACGTGCTCGGCACCAACAAGGCCTACGTCGTCAAGGATCCGGGAACCATCGAGGCGCGCGACGTAAAGGTCGGAGAGCGGTATGACCAGCAGATCGAGATTCTCGAGGGACTCGAGGAAGGCGAACGTATCGCCACCTCGCAACTGAACCGCCTCGATACCGGCGTCAAGGTCGCGATCGCTCCGGCTGAGGCGGCCAAGGCGAAGGCCGAGTGAGATGGCGCGCGCCGCGCTCCTCCTGCTGCTGAGCGGACTGGCCGCGCTCGCCGAGACCCGCCTGCTTGTCAGCGTGGCCGAGCCCAAGACCGCCACGATCGTCACCGGACTCCAGGCATCGGACTTCACCATTACCGACGGGGGCTCCCAGCGTCAAGCCCTCTCCGCCAAGTTCCAAACCACGCCGGTCGATTGCATGCTCCTCGTCGATTCGAGCGCCTCAGGGCAGCAGGTCCAGAAGATGGCGGCCGACATGATCGGGCAGATGCGTGACAAGGAGCAGATGGCGCTGGCCAGCTACGACTCCTCAGCCGAACTCGCGCAGGATTTCACGTCTCTGCAACCGTCGCTGCTCCGCGCTCTCGGCTCGATCCGCTACGGCAACTCGCCGCACGTGCTCGACGGGCTGTTCGCGGCGATCGACGGAGGCTTCGATCACGCGGTTCTGCGCAAGGTGATTCTGCTCGTGACAACGGGGGTCGAGGGCCGCAGCCGGGTGTCCGAACGCGAGGTGATCCGCGTGGCGTCGAAAAGCGGCGTTTCGATCTATCCTTTGTATCTAGCCCGGTACGAACGCAGCATGTTCGAAATGCTCGCGCGCAACACGGGCGGCGTTCCGATGAACATCGGCGAACTCGGCAAGGCATCGAAGAACCCGGCGCTGAAGGTCTTCGACACCATCCGTTCGAACTACCTGCTCACGATCTCGGGCAATCTCGCGCCCACCGAAAAGATGAAGATCGAGCTGAAACGGCCCGACAAGGTCTTTGTCTCCTGGCTGGTCTTGGATTGATCGGCTACAGTAGAGTCATGCGAGCCGGAAAGTGGCAATGGATCCTCGCCGCCGCGGCGGCGTTGACCGCGGCGGAAACCGCGCCCGGCATCTTCCGCTCGCGCGCCCGGGTTGCCTCCAAGCCCCCGGTCCGCACGGCCTTCCCGATCGGGAAACCCGTCAAGATCCCGGCGCCGCTCGGGCTTCCGCCGGTCCCGATTCCCAAAGACAATCCGCCCACCGCCGAGACCATCGCGCTCGGCCGCAAGCTCTTCTTCGAAAAGATGCTATCGCGCGACCATACTCTGTCTTGCGCATCCTGCCACGATCCGAAGGCCGGAATGGCGGACCCGAACCCTGTTTCCGCCGGTTTTCTCAAACTCAAGGGAAATCGCAACGCTCCCACTGTCCTCAACGCGGCCTACAATCCGACGCAGTTCTGGGACGGCCGGGCACTGAGCCTCGAACAACAGACCGAAGGCGTGGTGAACAATCCGATCGAGTTCGCCCATTCGCTGATCGGGGTGGAACGGCGGCTGGCGGCGAGTCCCGCCTATGTCAAGCTGTTCGAGAAGGCCTGGGGGCCGGGCCCGATCACCTACGAAATGACCGCGAAGTCGATCGCTTCCTACGAGCGGACTCTCGTCAGCGGCAACTCGAAGTTCGACCGCTACTACTATGGCGGTGACAAGAGCGCGATGCCGGAATCGGCGATCCGCGGGCTGAAGTTCTACCTCAACCCCTCGCTCAAAGCCGCCAATTGCGTCAGTTGCCACCGCATCGACGAAGAGCATTCGACCTTCGGCGAGGAACGCTTCCACAACACCGGGGTCGCGTTCGACCCCAAGAGCCTGAAGATCCTCGATATGGGCCGCTGGGCGGTTACCAAAGATCCCACGCTCGTCGGAGCATTCCGAACCATGACGCTCCGCAACATCGCGCTGACCGCGCCCTACATGCACGATGGCAGTATGAAGACGCTCGAAGAGGTGATCGACTTCTACTTCGACGGCGGACGCCCGAATCAGTACATCTCGCACGACATGCCCGCCGCCGGCCTGCCCGAGATCCCGAAGGCGGAACAGGCGCAGGCCAAGAAGGATCTGGTCGAGTTCTTGAAATGCCTCACGGGCGACATGCCGCCGGGGATGTCGCCGCCGGAGTAGAAACCGCATCGCCGTGTATCAGCCCGGCGATCCGCGTGGTGGGATACAATGAATCCGGACTTTTCGGGGAATGGAAGAATCCAGTCAGCGTCATGACCACGTAGAAGAGAATGTGGTCTCCTCGCCGCCCTCCACCGCGCTCGCGCACCGGGATGCGGCTTGGGTGGGTTTGGTCGAGCGGATGGCCACCGGCGACCAGGAAGCGCTCGCCCGCCTGTACGACGAGACCAGTGGCATCATCCACGCCCTCGCGCTGCGCATCTTGCGAGCGAAGGAGGACGCCGAGGAGGCGGTTCTCGACGCTTACAGCAAAGCTTGGAGGCTCTCCGGAAGTTTCGATTCTTCACGGGGGTCCGTGATGACATGGCTCATCATGATGACCCGCACCATCGCCATCGACCGGATCCGGGCGGGCGCCACACGGGCCGACCGTACCGAATCGCTCGATGAACCGATTCATCAGGCTCCTTCCGGCGATCTCGATCCCGAGCTGCAGGCATTGTTCGAGCAGCAGCGCGTCCGTGTGCGAGCGGCACTGGGCAAGCTGCCCGAGGAGCAGCGGACCGCGATCGAGCTCGCCTTCTTCGGCGGATTCAGCCATTCCGAACTGGCGGAGAAGCTCGGCGTTCCCTTGGGAACGGTGAAAACCCGTGTGCGCCTGGGCTTGGCGCGCCTGCGGGGCTACCTGGAGGACTTGGCGTGAGCGTTCACGACAACGACAAGTTCACCGACGCCGTCGCGCTCGCCCAGTCCGCGGACTTGGCACTGGCGTTCGCCGCCGTCTCGCCTCCGCCTTCCCTCAAGGACCGGCTCATGGCCCGCATCGCAGCCGAGCCCGCCCCAAACGCCGGTTTGGGAGTGCTGCGCCGCGACGAAACCGGGTGGAAGCGCACCGGCGTCGAGGGCGTGACGTATCGCAAGCTCTACTTGGACAAGTCCACCGGATTGATGACGACGTTGCTCAAGCTCGAGCCGGGGTCGAAGTGGCCCGGCCATCATCACCGGAAGGCCGAACAGTGCCTGATTCTGGAGGGCGAGATCCGGCATCCGGACGGCAGTTATCGCGCGGGCGACTTCATCTGGGCAGAGACAGGAAGTACCGATCCTTTGACGACCACCACGACCGGAGCCTTGTTGCTGATCATCTCCGACCCGGCCGACGAGTTCATCGAGGCCTGAAGATCAAACCGGCCGGTTCAGATCCCGGTGCGAGGCGCTCACCGCGTAACCCGCGCGCGACAACCGCTTACGGATCTCGTCGGCGATGAAAACGCTGCGGTGATGTCCGCCGGTGCAGCCGAACGAAATCGTCAGGTAGCTCTTGCCTTCGCGGATGTAGTGCGGCAGCAGGTAAATCAGCAACGCCGAGATCCGCTCGACGAACTCCATCGTTTGGGGAAACGAGCGGATGTAGCGCGCTACGTTGGAGTGGCGCCCGGTCAGCAGCTTGAACTCGGGGATGTAGTTCGGATTCGGCAGGAAGCGCACGTCAAAGACGAGATCGCTGTCGGCAGGTACGCCGTGGCGGAAGCCGAACGAGTTGATATAGATGCGGATCCGCGCGGCGCTGTGTCCGTCGGCGAAACCACCCTTGATCGCGTCGCGCAGCTCATGGACGTTGAACTTCGAGGTGTCGATCGTCTGGTCGGCGATCTTGCGGATCGGGTCCAGTTGCCTGCGTTCGTGCCGGACGTTTTCAACGACGCTTTGTTCGCCGCCAAGCGGGTGTGGACGCCGTGTTTCGGAAAATCGCCGGACGAGGGTCGCGTCATCGGCCTCGAGGAAAATAAGCCGCGAGTTGATCTTGCGCTTGAGCTCGGCGAACAGGCGAGGGAATTTCTTGAGGGCCCCCCCTTCCCGCACATCAACCACCAGCGCCGCGCGCTGAATGTTCGGTGCGTCCTTGGTCAGCTCGGCGAACTTCGGAATCAGCTCGATCGGCAGGTTGTCGACCGAGTAGTAGCCGAGGTCCTCGAGTACCTTGAGGACCGTGCCTTTGCCCGAACCGGACATCCCGGTGACGATGACCAGTTCAGGAGCCTTTGCCGCCTCTTTTTCCTGTCGCGCCACGTCAGTTGGATTCGACGAGATCCAGGTGTCCGTCGGCCCGGCGGATCAGGATCGACATCCGGTCCGAGTTCGAGTCGCGGAAGGCGATATACGGCCGCGTTCCATCGAGCTCGGCTGCCGCTTCATCCACGGACATGGGCTTGCGCGCCACCTTGCCGCGGAAAATCCTGGTCACGGACGTCTCTGCTGGAGCGGCGTCTTGCTGGGCATCGGACACCACGGCCTTCTTGCCGCCCCTACGGGACTCGCGGCGCTTGGCCTGCAGCTTCAGGATCTGCTTTTCGAGCTTGTCGAGCGCGCCAGTCAAAGCGCTGAGTGTGTCGGAGTTGGTATGCTCGCCGCACAGCGCGTGGTCGTAGTAGTTCACGGTGATCTCGGCCCGCTTGTCGCGGCCCTCGGAATCGAGAATCACGTGCGCTTCCTTTTCCGACTTGCGGTCGAGCAGTTTGCTCAATTTCGCGAAGCGCGCGTCGAGCTTCTTCTGGCCGGCCGGCGCAAGGGGTTCGAGTTTTCCTGTGTAGTGGACTTTCATTGTTTACTCTCCTCGAGGGAGGATTCAACCGCGGATCCGGCGCTGGTGCGTCGACGGAATCTTCATGTCCTCACGGTACTTGGCAACGGTGCGCCGCGTCACGTCGATTCCCTCGGCGCGAAGCCGGGTCGTAATCTGGTCGTCGGTAAGCGGATGGCGGGTATCCTCGTCCTCGATCATCTTCTTCACCTTCCGTTTGAGCAATAGGAGCGGCGTACTGCTGCCCGCCGACCCCTGCACCGCCTCCGAGAAGAAGTAGCGCAGTTCGAAAACGCCCTGCGGCGTGTGCGCGTACTTGTTCGCCACGGCGCGCGACACCGTGCTCGGGTGGACGCCGATCTCCTCGGCCACGTCCTTGATCATCATTGGCCGCAGATAATCGAGCCCCTGGTCGAGGAACTCGCGCTGCCGGTCGATGATGCTCTGGCACACCTGCACGATCGTTTTCTTGCGCTGCTCGATATTCTTCATGAGCAGCAGCGCCGACTGGAACCGCTCCTTCACATAGTTGCGGACATCCTTGTTCTGCTCCTGATCGCGATCGAGCATCCGCTTGTAGTTGCCGTTCAAACGGAGCTGCGGGATATCGTCGTCATTGAGCGAGATCAGGTAGTCGTCGCCTTCCTTGGTGATGTAGACGTCAGGCTCGATCTGCCGCGCGCCAGGACCCGAATAGCGGAGTCCGGGCCTGGGATCGAGCTTCTGGATCACGCCCAGCGCGATCTGGATGTGCTCCATCGGCCGGCCGAGTGCTTTCGCCAGTTCCTTGTGCTGCCGGGCCTCGACGAGCTTGAGATGATTCGCCACGATCTCCCAGGCGACGCCGCCGCGCGCTCCTCGGCTGTCGAGCTGAATGAGCAGGCACTCCTGGAGGCTGCGCGCGCCCACCCCGGCGGGGTCGAGCGTGTGAATCACTTCGAGCGCCGCCTCGAGGTTTTTCATCGAAAGGCCGTTCATCGTGGCGATATCCTCGAGCGATTCGGCAAGGTAGCCGTTTTCGTCGAGATTTCCCACAATTGCATCCGCCCCGTCGCGCACCGCCTCGGGAATCACCACGAGAGCCAATTGCTGATCCAGGTGATCGCTCAGCGTGACCGGAGAAGAGAGGAACGTCTCAAAGGAAGGTTTGTCGGGATTCTCCTGGGCGGGCGACTTGTGACCCGGGTCCAGGTAGTCGTCGAAATAGCTGCCGAAGTCGATTTCGTCGAACGGATCGGCCGCGGCCACAGGGGTGTCAGGCAGGTCCGGATCGGCCGGAGCCGATTCCGCCATCTCGGCCGCCTCTCCAGCGTCGGGAGCCGAGGCAGCCCGGGTCATTTCGAGAAACGAGGCGTCAGACGGATTCGGGTCGCGCTCGGCTTCGAGAACCGCCTGCACTTCGGCAGGCGTCAATTCCTCCGCTCCGTCGATGGATTCGTCGAGAACCGGATTTTGCGCGATCTCCGCTGAAATCAGATCCTTGAGCTCGAGCCGGTTGAGCTGCAGGACCGTGACCAGTTGCACCAGCCCCGGCGTCAGGATCTGCTTCTGCGCGACCTTCAGTTGGAGCCGCTGTGAAAGCAAACTCATCTGTTCTCATTATAGTGGGGAAGGATGCCCAGCGACCGCGACCTGCTCCATTCGATATCCCTGACGCTCGCCGAGTCGGCCCGGCGGAGTGGAGATTGGCTTGCATGCCGCCCCGGCTGCCATCAATGCTGTCTCGGACCGTTCGCCATCGGACAGACGGACGCCGCCCGCCTGCAAGCCGGACTTCGGCAACTCGATGGCACCGATCCTGAGCGAGCCTCGCGAATTCGCGACCGAGGCCGCGCCTACCTCGCCACGATCGGCCCGCTCGACGAAGACGGGCTGCCAGAAGGAATGGACGATGCGCCGTGTCCAGTGATCGATCCCGAGTCCGGTCAATGCGATCTCTACGAATTCCGGCCGGTTACCTGCCGTACGTTCGGGCCCGCGGTCCGCGGGGGCGATGCGATCGGCGCGTGCGAACTCTGCTACGTGGGCGCGACCGAAGCCGAAATCGAGGCGTGCGCGGTGGAGTTCGACGCCGCGGACGAAGCTGGCGAGACCATCGTGGCTCGTGCCGTCAGTGAGACCTTCCTGCAAACAGAACGATCAGATCGATGATCAGGATGATCACCACGACGGTTTCGAGCACGGACGCCGTGCCTTGGTGGGAGATGTCGATCATGAAGCGATAGAGTTCCCCTGCAGCCGCAAGCTTGTGCTCGACGAGCCGGCGGTAGTCGGGCACGCCGATGCGCGCCGCCGCCAGTTTGTACACGCGTGCCCAGTACATGTCGCTCACGAACTTGATCGCCGTGTCGGTGCGCTCGCTGAGCTCCATCACCTCGAGGCGCAATGCGTTCAGCCGCGCGGCCTCCTTGCCGGACCTCATGTAGGCGAACGGGCTCCGCTTGCGCGCCGACCGCCGGTAGACATCGGCGAGCACGCGCGTGAGCAACTCGTCGTAGAAGCGGTACTCGAGCAACTGCGTGTTCGCATACCCGAGGATTTGCAGCGCCTGACCAGCAGCTTCGGGTTGCCGGTCGTATACGAGCGCGGCGGCATGCCCGGCCACGAACAGATCGTCGCGGGAGTAACTCATGGCACCCGAGAGAACCTCCGCACGTTCGGCGTCGCTGAGCGGCTCCGTCTCGCCGCGCACGATCTGCGCGATTTCGGCACCATGGGCGGCGAGTATCTGGGCCGGGTTCACAGGGGCACGGCGCAGTTCCACGGTGGCGTAGTCCTCGCGCAGGAAGCTCTCCGAAGGCTTTCGAATGGCCGTCACGTGCGCCGACGCGCGCTGGCGGATCAGAGCATCGGCCACGGACTCGAGTTCGTTGGTCCAGATCCAGCGCGCCGCCAGCGCGATCGCCGCGTTCCAATCGCACCGGAACGGGACCTCGAGATCGATCTCGGCGACTCCGTACTGGAAGTAGCGGATGCGCCCCGCGACGATCTCCATCGGAAATCCCGAACCGGCCGGCAGCGGCTCCTCGGCGGGGGGCTGCTCGAACTGGATCGGAGCGGCCATGCGCACGGCCGATGCCGTCCCGGGCGCGGATTGCGTGCCGATGAGCGAGCGAAGGGCGCCGAGGTCGACCTCTTCGCCGATGTCGTAGTAGAAGGCGAGATGGAGCACGCCTTCGAGTTCGCTCATGACGCCCCTATTTTATGCGGTTCCGATGGGCGAATCGAATGATCTCCTCCGACACCTCCCGCTCCCTGTCAATGAACGGGTAGTGCGACGTCCGAGCCATCCACTTCAGCCGCACGTGCGAGCCGTTCTTCCGGAACCGCTCGATCTGCGCGCGCCGTGCCTTGCCGATCGCCTCGGCTATCGGGCGCAATTCCTGCTGTTGCGCGGGCGAAAACTGGCGAATCCGCTCGAGGTCCAGGTCTTTCGCCACCAAGATCAAGGTGGGATGGCGGACGGCAGTCTCGAAGTACCGGCCCGCTTTCACATCCTCGGCGAACGCCGATTGCCAGGCCTTCGGCCGCGGCCGGTAGCGCAACCCGCCGCCGGGACCCGCTTCCGTCTGCTCGCGGAACTCGCGGGCGGCTCCATCGGACCAAGCACCGAGTTCCCAGGCCGCGAACCGCGCACGATTCGATTCGAACGACAAAGGACCCATCGGACCCAGCTTGGCGCTGATCGCCGCTTCCATCTTTCCCTCGAACTCGTGCGGAACGCCTTCGTAGATCGGATCGAAGAGGATTACGCGGCTCACGCGGGCCGGATATCGATTGGCGAGCCGCACCACTTGCCCCGCGCCGCTCGAGTGTCCGGCAAAGGTTGCGCGCTGGATGCGGAGCGCATCCAGGAACTGGATGAGGCGATCGATCTGCTGGTCGACACCGGGCTGCCCGCATGCGCGTTCCGCGAGCCCGAGCACCTGGAATCGAGAGGTGAGCCGCTGCGCGAATCCGTCGAAGACCCCGGCCGTACCGCATCCACCGGGGACGAGCACCAGTGGTTCGCCGGTTCCGCCCCAGTCGAGGTATGTTAACCGGACGCCTGGTATCTCGACAGACCGCGTCTCCGGCGGTTGCGCCGCCAGCACCGCCGCGCAAGCCACCAGCCAAACGAGGCGCGCCCAGATCGGACCTATTGAACCCTCCACGCCCGCTGCCACGGCAGCGCCAGCGTCGGCGGATTCACGTAACGCCGCAGCTTCAGCTCGAGGCGGTCGCCGGACCCGGCGCCGAGCTTCACCGTGAATACCGGGCCGTTGACCGGAATCGTCTTGCCGCCCACGCTCACAGACTCGATCGTATGCTCGGCATAGGCGCCCGATTGCAGGACCACGGTCCGCGATTGGGCCTGATTCACGTTCACCAGCGAAACGGTCACCGCATCGGCGGACATCTTCTCGACCAGCGCTCCGACATCTTCGGGCAAACCCGGACGCTGCCGGGCCGGATCGAAGTAGCGCACCCGCGCGTGCATCGACCAGACGTTGCCCGTGAAGTAGGCGCCCATCGTGAGGTTCGAAAGTGCGTGGACCGCCGCTGGGTTGAAGCCCATCAGGTAGTCCGCCAGACGCGTGTCGGGTGTGGTGTTATCGGCGTCCATATCGCGAACGTTGTCGGCCACGAACTTCAGGTCGCGGCGCAGCGCGGTTTCGGGGTAGTTCGGCTCCTTGCCTTCGAGATAGCCGATCCATCCCGTGGCAGGCACGCGTTCGAGATCGCGCGGGTCGCCGGACCACAGCCAGATTTCCGTCAGCCGGTCGGTGTGCAGATTCGGGCTCCAGTTGTACCATTCCTCGCGACCCGTCTCCTTGTAGCCGCGTGGATCGCCGAACATCTGCGGCACCTGCACCTGTCCGTTCACGGTCTTCTTCTGGGCGAAGATATTGTCCATCTGTTTGCGCAGCAGATCGATGAATCCGGCGTCGCCCGTGGCGAGATAGGCGTTCGCGAATCCGGGCCACGAACCCGCCATGACGGTGTTGCGCGAGGCCACCTGATCGATCTCGCCGTCGTAGATCGTGAAGTTCCAGCCATAGGTGCCCTTGTACCAGCGGCCACCGTACTCGCCGCCGGGCTTGCCGTCGAGTCCGACATTCGAAGGGATGTTGCCGCCCGTGGAGCGGGTCCGCTCGCGCCAGGCTCCCACGTAGTCGGCGATCCAATCGCGATACTTCTTGTCGCCCGTGAGCGCGTAGGCGTTGAGCGCGAGTCCGGTGGTGCCGAGATTCAGGGGATGGTCGCCCACCGAATCGAGATACTCGGCGCAGTGCGCGAGCATCTTGTCGTAGACCTTGGCAAGATTCACCAGTTCCTTGGTGCCGCGCTTGCCGTGCAGCAGGTGGAAGCTGCCCGGAACGTCGTCGCCCACCCAATCATAGGTGGTCGCCTTGTGCAGCATCGGACCCTTGCTTCCGGTCCAGATGCTCTTGATCACTTTCTTCACCGGATCGTAGTTCTGGGCTTCGGGATCCTCGTTCATGTAGAGTCCGGCGAAGCTGGTCATGCGGCGGATCAGCTTCGGATCGTTCGGATCGGCGAGCCCGAGGAACATGAAGGCGCGGATGCCTTCGCCGGTGTGGAACCAGTCGGACTGCGTGATGAATTCTTTGTAGTAGGCACCGTTCTCGGCGAGCTTCGTCTTGGTCGTGCGCATCTCCTTGTACTGCTGGAGATGGCCCTCGAGCGCGTTCTTGTAGTGGCGCAGCACCTTTTCATCGGCGCCGAGCGCGTAGAGCAAGGTCCAGTTATAGAAGGTCTCGATCGCATCGTCCGGACCGTCGAGCGTGCCCCAGCGCGGCGTGTGCAGCAGATAGCCTCGCGAGTCGAGATACTTCTTGGCGAACCGGTCGCACGCGGCGGAGTTGGCGCGCAGCAGTTCGCGTTCGAGAAGCGCCCAAGCGGGCGGCGATTGGGCCTTGTCGATGACGATTCCGTCCGCGGCGGTCAGCAACGCGGAGGCAAGAAGAAGAGAGGCGATTGCACGCATCGTCTCCATATTCTATTCCCGATTCGAATCCGTGTGCGACTGCTCGGCCACGGTGATAAAAAGGTATGGGGTGGCAGTGCTCCCCGTTCGCGGGGCGATGTCCCAAGGAGAAATGCGTGTCCGTTCGCTACTCATTACTGGTTCCGGTTCTGGCGTCCGCCCAACCGTACTTGATCGAGACGGTCGCTGGTGGGGCGCGATTCGAGTTCCCTGCTGGAACCGTCCCAGCCGCCGAGATCCGGTTTATTCAACCCGAAGGCATAGCCGGCGGACCGCAAGGAGAGGTCTACATAGCGGACTCCTACTACGACAGGATCGTGCGCGTGGCCCCCGACGGGTCGGCCGTGACCTATGCAGGGACCGTAACCGGCTTCGGCGGAGACGGTGGTCCGGCGTCCGCGGCCCGGTTCAATTTCGTGGGCCCTATCACCGTTGGGCCCTCCGGAGACCTCTTTGTGGGTGATCTGCGCAACGGTCGAATCCGCCGTATCGCGGCGGCAACTGGGACGATTACGACTTACGCGACCGGCGCGGGCAACCCGCGGGCTATCGCGTTCGACTCGGCTGGAACGCTGTACTTTGCCGATTCCGCCAACCATATCGTGGGAAAGGTCGAACCGGCCGGCACGGTGACGGTCATCGCGGGCCGGAGGGGTACGCCGGGTTTCGGCGGCGATGGCGGGCCCGCTACCGCGGCCACGCTCAATGGGCCTCGGGGGCTCGCCTTCGATTCCAGCGGGAACATCATCTTTACCGACGCCAGTAACCACCGTATCCGCCGGATCAATCCCCAGGGTGTCATCGAGACCCTCTCTGGCACGGGCGTCCCGGGCTCCGCACCCAACAACGTGCCTGTTGCGACAGCCGTCTGGAATGGGCCGGGCAGCGTCGTGATTGATCGCGCCGGTGATATTTATGTCGGCGACGGAGCGAACGGCCGAATCCGCAGGATCCGGGGAGGCATGGTAACCGTGATCTCGGGCGGCGGAACCAGCCGTACGTTTCCTGGCCGGGCATCGCTCACCAGACTCGAGACCCCGTTCCAACTCGCGCTCGGCCCTAATCAACAACTGCTCGTCAATGATTCGCTGGAAAGGCGCTCATACCGGATCGACCTTGCAACCGACACGATCCAGGCGGTGGCGGGCTTGGCCACTGCATCGGGTGGCGGTGACGGAGGCCCCGCGGTGGCGGCCTCGTTCCTGACTCCCGCCGGGGTCGCTGCTGCCCGGGACGGAAGCATCTACGTGACCGATCCGCAGGACCATCGCGTTCGCAGAATCGATCCGAACGGCATCATTACGACCTTCGCTGGCAGCGGCCGTCCCGAGATTACCGGGGATGGAGGTCAGGCCCGCAACGCAGGATTGGGGCTTCCCCGCAGCTTGGCCTTCGATCCTGCCGGTAACCTGTATATCGGATGCAACTACGGGGCGGTCGTACGGCGTGTGACTCCGCAGGGCGTCATCTCCACGCTCACCGGAGGGCCCACCACGGGCTTCTCCGGCGACGGCGGCCCCGCATCGGCCGCCAGGATACAAGGGCCGAACGCTTTGGCCGCCGATAACGAAGGCAACATCTTTTTCACCGATTCCGCGAATCACCGCGTCCGGCGCGTGAGCACGAACGGCGTGATCACAACGGTTGCGGGAAGCAGCCAGTCCGGATTCGCCGGCGACGGCGGTCCGGCGACGGAAGCGCGTTTGCTCTCCCCACAAGGTGTCGCGGTGGATTTGAGCGGGAACATCTTTGTCTCCGACTCGCAGAACAACCGGATCCGCCGAGTCGACCGGCAGGGCGTGATCACAACGTTCGCCACCGTGCCCGGTCCTGGGCCCCTCGCTTTCGATTCCGAGGGCAATCTTCTCGTTACTCAGCCGGGGCAAGGGCAGATTCGCGCGATTCGCCCGGACGGGTCACAGCAGGTGATCGCGGGCTCCAATACGACGGGGTTTTCCGGAGACGGAGGTCCGGCGACAGAGGCGCGCTTGGCGGGTGCGGCAGGAATTGCGCTGGGGGCCAACGGCGAGATCTACTTCGCCGACCAGTTGAACGAACGGGTGCGCAAGCTGACTCCGATCCGTTTGGCCGCGTCGGGAATCGTCAACCTCGCGAGCGGGATCGCGGGGCCGCTGGCGCCGAATCAACTCGCGCGGATCAGTGGCATCCGCCTGGGCCCCGCCGAGGCCGTGGTCGCCGATCCTGGCGAGGCAGGCGCATACCCGAAGTCGCTCGGTGGTGTCGAAGTACTGGTGGACGGCGTGCCCGTTCCCCTGATCCTCGCGCGAGAATCAGTAGTTGTCGCGATCATGCCCGCGACACTGGCGGGAAGTGCCCGGGTCGAGGTCCGCTATGAAGGACGGCTGACCAATCCGGTGTCGATCGCCACGTCCGGCGCGTCCCCAGGCATCTTCACCGAGAACGCGGCGACTGGCAAAGGCGCGGCCACCGCGCGAAACGCGGATGGCGCGATCTCCGCCGAGAATCCCGCTCGCGTCGGCTCCGAAGTGACCATCCGCGTCACCGGTGCGGGAGCCGTCGATCCTCTCCTCGAGGATGGCATGCTCGCGCCCGATGATTCCTCTAAGCCAGTGCTTCCGATCGAGGTGTCGGTGGGAGGCATCCCTGCGGAACTGGTCGCCGCGTCGGTTCCAACCGGCCTGCCTGCTGGCATCGTCGAGATCCGGTTCCGGGTGCCGGAAGGGGAACCCGGAGAGCTTCCGCTCGTGGTCAAAGCCGGCGACGCGAGTTCGCAGCCGGACGTGACTCTTACCGTCGCGCCTCCGGCGCAGTAAAATAATCGACATGAACATCCGAAATTCGATCTCCCGGCGCGGGCTCTTGCAACGTGCGCCGATGATCATCCCCGCCTCCGCTCTCGGACTGGCGGGTGCCACTCCCCCGAGTGATCGCATCACACTCGGCGGACTCGGCATCGGCAGCCGCGGCGGACGGGTGCTGCAATCGTTTCTCGCGCAAAGCGATCTCCAGTTTCTCGCGATCTGCGATGTCCGCAACGAGCGCCGCGAGGCCATCAAGAGCATCGCCGACAAGAAGTACGGCAACAGCGACTGCGCGATGTACAGTGACCAGAACGAACTCTGGGCGCGCAAGGATATCGATGCCCTCCTCATCGCGACCGGTGACCGCTGGCACGCGCCGCTTTCGATCATGACCGGCCGCGCGGGCAAGGATGTCTACTGCGAGAAGCCGTGCTCGATGACGATCGCCGAAAGCCGCGCGCTGGCGGAGAACTTCCAGCGGCTGGGCCGCATCTACCAGGCGGGCACGCAGCGCCGCAACGGAATCAACTTCAACGTGGCCTACGATCTGCTGCATTCGGGCAAGCTCGGCAAGCTCCACACGATGCACGCCGAGGCCGGGCCCGGCGATCGCTGGCCCGCCGCCACCACGCACGCATGGCTCCCGGCCGAACCCGAACCGCCGAAGCAGGTTGTCGATTGGGACCGCTGGCTCGGGCCCGCTCCGTGGCGTCCGTACAATCCCGCCTACGTGCAAGGCAAGTGGCGCGGCTATTTCGATTTCCACGGCGGCGGCATCCTCGAGTGGGGCGCGCACACGGCGGATCTCTGCCAGTGGGCCGCGCGGCTCGATGGGACCGCGCCGGTCGAGTACGAGCCGCGCGGCATGGGCGCCGACACGCCGTACACGATCGAGTGCAAGTACGCAAACGGCTTGAAGCTGGTGCTGCGCGACAAGGGATTCATGGGACTCGGCAGTTGTGCCTTCCGCCTCGAAGGCGACGCGGGTTGGGTCGAAACCGCCGATAGCGGACGCATCGAAGTTTCCGAGAATCTGCGCGGCGAAATCAAGACGGTCACGCAGCAGGAGGCGGCGGAGTCGACCACGCGGCATGTCCGCGACTTCCTCGACTGCGTCAAGTCGCGCAAGCCACCCCGGGCAAACGCGCTCGCCGCCGCGCAGACGCACATCGCCTGTCACGCGGCCTACATCGCGTTCCAGCTCGGGCGCAAGGTCCGGTTCGATCCGGCAACGGACACGTTCCTCGGAGACGAGCAGGCCAATCGCATGCGCTCGCGCGCGATGCGCGAGCCGTGGCGGGTTTGAGGAGTCAGCGATGCCACAAGGACAAAAAGCTCCCGCGATGCAGGACTCTCAATACGGCACCGCGGAGAAGATCATGGCTCTGCCGGCCGCGAAGCTGGTTGCCATCTTGAAGGATACGTCGGCTTCGGAATACGCGAAGGCGAAAGCCTGCCAGCGGCTCGCCGTGATCGGAGACCGCTCCGCCGTGCCCGCGCTCGCGGCGCTGCTCGGCGACGAAAAGCTCGCGCACTATGCCCGTACCGGACTCGAACCGATGTCCGATCCCGCTGCCGGTGACGCGCTCCGCGCCGCGCTCGGGCAACTGAAGGGCCGGCTGCTCGTGGGCGTGATCAACTCGATCGGGCTTCGCAAGGACGCAAAAGCGATCGAGCCGTTGGCGAAGCTGATGTACGATGGCGACCCGCAAGTGGCAACGGCCGCGAGTGCGGCGCTCGGGCGAATCCGGCCGGGCCTGTGACCGGACCGCTGGCCTTCGTATAGAATTGTCCAGAAAGGTGAACCCACACAATGACACGTCGGGACTTCGTTAGACTCGGCGCGGCCGCCGGAATCGCGCTGCCGCCGCTGGCTTGGGCACAGGAAAAGAGCAAGCTCAAGATCACGGATATCAAGATCGTCCGGACGCGGCCCAAGCGGCCCTATCCGCAATTCACGCCTACGGCGGGAGCGTGGTCGACGCAGGGAGTCGAGGTCGCGAATCCGGTCTCGATTTATCCGGAGTTCAAGCCGCGGCGCGAACTGTTCGCGGCGACCAACGTTCCGGGCTTCACGGTCGAGGTGACCACGGACAAGGGCATCAAGGGATATGGCAACGGCGGACCCGGCGGCGGCCAGATCGTCACCGGACATTTCGCCAAGCTCATGATGGGCCGCGACCCGTTCGACATCGAACGGAACTGGGACATCTGCTGGCGCGCCACCATGTCGTACGGACGCATGGGCGTCACGATGAACGCGATCTCGGGCTTCGACATGGCCTTGTGGGACATCGTGGGCAAAGCGCTCAACATGCCCGTCTACAAGCTGCTCGGCGGCGAAACGAAGGATCGCATCCCGACCTACTGCACCGGCAACGACATCGAACAGCACGTCGAGTTCGGATACAAACGGTTGAAGCTTGCCATTCCGCACGGACGCGCGAGCGGACGCGAAGGCATGCGCGAGAATCTCGAACTCGTGCAGCGGGCCCGCAAGGCGCTCGGCCGCGATGGCGACATCATGCTCGACTGCTGGATGGCGTGGGACGAGTGGTACACGATCGAGATGTGCGAGATGATGGCCGCCGAGAGAGTCTACTGGGTGGAAGAGGTGCTGCAACCGCACGACTACGCGGGCTTCGGCCGCCTGAACGCCACCATCAAATCCACGCGCATCGCGACAGGCGAACATGAATACGGCCGCTACGGTTTCCGCTACTTGCTCGAAGCCAAGGGCGCCTCGATCTGGCAGCCCGATATCCAATGGTGCGGCGGATTGACCGAACTGCGGCGCATCGGCGCGATGGCCTCGGCCTACGACATTCCGGTGATCCCGCACGGCGGCGGATTGAACGGCGCGGTCCACTGGTCGATGGCAAACGTCAACGCGCCCTGGTGCGAACTGTTCCTACCGGCGCCGGGCGGACCGAAGGCGGTCTACTCGCTGTTCGAAGAGAACTACAACATCTCGCGCGGACCGGAAGGGATTTACATGCGCCCGCACGACCGTCCGGGTTGGGGCTGGGATCACGAAGTCGCCGGCTGAACCATGCCGACGGATCGAAGAACCTTTCTCGCCGCCGCTGCCGCCGCGCCCCTGCGCGCGGCGCAGGTCGATTGGAGCCAAGTCCGCGCCCGCTTCCCTTGGGCCGAAAAGCAGCTCTTCATGAATCCCTCGGGCTGGCATCCGATGCCCATCGCTTCGGTGAAAGCGATGCAGCGCTACCTCGACTTCAAATTGAATGGGCCCGGTGACGGGCGCGGCGAATACGCCTCCGGCAACCAGGAAACCGCACGTGGGCTGTTCGCCAACCTGATCAACGCCGGTCCGGATGAGATCTCGTTCATCCCGAGCACTCTGGTGGGCGAGAATCTCGTCGTGGCCGGACTCGGCATCCCGGGCGGCAAGCGGAACGTCGTGATCGACGAGCTTCACTACGAAGGCTCGATCTACATGTACCGCACGCTTCAAAAAGACCACGGCCTCGATCTCCGCATCGTCAAGCACCGCGAGGGCCGTGTGCCGATCGAGGGCTACGAGAAAGTGGTCGACAAGAACACGCGCCTGGTCGCCTGCTCGCTCGTCTCCTACCAGAATGGCTATCGCGCCGATGTGCCATCGATCGCCAAACTGGCACACTCGATGGGCGCCTACGTCTACTGCGACGTGATCCAGTCGGCTGGCGCGGTCCCGATCGACGTCAAGCAGCTCGACCTCGATTTCTGCGCCTGTTCGGGCTACAAGTGGCTGATGGGCGATCGCGGACTCGGCTATCTCTACGTTCGCCGCGCGCTCCAGGGAAAAGTGATGCGCCGCACGCAATATGGCGATCGCCAGTTCGACGATTTCCAGTATCACCTGTTCCCGCACGATCCGCCGGGCCCTTCGCCCGCATCGTGGAAAGTGAAAAGCGGAGCGGGCTCGTTTCACGAGGTGGGCAACATCGCGAATGTCGTTGCGGCGGGTCACGCGGAAAGCCTGAAGCTGATCCACGAGATCGGCGTCGACCGGATTCGGGAACACGCGGTTCCGCTCGTCGAAGAGCTGCGCGTGGAACTGCCGAAGCGCGGCTACCCGTGCCTGACACCGCCGGGGACCCCCACCCCCATCTCGGCCTTCGTCGTGGCTAAGCCCGATGTGCTGCGCGAACGTCTGCGTAAGGTGAATATCGACGTCAAGATTCAGTGGAACCAGATGCGGGCGTCGGTCTCGGTCTATCACACGCCGGCGGATATTGACCGGTTCCTGGAGGCGGTGGGCCGGGGGTAGCGCGATACCATTGAAGGCGGCGCATGCGTCATCTCCACTACATCGAGATCGAGAACTTCAAGACCTTTGGTGCAAAGCAGCGGATCGAACTCGACCATCCCGCGGTGATCATCGGTCCGAACAACTGCGGAAAAACGAGTGTCATTCAAGCGATCGCGTTGTGGAGTCAGGCAGTGAAGACGTGGTACCAGGCCAAGTCCGAGTCCGCTCCGAGGGAGCGACCGGCCACCGCTCTCAACCGGCTCAATATCGTCAACGTGCCGGTGCCGAAACGCGGCTGTTTTGGCACGACACCAAGGTGCGAACGGGAAACAGCGACATCCATTTGGTCATAACGGCGGGGATCAGCTACCAGGGCCGGGTCGAACCGGCGCCGATGCGTTTTCGCAATCAAGGCGAGGAGCTCGTGTACTGTTCTCCGCACGAGAGTGTGCGGGACCAAGCCGGGCTCCTGAAGGCGGCTTCGGACATCCCCGTGGAGCTCCTATATCCGATGTCCGGACTCGAGATCGAGGAACCCGTGTTGCAGCCCGGGCGAATCGGTGTCTTGCTCGGCCAGGGACAAACAGCGCAGGTCCTTCGCAACCTTTGCCTGATGGTGTATCGGGACTCTCCGGCTGACTGGGAGAAGATCGTCCGATTGATGGAGCGCCTGTTTCACCTGAAACTGGGGAGTCCTGTTGAGAACGTGCGTGGCGCGATCGATCTCAGCTACGAACAACCCGGTGTCCGAGAGCCGTTGACACTTTCGGCGGCGGGGCGCAGCTTCCAGCAGATGCTGCTGATTTTCGCCTACCTGCACGCCCACAAGCGAAGCGTCATGCTGGTTGACGAACCGGACGCGCATCTCGAGATCCTGCGGCAGCGGCAGATCTTCGTCCTGTTGCGTCAAGTCGCTTCCGCGAACGGGTCACAAGTGATCATGGTGACTCACTCGGAGGTGATTCTTGACGCCGCGCTCGACAACAACCTGACGTTGTTGCTGGAGGGCAGAGCGGACAATCTCGCGAAGAAGACGGATATCCGCGAGAGCTTGAAGCTGTTCGGTACGGCTCACTACGTTCGGGCCCGGCAAAAAGGATACGTGCTGTATCTCGAGGGCGATACTGACGAGGAGAACCTGAAGGCGTTGGCGGTAAAGGCCGATCACCCCGCTGTCCGCGTCTGGGACGAAGCTCCCAACGTCTTCTTCGTCCAGAACGTCTACAGCCAACCATCGATCGAAAGCGAAATCGAGAGAGTCGAAGGTGGGTTCGGAATCGCACCCAAGGACCACTTCAACGGCCTTCGAAAGCTCCTTCCGGGACTCCGCGGATTAGCGCTCCTCGACAACGAGGGCCGCAACCCGCCGGACTTCGTGGATGCGAGCCTTCAGGTTCGCCACTGGAAGCGCTACGAACTCGAGAACTACTTCGTTACTCCCGAACTCCTGCTGCGCTACGCCGCCCACGCGAATCGCGAACTCGATCTGTTCGCGATGCCGGACGAGTTGACCCGGTCAGTATTGGACGAGGCAATCCTCGAGCGAATCTTCGGCGGCGACGAATCGGATTTCCGCATCTACTCTGAGTCCCCGGCCGAGGCGAGGCGCCTGATCTGGGATGCCAAGACACAAACAATCAAACTCAGCACGTTCGCCGAGGAGTTCTTCCGCCGGCTCGGGAGCCGGACGGCCTTCGAAATGCTCCTGACAAAAGGAGAGCTTCATCACCTCATTCCGTTCGTCGCGGCGGAGTCGATCCCCCGGGAAGTGATCGAGAAGCTCGACCTTCTCGAGGAGCTCTTCCGTCAAGCCGCCGCGATTGTCGACGCGTAGCCACTACGATCCGGGCCGGTAGGTGGCGTGGCAGGTGTCGGTCTCCCACACCTTGACGCGGTGCAGCTTTCCTTCGGGGCCCACGATCTTCTCGATCTCCTGATAGAAGTACAGCGCAATGTACTCGGCCGACGGGTTCCAGACATCGAATGGCGGAGTCTCGTTCAAGTGGCGGTGATCCAGACGGTCCACCACCTCGCGCAACGCTTTCTTCAAATCCACGAAATCGACGAGCATACCGGTCTTGTCGAGTTCACCGCCCCGGCAGGTCACCTCAACCCGATAGTTGTGGCCGTGCAAATTTTCGCACTTGCCCTTGTAGTCACGCAGGAAGTGCGCGGCGGCGAAACTGGCGGTTACGGTTACTTCAAACATTGCGGAAAAACCTTTCCAACTCGGCCCGATCGAGCGTGAACGCATAGTCGGGCAAGCTATCGAAAAAAATCTGGCCGTAGCGCTTGGCGGTGATCCGGTTGTCGAGAATCGCGAGAATTCCACGATCCGCCTTGCTGCGAATCAGGCGGCCGAAGCCCTGCTTCAGGGTGATGGCGGCTTCGGGCACCTGATAGTCGAAAAACGGGTTCCCGCCCGAGTCGCGAATCGCGCGGACACGGGCGTCGACGATCGGATCCGACGGCACCGCGAACGGAAGCCGGTCGATGATCACGCAACTCAACTGGTCGCCCGGCACGTCGATCCCCTGCCAGAACGACGCCGTCGCGAACAACACGCAATTCTTCGTCGCGCGAAATTCGTCGAGCAGCGCTGTGTTCGGCCCGGTGCCCTGCAACAGGCAGGGATAGTCGATCCGGAACGACAGCCGTTCATGGAACAGCCGCATCTGCTGATAGCTGGTGAACAGAACAAATGCGCGGCCTTCGGAGATGTCGAGCAGGTGCTTGGTCTCCTCCACGGCCTTGTCGATGAAGTCCGCGTCGCGCGGATCGGGCAGGTGGTGCGGCACGTAGAGCGTCACCTGCTTCTGGTAGTCGAACGGACTCGACACGATCGCCGTGCGGGGCGATGCGATGCCCAGCCGATTCTGAAGGTAGTCGAACGTTCCCGCGACGGCAAGCGTCGCCGACGTCATGATCACCGTGCTCACGGCACCGAACAGCCGCTCGCGCAACAGCGTCGCCACGTCGATCGGGGTCGCTTCGAGGTTGACGCCCGGGCCCCGCCGTTCGATCCAGTAGACGAACCGCGGATCCTCGGCCCGCATCCAGAACTTCAACCGGTCGCGAATCTCCTCGACGCGGCGGAACAAGGGCATCGTCTCGTCGGAAGCGTCCTTGACCAGCTTCAGATCAGCGGTGGTGAGTTCCAGCACGTGGAGCAGGTCGATGTACTCCTTGTTGTGCTCCTCCAGAAATCGCCGCTGCTGGTAATAACCTGCTCTGCCCTCCTGCTCGGGAAAGCAATCGAAGAAGCGGCGCGCGGTTTCATCGAGCATGGTCAGGGTGCGATCGAGGTCTTCCGACCCGAAGCCCTTGCGCCGCGAGACAGCCAGAACGTCGCGGCGCAATTCCTGCACCATGTAGCTGCTCACCGACTGTCCAAAGTAGGCACCCGCCACCGTCTCGATTTCGTGAGCTTCGTCGAAGATCACGGCTTCGTACTCGGGAATCACTCCGCCATAGTCCTCGCCTCGCACCGCCAGATCGGCGAAGAACAGGTGATGGTTGACGATGACGAGATCGCTTTCGCGGGCCCGCTGCTGCATCTTGGTGATAAAGCAGCGTTCGAACTGGAGACACTTGTCGCCGGAGCAGAGTTCCTTGCGCGCGTCGAGCTTGGCCCACGCCGAACTCGAAGGAGGCAACTGCTTGATCTCGGAGCGGTCGCCGACGTCGGTCTCCTGCTCCCACTTCCGGATGATCTGGAAGTCGTTCACCTCTTCGAGCCCGGTGAGGATCGGCTCCTTTTCGGCGTCGTAGATTTTCTGGCGGCAGGCGTAGTTGCCGCGCCCCTTCATGTAGCAGACGCGCAGTTCGCGCCCGATGTGCTCCTGCAGGAACGGAATGTCCTTGAAGAACAGTTGCTCCTGAAGGCTCTTGGTGCCGGTCGACACCACCACTCTCTTGCCCGACAGAATCGCGGGCACGAGATAGGCGAGCGTTTTCCCTGTCCCCGTTCCGGCCTCGACGATGAGGTGGCGCTTCTCCTTCAACGCCCGTTCCACCTCCTCGGCCATCTCCAACTGTCCGGGACGGAACTCATACTGCGGGTGCCACTCCGACAGCACGCCGTGGCGTGAAAAGAAATGCCGGGACGAGAACGTGCGAGTCTCTACAGGCATTCCAATTTCCAGGATATCGCGACGTTGAACCGGGGCGCCGCCACCGGGCGAGATGCCTGGATACCGGGCCTCATGGCGCCGTCAGCTTGAAGACCTTCGACTCGTCTTCCCACTCGCGCCAGCCACCGAGCAGCGGGAAATACAAGCCGAGCCGCGCGGGCAGATCCTCGAACTCCCCGAACAGCCGCGCGTAGCGGTCGAGTTGATCCTTGTAGCGGGCGTGTTCGCCGTTCAGGAACTCCTCGACGTTCGAGCCCTCGTGCGAACTGGTCTTATAGTCGATGATCCAGCGCGTGCCGTCCTCGACGAAGGTGCGATCGATGACCGCGTGGTGAATCACGCCGTCGACCGGAATGCCGGCGGCAAACTCGCAGGAGTCGTTCGCGCGCCGCTTCAGTATCCAGCGTCCGCGTTGGTCGGAGAGTGTTTGCACCAGCGACTGCGTCACCAGCCGGACAGCGTCACGCATGTCGTCCGGCGGCACTCCGAGAGCTTCGAGCGAGGTCTGAATCGCCGTGCGCCGCGACCCGATTCGCGCGCCGTCCCACTGCTCGACGCCCTCTTCCACGATCCGCTGGAGCCATGCGTGAACCACCGTGCCGACGTGGCGCAGAGTGTCTCCCACCCATTCGAACTGGACAGGCTCCGCCGTCTGTTCGGGCCTCGGATCGATCGGCGGCGGCTGTTGCTCGAGCCACGTGACCGGGAGGCGGCGAAGCTCGAGCCCGCGCGGCGCCGCCACCGGACGCTCGGCGACCACCTGACCGGAATCGTAGGCGTTCCGGAACTCCTGCTCGACCACGGGCCAGAGCAAGTGCAGCAGACTTCCCGCGCGTGGCCGCTGGATCTCTTCGTCCTTGACCGCCACCTGACCGAGCAGATGCAATCGTTCGCGTGCGCGCGTGGCCGCGACATAGAGCAGCCGCGCGGCTTCGTAATCGCCCTTGCGCCGTTCGAGGTGGCGCAGGTACGAATAGATCGGATCCGGTTCGTCTTCCTCGGGCTCGACTGGCGCGATCAGCAGTTCAGGCACGCCCACAGGTCCCGGAACCTCGGCCCATAGGATCAACTGGCGATCGTCGCGGGCTGACTCGCGGCCGAGTCCGGGAACGATTACCGTGTCAAACTGCAGCCCCTTCGCCTTGTGAATCGTCATCAGTTGCAGGGACTCGTCCGACTCCGGGTCAGGCTCGGCGAACAGACGTTCCACACGGCGCTCGAGCAGGTCGAGGTCAGCGATCTCACCGCCCTGATCGAGCTTCTCGATCAGCCCGAGGAACCGGCGTGCGTCGGCTTGCGACGCCGCATCTTCCAGGCATTCGGGGCCGTGGAGCGCTTCCCACGCCTGCTCCACGCATTCGCGCAACGGCACGCGGCGCACACGCGACATCGCGATCGACATCGCCTCACGGAATCGCACGAGCCGAGTGGGCTCACTGATGACGAGATCGGGATGGCGGACGATCTCCCAGACGGGCGTCTCCGGATTCCCGGATCCGATTCGATGGAGGTCCGCGAGAGCCAGCCCACACCACGGCGCGCGCAGAATCGCTAGCCACGCCGGCCGGTCGGCTGGATGCAGCAGGGCACGGGTGAGCGCGAGCAGATCGCGCACGGCGGGACGCTCCCCGAGCAGATCCTGCTCCACGGCGCGATAGCGCACACCCCGCCGCTTGAACTCGGCGGCGATCTCGGGGACGTGGGTGCGGGCCCGCACGAGAATCGCGACCGTGCCGTGCCGATGCGCCTCCACGGCAAGATCCACGGCACGAATCGCCTCCGGAGTAGGATCGGAGCCGAAGAAGGGATGCAAGGTTACCGCGGCATCGCCGAGTTCCGCGCGAAAGGCCGTCGAGGCACTGTAGCGGACCGCACCCAGCACCGTGTCCTCTTGCGCCGGGAACAGACGTTCGAACGCAGTGTTCACCCATTGCACGATTTCGGGCCTGGACCGGAAGTTCGCAGTGAGCTGTATCGGCTCTGGCCGCGGATTGCCGAGCCCGTGCTCGCGGATCTTCAGAAACAGCCCGACGTCGGCATCGCGGAAGCGATAAATCGACTGCATCGGATCGCCGACGAGGAAGATCGTGTGACCGTCGCCGGGTTCCCACGCGACGGTGAGCCGCATCAGCAGTTCGACTTGGCTAGCGGAGGTGTCCTGCACCTCGTCGACCAGGATGTGCTCGAACTGGCCGCCGAGCGCGAAGCCGAGATCAGAGGGGTTGGCGGCTGAGCCGAGTCCACGGGCGGCGGCCTGAGCGACTTCGGAGAAGTCGACGAGCCCGCCCTGCTGGAAGACGATTTTCAACTGCGCGGCAGCGGCGGGAAGAGCCTGGAGCAAGGCTTCGAGGAACTCCCATTGGCGCGCGTTGAATCGTGGTGAAGGAAGGGTTTCGATCGCTTGCAGCGCTTCGAGCAAGCCTTCACGTCCGCGGAGTTGCAGGGCGAGGCGGGCGAAGCGGTTCTTCCAATCCTTGGCGTTCGCGGGAAATCCGTTGCGCGTATCGACCTTGTCGCGCCACTCCCCGGCCGTCTTGAGCAGCAGGCCCCGAATGAACCGCCAGCCTTCAAAATCGTCGTTGACCGGAACCCCTCGCTGCGCGGCGGCGTATCGAGTGACGGCCCAGAACTCATCGCGCCACAGCGGAGGGAGCTTGTCCCGAGCCGCGGACAGCCCGGCGTCGACGATAGCCGAGAGTGTGGATTCCATCTGTTCGCGGAGAGCCTGCGGATCGGAGCCGGCTAGATACCGAAGCCACTGTTCGCGCCTAGGCAGCAACGCTTCGAGCATCGCTTGCGCGCGGCGAAAGTCGTTGTCGAGATGCAGGACGAGCCGTTCCACGGCGTTTCCGAAACGGTCATGGCCTTCGAGCATTCGCAACGTGGCCCGCGCGGCTTGCGCATAGAGCGCGTCCGGCTGCTCGGTCACACCCGGCATCGCGCCGAAGCGAACCAGCCACGGCATGCGCTGCGCGATCGCGGCACAGAGCGCGTCGATCGTGCGGATGTTGAGGCGCGACGGATTCTCGGCGATGCTCCATCCGGAATCTCGATCGCGAACGAGCACCTGCCTGGCCAGCAAATAGGTGAGGCGCGCGTTCTCGTCGTCCGGTTCGGGCCCGGCGGCGGCGCGCAACGCGTCGAGCACGCGCTCGCGCATCTCGCCCGCGGCCTTCACAGTGAAAGTGATCGCGAGCACGGACTCGGGTTGGATCACGCGCGCCAGCAGCGCCAGATACCGCTGGATGAGGAGTTCGGTCTTGCCCGATCCGGCCGGAGCCTGCACGATGAAACTGCGCTCGGGATCGAGCGCGGCGCGGCGCTCCCAAATGTCGAGCGGGAGGCTCATTCCGGAACCTCGCGCGGCTGGTCCGCGATCCGGCAGAGCGAATGGAGGTGACAGTACTCGCACTCGGCGGGTGATTTCGGATGCACGAAGGACCGTCCTTCGCGGAAGCCTTCCGCCAGCTTGCCGAGCACCTCGCGCCATCCGTTCACGAGTTCGGAAACCGGCTTCAGCTTGACTCCGGGCAACGGCGCGTCTGCCGGCGAGTACCCTTTGAACCGGACAGCGCCCGTGCGGATCTGCGCGAACGCCACCGCTGCAACGGGCTCGGCCTGCGTCACCGCGTACAGTGGTAGTTGAGGCTCATCGGGCCGATCACCCTCCCAGCTCTTGACCGATGGTTCGCCGGACTTGTAGTCGAGCAGCACGAGCCCGGCGGGTACGCGATCCACCCGATCGACGCGGGTGCGCAAGCGCAGCCCACCGATCTCGACTTCGCGTTCGACTTCGAGCCCATCGACCGTGAACTCGCCGGTGCGAGACTTCTCGAGCACCAGCCACTCGGTGAGCAGACGCGTGAGGCGGCGCCGTTCGAGGTCGCGGAGACGTTCTTCGAACGGCGTGCCCGCGAAGCCGCGAATTTCGCGCAGCGCGGTGCCCACGGCCTTTTCGACCCGCGCGGCGAGGTCGGAGTCCGGGCAGGCACGGAGTCCGGCGGAGCCGCCGAAGTCGCGCAGCAGGATTTCGAGCGCCGCGTGAAGCACTTGGCCCTTCTCTCGCGGATCGATGCCGAGTTCGGGCTCTTCGAGGGGCTTGGCGAAAAGCCGGATCTCCGCGAAGGCCCGGAATGGGCACGAGGCCTGCAGTTGCAGAGTGCGTGTCCCACCGCCATGAGCAGTGCCCTCCGGCAGCGCGGGCGCTCCCATCTCGGCAAGCGTCTCGACTGGCGCGGGTTCGATCCCGCGCACTCCGTTGGTCCACTCATGTTCGGACAGATGCGCCACCAGTGGACTCGGGCCGCGTTTCCGTTCGCCCGTTCCCCCGGAATAGCTCACGACGATGTCCGGCGCGGCTGCGAGCAATTGCTGGGTGATCAGGCGCGCCTGCACGAGTTCGCGAGATGGTGACGACCTCGGCAGGTTGCGCTCGCGCTGCAACGGGATCGGCAGGAAAGGATTCGGCGCGGCGGGTCGTGGCCACGCAGTGTCGTCGAGCCCGGCGATCCAGAGGTGATCGAATTCGATGCCCGAGGCCTCGGCGAGATTCAGCACATGGACCGGCTCGCCGCTACCTTCGTCCTCGGCGCTCGAACGGGCCGCGATACGCGAGATGAGCCCCAGCGCGCGCCCTGCGTTGATGCTGCCCGCCGAGATGTCGAGTGACGAGAACAGCGAGAGCACGCGATCCCAGGCGCGTGCGATCAGCTCGGTTCCGCCTGTCCAGCCGAAGGCGCGCAGGATGCGGGAGAAGGTTTTTGCCCATGCGCTCGGCGGCTGGCGTTCGGGCATCGAATCGGCCGTGAGTTCCCAGGTTCCGAACATGCGGCCGATGCCCGCCGGACAGCGATCCTGCCGGCGCGCGGCGCGCCACGACCACTCGAGCCGGCCCCGCGAACGCAGCCACGCATCGAATCCCGCACGCGGGCCCGCTTCCTCGCCGGCGCCCTCGAGGAAGGGCGAGAGCAGGATCGTCGCGAGCACCGCCAGCGGAACCACCGGCTTCACCAATTGCAGCAGATGGAGCGCCACGTGGATCGCGGGGCAATCGGGCAGCGGTTCGCCGCCCGAGATATGCACTGCCTTGCCGAGATGCCCGCCGAAGGTGCGCCACGCGAGCCTTCGAACGTCACGGATGCCCGGCACGATCACGCCGATGCGACAGCGCGGGTATCGAAGCAGCAGGCCGCGCGCCCATGCCGCCGCCGCTTCGAGTTCAGACTCGGAATCGGGAAACGCGGCGAGCGATGCCGCGCCTTGCGGTTCGCGCGGCGGCTCCAAGCGGACCACATCCACGCCCGACTGCTCGAGGGCTTCGATCATGTCTCGCTGCTGCGCGGTGAATTCGTCGAAACCGGCAAACCAAACGGTCTTCGGACGCTTCAGACGCGGGCGGAGTAGGTCAGCGAGTACGGCGGGATCCATGCGGCCCGACGCCTTGCAGCGCTCCTGAAATCCGCGCGACCAGCGCTGAAACGCCGTGCAATCGGCACTGCCCTCCCAAACGGCGCCGCCAGTGGGCAGACGCCAGGCGTGGACAAGAGTCCAGGCACGCCGCGCGGCTTGCGCCGCCGCTGACGGTTGCAGCAGATCCTCCGCTTCGGGTGTGGAGAGCACCGACTGCTCCCACAGCATCTCTTCCTGAAACGCGTTGAGTGGCGCGGACAGCGGATCATCGCCCGAGTAAAGGATCTCGCGCCAGCAACGCTCGAGCCAGCCGAACCAGGGAACGATGTAGGGTTCGGTCCAAACTCTGGCGTGGAGGCGCTGTTTCTCGAGCGAGTACTCGCGGCTCAGCGTTCGCGCGAGGCGATGGTTCGAGGTGACGAGAGTGGCGCCGTGATCGAGCGCGTGGAATAGCTCGCCCGTCATCCGAGCAGCCGGGCCGCGTCCTTGGCGAAGTAGGTGAGGATGATCGTGGCGCCAGCGCGCCAGATCGATGTGAGCGTTTCCATCATGACGCGGTCCTTGTCGATCCAGCCGTTGCGCCCGGCGGCCATGATCATGCTGAACTCGCCGCTGACCTGATAGGCCGCGATCGGAACGTCGAAGCGGTCGCGAGCCATTCGAATGATGTCGAGGTAGGCGAGCGCGGGCTTCACCATGATCATGTCGGCACCTTCGTCGAGATCGAGTTGGATCTCGCGCATCGCTTCGCGCGCGTTGGCTGGATCCATCTGATAGCCGCGCCGGTCACCGAATTGCGGCGCCGATTCGGCGGCTTCGCGGAAAGGCCCATAGAATCCCGAGGCGAACTTGGCGGCGTAGGAAAGAATCGGCGTCTTGATGAAGCCGCCACCATCGAGCTTGGAGCGAATCGCGGCGACACGCCCGTCCATCATGTCCGAGGGAGCAACAACGTCGGCTCCGGCTTCGGCGTGGGAAAGCGCGGCACGGGCCAACCATTCGAGCGTGATGTCGTTGTCGACGTCATCGCCCTTGATGAAGCCGCAGTGGCCGTGGCTCGTGTACTCACAGTTACAAACGTCGGTGATGACCAGCAGGTCCTTCACCTCGGACTTGATCGCGCGAACGGCGCGCTGCACGATGCCGTTCGGATCGTAGGCCCCGGTCGCGAGTTCGTCCTTGGTTTCCGGGATGCCGAACAGGATGACACCGCCGATGCCCAGCGAGCGAACCTCTTCGCAGTGACGCACCGCCGAGTCGATCGATTCCTGGTAGTTGCCGGGCATCGAGCCGATCTCCTTCCGGATGCCTTCGCCGGGGACCACGAAAAGCGGCAGGACGAAGCCCGCCGGATCAATGCGGGTTTCGCGGACCATGCGGCGCATGGGCTCGGAGGATCGCAGCCGGCGCAGCCGGTTTTGCGGGAATGCCATATGAGGTATGGTATCGTGCGGGCGGTGGGGAAACGGCGGCCCGCGGCGCGGAAGATACACCGCCACCTGTTCGAGGCGACGGAGCGAGAGACCCGGACGGGAGCACAGGCAGTGGAATGGTCAGTGTTGGCGGTGAGGTATCCTCGGCGAGAACATTCAGCGGTTGATCAGCGTGCCGATCCTGCACTTGAAAGGCGAACTCTCGGCGACATTGAGCGATTCTCCTCCGTCCAGCGGGGCAACCGCATGGAGATACCGCAGTACTCAACGGTTCCGGGTTCGGAAGAGGTGCTGAGCATGACCAAGCAGACAGCGCGGAACCGGACCCGGACCGTACGCGAAACGAGAGGTATCGCGAAATGGAGCCGCGGCGGTCAGATATGCCCCAGGTCGATCCCTTTCAACACCGCCCGCGTGCGATCGCGCACTCCGAGCTTCGACAGGATCGTCGAGATGTGATTCTTGATCGTGCCCTCGCTGGCCTCGAGCGAATCCGCAATCTCGCGATTGCTGAATCCGCCGGCCATGAGGCGCAGAACTTCCAACTCGCGCTTCGTCAGGGGATCGGGCAAGCCGGCGCTTTCAAATCGCGGTGGAGCCTGATCCACCGCGCGTTCCACCCGCTCGGTGATCGCCGGCCGGATCATCGTTCGCCCGCTCGCGACAGCTCGAATCGCCTCCGCCAGCCGATCCACGGATACATCCTTCAGCAGATATCCGCGCGCACCGAATCGGAGGCCCTTCAGCAGTGCCTCGTCGTCGTCGAATGTCGTCAGCAGTACGGCAGGCGGGCACGGCTTCTTTTCCTTGTGCAGGCGTTCCAACATGTCCACGCCGGAAAGCCGCGGCATGCGAACGTCGAGCAGCACGACATCGGCTGCGACCCGCTCCAGCGCTTCCATGGCCTCGATTCCATCGGCGGCCTCACCGGCCAGTTGGATGTCCGGGAGCGTGCCCAACAGCTCGCGAATGCCCTGGCGAACCAAAGTCTGATCTTCCACCAGCAGGACGCGAATCATTTCAGGCAGCTCCAGTCAAAGGGACATGAGCAAGAAGCCGGAAGCCTCTACCCGGCGCGGTGTCGATTTCGAGCGTTCCGCCCATGGCCTCCACGCGCTCACGCATTCCGCGCAGCCCGTTGCCCTGCCGCAACTCGGGAGTGCCCCGGCCGTTGTCCCGAATTTCGAGATCCACACCGGAGTCCGTCGACGCCAGCCGCAGGTGAATCGACTGCGCCTGGGAGTGGCGGATGGAATTCGTGATGGCCTCCTGGGCGCACCGCAGCAATGCCTGTGCCTTCGCGGGGTCGTGTATCATTCCGGCGTCCGCCATCTCCAGGCCGATCCTGGGTTGATCGATCCCTTCCGCGATCGATCTCAGCGCCTTCGCCAGGTCCACTGCTCCCTCGTGGCGCATGTCGCTGACAGCGGCCCGAACATCGCTCAAGAGAAGCTTTGCGATCAAATGCGCATCCTCGACTGGCTTGCGCGCAGGCCCTTCCGCTGTCCGGGCGGCGAGTTGCAGTTTCAGGCTGAGTGCCGCCAGATGATGGCCAATCGTGTCATGCAATTCCCTGGCGATGTTCAAACGCTCATTGATCCGCACCGAGTCTGAAAGCACCTGCTGCGTGGCGCGCAACTCACCGAGCGCGAGCGACAACTCTCGGCGTGCATCTCCTTCGCGGCCGGCCATGTAGCCCGCCGCGAACGACAGCAGTTGCCACGCGAACGCCTGCGCGATCGTCAGCACGATCGCCGCCCGCCTGGGAACGTGCACCAGTTCGGGCGCGGGAGACAGGCCGCCCTGCGTGAACCCAATGAGGATCACCGCCATCAGGAATGCCAGTTGAACGTAGATCCAGCGGGTCCGCGTTCTCGTGGTGAGAAGATATCCGGCCTCGCAGGCGACGATGATCATCAGGTCCGGAATCAGGAGACCGGTCGCGAGTTGCGTGACCAGAATGAGCCGCAGCCGCCATTCCGAGTTCACATTGCTGTGTCCGCGGGTTGCCCGCCAGAAGAGCGCGCAGAACGCCAGCAGCGCGGCGACGAACAGAATCATCAGGGCCGAAAATCCGGCGAGGCGCCGGTCCGGCGGCAGGTTCGGCACGAGAATCGCGAGGCCCGATGGCCCGCGGGCGGCGACGTCCGCGATTCCGATAGCTCCCGTCACGAGAGCCACCAACAGGCCGGCAATCCGAAACAGCAGCGGCATATTTTTTTACCGATTCCAATGATCTCACTGGGCTTTGACTGCTGCCAGTGCCGAAAGTCATGCCTCCGGACCATTGCTTTGCGCACATGTGCGACGGGAGCGTTTCCGTGCATTCTGAGGCTCGAAGGAGATTTCAGAAATGAAACTGACCCAGATGATTCCGATTGCGTTGGCCTGCGTGCTGACACAGCGGGCCGAATCCCAGGACGTGGAACTGACCGCGTTCCTTTCCAAGTGGAGCATTCCCGGCGGAGCCGTGGCCATGGTGCGCGGCGGCAAGCTGCACTCGCGAGGTATCGGCTTGGCCAATCCCGCGGCAGGCGAATCCGTCAAGAGGGACTCACGGTTCCGCGTGGCGAGCATCACCAAGCCGATCACCGCCACCGCGATCCTGAAGCTCGTGGAAGATCGGCGCATTCGCCTGGACGACCGCGTCTTCGACTGGCTGCCGCGATACCGGTCTCACATCGCCGATGTGCGTGCTCACGCGATCACGATTCGCCAGCTTCTGCAACACTCCGGTGGATGGGATGCAGCACTGAGCAGTGATCCTCTCTACGCCTCGCGCGAAGAGTTGGAACAGGCCGGCCTCGACGTACCTCCGCAACAGGAACAAGTGATCGCATTCTGGCTGGGCCAACCGCTGGACTTCACACCGGGAACGCGGTTCGCCTATTCGAACTTCGGGTACGTGTTGCTGGGCCGTGTGATCGAAGTCGTGACCAGCACGCCCTACGAAGAGTGGGTCGCGAAGAATATTCTCGAGCCCTCCGGGTTCGAACATCCACAACTGGCGGGCAGTCTCGCAAGCGAGCGGGTACGCGGCGAAGCGAGCTATTCTGACCAGCCGGACGCGCCGTTCACGATGTCCGTCGTGTCGCGCGAACCCGATCTCGTGCCGGCACCCTACGGTAGCTTTTCGCTGGCGCTTCAGGATTCGGCGGGCGGATGGCTGGCATCGGCTCCCGAACTCGCCCGCTTTCTGTCCCGATTGGCCGCTGGAAAGATCGTGCGGCCGGAAACGGTTGCCGTGATGTTGGAACGCCCCTCCTACCTGCCAGCCGGTGCACAGGCGTGGTACGGGCTCGGGGTCTACATCTATACGAGCCCGGCTGGAGCCGCCATCATCCACGATGGATCGTTCGCTGGAACGTCGGCGCTGATAATGCACGTTCCCGGCCTCGCCACCGTGGCGGCGCTTTTCAACAGCAAGCCGCGGGACTACGGGGAATTCGTTGGGGAGCTGCAGCAGATTCTCTTGGAAGCCGCGATACGCCTGAACTGAGAAAGGAACACACGATGAACATCAATTCGAGTACACTGCCCGGAGTCATCGGACTGGCGCTTCTGCTCATTCCCGGAGGCATCGCCGAAGCGGCGCCCTTATGCGAGACAGGAAGGCTGTTGGATGTCCAACAAGCCACCGAACTGGTGCCAACGGTTCAAGTGGGCCGCACTCGCCGCGACAAGAACGGCAGGGAATGGACCACCATCGCGCCACCACCGGTGCAGAAGCAGACCAGCTATATCGTGAAGTTGGCCGTTGGTGGCATGATCTATTCGGCGCGCTCCAGCGGTGAGTTCTGGGGCTATGATCCGTCGAAACTGGTTGTCAACAGCGACATCCCGGTGTGCGTGGAGCCGAATAGACTCGTGATCACGCGGCCCGATGGCAAGCAGTACAAACCAACGATCATCCGGCGGGAGTGGGAACGGTCCGCTCCCGCCGGCGAGTGAGTCTTCGGTTAGAACAGAAACTTCAAGCCGAACTGGAGCGACCGCGGATCGCGCGTCGAGTTCACCTCGCCGAACGAACCACGCGTCGCTTCCGTCACGGCCGTGCCCGGATTGGGCAGGCCGAGTCCAGTGTTCACGCCCGCCCACTGCGTGTGGTTGAACGTGTTGAAGGTCTCGAAACGAAACTGGAGGTTCATCTTCTCGCTCATCCGGAAGTTCTTGAACAGTGAGAGATCCCACTGATTGATTCCGGGCAAGCGAAGAGCCTGCTTGACGGTGTTGCCGAGCGATCCGTCCGCGGGACGCCCGAACGCCAGAACGTTGAAGTAGTTTCGCCGTGTGCGCTCTTCCGGATAGATCTCCTGCCCGGTGATGTAGTCAGCGCGCTGACCGCCGCCGAGAGTGCCGAGGTTGCCGTTCGAAGTCACTGTCGCGGGCGGACCGCTCCAGAAACGCGCGATGCCGTTCAACTGCCATCCGTTGACGAGGAAGTCGCCCGCCTTCGAGCCGTTGCGGACAATCTTGGGCAGTTCGTACACGAAGTCAATGGTCACGACTTGACGGCGGTCGAAGCTCGCGTCGCCGTACTCGCGCTTGCGATCCTTGAAGTAGCCGATTCCGGTTCCATCGCCGTCGACTTCGCTCACCGCTCGCGAGAGGGTGTAGTTGAAGTTGCCGGTCAGGCTCTTGGCGAAGCGGCGGGTCAACCGCGCTTGGATGGCCTTGTAGTTCGAAACGCCTCCGAATTCGGTGAACGGAATGCCCGTGTAGCCGAGATACGGACGCAACGCGTTCTGGGTGTTGTTCACACTCGCGAGCACGCCGGGGCGGAGTGTCGTGCCCAGATCCAGTTGATTCAAGTCGCGCCGGTATTGCAGGTAACGGCCGAAATTGCCGATGCCCGCGATGTCGATCGACATGTCGTTGGTGATCTGACGCTGAATGCCGAGCGACCACGAGTAGATCGTCGGGATCTGTCCCGCGGGATCGAACGTCGACAGTCCAACCGGGAATCGCACGCCTTGCTGGATCAGCGCGGGTGATACTTCGTCCGCACGCCCGTTGTAGACTGTCGGCGTGTAGAGCAACGGCGGATTTCCGAGCCCGTCGAAGCTGTTGACGTTCTGGCGCATGCGCTCGTAGAAGAAGCCCCCGCCGCCTCGAATCGAAGTCTTTCCGTCACCCATCGGATCGAACGCGAATCCGATGCGCGGCGCCCAGTTGTTGTAGCGGTGCTTGGCGAAGCCCTTCGGGATTCCACCCTGGCCTTCCTGGATGATGCCGTTGAACGGATCGCCGCTCCCCGGAATGATCGAGCCGTTGCGCAGTCCTGGAGCCGTATCGATGCGGACGGCCTTCGACGGATCGAAGCGGCCCGGATCGAAGTAGTTCTGCAGGTAGTCGCCGACCGTGTACGTCGGTCCGAGGTAGGCCCAGCGCAGCCCGAGTTCGAGGGTGAGCTTGCGGTTGACCTTCCACGAATCCTGACCATAGAACTCGAGCCCCCAGAAGCGGAAAGACCCGTAGAACTTGCCGTTCGTCTGGCTGAGCGACGTGTAGTTGCCGAGCAACATGTTGGCGAAGGTGTTGCCAGTGTCGCGCGTGTTCTCCGTGTTCGATCCGAAGTTGAAGCTGACGACATCGGTCCAGGAGGGTTGCTGGCCGTTTCGATTGTGATTGAGGAATCCGCCGAACTTGAAGGTGTGCGCGCCGCGATTCATCGTGACGTTGTCGGTCCAAGCGAACTGCCGCGCGTCCGATTCCCAAGTCGCCGGGAAACCCGCGTAATTGCAGGTGCCGATGCCGCAGTTGAAGCGGGGGAAGCGGTTCCGGATGTTCGAATTCGGATAGAGTTCCTGGAAGGTGAAGCCGAGTTTCGCGCGATCGTACTGATCGGCGTTAGTTCCCTCGGGGACGTCCACTACCTGCGTGAGGCGGTTGTAGCCGAAGATGAACTCGTGCGTCACCGTGGGCGAAATCACGTTGACGAGGTTCCATGACCACGACGATCCGGGTTTCTTCCGGTACTGAGGGAAAATCGGCGAGGGCAGCGTGGTGAAGATGCCGAGATCCTGCGTTTCGCGCTGTGCGTCGTCGGCCCAGCGGAAGAAGAAGTTCGCTTTCGACGACATCGCCCAGTCGTACCGCAGCACCTTGCCATCCTTGCGGAAGCCGTACTGCTGCTGATAGGGATAGCGGACAAGCTCCGGCGAGCCAGGCGTGGCGGGCGCTCCGCTCCGGTCGAGGAAGCTCATGACTTTGATGAACGCGCCGGCGTTCCGGCTCCACTCGTTCTGCGGAATGATGTTGTTCACATACGGATCGCCGCCAATGATGCGGCCGTTCGGCTCGCGGACCGCGGTTCCGGGCCGGAAGATCTGGCCGACACGGAAGCCCGTATTCTGTCCAGCCGTGGTCAACAGTGGCTGATCGCGATAGAGCCGCGAGAGATCGCCGCGCAGCAGGTCCTGATGCGGAATGTCGATGAAGTTGCCGCCGATCGGGCGCGAGGCCCGCGTGCCTTCGTAGTTGAAGAAGAAGAACATGCGCGGATCCTTGCGGCTCGACGCTTTCCATAGATAGATCGGGCCGCCGAGATTGGCGCCGAACTGGTTGAAGCGGAGCTTGGCCGTCTTGCCGGTGGTATCGAACGGCAGGCGCGTATCGAGTGCGTTGTTGCGCAGGAACTCGTACGCCGTGCCGTGGAACTGCCGCGTGCCCGACTTCGTGTTGATCGAAATCAAGACGCCGGGATTCCGGCCATACTCGGCATTGAAGGTCGAGGTTTGCACCTTGAACTCGCCGACGGCGTCGAGCGAGATCTGCGTGAACTGGCCGTCATTGGCTCCGACATCGGTATTGATCGTGCCATCGAGGAAGACGTTGTTGTTCGATCCGCGCAGGCCATTCACGTTGAATGCGTCCGTGTTGTTGAACGCGAGCCGGAAATCGGAGCGGTCATTCGAAACCACACCGGGCAGCGTGCGAATCAGCGACTGGAAGTCGCGTCCGTTGAGGCTGAGCTCGGTGACTTGACGCGAGTCGATCACGAAGCTCTTGTTGGACGTAGCGGTCTCGACGAGCGGAATCGCGGACTCGACCGTGATCGACTCGGAGGTCTGGCCGACTTCGGCTGTAATCGCGCCCAAATCCATCGTCTGGTTCTGATCGAGCTTGAGGCCGGGCCGGCTGCTCGACTTGAAGCCGGTTGCTTCCATCTTCAGCGTGTAGAGGCCCGGGAGCAGGTTGCGAAGGGCGAACCGGCCATCGGTGCCCGTGGCGGCCTCGCGAGCGACGATGTTTTTACCTTCGTCGGTCACGGAAACATTTGCATTGGGGATGGCGGCACCCTGCGGGTCCACCACCGTGCCTTGAATCGTGCCGGTTTGCGCCAGAGCGAGCGAACTGGAGAGCGCGAACGCGGCGAGGCCAAGACTGTTACGCAGTAACGTGCGCATAACACCTCGTGTGTTTGGAGTTGATAATTGAAAAATACTAGGAAATCCAGCAGGTTTCCCAGGCCCTGAATGCTCGATCAGGATAGCACGCGTGCTTAGCGTTTCACCACCGGCAGCACGATGCGGGATGAGTGGACTCCGCCGTGGTGCACGCTATTGCGAGCCAATACTGTCTTGACTTCGTCGAAGTTGCGTCCACCCGTATTGAGATTGCGGTCAAACCTTGGGAAATTGCTGCTCGAGATCTCGAGCCGGATCCGGTGTCCCTTGCCGAACCAGTTGCTGGTGGTGAGGCCCGAAAGCGTTACCGGGTAGACCTTGCCTTTCTCCATCCAGACGGGCGGCTTGTCGTACCCATCTCGATAACGCATTCTCTGAATTGTCTCATCGAGATTGTAGGCTGCACCATCAGGATAGACATCCACTAGTTTGGCGGTGAAGTCCGTGTCTTTCGCATCGGAGGAGACGAATAGCGTGACATCGATCGTGCCGCTCACTTCGATGCCATCCGGGAATGGATCGCTCGTGTAAACGAGCACATCGGCGCGAGCTTCGTTCTTTCGCTGATCGAACGCACCGCCCGCTACCGCGTTGCCGGTGCAGCAGACGTTGCCACCGAGCGATGGCACCGGATTCATCGGGTCGTAGACGAAGGTGTCGGGACGGCTGGCCGTGGGCGCCGAAGCCACGAGTGCGCCGTCTCCCATCACGCTGTTCGCCTTGCCGCTGCTCGACAGATACAGCGTCAGCGGTTTGGCTTCGGCGGGCGGCCACGAATCGGAGGCGTGCCACTGGTTCGAACCCATCGTGTAGTAGCGGACCTTGGGCCACTTGTCGATCACCTTGCTGTCGCCGCCTTTGATGAAATGATCGAACCAGCCGTAGGTCAACTCGTCATATTCGAGCCGCGCATCGGCGACACTGCGCTCACCGACGATCGTATCTTCCTTGGCGCGCTTGAAGGCGCAATGAAGCGTAGGCGCGATGATCGCATATTGGCGATTGGCCACCTCGGGTCGCGCGGTCTTGCGGACGTGATTGTAGGCGGCGAGATTCGGCGCGACAGAGACGTCATACCAAGACATGAACCAGAAGCCCGGAATGTCGATCTTCTGATCGTCATGCCACAATCCTCCGCGATACCATGCCGGGTCGTTCGGTTCGCGCTTGATCATCGCGCCGCCGGTCGAGACTTCCATGCGGTCGGCGTAGATGCCGTCCGGCCCGCCGGCGGCCTTGATGATGTCCATCACGGGGAGATGCGCGAGAGCCTTCGCCCAATCGACAGGAGGCATCTGCGGCGCCAGATCGAACATACGCGACGCACGGATCAATTCCTGCTGCGGCGTATTTGGCGGAAACATCGGCCGCACTTGATTCTGCTGTCCGTAGATCCAGGCCGCGAACAGCATCTGGAAGGCGCCGCCGCGATACCAGTTGCCTTGTTCGTAGTATCCGCCCACGCGGCCCACGCCCGCGCCGAATCCCTGCGGGATCATCGTGGTGAAGGCGGGATGCCCCATCGCGGCCACCGCGAGTTGCCATTCGGCGGTCGAGGAGCAACCGATCGTGCCGACCTTGCCGTTCGACCAGGGTTGCTTCGACATCCACTCGATCGCGTCCCAGCCATCGGTCAACGGCGCGCCGAGAATGTCGTAGTTGCCTTCGGAGAAGAAGTGGCCTCGCTCGTTCATCTCCACGAACGCGTAGCCGCGCTTGACGGCATCGAGTTCCGCGGTGAGGTCGCGCGGCGCGCCGAGCTTCACGTCCCAGAAGTTGAAATTGTAAGGCGTGCGCACGAAGATGATCGGATATTTTTTCGATTCGTCCTTCGGGCGATAGACGTCGGCTGCCATGCGCTTGCCGTCGCGCATCGGCACCATGATCTTGCGCTCGACGATCGCGATGGCTTGGAGCTTCTTTTCGGTTTCGTGGCGCGCTTCGATGACCTGCGCATCGGTGGTGCGCTGAATCTGGGCGAGCAGCGAGAATGTGGCAGCGGTGAAAACGAAGGCGAACTTCATCAGATGCCGTTGTACCACGCGTAGCCACGTTCGGCCGCGAACGAACCCATTCCCTTGCCAAAAGCTTTCACGCTGTCGACGACCGTCAGGCGCGTGACGAACTTCACGCTCTTGTATCCGAGCTGCCGCGGCACACGAACTCGCAACGGTCCCCCGTGGCCCACAGGAAGGTCGCCGCCGTTCATTCCCCACGTGATGATCGTTTGTGGATGCAGCGCGTCAGCCATATCGACGCTATCCCACCACCGTTCCTGGATCGAACGGTAGACGACGTACCTTGCGGTGGCGGCGATGCCCACGCGTTCGAGGATGTGCGAAAGGGGAACGCCGGTCCACTCGGCAATGAATGACCAGCCTTCCTCGCAGGCGAGATGTGTGATCTGGCTGCGGGAGGGGAACGACTTGATCTCGGCGACGGAGAACTCCATCGGGCGCGCGACCAGGCCATCGACGGCCAGCCGCCAATCGGCGAAGCCCGCGGTCTGATGCTTCACAAAGACGTCGTCTTTCGGCGGACGTCCGTTGGCATGGGGCGGTTTCGAGATCAGCTCGCGCGGGAACTCGCGCGCCATCGAATCGCCCGTCAACACGCGTTGCGCGGCGTACGTCAGCGTTTCGCCGGGTCCCCAGATGCCCGCACCATCGGGCGGAATCAGCCCGTAGCGATCAGCGATGCGAGCGGCCGCGGCAAGTCCGGACGCGCCTGCGATTCCAGCGGTGATCAGCTTGCGGCGAGAAAGATCCATTACGCGCTCTCCATTCGATCGGCGCGGCCCGTGATCATCGCGCGGGTACGGGCCAGGAATCCAGCCTGCCAAATCTTGGCGACGTGCACGAACAGAAACAACACCAGTAACACAGTGGCGAAGAAGTGAATCGTGCGCGCCGATTGTTGCCCGCCCAGAAGCGATGCCGTGAACGGAAATCCGGCCACGAAACCGGGCGACATGGCGAGCCCGGTCCAGAACATGAGCGGGAAGAGTCCGAAGATGACGATCAGATAGGTGAGCCGCTGCAGTGTATTGTAGGAGCCGGGTTCGGGCCGGTCCGACGGCACGAGGTTCCTTCTGAAATGACGCGCGGCGAAACCCCAGATCGTGTAAGCGAGGCCCGTGAACGCGAGCAGCCAGCCCGTTTGAAAGTGAAGCGAACGGCTCCAACCATTCTGGTCTTTCAATACGAAGCCGTAGCCAGTCGGAACCGAGCCGCGCGAGGCCGGGATTGGCAGCGCGAACAGCGGCGCCATTTCGACGTTGCCCGTCTCACCCCAATAGAATCGCGGGTGCGATATCAGGATCTCGACTCCGCTCACGAGCAGCGCCGCGAAGGCGGCGAGCGTGATCCAGTGAGTCACGCGAACAGTCCCAGAGTGCCGCGCCATATGACGGTCAAGGATATCATGCGCGGCACCCGTGGTACCCTGAGCCAATTGCTCACGACGAAATCGAGATGGGTGCTGTGCGGTTTCCTGCTCGCGGGAACCTCGATCAACTACCTCGACCGGCAGACACTCAGCCTGATGGCGCCGATGATGCGCGCCGAACTCGGGCTCGACAACGAGAGACTGGGCATCCTGTTCTCGCTGTTCTACTACGCGTACATGATCGCGCAGTTCGCCATCGGCGGCGTGATCGATCGCGCGAATCTGCGGTGGGCGTATGGCGGCGCGGTTCTGTTGTGGTCGGTGGTGGGCATGCTCACTTCAACCGCTACCGGATTCATCGGGCTCGCCATGTTTCGCGTGATGCTGGGACTCACCGAATCGCCGAACTGGCCCGGAGCTCTGCGAATCGTCGCGCGCGCATTGCCCGAAAAAGAGCGTCCGCTCGGCAACGGCATCTTCACCAGCGGCCAGAGCATCGGAGCGCTCACGGCGCCGCTCATCATCCTCACGATCGCCAATGCCGCCGGATGGCGGATGGGGTTCGCCGCCGTGGGAGTGCTCGGCGCGCTCTGGTTCATTGCGTGGATCTGGTATTCGCGGCGCCCTGAATTCGCGCCCATCTGGGCTCCTGGCGGCGCGATGCCCGAAACGCGCGCGGGCGGATATCGCGAAGTGCTTCGCAGCCCGAAGTTCTGGTGCGTCGTCGCGATCACTTCCACTGTGAATCCGATCCTCTACTTCAACGCGAACTGGCTGCCGACGTATTTCAACCAGCATCGCGGCATGGCGGCTGGATCATCCGACATGAAGTGGATCCTCACGTTCGTCTTCCTCGGGCTCGACCTCGGCTATCTCGCGTTCGGATTCGCATCGATGCGCCTGCCGCGCCGCTTGATCTTCAGCTTCGCCACCGTGCTGGTCGCGCTGGCGGCATTCGTGCCGGCGGTGACGGACCGCGCACATTTGACATGGCTGCTCGCGATTTCGAACTTCGGCCTCGGCATGTGGATGTCGCTCTATCTGACGTTCACGCAGGAAGTGTCGAAGACCGCGGTTTCGACAGCGATGGGGCTCGCAGGCGGAACGGGATCGCTGGCGGGCGCGATCCTCATGTGGATCGTGGGACGCGTCACCGAGCGGACCCATTCGTTCGACGGTCCGTTCGCTGGCATCGCCGTGGCGATCGCGATCGCGTGGATCGCGGGCATGTTCGCCACCCGCCGCTCGATGACTCAATCGCCCGCAAGTTGAGCTTCGGTCAATCGATTCAACAAGGGCTCGCCGCGCAGGAACCGATCGAGGTTGCGGGCGAAGATGTCCCACACACGGTCCTGATACCGCGGGCTCAGGCTCGAACCCGAGATGTGTGGCGTGAGGATCACGTTCGGCTTGCGCCACAGCGGGTGCTCGGGCGGCAACGGATAGACGTAGTGAGTATCGAGCGCGGCGCCCGCGATCCAGCCCTCATCGAGGGCGCGCAGCAGCGCTGTCTGTTCGATGATCGGTCCGCGAGCCGGATTCAACACATAGGCCGAGCGCGGCAGGGCCCGTAGTTCGCGCTCGCCCACGAGTCCTTCGCTTTGTTTGGTAAGCGGCATGGCGATGACGAGAAAGTCGAGTCCGCCGAGGAACTCGATCTCTTCGCCGGATCGGAACACACGATCGGGCAAGACACCGTGCGGATCACCCGTACCTTCCACGCAATAGACATCGAGGCGCGGCTGCACTCCGGTGCGGGCGAGCACGTGCACGCGCATGCCGAGCGCCTTCGCCAGGCGCGCCGTTTCGCGGCCGATTCCGCCGTAGCCCCAGAGTCCCACCGTGAGCCCGCGGATCTCGCGCTGAAACACGGCGCCCCGATCCCAGACCGCCGCGTCCTGATTCCGGATCAGTTGGCGCAGATCGCGGGCGAGATTCACCATCATCGCCATGTTCCATTCGGCGATCGGGATATCGAAGCAGCCGCGCCCGTTCGATGCGGCGATTCCCTTCTCCGCGAGTCCGAGTCCGAAGAGTTGCGAGTATCCGGTGGAGCCGATCTGAATCCAGCGGACCCGTTTCATCTCTTCGAAGTTCGCGGGCGGGAACGTGCAGAACAGGGCGTCCGCATCCGCGAGCCATTCGACGGGGAGTTCGCGGGCCCGCTCCTCGGGTTGGGGGATCAGGTGGAGTGCCACCTCCGGATGAGCCGCGCGAATCCGCGCGATCGTTTCGGCGTGCGCCGCGACGTCCACCAGCACCCTACGCATGCCGGAACGAAACCTCGGCGCGGAGGTTGGCGACGCCGGCCACGTATCGCGAATCGGCCACACTGAACGCGACCGCATCCTCGAGCCAATCGTGCCAGACACCATCCGGATCATGCGACGCGGCGGTGAGTGTGTACTCTTGGGCGCAGAGTCCACAATAGAAGGCGAAGCGGACCACGAGCGTCTGTCCGGCGGCGACGGGCCCGAGCTTCAGGCGCTCGAGTTCGGTATTTGTTCCGTAGACCTCGAAGCCGATGCGAGTCCGGATCATGATGCCGACGACTGGATCTTCCACCGCCTGCTCGAATCGCACCGTGACTTCAACCGCGACCGGTTCGCCGCTGCGCCACACGACCGATCGCCGGCCGGCGGCATCGACGGTCGCTATGTTGACTACCGTCGCGCGTCCGTCACCACGGCGCATCGAAGGCGTCAGCGGCTGCGCGACGCCGCGCGACCATTCCGCGAGCCGGCCGGCGGCGTGGTGGAGGTAGGCATCGAGAACCTCGCGCGGGTCGCCCTTCGCCGCGAGTTCTCCTTCGTGGATCCACCACACCTCGTCACAGAGCGCGCGCAGCAGGTCCGGATCGTGACTGAGCAGCAGCACTGAGGTTCCCCCGCGGCGAAGGCGTTCGAGGCCGATGCGGGCACGGGCGCGGACGAGTTCGTCGCGAGTCGCGAATGCGTGATCGAGCACGAGGGTCGAAACAGGTGCCAGGTTGAGGGGATCGCCGGCCGCGATGAGCCGCCTTGGCGCGCTGGCGATCACTTCACCGGAAGAGGGCTGGGCCACGCCCGCCGCGAACCGGAGCAACTCGACGAAAGCGGGCGAGTCTTCGCCCAACACACCGGCGATCGCTCCATCAGGCACGCTGCCGGTGAACGGGCGTAGGGCCGCACCGGCCGCATCGCGGAACTGAATGGACATCAACGCTAGAATAGCCTTTTCATGGCACTCCCCCGAAACACGATCGCCCTGCTCGTTCTCATCATCTGCTCATGCTCGAACAAGCCCGCGGATCAAGTGCAGGCGATGCTCGACAAGGGCACCGGGCTGGTCAAGCTGCCGGCGGGCACGATCGAACTCCTCACCGAGTTGCGTCTGCCGCCCAACGCGCACGATCTCGAAATCGTGGGCGAGCCGACAACCGTGATTCGGGCGGGGCGCGAGTTCCAGGGCCGCGCGCTGATTTCGATCGCCGACGCCAAGAACATCAAGATTCGCGGCGTGCAGTTCGACGGTAACCGCGGCGAACTCGACCGGCGTATCGATCCGCCGCCCGGGGGCACCGCCTTCGCGCAGCACTTTACGTCGAACGGAGTCCTGATCGCGAACTCGTCAAACATCCACATCTCCGATCTGCACTTTCACGACATGTTGGCTTTCGCGATCATCGGCACCAGCGTGAAGAGGATCAAGATCGAAAAGGTGCGCGTCGTGGAATCGGGCTCGCGGAACGCCAGCGGCAAGAATAATACCTCGGGCGGGATCCTGCTCGAGGAAGGCACCGACGATTTCGAAGTGATCGATTGCGAACTCCGCAAGATCTCGGGCAACGGAATCTGGACGCATTCCTATCCCGGTTCGCCGCGCAACTATCGCGGCCTGATCGCACGGAACTCCATCGAGACCGTGTCGCGGTTCGCGATCCAGGTCGGACACGCCAACAAGGTTCGCGTGGAGGACAATCGCGGAAAGTACATCGGCTACCCGGCTTCCGAAGTCGAGCGCAAGGGTACCGAGAGCCCCGCGGCGATCGCGATCTCGGGCAAAGTGGATGAAGGCACTCTGACAAGGAACCGCTTCGAGGACGTCAACGGGCGCTGCTTCGACCTCGACGGCTTTCACGACGGCGAGGTGTCGAAGAATGTCTGCATCAATCGCGGCAAGGCCGAGGACTATGAACACGGCAATTTCGCGCTCATGTTGAACAACAGTTATCCGGAGATGGAATCGCAGTTGGTGACGATCCGCGACAATGTCTTCGACGGCACCAAGCTGACCGGCATGTTCATCATCGGCAAGAGCCACGAGATCACCGGCAACAAACTCCTCAACATCAATAAGGCAGGCTGCAATGAGGGGGGAGAGAAGTTCCGCTGCCCGCAGGTCATTGGCGAACCGAACTTCTTCCAAAGCGGGATTTTTCTGGCGGCCCGCGCCGACCGGGCCGCGCCTTCCGAGGATGTGCTCATCGAGGGCAACGAGATTCGCGGACACAAGATGGCCACGCGCTGCATCATGACCTCGACGATCGTGGTCGCCGGCAAGCAGCGAATCGGCACGAACATCTGCGCCGACCAGGACGTCCAGTGAGCGACACACTCGAGCGGATGCGCGAGGATTGGAACCTCCGTGCCCGTCTCGACGCTCACTTCTTCGTCGCGTTCGGGCGGAGAAATCAGACGGACGAGGAGTTTTTCGCGACGGCCGGCGAGCAGGTCCGCGCGCTCGAGACCGAGTTGAAACGGCTTCCTCCCGCGCCCCCGCGGTCGAGGCGTGCGCTCGAGATCGGGTGCGGACCGGGCAGGCTCATGCGCCCGATGAGCCGGCACTTCGGCGAGATCCATGGCGTCGACATCTCGGACGAAATGATCGGGATCGCGCGCCGGAATCTGGCGGGCATCCCGCACGCGCACCCGCATCATGCGCCGAATTCCGATCTCGCCGCGTTCGCCGATTCGTCGTTCGATTTCATCTACTCGTACGCGGTCTTCCAGCACATTCCGAGCCGCGATGTCGTGTTCGGATATCTACGCGAGGCCGCGCGGGTGTTGAAGCCCGCCGGCATCCTGCGCTGTCAGATCAATGGACTTCCGAAGACGGCCAAGCAATACGACACCTGGAGCGGCGTTCGCGTGGAACCCGGGGAGATTCGCGAGTTCGCGGGTCCGAATGGGATGGCGCTGCTCGCGCTCGAAGGGCTCGGCACGCAGTACATGTGGGCGACGCTCCGCAAGGGCGCGTGTTGGTTCACCGGCGCCGAGCTCGAACCGCGAATCCGGCGCATCACCAACGCGCAGAACTCTGAACCGGCGGTGCCGATCCGCGGACCGTACGCATCGATTGCGCTCTGGGTCCAAGGGCTGCCGCCCGATGCCGATCTCGAGTCGCTGGGCGTCCGCGTGGGTGGCCGCGCGGCGACCACCTGCTATCTCGGCAATCCGGAACCCGATGGAATGCGCCAGTTGAACGCGTACCTGCCAGAGGGCCTTTCCACGGGACTCGCGCCGGTGGAGATCCTCTCTCACGGCGAATCGCTGTGTCCGCCCGCGATCGTTCGTTTGATGCAGCCGGGACCGCTCGTACCGCGGCTGATTTCGCTCAGCGATGGCGTGGATCTGATGTCGGGAATGCGGATCGTCACCGGGACGTTGAAGGCAACGTTCGAAGAGGTGCGCGATCCAGAACGGCTCCGCGTCACGATCGGCGGGGTGCCCGCGCGGGAACTCGATCTGTTCTGCACCGATCCTCGATTGCCGCGGTACGAGTTGAACTTCCAGCTACCAGACGGGATTCCAAACGGATCGGCGGAGGTCCTGCTGGAGCATGGGCCACGAGTGCTCGCTCGTGTCAGCGTGGAAGTCGCGAGGTGACAGATGTCGAAGTGTGCATTGGCTCTTTGTCTTGCAACGCCGATGGTGTTCGGGCAACTCCCCCGCACCGCGCGTTCGATCGGAACTGATGGCGGCCGACCCTCAGTTTGCCAAAAGCGCGCAGGCAGTTGAATCGCCGACGGCCTCGGGGCCCAAGAAAGACAAACCGAAACTCTCCGAGGATGAGCGCTGCCGTCGAATCGCGACGGCAAGCCTGATCGGCGGGGGTGCCGTTGCGAGCGCGGGAATCTACCTGCTCGCAACGTCAAAACGCACGGTGAGCCCCGGACCTCCGCCCATCCAGGAGCGAAGCGCCGGGAGGATCACTGGCGGAGTTCTCACGATCGTGCCCGGCTCCGTGCTCGCGATTCTGCTGCCCATCATGAAGGCGGGTTGCGGCTGAGCCCACAACAGCCCATGGATTTTCGGGAATTGTCCTAGGGCTGTCAGTCGACCGGCGACTCGGCAATCAGCTTGCGATAGGCCGCGCGGGCTGCGTCGTAGGTGCGTTCGAAATCGCCTCGCTCGGGCAGCCGGATTCGATTCAACTTCTGGCGATAGCAGACGTCCACCGCGTTCAAACACCACTCGGCGCTCTTGCGCGAGGTGCGAACAGGCTGATCGCCCACCATCACCCAGACCGGGTTCGTGTGCGACGAAGGCAGGATGCGCAGCGCGACCCAGCTCGAGCGCGAGATCTTCGTGGTGAACTGGACATCGCGCATCGAGCCGTCGGCATCGATTTCGCGCCGCTCGACGGGCTGTCCGTTGACAAGCAGTTCGAGCGGCACCTTGCGCGAGTTTCCGATGCGCGAACGCTCGAGATCCCAGAAGGGCTTCTGATCGGGACGGCGCTGGCGGATCTCCTCGTTCGGTTTCTCGTCGAGCAGGGCCGCGACCTTTGCCGTGACGGTGACGCTGCCCGCCGCCGGGAGCTTGACATCGGAGCCTGCGCCCATCTCGATTCCGTTCACACGCATGTCGATCAGGTGGCTCTTGCCGTCCGAAACGTAGTTGCGGCCCTCGCGAATTCCGCGGGCCCAGTCTTCGTAGTCGAGCTTCGGCTGGCGGACATAGCTCCGGCCCAGTCCGACGCGCTCACCGTAGATGCACGGAAAATCCGTCTCGCCGCTGATCTTGGCGCGATAGCCGACGTTCAGCGAGTGGTACCAGATGTTGAGCTCCCACGGGAACGGCGTGTCGACGGTCGAGATGAAGTCGATCAAGCCTTGCGTCACACTGACGATGTACTCGTTCGCGCCGATTCCATCGAAGGGTGGCATCTCGTAGCTGAGCACCTTCTGATCCTTCAACTGCAAACCCCAGCCCGAGTGCGCGTAGCCGGTGATTGCGTTTTGCGCCTTTGCCCAGCGCAGGATCGGCACTCCCCAACTCGGCCAATCCTCGATCCGTTGCGTGCCCGGATAATCCTGCTCCCGGAGCCCGAGCAGGCAGATGTGTCCGGTATGAGACGACGGATGTCCGGAGATCTCGACGTCATAGCGAATCCGGTGGTCCTTCGTGGAAAGCGCGTGCTCCTTGCCCTCGAAGAACGTCTTCTGGAAGTACCAACCCGGACCCCACGTGAGCACCGATCCGATCTTCAGATCCTCGCCGAGCACGTGCTTCATCATGTCCTGCGGATAGACGCCTTCCGTCGGGCGCTCGTAGTGCGCGCAGCCGGCCGCGTGGATGTGATGATCACCCGAATACCAGCCGAGTTTCGCGGGATCGATCCAGCGTTCGAGCCGGAACGTCATCGACTGCGGACTGGTGTCGGCGACTTTCAGGTTCTGGGTGCGCTTGCGGTATTCGGGTCCGCGCGAGTATTCGACCGTGTAGTTGCCCGGCGGCAGCGCGACGCTCTCGCCGTCGGCGCGATAGACCTGGGGATGGAAGAAGAAGTCCGGCGCGAGACGCTTGGCTTGCGACGGGTAGACGCGATTCTTGTCGTCGCGAATCAGGAAGCCGCCGGTGGTGGGCTTATCGTCGAAGTCGAGCACACGGAAGGTGACCTTGGCCGCCGGACGCGCGGTGAACAGGATGTCCACCTCATTGCGGAAGCCGAGATCCTGCGAACCCTGGCCGACATCGAACATCAGCTTGCCCTCCCGCTTTCCCGCGTCTTTCGAGTGAATCGAGAGGATCCGGTACTCGAGATCGAGGCCGGAGAGATGCACGCGCATCGGCTGCTTGTTGAACATTTGCATATCGAGCCACTTGCGATTGACCGCGCCCGCGGGCGAGTTCGCGAGTTGGCCCATGTTCGGCGAATCCACGGCGAGCACCGCCGTGACGCCGGCTTCGTTGTGCACCTTCACGAGGAACGAACGCCAACCTTGCTCCATCAGTTCGGCTTTCGCCTGGCCTTGCTGCACCTTCACGCGGCTCTCGGGATTGATGTTGACGCCCACGAGGGCATACTTGTCGAGGATCGCCTGCATGCGCTGGATCTCGGGGGCACCACCGTTGGGCGATTCCAGGAGACGTTTCATTTCGCCGGCGTCGGCGGCGGGCATGGGCTCGCCCAGAAGATCGAGTGACTGGAGCACACGTGTGATCTGGGCGGCGAAAGGCTGGAACTCGACCTTGGTGACCATCGGGAGCTCTTCGGCACGAAGCACGAGAGCGGAGATCGCAAGCAGGGTTGCGGTGCGCATGGGTATCGTTTTATCACAGTGGCGCGGTGCGGGCACAGAGGCTCAGGCCGATTGCCAGCGGACAATGTCATCATTTGGACCCTCGGGATAGAGTCCCGGCCTCTTCCCATGAGTCCCATGAGATCCTCGAGCCAGAGGCCGGCTTCCAAGGCTCAGTCGCCGCCGCGCTGTTTTCCATCGGAACTCGGATTGGTGCATCATAAGAACGTATGAACTCGCAGGCAGCCACTCCGAATACGGAAGCGGCAATCCTCGCACGCATCATCCGATCCGGTGATGATCCCCAGACACCGGATGCAGCCCGCTACTTGCTTTCCATACGCCTGCCAGCAGCGGATGAGGAGCGTGTCAACGAGTTGTCCGCGAAGGCCCGGGCCGGCTCGTTGACTGGCCCTGAGACCCAGGAGTTGGACAGCTACCTGCATGTCGGCTTCTTGCTGGGCGTCCTGCAGGCCAAGGCCCGCAATCTGCTCGATCGGGACCCGGCCTTACAGCGGCAGTGAATCGAGAACTGGCCAGGCAGGTTCGTGAACGGGCCGCCGAGCGCTGTGAGTACTGCCTGATTCCGCAACTCGCCCTGCCGCTGCCATTCCAGGTTGACCACATTATCGCCGAACAGCATCAGGGCGAAACCGCGCTGTCCAATCTCGCGCTCGCGTGTCCACACTGCAATCGGTACAAGGGCCCTAACATAGCTGGAATCGACCCGCGCACCGGTGAACTCGTCCGCCTATTTCATCCCCGGACCGACCGTTGGGAGGATCACTTCGATTGGGCCGATTCGTCCCGAATCGCTGGTAAGACGCCGATTGGACGAGCCACCGTTCAGGTCCTCGCAATGAACACCGAGGGGCCTATGCTTCTCCGAAGGCTGCTGAACTCGGTATGAGCCCGGGCGGACTTACGCCGCACTTCGCGGGTGCGGCACTGCGCCTCACGCGCGAATCGCTCGCCGAACGCGGCTTTCGACACCTTGATCGCTACCGAGCGATCGAGCCGCGTATCGCGGGCGCGGAACACCTCGCCCATCCCCCTTCGCCAATCGGCGCGAGGATCTGATAGGGTCCAATGGTGTCGCCGGTCCTCATTCGGCTGACGCTCCCTGCTTCAGCAGCGCCGTCCAGTTGACGATCACCTCCAGCGGCTGCGATCCGCCCACTGGCTTTTGCACCAGGAAGCGCTTGCCGTCCGGCGCCACCGCGTAGGGCTGGAGGGCACCGGCGGGAGCCAATGCGAACAACTCGCGCGGCGTCGATGCCGCCACCGAGTCCGCGCCCACCTTCAATTCCGCCGCCATCAGGTTGCCGTCCGAAGAAATAAAGTACAACTCCCGCCCGTCTGGACTCCACTCCGGATACCAGCCGCCGCCCGTCGAGATCTGGAACTTGCCACGCGGCTCCGGGAACGCCTGGACGTACACCTCGTCCCGTCCGGACTCGTCCGACGTGTAGGCCACCCAACGCGGGCTGGGCTCCGGAGAGAATCGCGCCAGGTATTCGTTGAAGCGCGTGCGAAGATACAGTCGGGCCTTTTCGTTGGCCTCTGGCTTGCCGTCGGGCGTGACCGGCAGGACCCACAGGTCCCGCTGCGTGTCCTTCGCTGACTCGTAGTACAGCACGAGCCGCCCGTCGCGGGACCAGTCCTGGGGCCACTGCCGGTTCGCCGACTTGGTCACCCGCTGTTCAGTTCCGGCGCCGCTCGCCTCCTTGCGGTACAGGTTATACGGGGAGCCCGCTCGGAACATCACCTGTCTGCCGTCCGGCGACCAGACCGGGAACGCCGTCAATCCCGGCAGGAATGTGAACCGGCTCCAGGCATCCCGCTCCACATCCACCATCGACAGGGCGGCGTCACCGCCGGACCTGCGGCCAACCGCAACCCGCCGTCCATCGGGTGACACCTTGTACGACACGAAGTTGCCCGGCTGTCCCAGAGTGCCAGCCGCCTTACCCGAACGGTCCAACCATGTGAGTTGGGCAAGGCTGGACCGGCCGTGCACCAGCAGGTTTCCTGTCCCGGCGGTGGCCGCCGCCATTCCGCCTATCGGACCCGCGCCCACCGCATCGGCAATGGGCCTCGGCTCGCCGGAAAGTTCGAGCCGTCCCGGGTCGAACGGCTGGGCCATCAGCGTGGTTCCGCGCAGCCAGAGCAGGTGGCCCGCCGCGTACAATCCGTCCCCGTTGGCCGAAACCAATCGGACCCGATCCGCCGGATTGGCCAACGACGCCGCGTAGATCCCCGCCTGTTCTGGCGCGCCCATCACCTGGAACAGAATTCTCCCGCCCGGAAGCAGTCGCGGAAACCGATGGGAAACCTCGCCCCGGTCGGCATTTATCGTGGTCAGGGGTTCGGGTGTGCCTCCGGATGCCGGAACGCGGCGGAGTCCCGCCGCTGTCCCAAACACGATCTTGCCGTCCGCGCCCCAGTCGCCGCCGCTATAAGAACCGTTGAACACATCGCAGATGGCGACGGGGGCGCCGCCACCCACGTCCACTCGCCACAGCTTGCCGCTCGAAAACCAGGCGACGGAACGACCGTCCGGCGACCAGAAGGGTCTGGCTGCGCGCTCGGTGCCGGGCAGCAGCCGGGCCGTTGTGCCGTCCAGGGGCCGGACCCAGATTCCACTGCTGCCGGGCGCTGTGGAGACAAATGCCAATGATCGGCCGTCGGGAGAGAGGGCGAAGCCCCCACTGTCGAACTGGCCTCCTTCGGGGGGATTGATCTGGGATCGAACCACTTGCTCCAACACCGGGGCCAAACGCGATCCCCTCACCGCCCAGCCAATCAGCGCGCCGAGGATGAGAATTCCGAAGGCCGCAACGGCCCACGGCCAGCGACTCGCACCCGCTGACGCGGCCGGTGGTTGCTGCTCCATCGCAAGTCCGAGGTTGTACTTCAAGTCCCGCGCAGTCTGGAACCGCTCATCCGGATCCTTCGCCAAGCACTTGCGAATCACACGCCCCAACGGCGGATGCAGATCCAGCGCCGCCGGTTCGCGCTCTAGAATCGACGCGATCACGCTTGCCGTGTTCTCGCCGTCGAAAGCCTTCTTCCCCGACAGCAATTCATAGAACACGCACCCGAACGCAAAGAGATCCGACCGTGCATCCGCAGGCTTGCCTTGTAACTGCTCCGGAGCCATATACTGCGGCGTCCCCGCGATCTCCCGGTCTCCCACTACCGCCGTCCGAGTCTCGTCGTTCTGACCGATCGGCGCGGTCTGCTGCGCCAGCCCGAAGTCCAGCAGCTTGATCCCCTGCTTGGTGACCAGCACATTGGCCGGCTTCAGATCGTGATGAACGAATCCCCGGCGATGCGCGGCGTCGAGCGCGTCCAGAATCTGGCTCGCGTACTCCACCGCCTTTTCCACCGGCAGCGGACCCTTCAACGGAGTCCCTTCGATGAACTCCATCACCAGGTAGTTCGGACCCACATCATGCAGCGTGCAGATGTTCGGATGATTCAGCGCCGCAACGGACTTGGCCTCCCGCGCGAATCGCTCGCCGAACTCCGCCTTCGACACCTTGATCGCTACCGTTCGATCGAGCCGCGTGTCGCGAGCGCGGAACACTTCGCCCATTCCACCTTCGCCGATCGGCGAGAGGATCTCATAGGCACCCAGCTTGTCTCCGCGATTGAGGGCCATGTCCGATCAAGTATATCGTGGTGTAGAGATGCTCTCCGCATTCCTCGGACTAATCTTCGCCCTCGCGATCGACCAGACAGACCCCGTTGGCTTTCGCCTCGACAACGGCGTCTTCGTCGCCGACCATTCGCGCCGCAACGGGATCGATTCCGGCACGCTGCACAAGCTGACCTACAAGGCCCGGGACGTTTCGCTCGAGCGGACTCCCACCAATTGGATGCACTGGGCGCCGAGCTTCCAACGGCCCGGCGCGCGAGCCTACACGAGCATCTCCACATGGAATCCGGTGCAGAAGTTTCGTCATGAGAGGTCCGGGAGCAAGTTCGTGTTCTCCCGTGAAGGCCGGCACCAGGATTATCCCGAGATCGGGCTGAAGACCGAGTACACTTATTTCGATCGTGAGCCCTACTTTCTGTTTCACGCCGTTCTAACGGTCGAGAAGGAGATCGACATGTACTGGCTGCGCGGGCAGGAGATGACGATGGACTCGTTCTTCACCCACGCCGCGTGGCCGGATGCTCAGGGCAAGCCGGTCATCCGCACGTTCGAAACACGCAACGAGATTCTCGACCGGAAGCCGATCGCCGTGGACGCGCCGTGGATCGCGTTCGCCAATCCGGCGAAAGGTTACGGCTACGGCGCCGTGGTGCTCGACTTCAAAGCCACCAAGACCGCGAAGGCGATGATGAAGATCAACGATGGCGCGAACAACGGCAAATACTGGGACCGGCAGATCATTGGCCAGGTGAACACGCGGCTGGTTCCGGGCGACCGGTTCGAGGAGCGTACCGCTTACGTGTTGTTCGAGAGCACGCCTGCGAATCCGGCGGGAGAATTCCTGAAGTGGGAAAAGAAGCTGCGTTCCATCCTTTGACACCCGATCGTTGGGCCGATCTCGAAGCGCTGTTCGGTGAGCGCGGCGCCTGCGGTGGGTGCTGGTGCATGTTCTGGAGACTCCGGCGCAGGGAGTTTGAAGCAGGCAAGGGCGAAGCGAACCGAACGGCGTTCCGGGAAGTGGTGGAACGCGATCCGGCGCCCGGGGTACTGGCGTACTTGGGCGGACGCGCGGTGGGCTGGTGCGCCGTAGCTCCGCGATCGGAGTACGTGGCGCTCGCGAACTCGCGCATTCTGCGGCCGGTCGATGAGCTGCCCGTGTGGTCAATCTCCTGCCTGTTCGTCCACAAGGCGCAGCGTCGGCGCGGTCTCAGCGCCAAGCTGATCGAGGCCGCGGTGCGATTCGCGAAGAAGCAGGGCGCGTGCGTCGTGGAGGCGTATCCGGTGGATCCGGCGGCGAAGCAGGCGGATGCGTTCTTGTGGACAGGGATCGCTTCGGCGTTCGCCAGGGCGGGATTCGAGGAGGTGGCCCGGAGGTCGGCGACGCGGCCCGTGATGCGGAAGGACCTGACGCCACGCGGATAGCGCCCACGGCGTTGTGTTTTGCAACGCGTAGGACTTGGGGGGTAGTGACAGAATCCGGTTTCTGGCGCACACTAGGGGTACATCTGTACACGCATGAGGACTCGGAGTCTCGCTTTATCACTGGGAATACTCACCGCTGCGCCAGCACTATTCGGTCAAGCGCACCTCGCTGATTCGCTGCGGGCTGCCGCGCCCGGCGAGACAGTCCCCGTTTTCTTACTCCTGAAGGATCAGCCCCAACGCGAGATCTTCCAGCACGAGGAAAGCGCCGCAAGCTTCGTTCTCGACGCGACGCAGCGGCGGCTGCGCGCTGTTTCCGAGAACGGCACGGCGGCGGAAGCGGCGTCCGCCCGAGCGGCGGCTGAGAGGGCGATCGCCGATGTCCGGACCCGCGCCTTCGCGATGATCGAGGCAAAGATCCAGGAGGATCAGTCGAGCGTGGAAACGCTGCTGACCTCTCTCGGCGCGCGCAAAGTGTGGCGATACAAGGCCGTCAACATGATGACCGCCGAGGTCCGGGCGGACCGGCTGGAGGCGCTCGCCGCGCATCCGGCGATCGCCGAGATCCTGCCCGCGCAGACCCTGCGCACACAACTGGCCTCGAGCGTTCCGGGACTCGGCGCTCCGGCGTTCTGGAGCGCGGGCTGGAACGGTACCGGACAATCGGTGGCCATCATCGATTCGGGCATCACGGCCAATCATCCCGCCTTTCAGGGAAAGACGGTCGTCGCGCAGGTGTTCCTCACGTTCGGCCAGGAAAACGAGCAGTGCTTCGGCGACGATCCGAACTCGCCGGTGGATCAACTCGGCCACGGCACACACGTCGCGGGTATCGTGGGCAGCCTCGGCTCGTTTGGTTTCGAGAACCATAAAGGCGTAGCGCCCGGCGCGAGCCTCTACAGCCTCAAGGCCGCATACAAGGGCACGGGACCTTGCGGCGGTTCTGGACTCGCCGATAGCCGCGACATCCAGGCCGCGATCGATTGGCTGGTGCAGAATACGCCGGTGCGGATCGCGAACATGAGTCTGGGTTCCCAGGAAGCGACGGACGACGACGCGTTGTCGCGGTACATGGACTCAGTGGCCGATGTCTTTGGCGTCTTCTTTTCGATCGCCGCCGGCAACGGAACCGGCTGCCGGATACACACCCCGGGGCATGCTTACAACGTGATGTCGATCGCCAATTACCAGACTCGCGGGACCATTTACTCGAGTTGTAATGGGCCGACGATCGGCGGGCGTTTCAAGCCGGATGTCGCCGCACCGGGCTTCGGGATCGCCTCGACGGCATGGAACTGGGAAACCGGCAATGATTATCTGACGCTGTCCGGAACCAGCATGGCCGCGCCGCATATCGCCGGGTCGGCCGCGCTGCTGGCGAATGGCGCACTGACCGATCCGCTTGCAATGCGCGCAGCGCTGGTGAATACCACCGACAACGACGGCTGGGCCGCCGACCGTGGATGGGGTTACGCCAATTTGACCACCGCGCAGTCGCAGTTCACCTTCGGGCGCACCGGACAACTGGCGGGCGGATCTTCGCCAGGTTCGTTTCATTTGTACGAACTCCCCGGCGCGGGCAAGGCGAAGGCTTCCATCGCTTGGAACCGGCACATCGTCACCCAGAACTCGGGCGTGCTGAACGATATCGACCTGTTCACCTACTCGCGGGATACTGGGGCGGCGGTGACGCAATCGGCCGATCCGTTGCAGACCGTGCAGCAGGTGGTGGCCGCGAGCGGACCCGCGGTGATCAAGGTCAGGATGATCACGCCGGTGCTGGCCGGTGGAATCACTCTCGAAAAGTACGGGATCGCGTTCAATCAGGCCGCCACTCTGCGCGGCGGCCCCGCGTTGGTGCCAGTCTGCACCGCTCCCGCCGAGGTCGCGACGGGCTCGGCGTTCCAACTTTCCTGCACTGTGACCAACAGCGGCGATCTGAACGCCTTCTCGACCGGATTGACCGTTTCCCTGTCGAACGGATTCACCGGATCGGGCACCGCCTCCTTCGGGACGGTCAACGCCGGATCGGCGAGTTCGAGTCAGAACCTGCCGCTCACGACTCCGGTCACGGGTGGTAATTTCACCCTCTCCTACACGGCCACCAGCACCGCCTTCGGCGAAACGTTCACGGGCGTGGGAACCGTGGTGGTCAACGTCATCGGACCTCCGGGGCTGCCCACCAATCCGGTGCCCGCGGATCTGGGCACGGCGCTGCCCGGCCCCAGGGTGCTCGGCTGGAGCGCGGCGCCCGCCGCCACTTCGTATGACGTCTACTTCGGAACTACCGCCGTGCCACCGCTCGTCACCAATGTCACCGTGCCGGGCTACACACCGCCGGCGCTCGCGGCCGCAACCACATACTACTGGCGAGTGGTGGCGAAGAATGCCTTCGGTTCGAATTCCTCGCCTACCTGGACATTCACGACAGTCCAATTGACGAACCTCTCTTTGACCACCGGACTCGTCACGGGCGGCACAAGCGTCACGGGGACTGTGACATTGAGCGGACCCGCTCCTCCGTTCGGCGCCCAGGTGACGCTCTCATCTTCCGCTCCCGCCGCCTCGGTTCCGCCGTTCGTCAACGTCGCGGCGGGCGCAACCTCGGCGAACTTCACGGTCAACACGTCCGCGGTCGCTTCGGCCACCGTGGCGACCCTCACGGCCACGTTCAACGGGAGCGCTCAAGCGGGGCTCACGATCAATCCACCGCTGCCCACCCCCGCGACGGTTACTTTCTCGGCGAATCCGGTGCTGGGCGGAACGCCCGTAACGGGTACGGTGACGCTCAACGTTCCCGCATGGCCGTCGAACGTCACCGTCAATCTGTCAAGCTCCGCCGGCGCTGCAACGGTTCCGGCAAGTGTCACCATCGCGGCGGGTGCCATTTCCGCCAACTTCCCGATCACCACCAGCACTGTCACGGCACGAACTGTCGCCAACATTACCGCGACACTCAACGGAACCGCGCAGGGCGCTCTGACACTACAGATGCCGGCGAGTTCGCTGATCGGGTGGTGGAAGCTCGACGACGGATCCGGCACCTCGGCGTTCGACAGCAGTAACAGCGCCAACAACGGGACACTGGTCAACGCACCGGCATGGTCGGCCGGACGCGTGGGCGAAGGACTGACTCTCGGCGGAACCAACTTCGTCGATGCCGGCAATCCGGCAGTCCTGCGCAACGTGACATCGATCACCGTGGCGGGATGGATCAAGCCCACCGGAACGAACGATGGGACGGCACTACTCTCGTTGGATTCGGGCTCCGCCAACTTCTATTCGCTGAACTTGAAGGACGGCGGGTCGGCATCGCTGCAGGGTCCATCGTTCCAGATTCTGACGAACCAGGGAGCGCGGACGCTGTTCTCCAACCGGACCGGATGGAACACGACCCAGTGGTACTTCCTCGCCGGAAGCTACGACAGCGCGACGCGCACCCAGAAACTCTACCTAGACGGGGCCCTGGCCGCCAGCACCGTGCTGCCCGCCGGATCGGCGATGCTCATCGGGGGCTATGGTACGCAGACGGTGAGTCTCGGCGCGGACGCGGGAGTCGGTTACCGCGGTTCGATCGACGACCTGCGCATTTATTCGGCGGCGCTTTCCGACGCTGAAATCGCGGCACTGTTTACCTCGGCGGGCGGTCCGCCGGCGGTGCAGATCAGTGCCGTCTCGCTCTCGACACCCTCAGTGACCGGAGGCATGGGCGTGACCGGCACGGTTACGCTGAGCGGACCCGCACCCGCCGGCAACGCGGTGGTTTCGGTGACGAGCAGCAATGCCGCCGCATCGGTCCCGCCGAGCGTCACGGTGAACGCGGGCGCCACGAGCGCGAACTTCACGATCGGCACGGCGGCGGTGAGTTCGCAGCAGTCCGCGGTGATAACCGCCGGCTACAACGGCAGTGCGCAAGCGACGGTGACCGTCAACCCGGCTGCAATCCTCTCCGTTTCACTCTCCCCCGGCACTGTGACCGGCGGAGCCAGCGTCTCGGGCACGGTGACTCTCAACGGTCCGGCGCCAGTTGGCAACGCGGTTGTCGCGCTGACCAGCACGAATACGGCCGCTCCGGTTCCGGTGAATGTCACGGTCAATGCAGGATCGACGACGGCGAACTTCACGATCAACACCACAACCGTGACTTCCTCGCAATCGGCCACGGTTACCGCCACATTCAACGGGACCGCGCAGGCATCGCTAACGGTTAACCCGGCCGCGGCCCAAGTGGCGGTATCGTCGGTCTTGCTATCGGCTCCGGCGGTCACGGGCGGAACCAGCGTCACTGGCACTGTGACGCTAAACGGAGCCGCTCCGTCCGGCAATGCGCTCGTGGGGCTTACGAGTTCCAACGGATCCGCCGCGGTCCCGGCGAGCGTAACCGTCGCGGCGGGGGCCACCTCGGCGGACTTCACGATCAACACCTCGCCCGTGGCGTCCTCGCAATCGGCTACGATCACCGCCGCCTACAATGGAACCGCGCAGGCGATCCTCACCGTGAATCCGGCGGCGAGCGGCGGCACGCCGACGCTCGTGGGTTGGTTCCGGCTCGACGAAGGCACAGGCAACGTCGCCGGCGATTCGAGTGGAAACGGCACGGCCGGATTGCTTACCAACGCCCCGTCGTGGATCGCGGGCCGCACCGGACAGGCGCTCGACTTCCATGGCGGAAACTGGGTGGATCTGGGCAATCCGGCGGTCCTGCGCAATCTCACCTCGGTGACCGTCTCGGCCTGGGTCAAGCCAGGTGGCACGAACGGCGGCCAGGCGATCATTGCGTGGGATGGCGGTTCGTGGAACTTCTATTCGCTGAATCTCAACGATGCCGGTTCACCCGCGCTGCGTGGGCCCTCGTTCTCGATTGCCGCGACGACGGGCTATGAAACGGTCTTCTTCAATAAGACCGATTGGGACACGTCGCGGTGGTATCTGCTCAGCGGAAGCTTCGACAACACGGCCAAGTCGCTGAAGCTCTACGTCGATGGCGTGCCGGTTGCGAGCCGGACACTCTCCGCGAGCGCCGTCATGCAGCTTCCGGGATGGGGAACCCAGAAGGTCTATGTCGGCTCGGACGCCGGCTCGGGTGTCCGGGCCGCGATCGACGACGTGCGGATCTACACAGGCGCGCTTTCCGACGCGGCTGTTCTGGGGATCTTCGGCGGAGTTCCGGCGCCGGCTCCCTCGGTCGCGTCCGTAACGGTGTCGCCAAACCCGGTGACCGGCGGCGCGGCCGTCACTGGAACAGTGACGCTGACAGGCACGGCTCCAGCCGGAAACGCGGTGGTCACCTTGTCGAGTTCGAACGGCGCCGCCACGGTCCCGCCCAACGTGACGGTGCTAGCGGGGGCCACGTCCGCCACGTTCAATATCACCACCACCACGGTCGCTTCGACACAGTCCGCGACAATCACCGCTACTTACAACGGCACCGCGCAGGCCCCGCTGACGGTGAATGCGCCCTCCGGTGGTGGAGGTTCGCCAACGCTCGTGGGCTGGTGGAAGCTCGACGAGGGGACTGGACTTACCACGGCGGATAGCAGTGGAAACGGCTCAACCGGTGTGTTGACCGGAAGTCCATCGTGGACCGCTGGCCGCGACGGACAGGGCCTGACCTTCAACGGCGGCAACCAGGTGGATCTGGGTAATCCAGCCGTGTTGCGGAATTTGACATCGGTCAGCGTCTCGGCCTGGTTCAAACCCAGTGGGACCAACGGAGGTCAGCCGTTGGCCGTTTGGGACAGTGGCTCTGCGAACTTCTACTCACTCAATATCAATGACTCTGGATCGTCCGCGCTGCGCGGGCCATCGTTCACGGTCATGACGACGGGAGGAGTCGAGACGGTCTTCTTCAACAAGACGGACTGGGATCCGGCGCAGTGGTACCTGCTCACCGGCAGCTTTGACAATGCCTCGAAAGTGATGAAAATCCATGTCAACGGCGCGCTGGCGGCGACACGCACGCTCGCAAGCGGAGCTTCCATGCTGCTTCCGTCGTACGGCACTCAGAAGGTATACATCGGCGGCGAGCCGGGATGGGCCGCGCGCGGTGTCATCGACGACGTTCGAATCTACAGCGGCGCATTGACCGATGCGGCGGTGGCTGGCATTTACGGCGGTGCCCCGCCTCCTCCTCCCTCGGTGGCGACAGTCGGTTTGACGCCGTCAACCGTCACCGGGGGCACCGGGGTAACCGGATCCGTTACCCTCAGCGGCGCCGCACCCGCGGGCGGAGCCTCGGTGGCACTGTCGAGTTCGAATGGCGCGGCCGTGGTCCCGGCCAACGTCACGGTACTCGCGGGGGCGCTAACAGCGAATTTCGCGATTACGACAAACGCAGTCACCTCGGCCCAAATCGCCAACATCACCGCTACCTACAATGGCTCCGCGCAAGGCACGCTCAGCGTGAATCCGCCTTCTGGTGGCGGAGGATCCGGCCCGGTGGGCTGGTGGAGGCTCGACGAGGGTTCGGGTTCGAGCTCGGCGGATTCCGGAAGCGGCGGCTCTCCTGGAACGCTGGTCAACGCTCCCTCGTGGACAACCGGGCGTTCCGGCCAAGCGCTGCAACTGAACGGCACGAACTGGGTCGATCTCGGTAACACCGCGCCGTTGCGGAACCTGACATCGGTCACCGTCTCGGCATGGATCAAGCCCGGCTTGGCAAACCACTACCACCCGATCGCCGCCTGGGATTCGGGTTCAGTCAATTTCTATGAGTTGACCTTGAAGGACAGCGGATACCAGCCCTTGCAGGGGCCGCGTTTCTCGATCGCCACACCCGCCGGGCAGGAATCCGTCTTCTTCAACAAGATCGACTGGGATCCGAACCAGTGGTATCTGGTAACAGGCAGCTTCGACAACACGGCAAAGGCCCTGAAGGTCTACGTCAACGGCGCGCTCGTGGCGAGCCGGACGCTACCCGCCGGCACGACGATGATGCTGAGCGGCTGGGGAACGCAAAAGGCGTATCTCGGTGGCGACCCCGGCGACGGATTCCGCGGCGCGCTCGATGACGCCCGGATCTACAATCGCGCGCTGAGCGACACCGAGGTGGCGGCGCTGGCGCAGTAGCCGGTCAGCGGCCCCGCAGGCGATCGATATCGCGCCGCTCTTTCTTCGACGGCTTCCCTTCCCGGAAGATCGCTTCGAAGAAGGGCTCGGACTTTCGCACCTCAGCGGCCTCGGCTCGAGCCTTGATGCTCGCTTCGGTCTCGCGATAGAGCGTGCGTGCCACGGTGGCGGGTCCGCGCATTTCGCTCAACGCCAGCACTTCGACTTCGAACTCGCCCCCGCCGTTCTTGACGCGCACCATGTCGCCTGCCTTGACTTCGCGCGCGGGTTTCGACTGGATTCCGTTCGACTGAATCCGGCCGAGCTCGCAGGCGTGGGCCGCGAGCGAACGCGTCTTGAAGAAGCGCGCCGCCCACAGCCACTTGTCCATTCTCACCGCGATTCCCGGTCCTTCAGGAAGTCTTCGTACGGACCCTTGAAATCTTCGATTCCATCGGGTCCGAAGTGCCAGATTCGGCTTGCCACTTCGTCCACCACGTCGTGATCGTGGGTGACCAGCAGGACCGTGCCATCGTAGCGCTGCAGGGCGATGTTCAACGCGTTGATCGACTCGAGGTCGAGGTGGTTGGTCGGCTCGTCGAACAGGAGGAAGTTCGGCTTTTGCAGCATGAGGCGGCAGAAGATGATGCGCGCGGCCTCGCCGCCCGAAAGGTGATCGGTGCGTTTGGTGGCGTCTTCGCCGCTGAACAGCATCTGTCCGAGCAGCCCGCGAAGTTCCTGCTGGCCCGCGCGCGGGTCGAACTCGTGCAGCCATTCGAGCAGCGTCATGCCGGGCGTGATCGACTCTTTGTGGTCCTGCGAGAAGTAGCCCACCGCCACTTCATGGCCCCACAGGACATCGCCGCCATCGATGGGGAACTCGCGCTCGGGCGGATCGACGTATCCGGTGGCGTTGCGCAGCAGCGATCGCAGCATCGTGGTCTTGCCCGCACCATTGCGGCCGAGCAGCGCGATCTTCTCTCCGCGCGCGATCGAGGCGGTGAATTCCCGGATCACCTCGTGCTCGCCATAGGACTTCGACAGACCCTTGATCTCGAGCGGATGCCGGCCCGAGGGCTTCTCGTTGACGAAACGGATATACGGCCGCTGGATGTTCGACTTCGCTAGGTCGGCGGTCTGCAGCCGCTCCACCTCCTTCTTTCGCGACATCACCTGCGACGATCGCGTACCGGCCGCGAAGCGCGCGATGAACTCCTTCAATTGCGCGATTTTCTTCTCGCGCTGCGCGTTGCTCGCCTCGACTCGCGACCGGATCTGCGTCTTCTGCAGGACCATGTCGTCGTAGCCACCCGTGTAGGTGATGATGCTTTCGTAGTCGATGTCGGCCACGTGCGTGCAGACTTCGTTGAGGAAATGCCGGTCGTGCGAGATCACGATCAAGCAACCCGGGTAGGCGATGAGATAGCGCTGGAGCCAGTGGACCGAATCGAGGTCGAGGTTGTTGGTTGGCTCGTCAAGCAGCAGCACGTTCGCCTTGGAAAACAGCGCCTGCGCGAGCAACACGCGGACTTTCTGGCCGGTTTGCAACTCGGCCATCTTGCGCTCGTGCAGGGGCTCCGGAATGTCGAGACCCTGGAGCAAGATCGCGGCATCGGGTTCAGCCGTGTAGCCGCCCTCGTCGCCGACGATGCCCTCGAGTTCGCCGAGCCGCATGCCGTCCTCGTCGGTCCAGGAATCCGGATTCTCGTAGAATTTCTCGCGTTCCTGCAGCGCCGCCCACAACGGAGCATTGCCCATGATCACGGTATCGAGAACGCGATACTGATCGAAGGCGAACTGGTCCTGGCGCAGGATGCCGATCTTGTCCGGACGGGTGACCGATCCGATCGAAGGCTCGATCTCGCCCGACAGGATCTTCATGAAGGTGGATTTACCGGCGCCGTTCGGACCTGTGACCGCATATCGCCGGCCTTGCTGAAACGTCGTGGTGACTTCTTCGAATAGGGTGCGCCCACCGTAGCGCATGGTGATGTTGTTTACGGAGATCAATTCTTCAGGATAACCCGGCACCCATGGTTTACTGCCACGTTTCCGTTTGAGAGACAATAGAGCAAACCTTTGTCAGCCCGCCTCTGCCATGAAGCACCTGGTCACCTGTACGCTCGTTTTCGCGGCCGTCGCGACCGCCGCGCCTCCACCTCCGGAAAAGCCGAAGCAGGCTCCTCCGGCGGACCTATCGACGATGCCCGCCGAGGTCCACGCGCCGCTGTTCCAGGCGCCTAAATCGAGGCAAGCGGGCGCGCTGACCGAGAGCGTCACGGCGAACCTTCCAAAACCCGGTTCGGCTGGGAAGATTGCGAGCAAGAACTTCATCGACCAGCACATCTTCGGCAAGATCGAACGTGATCGCATCCCCACAGCGCCGCTCGCCGATGACCGCGAGTTCCTGCGGCGCGCAGCGCTCGACATCGCAGGCCGGCTACCATCGGCAACCGAGGTTCGCGAGTTCCTCGCGGACAAGTCGCCGGACAAGCGATCGAAGCTGATCGACAAGCTGGTGGGCAGCGACGCCTTCGTCGACAAATGGGCCTATTTTTTCATGGACATGATCCGCGCCAACGGCAAGATGGCGCGCGGCATCGACCTGTTTCACGGCATGGTGCGGGACAGCTTCGCGGCGGACCGCCCCTACGACGACTTCGTCCGCTCGATCATCGCCGCTTCCGCCAAGAGCAACTACGTCGTGAGCGCCGCCAATCCCATTGTTCGCGAGCATGTCGAGGGCAAGCCGGGCGAAGAGCTCGACAACGTTCAGCTCACCAAGGTCCATCAGCTCGACACGCATGATGAATTGGCGATCCTCTACGGGAAGCTCTTCCTCGGCATCAACCTGTCGTGCATTTCCTGCCATGACGGCAAGGGCCATCTCGAAAAGGTCAACGTCTACCTGACTGGCAGGAAGCGTTCGGACTTCTTCCAGATGGCTGCCTTCATGGGCCGCACGCGCTACGTGCCACACGTCGAAAAGAAGGAAGCCGTGATGGGCCACTTCATGGTGGACGACTACGGCCCAGGCTACAACACCAAGGGCGACAGCATGCTGCGCATCAAGCGCTTCGGTGGACCCGCGGATCCGAAGTTCATCCTCACCGATGAGAAAGCGCGGCCGGATATGATGCCGCGCGAAGAGCTAGCGCGGATGCTCACGGCGCATCCGCAGTTTGCACGAGCCACGGTGAACCTGTTCTGGTCGCGCCTAATGGGCATGGGAATCGTGGAGCCGTTTGACGAATTCGACTTGGCGCGCGTTGATCCAGCGAACCTCCCCGCGGGCTGGGAACTGCAGCCCTCGCATCCGGAGCTGCTGAACGAACTCGGCACCTGGTTCCAGAAGAAGAACTACAGCATCCAGGCGCTGTTCAAGCTGATCTGCAATTCGAACGCCTATCAGCTCTCGGCGCGATTCCCCGGCGAATGGGACGAGCGGTACACGCCCTACTATTCGCGCAAGTTCGTCCGGATGCTCGGTGCGGAAGAGTTGCACGACGCGATTGCCACCGCAACCGATCGTCCAGGTGCGTTTCGATCGGGCCGGCGAGGCACGGGCGACACGGTGACCATGGCGATGCGGCTGAGCGCTCCGCGCGGCACGGGCGAGTTGAAGAGCTTTCTCCAGGCTTTCGGACAGTCGAATCGCGGGACGCCACCGCGTCCTCCGTCGCCCTCGCCGCTGCAGCCGATCATGATGATGCGCTCTCCGGTGGTGAACGATCGTGTCCTGGCCGCGAAGGACAGCCGGGTACAACGGCTGCTCGACACGTACAAGGATGACGCGAAGGTCGTGGACGAGTTGTTCCTTGCCACGCTGTCTCGCGAGCCTTCCGCGGCCGAACGGCAACTCGCCGTCGATGCGATGAAGGCCAATCGCGTGGAGGGCGCTCAGAACGTACAGTGGGCGCTGTTGAACCTGGTCGAGTTCTTGTACAACCTGTAGGAGCGGCGATGAAACCCAGAGTTGTCGGTGATCTCTTTCCGTCGCGCCGCGATCTGTTGAAGCTCGGCGGTGTTGGACTGGCTTCAGCGTCACTCGACGCGATCTGGCCGGTCCAGGCGCAGGCGGCGACCGGCTTCAGGGCGAATCCGCGCGGCAACGCCCGCAACGTGATCTTTTACGAGTTCGGCGGCGCCATCAGCCATCTCGACTGCTTCGACTTCAAGGAGAGCGCGGGCACGCAAAAGGACTTCGACGTCCGCAGGATCCCAACCGGCATCTACCTGCCACATGCGCTGTTTCCGCGAATGGAGAAGATCATGGACCGCGTGGCCATCGTCCGATCGTTCGTGAGCCACGAAGAGGTCCACTTCCGCGGCCAGTATTATCTGCAGACCGGGCGCCCGTTGAATGTCGCTTTCGCGCGCGAGATTCCGGCGCTCGGGTCGGTGATCGCGCTCGAACTCGAGCAGCGCCGGCGTGAGGCCGACACGTTCCCCTCCTACATGTCGTTCGCGCTCGAAACCAATCAGGTGGGCGCGCTCGCGACCGGGTTCCTGCCGCCGCGGTATTCGGTGTTCGATCTGAATCCAGAGCAGGCGTTGAGGGGAATGGCGCTCGATCAGAAGGCGATCGAGTTGCTCGAAGAGCGGTGGCGCGTGCTCTCCGGACTCCGCGACCTCGAGCGGGCCCGCATGAAGCAGTACGGCCGCTCGATTGGCGCGTTCGAGGATTTCAGCGTGACGGCGAAGAAGCTGCTCACCGATCCGCGCTGGCCGGCCGCCTTCCAGCTCACCGATGCCGACCGCAAGCGCTACGGCAACACGACTCCCGGGCTCTCGTGCGCACTGGCGCGCAACGTGCTGCAACAGGACGCGGGCACGCACTACATCCACGTTTGCCATCACGGCTGGGATCATCATCGCCGCATCTGGGATCGCTCGGTCGAAGACAACCACTACAGGCTCATCTCGGAAGCCGATCCGGCGTTGTCGAGCCTGATCGAGGATCTCGGGGCGATTCCGTCGAAAGCAACGCCTGGCAAGACACTGCTCGATGAAACACTCGTCGTCATGATGGGCGAATTCGGGCGCACGCCGGGTCCACTGAATCACGTGGCGGGCCGCGATCACCACAAGTTCGTCTTTCCTGCGCTGTTCGCGGGAGCGGGCGTCAAGGGCGGACTCGTGCTCGGCGCGAGTGACAAAGACGGCCGGACCTGCGTGGATACGGGCTGGGAGAAGAGAGAGCAGCCGCGCATCGAGAACGTGGTGGCGACGATCTACTCCGCGCTCGGAATCGACTGGGCCAAAGCGATCCACAACACGCCGTCGCGGCGTGCGTATGCCTACGTGGATCCGCTCGGCGCACCCGGCTACATTCCGATCGACGAGTTGTCCGGCATCTATGGTTGAGCGGCGGGGCGCGGCCCTGCTGATGCTCGCCGGCTTGGCCCTCGCGGCCGAACCGGGAATGGTCTTCGTGCCTGGCGGAGAGTTCCAGCGCGGACGCACGTTCGACTGGCCCGATGTCCGGCTGCCGTGGTATCCGGAGTGGTTCAAGGACGACGTTCCGGTTCGCGCGATTCGCGTGGACGCGTTCTACCTGGGCGAATCGGAAGTAACGAACGAACGTTACGCCGCGTTCGTCAAGGCCACGCGTCACCGCGCGCCGTATCACTGGAAGAAGGGCACGATGCCAGGGGGCAAAGAGAAGCTTCCGGTGGTAAACGTGGATTGGGAAGACGCGCGCGCGTTCTGCGCTTGGGATGGCGCCAAGCGGCTGCCCACCGAAGCAGAGTGGGAACGTGCCGCGCGCGGACTCGCGGAAGGCAAGATGTTCTCGTGGGGCGATCAGGACCCTACGCCGGAACTCGCCCACTACGGCTCGACCAGCGGACCCGCGCCAGTCTGCTCGAAGAAGCGCAACGAGCTCGGACTCTGCGACATGCTCGGGAACGTCTGGGAGTGGACCGCCGACTACTACGATCGCCAATACTACGCTTCGGCGCCGGTCGAGAATCCCAAGGGTCCGGACAAGGGCATGTATCGTGTGTTGCGCGGAGGATCGTGGTTCGATGAACCGAAGCCGTTTCTCACGATCTCGTATCGAAGCTGGTCGCGGCCGGCGGAGCGTAGCGCGACGATCGGATTCCGGTGCGCGGAGAGCGTCCGCAAGGGGCGATGATCGTGACGGAAATCAGGACCGCCGATCAGCCCACAGCCGAAGCGTGAAGCGCTCACCGTCGAGATCAGCGATCAGATCCGGCTCGGTGCCGTTGTGCTCCCGCATGCCGCGGATGATCTTGCGCGGAATCCCCATGCCCATGTGCTCCATGTAGCCGTAGTCGCGCATGGTGTCTTTGATGAGCTGGTTGCGGGCGGCGCGGCATCCGGTTCGCATCCGGTCCGGATTGATACCGTTCGGCGGGCGCCCGGGCGAAACGATTTCGAGGCGGTCCGCGTAGATCGACAGTTCGATGCCGGTTGACGAGAGCAGGTAGTCGCGATGGACGAGCGCGTTCACGACTCCCTCGCGAACCACTTCCACCGGGTAGCGCCAAGTGCGGACCCGGCGTGCTTCCGCGTCGAGCCCCTCACGCGAGGTATGGCGCCGCAGGAAGTAGAAGCACTCTTCCCATAGTCCGGGTTCGATGACTGACGATGTGGGCCCGTAACGGACGAGCGGCGCGTGAAGAGACGCGCGCTCGACGGCGTTGTAGTCCTTTTCCGTCCCCGGATAGACCACCGCCTCGATGGCGGAGTGCGGAAAGAACCGGCCCGGGTCGCGGCCGAACAAGAGAATCCCCGCGGCGGTCGCGGGTAGGGCGGCGTCGCCTTCCGTCAGGAATTCCGTGTTCAGCAGGAGCGGGACCCACGCGGCGGGTTCGCCGAGCTCCGGTGCTTCTTGTTGCCGGATCTCGACAAAGTACTCGCGGAGACGGCGAAGGTCGAGATCCCGGACCGAGGAACCGGAGACGGGTTGCAGCTCCCAACGGACCCCTCCGCGGCGTTGAAACAGGCGCGCCAGTTCTTCGGGGCTCGCCTCACGGCTCTGACTGCCCACGCGAACGTAATAAGTGCGGTGCTGATCGTGCCAGACGTGGTGAACGTCGAGGCCCCGCGTGACGGTGACAACCGCCACAGACTTCCCGGGACTCACGTCCGGAATGATCTCGAAGTATGGCACGATCTCCGGACGGATCTTGTCGCGGCAGGCGTTCATGACCCAGCCTTCCAGATCGGCCCGCGAGATTCCCGCGATGGAGCCGTCGTCATTGACGCCGAGCAGGACGCGTCCCCCCTGGAAGTTCGCGAAGGCTGTAATTTCCTTCGCAAAGGCGCGATTATCAGGAGTGTCGCGCTTGAACTCCACGCCCGAGTTCTCGCCGGCGGCGACCAGACTCAGGAGTTCGGCTTTCGTCACTCTGTCATTCTACCGGACACCGTCAGAACCGGTAATACAGGCTGAACTGCACTTGCCGGTTCGCCGTCGCCGTCGAGATCACCCGTCCGAAGGCCGGATTGTTCACGTTCTGCACCGCATCGAGTTCGGCCTGCAATCCGCCCAGCAGGAAGCTCGGCGTGTTGGTGAGGTTGAAGAACTCGGCACGGACCTGCAGGGAATGGCCTTCGAACAATGCGAAGTTCTTGAGCAGACCGAAGTCGTAGTTGCGAAGCGCGGGTCCGTTGAACGAGCGCCGGTTGAACGATCCGACGGTTCCCGGTTGCGGGTTGGAGAAGGCTTGGCCGTCGAAGGGCCGCGCGCCGTCGGCTGCGACCCCTCGGCCGTCCGGCCCGATGTTTTTCGGATTGATGAAGTAGGGCCCGTCACCGGTCATGAAGAAGCCTACGACATCGCCGCGCAATTGCTCGCGCGTCAGCGTGGTATCAGCGGTATTGTTGCCGGAGCGTGAACCGCGATTGAACGTCCCTCGGGCCGAGAAGACCGACAGCGGCATTCCGGTTTGCAGGGTCAGGAAGCCCGAGAAGATCCATCCGCCGATCACTGGATTCATGTACTTGTTCGAGAGCCGGTGGCCCTTGCCAATCGGAATCGGCGTGACGTGATTGATCTTGAAAGCCTGTGTGATGTCGTGGATCGCGCGGGAACGTTCGAGGCGCGCATTGCGGTTGTCGAGCACCGGATCGAGTCCCCGGAGCGCGGAGGCGTCGGTGAGCACCTTGCCGAAAACGTAGTTGGCCTGGAACTGGTTCCCGTTGCGCCAGGACCGGCGGACCTCCACTTGTGCCGAGTTGTAGCTCGAGTTGGAGACGTTGGTGAGGAAGCCCGCGAACAGCGAGTTCGGATTGGGGAAGAAGGAGATCGCTCCCGAAGCACCGCTGGTGAAGTAAGTCTGCGCCAGTGTCGCTACTTCCCCACGTTGGATGAGCCCGCGGACGGTGGCATTGGCGAGGCTTCCGCCACCACCGAATCCCGGAATCAAGGTCAGCGGCTGGCTTCCGGCGATCGCTCCGTTGTAGGCGGGATCGAAGCCGCGTCCGGCGGCGAGGGCCAGGAATCCATTGTTGCGAGCCCGCAGGAAATCATCGTTGAAGCCAGCCTGAAACGGATTGATCTGATTGGCGTCGAGCTGGCGCAGTGATTTCACGGCGTGGTTGCCCACGTAACGGCCTTCGACGAGGAATCCCTTCACCGCGCGCTGGATTCCGAAGCTCCACTGCTGGACGTATGGTGTGGCAAGGCGCGGGTCCACCATGCTGATCGTGGAGTTGCGTCCGGTGGTGGTAAAGTTCTGCGCGGCCGTGACCGGCAACTGGAATCTCGGCGTAGGAATCGGTGGGAGCGCGCGTAGCGTGGCAGTGGCATTCTGGAAGCCGGCTTGGCCGATGAGTCCGGTGTTGTTGCCGGTGGTGTTGATAATCGAGTTGCCCGTGTTGTCGGTGGTGTAGGCGATGCTGTAGCCGCCGCGAATCGACGTCTTCGAATCGCCGAACGGGTCCCAGGCGAAGCCGAAGTTCGGCGCGAGGTTGTTGAGATCCTTCTTGTAGTAGGGTCGGCCAACGGAGTTGCCGTGCAGGTCCATCGATGCGTTCGAGAGTAGCGTCCCGAAAGCATCGTTGTTCTGAAGGATCGGTTGCAGGACGAGCGAGTTTCGCTCGTTGACCACCGTCCAATAGTCCCAGCGGACGCCCATGATCAGGTTCAGCCGCTGCCGGACTTTCCACGAATCCGAAATGTAGAGCGAGTGATTGTCCTGGCTGAAATTCTGACGCTGCGGCTCGCCGGGCACGAATCCAGAGGTGGGATTCGTGATGTTGAAGCTCCGCGTTCCCGTCGAGATCAGGCCGGCGAGCGAGGCGAGCAGCGTGTTCGCCGTCGAGACCATGTTGCCGGGCAGCCCGTTGTCGCCGGCGTTGAAACCATATGGGCTCGCAGGTCCGATTCCGATGCCGTAGCTCGCCACCGTGTTGATGTAGTCGAATACCGGCGTGCGTACGAACTGTGACTGGTACCCGAACGAGATGGCATGCTTGCCGCGCAGCCAGTTGGCGTTGTCCTGGATGACGTAGGTTCCCGTGTCGCGGCCCTCGGGCAGTCTGGCGTTGATCGGCGAGGTAAACGACAGACCGGTCAACACGAAATCCGGCACGGGATTCGACACGTTGAACGGTCCGCCGGTGCGGTTGTATCCGCCGCGTAGCTCGTTGGTCAGCGTGGGCTTGGCGATCCAGCGCCAACTGGTGGCGAGAAGCGCGGCTGTGTTCTGGTTGCTGACGGGAGGAGTGGTGGTAAAGAAGTTGCCACTGCCCGGACGATCGACGTAATCGCGATTCCAGAGGTAGCTGCCGGTGAAGGTGTGCGATTGGGTCAGGTAGTAGTCGGCTTTCGCGGTGACGGAATCGCGGGTGATGTTGCTTCGCGCATTGAACGAATAGCCGGCGGTGTTGAGTCCGTCGCCCAACTGACTGCTGTTACCGTTGGCGGGCAACTGGCCGAGCAGTTGCTGAATCGTGGGGTCCATCGAGAGTCCGCTCGCTTGCAGGACATTGAACTGGCGAGTGGCGCCTGATGCGTCGCGCCAGGTGACCAGTCCTTGCCGCGCGCTCGGCGTGAGCACGCGATTGAGAACAGGAGTCTGGCTGCGGCGGCGATACGATTCATAGTTGACGTAAAACAGCAGCTTGTCGCGTTTTACCGGACCGCCGAGCGATCCACCGAGTTGATTCAGGTTGAGCGCGGGTTTCGCGATGTCGTTCTGGTTGTTGAACCAGTCGTTGGCGGCGAACTGGACGTTGCGATTGAACCAGTAGCCCGATCCGTGGAACTGGTTGGTTCCCGACGGCGTGACCATCGAAATCTGATTGGCGCCACCGCCGATCGAGGTGTTGCTGTTGGAGGTGCTCACCGTCATTTCCGCCACCTGCGAGATCGTCAGGCGATTGGGCATGAAGTCGAGCGTGTTGGTGCGGACCCAGTTGTCCTGGACGCTGATTCCGTCAAGCGTCACGGCGGAGTAGGTAGGCCGGAGTCCATTGATCGTGGTAGCGGCAAAGCCGGCCGATCCGACGCCCGCCTGCGTGCTGAACAGATTGGTGATCTGGCGATCGCCAACCGGCAGCTCCATGACCTGCTTCTGCGTCACCGTATTCGCGACTTCGAATGTTGTGGTCTGCACGGCTGCGATCGAAGCCGCCACTTCGACGGTCTGGGAGATGGCCGCTACCTCGAGCTTGATCTCCGGCAGCGCCGTTTCACGGGCCGGATCGACTTTGACTTCACGTTGGATGTACTTGTTGAAGCCGGGCAATTCGACGGTTACATCGTAGAGGCCGGCGCGGATCGACGGGAAGTCGAACGCGCCGGCCGAGGTCGTGGAAGCGGAGAGGATGGCGTTTGCGCCGCCCGGTAGCGAAAGCGACACCTTGGCGTTGCCCGCCTTGGCACCGCTCGCGTCGGTCACCGTGCCTGTCAGACGGCCGGTAGCTTGCGCCTCGAGCACCCGCGCCCCCGCCAGCGTCAAACACAAAAACGCCGCGACGGATGGCGCGGCCAGCAATGTTCGCATGTTGAACTCCCCAACGCTCCCTTTCACACGGAAGGTGGTGCGTATGCCTCAGCGTGTGGCAAAACGGCGATCCGGTCAACCATTCTGGGGCGAAACCAAGGCTGGAGGGGGTGGACAGCGCGGGCTTCGGCGGTGCCCGTTCCAGAACCAAATGTCGGCCGGATGATCCGATTCACCGCCAAATGACGCATCCGGTAGTGGAGACAAAATGCAAACTCACTTTGTAACGGGAGCGACCGGGTTCGTCGGAGCAAACCTGATCCTCGAACTTCTCAGCGATCCTTCGGCCCGGATCTTGGCGTTGGTCCGTCCTGGCAAGGAAGGTGCCGCGGCCCGGCTTCGCGAGGCGCTGTCGAACGCCGCCGCTTGCGCTGGCATGGGCTCTGAGATGGAGCACGCGATCCGGACTCGTTGTACGGCCATCGAAGGCGACCTCAGCCAGGAGCACTGCGGAATCGGTATCGCGGCGCTGCCCCAGGTAGACGAGTTCTGGCACTCGGCCGCCTCGCTGCGATACGAAGACCGGTACGAGGCCGAGATCTTCGAAACCAATGTCGAGGGCACCCGCAACGCTCTCGATCTGGCGCGGCGCTGTGGTGTGAGAGGCCACTTCAACTACGTGAGCACCGCCTATGTCGCGGGCATGCGTACCGGCGAGATCGAAGAGCGGATCGGCCGTGCCACCGCCACCAACAACCACTACGAGCGGTCGAAGATCGAGGCCGAAGGCCTGGTCGCCGCCGAAACGGATTTCGCCACACGCATTTTCCGTCCGAGCATCGTGATCGGACACAGCAGGACATTGGCCGTCTCGTCCGGATTCTCGGGACTCTATGGCTTCATGCGCCGGCTGCGCCCGCTCGAGCGGATCCTTCGCCGCCTACAGAAGGGCCTCGAGTCTCGTATGCAACTGCGCATCGTGGCCGATCCGGAAGCGCGAGTGAACCTGATTCCGGTCGACTTGGTGGCCAAGCGCATGGTCGAGATCGCGCGCGGCGGGTCGGTGGAAACGGTTTTCCATATCACCAACCCAGAGCAACCCACCGTTCGCGAATGCCTGCGGGTGATCTTCAGCGAAGTGGGCCTGCCCGAACCGGTCTACGTGAGCGACAAGAGCGGATTCGATTACCTCGACGAGAAACTCGACGAAGCCCTCGATTTTTACGGATCGTATCTGCGCGCTACCAAGCTGTTCAGCCGCGCCAACGCCGATGCCGTCAGCCCGGCGCGTGAGCCCGAATACCGGATGGACGAGGCTGCCGTGAAGTCCTACGCATCCTGGTATGGTTCCGTGCTGCATGCACCGGCGGCGCAATGGAAGGAGGCGGCCTGAGATGAATTCCGCCGCACCCGTCTTCATTGTCGGAACCGGCCGCTGCGGTTCCACCATGCTCTCGAACATGCTGCGCGAGCATCCGGCTGTGCTGAGCCTTTCCGAGTTCATCGTCTTCATGTGCGATCTGGGTGGCCGCATCGCAGGTTTCCTGCCGCCAGGCGACGCGACGGCCGAACAGGTCTGGGCGATCCTCGGCGGATTCCACCCACGGCAGAACCAGATGATCCGCCATGGCGTCGAGATGGACGAGATGATCTATCCGCTGGCGCCGGATTCGCGCTTCAACCGCGAAACCGGCGTACCCGCGATCCTGCAGACCACACTGCCTCACATTACCCCGGACCACGATGCGTTCTTCGACCGGCTCCGCGCGTTCGTCATGGATCTGGGCCCGGCACCGATGGCCGTTCAGTATTCGCGTGTCTTCGACTGGATGCGCGAGACCTTCGGTAAGCGGGTCTGGGCCGAGCGCTCAGGCGGGAGCCTGCGGCTGGTAAAGGAACTGTCGGAGCAGTTTCCCGAGGCGCGCTTCGTCCACATCATCCGGGATGGGCGCGATTGCGCGATCTCGATGAGCGGCCACCACGGGTTCCGCATGATGATGACGTGCGTGATGCTCGAGGAGAACCTCGGCTACGATCCCTACGAGACGGAGGAGCGGTCCGGCATCGAGGACTTGGCGGAAGAGATGTACCGCCTGCTGCCAGAGCATTTTGACCCCAAAGTGTTTCGGAACATGAAGCCGTCGCCGGCGCTATTCGGTCACTATTGGTCTGGCGAATTGATCAAGGGACTGCCGGTACTGGCGGCGCTCGGCCCGGACCGTGTACTGAGTCTCCATTTCGAGGATATTCTCGCGCGTCCGGAGTCTTGTCTACGGCGGATGATCGAATTCGTGGGCTCGGATTTCGCGGATGAAGAGTGGGTCCGCAAGGCGGCGGCGACGATCCGGCCGGTAAAGTCCTCATGGCGAAAGCTCGAATCGGGAGAACTCGCGCGGCTCGAGGCTGCGTGCCAGCCTGGATTCGAGGCACTCGAAGCGGGCGCCCGTCTTGCGGCATAAACGAGTGATACCCGACATTACCCGGTCCGACATAGCCCGGACAATAGGCAAATCGTTCGGGTGCGATATAATCGCGGAGGATCACCTTAGGGCGAAGGATTCTCGAGAACTAGGGAGGATGCACGAGGCATTTGTCTCAGATTCGCTGCCCGGCAGGTCGATTAGGAAGTTGTGCGGGGTGTTGTGACTGCAGATCTGGTTGATGAGACGCTCGAGCGCGGCGGAGGCGAGGTGCCGATGCCGGTTTTGGTGGCGGATGACAGTCCAGTCTCACGGCGGATTCTGGAAGCGTCGCTGAAAAAGTGGGGATACGATGTGATGTCGGTTCCCAATGGATCTCAGGCCTGGGAAGTACTACAACGGGACGACGCGCCACGGCTGGCGATTCTCGATTGGATGATGCCAGGTCTGAGCGGCCCTGAAGTTTGCGGTCTGGTACGCCAGCAGCGCAAGCGCTATTACACCTACATCATTCTGCTGACGTCGCGCCACGAGAAAGAAGACCTGATTGCCGGTATGGAAGCCGGCGCGGACGATTACCTGGTCAAGCCCTTCGACTCGAGCGAACTCAAGGTGCGGCTCGGTCCCGGCCGGCGGATCGTCGAACTGCAAACGAAGCTGCTCGAGGCACAGGAACTGCTGCGCGAACAGGCCACTCGTGACGCGCTCACCCGGCTCTGGAACCGGCACGCCATCTTCGACATCCTGCTTCGCGAGTTGTCGAGGTCCCAGCGCGAGTTTTCCCCTCTTGGCCTCGTGATGGGTGACATCGACAAGTTCAAGAGCGTGAACGACAAGTTGGGACACTTGGCGGGCGACGCCGTCCTGCGCGAAGTGGCATCACGAATCCAGGCCTCCATTCGCGCCTATGATGCGGCCGGCCGCTACGGCGGCGAAGAGTTTCTCGTGATTCTTCCGCGATGCGACGCCGATCAGGCCGTGATGACCGCCGAGCGCATCCGCGGATCGATCGAGATCAAGCCGGTCGACTACGGCGGCGGACTAACCAACATCACCGCGAGCTTCGGCGTCACCGCGCTCCCAGGGGGCGAAATCTGCACGCCGGAAAAGCTGATCCGTGCCGCCGACGAGGCCCTCTACGAAGCGAAAGGTTCCGGCCGCAACCGCACCGCCCGAGGCGTCATTCGTCCCTGACCGCTACGCTCCGGGGACCCGGCGGACCGCGCCCGTGTCGGCGCTCGTGGTCATCGCCGCGTACGCCTTCAACGCAGCCGACACCTCACGCTGACGCCCGGCTGGCTTCCAAGCCTCGGGTCCCTTACCTTCCATCCGAGCCCGGCGCCGCGCCAGCTCCGCATCTTCTACCGCCAGCCGGATCGTGCGATTCGGAATGTCGATCTCGATCCGGTCGCCATCTTCCACCAACCCGATCGCGCCACCGGCCGCCGCTTCGGGCGACACGTGCCCGATCGATAGTCCAGACGATCCACCGGAGAACCGGCCGTCGGTCAACAGAGCGCATTGCTTGCCGAGTCCTACCGACTTGAGATACGAGGTGGGATAGAGCATCTCCTGCATTCCGGGCCCACCTTTTGGGCCTTCGTAGCGCACCACCACGATGTCTCCCGCCACCATCTGGTTGGCCAGAATCTTCTCGACCGCCTCTTCCTGGCTTTCGCAGATCCGCGCGCGGCCGTTGAACTTCAGGATGCTTTCGTCGACGCCTGCCGTCTTGACGATGCAGCCGTTCTCGGCGAGATTTCCGAACAGGACCGCCAGCCCGCCATCGCGCGAATAGGCGTTCTCGAGATTCCGGATGCAGCCATTTGCGCGATCGGTGTCGAGTTCGGGATAGCGGCGATCCTGCGAGAACGCCTCCGTCGTGGGAACACCGCCGGGCGCCGCCCGATAGAACTCACCGACATTCGGATCGTTCGTGCGGATGACGTCCCAGCGGTCCAGTGCCTCGCCGAGCGTTCCGCTGTGGACCGAGCCCGCGGAGCCATCGATCAACCCGGCGCGATCGAGCTCACCGAGGATGCCCATCACGCCGCCCGCGCGATGCACGTCTTCGAGGTGATATTTCTGCGTGGCGGGCGCGACTTTGCACAAGCAGGGCACGCGGCGCGACAAACGGTCGATGTCCTGCATGGTGAAGTCGAGCCCGGCCTCCTGCGCCGCGGCCAGAAGATGCAGCACCGTGTTCGTGGAGCCGCCCATGGCGATGTCGAGCGTCATTGCGTTTTCGAACGCGGCCCGATTGGCCACCGCGCGGGGCAGCACGCTCCCATCGTCTGCGGCGTAGTAGCGCTTGGCGAGATCCACCGAAAGCCGGCCCGCGCGCAGGAACAATTCGCGGCGGTCGGCGTGGGTGGCGAGCACCGATCCGTTGCCGGGCAGCGCGAGTCCGAGTGCTTCGGTCAGGCAGTTCATCGAATTCGCCGTGAACATGCCCGAGCAGGAGCCGCAGGTCGGGCAAGCCGAGCGTTCCATCGCGGCTACGTCGGCATCGGAGTTCTTGATGTTCGCCGCCTCGATCATCGCGTCGACGAGGTCGACGGCGCGCACCGATCCGTGCCAATTCACCTTGCCCGCCTCCATCGGTCCGCCCGAAACGAACACGGTGGGGATGTTCAAGCGCAGCGTGGCCATCAGCATTCCGGGCGTGATCTTGTCGCAGTTGGAGATGCAGACCAATGCGTCGGCGCAGTGCGCGTTGACCATGTACTCGACCGAGTCGGCGATTAACTCGCGCGACGGCAGCGAATAGAGCATGCCGCCGTGCCCCATCGCGATTCCGTCATCGACAGCGATCGTGTTGAACTCCTTGGCCACGCCGCCGTGTGCCTCGATCTCGCGGGCCACCAGTTGGCCGAGATCCTTCAGATGGACGTGTCCGGGCACGAACTGCGTGAACGAGTTCGCGATGGCCACGATAGGCTTTCCGAAGTCGCCATCCTTCATTCCGGTGGCGCGCCAGAGCGCGCGGGCGCCGGCCATGTTCCGGCCGTGGGTCGAGGTGTAAGAGCGAAACTGGGGCATTACGAGGCCAAACTCACCATTCTACCCGACCGCCGCCCAAGCCCTGGTTTCAAGGCCCGGCGAGGAAGGTGGTGACGCCGGTTTGTCCGGGCGAATTCGACCATGGACCCCAGCTCGCATCGGATCCAGGCATGCACGTGGCGCCCGATGGACACGCCCGCACGATTCCGCCATACGGGATCTGGTTCGACACCAGCGGAACCTCCACGCGCAGCCCGGGCGTTACGCCGCGCACCACCGGCTCGGATTGACCCTGAATCGCGATCCAGTATTCGTACAGGGTCGCGCCGGGAACCGGAGTCCAACCGAGAACGGCATTGCCGGAAGGAATCGACGACGTGATGCCCACGTCCTGATGCCGCGGGGCTACCATCGTGGGCGCGATCGGACTGGCGGCGCGCACGACGAATCCCGACGCCGGACCTTGCGCTTCGTTCGGGAGACCAGGGTTGGCGATCACCACCGCGTCATGGCGACTGCCCTCCCCTCGGAATTTCGCGGCCCAAACATTCGATTTGGTCAAGATGTCGAGCGCCGGGGCTCCGCGCTGAAGGTCTTGCACGTAGAGGCGGTAGATCGTGTTCGATCCGTTGTCTCCCGCGATGCGGTTCCAGGCGAACGTCACGGTCGAGCTGTCGAGAGTGCTACCCCCGATCGGGCTCGCGAGAGCAGGGACGTTGGGCGCCGGGCCCGGAGGATTCAATTGACTCGCCGCACTATAGGGACCGCAGCCATTGCCATTGCAGGCCGCCACGATAAAGCTCGTCTGGCCGGGCGGCACCGTGATCGTGGTGCTCGCCGTCGAGACACGCCGGCTGGCAACCGACAAAGCTCCGCCGCCGGGCCCGGAGTTCGTCTGAATCGCCTGCAGGACATAGATGTCAGCCCCGGTCACGGAGTTCCAGGAACACGCAGCCGTCTGTCCGTTCTGCAAGGTGCAGGCTGGCGCGGAAGGCGCGCTCGTGGGGGCAGCGGGCAAACTGACGGCGAAGTTCACCGGCTCTGACCACGGTCCGCAGGCGATCGCGCAGGCGCGGACCAGGAGCTGATAGCTGGACGAGGAACGGAGAGAGGCGATGGTGCTCGTCGCGGGCGGCCCGCCGTGGTTGGCCACCGAAAGTACAACCGCGCCACCGCGCGCGAGATCGGTCAGTTGGACCTCGTAACTGGCGGCTCCGGCCACGCCCGTCCAACTGAATTGCGGCGACGATATGGCGATGTTCGCGCCTGGGATGGGGGCGGTGATCGACGGTGCCGAGGAGGGCCCGTCCGCGATAACGGCGAATACGACGCTCGAGGCGTGTCCGCAGCTGGTTTCCGGAAGTCCGGCCACGCAGGCGCGAAGCGAAAACACATAGCCACCATTGGGCAGATCGACCACGGTGGAGAGCGAGTTCGAGCCTGTTAGCGTTCCACGGAACACCGCGCTGCCATCGGTTCGGTCGATCGAGAGGCTCCACGCGCTGGCCCCCTGCACCGGCTGCCACCGGAACGTCACGCTCGGAACTCTGATGTTCTGGCCCGCCACTGGGCTCGCGATCGCCGGGCTGCCTAGCAGGACAGGCACTGGCGGCGGCGTGACTCGGAATATTTCGCCCGTTGCCCCGGACCCGAAGTAGAGTTCGCCCGCTTCATCCTCGCCGAACGTGGTGATGAACCGGCCGTCGCTTCGGAGGAGGCGGTTGGTCCACCCAGTTCCGGCTGGACTGAGCCCCCAGATGCGGCCCGATCCGAAATCCGCATAGACGTAGGTGCCCCGCAGGGCCAGGTTCGACGCGCCGCGATACACGTAGCCGCCGATCACCGAGATGTCGCCGTTGGCCCGGCCGTAGTCGAGCACGGGCGGCGTGAGCCCAGCCGAGGGGCAGTTCGTGGAGGGGGAATAGCAAAGGGTTCCCTCCATGATCTTCCAGCCGTAGTTCTGGCCGCCGGTGCTACCCGCTTGCTGGAAGTTGATCTCCTCGCGGGCGTCCTGGCCGACATCGCCGATCCACAAGTCGCCGGTTTGACGATCGAACGAGAATCGCCACGGATTACGAAGTCCGAGCGCCCAGATCTCGGCCCGTCCGTTGCCGTTCGACACGAACGGATTCCCCGGCGGAATCCGGTACGGACCGGTGGCGGCGCCCTCGGTATCGATGCGAATGATCTTGCCATTCAAGACCGCTAGATTCTGTGCGCGGTTTTCTGGATCGGCCCCGAGGCTCCCATCGCCGAAGCTCGCGTACAGGAAGCCGTCGGGCCCGAACTTGATCTGGCCTCCATGATGATGGGCGCTCGGCTTGGGAACGGTGATCAACACGGCCCCGGAGTTGAGGTCGGCGGCATCCGGGTTCGAGGCCGAAACACGATACCTCGCGATGATGGAGGTCAGGCACGTCGCGTCCGTATGAGACGCGTAGAAGTAGCCCTTCGACGCGAAGCCTGGCGGAAAAGCGATTCCGAGCAACCCGCACTCGTCCTGCCCCACCGTGCGGGAGCCCAAGTCGAGGAAGGGCTGAGGCTGGACGGCGCCATTTCGGATGATCGACACGATGCCGCTCCTTTGAGCGACGAACAACCTTCCGGAACCGTCACCGGAGTGGGTAATATCGACCGGAAGGCCGAATCCTCCCGCGACCCGCGTCAGCGCGATCTCGGGTGTCTGGGAGAAGGTGGGCACAACCCCCAGTACGCACATCACCAAGGCGGTGCGCATGCCTCATTATACCCGTACTAGGCCGTAAAGGTGCGCGATATTTCAAGTTTTTGTTTCACAAGCCGTTTACAGATAACGACTTGCCGATGGCACCGCCGCACGATCTTCGAATTCGACGACAAATCATCTACGGCCCGACCAGGAAACTCGTAACACCCGTCTGCCCCGGAGCGCTCGACCATGGACCCCAGTTCGTCTCGGACCCGAACGTGCATGTGCCCGTCAGGCAAGCCCGCACGATTCCGTTGTGCGGAGTCTGGCTCGCCACCAAAGGGATCTGGACCTGCAAACCCGGCGTCACGCCGCGCGCGAGTGGTTCGAACTGGCCCGACAAGCTCATCCAGTATTCGTAGAGCGTTGCCCCGGGAATTGGCGTCCAGCCCAGTTGCACGTTACCCACCGGAACGGTGAGGGAGACATCGGGCGCCTGATGCCGCGGTGCTACCATCGTCGGCGAGGATGGATTCGGACCCCTGACGATGAACGCCGCGGCAGGCCCCTGCGCTTGGCCCGGCGAGCCCGGGTTAGCGATCACCAATGCGTCGTAGCGAGTTCCACCGCCTCGGAACTGCGCAGCCCAGAAGTTGGACTTCGTCAGTACATCAAGCGCCGTTCCGCCCCGCGCAAAGTCCTGCACGAACAGGCGGTAGACGGTGTTCGAGCCATTGTCGCCCGGTATTCGGCTCCAGGCGAATGTGACGATCGGCCCCGTTACCGCATCGCCCGCAACGGGAGCCGCCAGAATCGGAACGCTCGACGCCGGACCGGCAGGTGTCAAGTCGACTGATCCGCTATAGCTGCTACAACCGTTGCCGTTGCACGCCGCTACGATGAGCCGCGTGAGCCCGGGCGGCACGGTGATGCTGGCGTTCGTGGTGGAAACGCGCTGGCTCGCGACAGTGAGCGGACCGCCTCCGGGACCGGCCGCCGGCTGAATCGCCTGCAGGATGTAGATGTCTGCGCCCGGAGTGCTATTCCAATTGCAGAGCGCGGTTTGACCGCCCTGCAGGCTACAACTCAGGCCCGCGGGCGGAGTGGAAGGGACGGGTGGCAGGGTCACCGAGAAATTGACAGGCGTGGACCACGGTCCACATCCGGCGGTGCAGGCCCGCACGCGCAACTGATAGTTCGTCGACGATCGCACGGACGCGATGGTGCTGGTAGCCGGCGGATTGCCGTAGTTCGCCGTCGAGAGTGCGGACGCGCCCCCGCCAGCCACGTCGATCAGTTCCACCTCATATCCGGCAACGCCCGCGATGGCCGACCAGGAAAACTGCAAGGTCGAGAGGTTGAATGAAGCCCCGTTGGCAGGCTGCGTAATCGTGGGCGCCGTGGCGGGGCGCGCTTGACTCACCGCGAACGCCACGGAAGACGCGGGTCCGCAATTCGGGTCCGCGTAACCGCCGTTGCATCCCCGCACCGAGAACGTGTAGGCCCCGTCGGGCAGGGTGATCAACGTCGAAAGCACGCTCGCGCCGGAGAGCACTCCCTGGAAGACGCGTGTGCCGCCGGCCGTCTGGTCGACAGTGAGCGACCATCCGGTGGCGCCGGTGACGGCGGACCACTGGAAGGTAACGCCGGAGACGCCGACCACCTGTCCGTTGAAAGGCGATTGGATCGCGGGTGCGGCGGAGGGAGGGCGCGGATCGACGCGGAAGACTTCGCCCCGGGAGTAAGCTGCCGCGTACAAGTCACCCGTTTCGTCTTCGCCGAAGGTGCTGATCCCAAATCCGGCGTTGGCGAGCAGGCGGTTGTCCCATGATGGGCCGTTGCGCCGGAGTCCCCAGACGCGAGCCGAGATGAAGTCGGCGTAGACATAGGTCCCCACTAATCCGGGACTGCGCGAACCCCGGTAAACGTATCCCCCGGTGACAGATCGGTCTCCGGCCGCGTGGCTGTATTGGAAAATGGGCGCGGTGTAGTTCGCCGGGTTGCAGACCGCACCCGGTGGATAACAGGCGAAGCCCTCCATCAGGTCCCATCCGTAATTCTGCCCGCCGGGTAACCCAGCGGCGAGGAAATTGATCTCCTCATTGTCATTCTGTCCGACATCGCCCATCCAGAAGTCCCCTGTAGCGCGATCGAAGGAATACTTCCAAGGATTACGAAGCCCGAGCGCCCAGATCTCGGGCTTGGAGCCAGGATCCGAAACGAAGGGATTGCTTGGGGGAATCCAGTAGGGGCTTGCCCCGTTTTCGGTGTCGATTCGCAAGATCTTGCCGAGAAAGCTGTTACGATTCTGCGCAAAATTCCCAGGGTCGCCGGCGTCACCACCATCGCCGAAGGCGATATAGAGGAAGCCATCCGGCCCGAATTGGATCTGACCGCCTTTGTGGTTCGGGAAGGCCGGGTACGGCTGCGCCTGCGTAAGCAGGATGGTCTCCGAGTTCAGGTCCGCCACGTCTGGATTGTTGTTCGATACCCGATGCCGGGCGACGACCGAACTGGCGCAGTTGGGACTGTTGTAGTAGACGTAGAAGTGTTGCTTGGAGGCGAATCCCGGAGGAAACGCCAAGCCGAGCAGGCCGCATTCGCCCCGGAGCTCAGTTTTCGCCCCGAGCGAAAGAAAGGGAGTGCTGAGCAGCGACCCGTTCTTCAGAATGCGGATGACACCGCTCTGCTGAGCGATGAACAGACGGCCACTACCGTCTCGAGCATTGGTGATCTCGACCGGCGTGGCGAGTCCGGCGGCGACGGAAGTGAACTGGATCTCGGGAGTCTGCGCGAACGCGGAGGCTGCGCCAGCGAGGATAGTCAGGAGGAGTTTCATGCGGATCGGGGGCTCCGGATTACACAATACCATGGGTTCCGCGACGGACTCACCGGGATACTATTCGCTCGGAAAGACGTACGCGCGAGAGCCGCAAATGACGGAAAAAGTGGCAATCGATTTGAGCGCCGCTACTTTGGAACGGTGCGCAACCGAAGAGGATTCCGGCGGAATCGAGGCCTCGATGATCCTCACTTGAACCGGGGACATCGGAATGAGCGGGGTGGGCGGGGTTTCCTCTCGAGAACTGGAGTTGGTAAAAACCATACTACTGCGAAATCATCTGGCCTGAACCCAACTCTTCACTCCCAGGAACCCCTCGGATCGATTGGTGGGGAGGCCGGGCGAGCGCTCGCGGCAATGTCCTTTGTCGACACGCGTCACCGGCCAGATTGCGCAAGCACCGAAAGGATCTATCCGGCGCAATCAACTTCCCGGAATGGGTTGATGGCACCCCGTGGCGGACTGTCGTTCCAATTCACTCACTTGGCAGATTCCACAACCGCCGCCTCTGCAACACCAGCCCCGGCAGATAGGCTTGCGGCCCTACGGCCCGACCAGGAAACTCGTAACACCCGTCTGCCCCGGAGCGCTCGACCATGGACCCCAGTTCGTCTCGGACCCGAACGTGCATGTGCCCGTCAGGCAAGCCCGCACGATTCCGTTGTGCGGAGTCTGGCTCGCCACCAAAGGGATCTGGACCTGCAAACCCGGCGTCACGCCGCGCGCGAGTGGTTCGAACTGGCCCGACAAGCTCATCCAGTATTCGTAGAGCGTTGCCCCGGGAATTGGCGTCCAGCCCAGTTGCACGTTACCCACCGGAACGGTGAGGGAGACATCGGGCGCCTGATGCCGCGGTGCTACCATCGTCGGCGAGGATGGATTCGGACCCCTGACGATGAACGCCGCGGCAGGCCCCTGCGCTTGGCCCGGCGAGCCCGGGTTAGCGATCACCAATGCGTCGTAGCGAGTTCCACCGCCTCGGAACTGCGCAGCCCAGAAGTTGGACTTCGTCAGTACATCAAGCGCCGTTCCGCCCCGCGCAAAGTCCTGCACGAACAGGCGGTAGACGGTGTTCGAGCCATTGTCGCCCGGTATTCGGCTCCAGGCGAATGTGACGATCGGCCCCGTTACCGCATCGCCCGCAACGGGAGCCGCCAGAATCGGAACGCTCGACGCCGGACCGGCAGGTGTCAAGTCGACTGATCCGCTATAGCTGCTACAACCGTTGCCGTTGCACGCCGCTACGATGAGCCGCGTGAGCCCGGGCGGCACGGTGATGCTGGCGTTCGTGGTGGAAACGCGCTGGCTCGCGACAGTGAGCGGACCGCCTCCGGGACCGGCCGCCGGCTGAATCGCCTGCAGGATGTAGATGTCTGCGCCCGGAGTGCTATTCCAATTGCAGAGCGCGGTTTGACCGCCCTGCAGGCTACAACTCAGGCCCGCGGGCGGAGTGGAAGGGACGGGTGGCAGGGTCACCGAGAAATTGACAGGCGTGGACCACGGTCCACATCCGGCGGTGCAGGCCCGCACGCGCAACTGATAGTTCGTCGACGATCGCACGGACGCGATGGTGCTGGTAGCCGGCGGATTGCCGTAGTTCGCCGTCGAGAGTGCGGACGCGCCCCCGCCAGCCACGTCGATCAGTTCCACCTCATATCCGGCAACGCCCGCGATGGCCGACCAGGAAAACTGCAAGGTCGAGAGGTTGAATGAAGCCCCGTTGGCAGGCTGCGTAATCGTGGGCGCCGTGGCGGGGCGCGCTTGACTCACCGCGAACGCCACGGAAGACGCGGGTCCGCAATTCGGGTCCGCGTAACCGCCGTTGCATCCCCGCACCGAGAACGTGTAGGCCCCGTCGGGCAGGGTGATCAACGTCGAAAGCACGCTCGCGCCGGAGAGCACTCCCTGGAAGACGCGTGTGCCGCCGGCCGTCTGGTCGACAGTGAGCGACCATCCGGTGGCGCCGGTGACGGCGGACCACTGGAAGGTAACGCCGGAGACGCTCACCGTTTGCCCACTGGACGGCGATTGGATCGTGGGTGCGGCGGAGGGAGGGCGCGGATCGACGCGGAAGACTTCGCCCCGGAAATAGGCGCCGGCGTAAAGGTCACCCGCTTCGTCCTCTCCGAAAGTGCTGAGCGTGAGTCCACTGTTGGCCAGGAGACGATTGACCCAGGATTGTCCGTTCCGGCGCAGGCCCCAAACACGCGTCGAGATGAGGTCGACGTAGACGTAGGAGCCCACCAAGCCTGGGTTGCGCGAACCCCGGTAGACATAACCACCGATGATGGATCGGTCTCCCGCCGCGTGGGTGTATTGGAAGATCGGCGCGGTGTAGTTCGCGGTGTTGCAAGTAGCACCCGGTGGATAGCAGTCGAAGCCCTCCACGACGTTCCACCCGTAGTTCTGCCCGCCGGGCAAACCGGCCGCCAGGAAATTGATCTCCTCGTTGTTGGCCTGCCCGACATCGGACATCCAGAAATCACCAGTGGCGCGATCGAAGCTGAATTTCCAGGGATTGCGAGCTCCGAGCGCCCAGATCTCGGGCTTGTAGGCGGCGTTCGACACGAAGGGATTGCTCGCCGGAATTCCGTAGGGGATCACTCCGTTTTCGGTGTCGATGCGCAAGATCTTGCCCAGGAACGTGTTAGGATTCTGGGAGAAATTCCCGGGGTCGCCGGCGTCGCCACCGTCCCCGAACGCGATATAGAGGAAGCCATCCGGCCCGAACTGGAGCTGACCGGCCTTGTGGTTCAAGAAGTTCGGGTAGGGCTGCGCCTGCGTCAGCAGGATGGTCTCCGAGTTCAGGTCCGCCACGTCCGGATTGGCGGCCTGCACGCGGTACCGCGCGACGATGGAAGAGGTACACGATGCGTTGTTGTAGTGAACGTAGAAGTACTGTTTGGAAGCAAATCCTGGGGGAAACGCCAATCCGAGCAATCCGCACTCGTCGCGAGCCACGGTCTTCGACTCGAGCGTTAGAAATGGAGCCGCGACCAGCGCGCCGTTCTTCATCATCCGGATAACTCCGTTCTGTTGAACGATGAACAGGCGGCCGGAGCCGTCTCGTGCATTCGTGATCTCGACGGGGTTGATGAGTCCGGTGGCGACGGAAGTGAACTGGATCTCGGGAGTCTGCGCGAGCGCGCAGGTTACGCCAGCGAGGGTAGTCAGGAGAAATTTCATTTCGAATCGGGGGCTCCGAACAACACGGTAGCATGGCTCTGCGGTAGACTCTCCGTGATGGCGATTCCCCTCGGAAAGACTCACGAGCGCAAGCTTTTGGTGACCGGTGAAGTGGCGATCGATTTCATGGAGGCGGAACACGCGCGCGTACTCGCCACGCCTTGGATGATCTGGCATCTCGAGTTCACCTGCCGCGACCTGATCAAGCCGCTGCTCGACGAGGGGTTCGACTCTGTCGGCACAGAGGTCAACGTGAAGCATCTGGCGGCAACGCCGCTCGGCATGACCGCGACGTTTCGCGCCGAGGTGATCCACGTGGATGGCAATCGCGTGAAATTTCGTGTCGAGGCCTGGGACGAGCGCGACAAGATCGCCGAGGGCACCCACGAGCGCTACGTGGTGAACATTGCCAAGTTCGCCACGCGTGTGCAGGCCAAGGCCACGGGCCAGTAGGTAGAACGGGAAGCCGCGCGCCTCGAGGCGCTGTTGATCCTCGAGATCAAGGTGCCGCAACTGCCAGAAGACGGCGCGGGCTTGTGGACGGCGTTCGCGCGGGCCTGGCCGTTCGTGGCATTTTCGCGAGCCTCGTGACGATCCTTGAGTTCCTGTCGCTGGTGCGCGGAGCCGATTCGCCGCTGTTGTTCGCCAATGGCCGGTTGCTGCTGATGGTGACCTTCGTGCCGTTTCCGGCGCCATTCTTTCGCGGAACGTTCTTCGCCCGCGAGCATCGCGTTCCAGTACTACTGGCATGCGGCCGCTTGGAGGCGCCGGCTGATTCGTGACGAAGTACCGGACTCGGTGTTGCGCCGGCTGGCCGAGCCGAGTGGTTCGGATTCGCGGTCTATCTGACTTCGACGATCCTCGCCTTGCGCCATTCGACGGCGCGCTGGGTGCCGTGGGCAACGCTTGCTATTCAGGCGCGCCTACGCGCGACACTCCGCTACTCGGCCCGGACCGCTTCCAGTCTCCGCGCCCGCTGCCAAGCCAGCCGGTCTCTCCACTCCTGGTTCAAGGTCGACAGCGCGGCCCACCAGTATCCCGCCACCATGATCGACAGCAGCGGAACTGCAAGAAAGTTGTAGGTATCGAACGCATAGAAGACCATGAACGCGAACCATGCGCCGATACCCAGCTCGATATACGGCAGCCAGCCGGACTTGCTCCGGTACTTCGCCGGCGCAGCGGATTTCTTCTTCTCACCCGGCGTGCCCGCGATCGCGTATTTCGGTGTGCGGGCGAACGCCGTCTTGACGCCGAGAAGGGCCTCGATCACCGCGCGGGTGTTGATCACCGTGAGCGCGGCACCGGCAGCCATCAGCACGGGCATCATCAGCACGGCTCTTGGCCAACTGCGCCGTTCGCGCTCGCGCTGGGCCACGATGTAGAACACCACCACCGATCCGAACGTCGCCATCAGCAGTGGCGTGTCGACGAGGAGCAACTGTTGCCAGCCGACGTAGAAGCGCACGATCATCACCGGCAGCATCATCGCGGTGACGATGATCATGAGCGGGTAGGTGATGTTCGGGGTGAGGTGGCAGAAGGCTTCGAGCTTCACCTTGAAGGGAGCTTCCGACTTCAGGATCCGCATCAGCAGCTTGATCGCGACCTGCGTCAGGCCCTTGGCCCAGCGCGACTGCTGGATTTGGAAGCCGTGGGTCTCGACGGGCAGTTCCGACGGGCACTCGACATCAGGAACGTAGGCGAACTTCCAGCCCTTCAGTTGGGCCCGGTAGCTGAGGTCCGAGTCTTCGGTCAGCGTGTCGTGTTCCCAGCCGCCCGAATCACGGATCATCGCGATGCGCAGGATTCCAGCCGTGCCGTTGAAGTTGAAAAAGAGCCCTTCGCGGAAACGAGCGTTGTGTTCGAGGACGAAGTGTCCGTCGAGCAGCATTCCCTGGACCTCGGTCAACAGGTTGTAATAGCGGTTTAGGTAGCTCCAGCGCGTCTGCACCATGCCGATTTCGGGATCGGTGAAGTAGTGAATGGTGCGATGGAGGAAATCGCGCGGGATCAGGAAGTCGGCATCGAAGACGGCGGTGAATTCACCGGTCGCGGTCTTCAGCCCTTCCTCGAGGGCGCCCGCCTTGAAGCCGTGGCGGTTGGTGCGGTGAATGTAGTCGACCGGAAAGCCCTGCGCGCGGTATTCGGTGCAGAGCCGCTCGGTGAAGGGATGCGTGTCGTCGGTCGAATCGTCAAGCACCTGGATCTGCAGGCGGTCCATCGGATAGTCGATCTTGGTGACGGACTCGAGCAGGCGCTCGACCACGAACCGCTCGTTGTACAGCGGAAGCTGGATGGTGACGCGCGGCAGGTCGGCGAAGCGTGCCTTCGGTTGCGGCTGCGGTTTCCGGCGATGCTTGAAGTAGGTCCAGATCACTTCATAACGGTGCATTCCGTAGATGGCGAGAATCGCCATCAGGATAAAGTAGGGAATGAGCAGCGCGTAGTCGAACCAGACGAGCTGATGCACGCCGTCGAAGGTGTCGTCGAACAGGGCCTTCTCGAGCTGGTCGCGCCACGAAGTGGCGAGCAGGAACGCGAATGGCAGGCTACTCAGGGACATGAAGTGAAGACAATCTCCGTTGTGTTGTCAGGCCTCGGCTTGGAACTCATCTACTGGGGCATTCGCAGTACCGGGGCTGACGCGATCGGAGCGTTGGTAGGCCTCCTTGTTGCCGCCTCTTTATTTTACATCCTGGCATGCTACCGGGGCGCTACCCACAATCGGGGGATGGTACTCGGATTCGCACTGATCCACAGAATGACGGTTTGGACGCTGCCTCCGGAGCTCTCCGATGATCTCTACAGATATCGGTGGGAAGCGCAAATTCAGGAGGCTGGAGGGAATCCCTACACCGCGCGGCCAAACGATCCGGAGTGGGCACGCCTGTACGATGTCCCTCCCGGACGCATTCCGACCCCGGATGTCCCCGCTGGATATGGTCCCCTGCAAACACTGATGCAACGGGCCGCGCTCGGATTCACCGAACTGGTGTCGACCGATCCCGTGACGCAGGCCATTTGGATGAAACTCCCTTCCGTCCTCGGCGATCTCGCCATACTTGCGATGCTCGCCCGCCAACCGTGGCTGATCGTCTACGCGTGGTGTCCCGCGGCCGTGATCGAATTCGGATGGAGCGGGCACAATGACGGACTCGTACTTGCATTCGTCGTGGCCGCGTGGCGGTGGGCGAGTTGGGAGGCGCTCGGTGCGGCGATCGCGCTCAAGTGGTGGCCGGTTCTGCTGATCCCGGCGCTGTGGATGCGTGCCCCGTCCTGGCGGCTCGCCGCGATCCCCGCCATTCTCGCGGTCACGGCGATTCCGTACATCCCGCCCGACTGGCGCGACCTCGTCCACAACGCCCGCTACATGTCCGGCTACGTCGGCGGCTGGCGCAACAACGACAGCCTCTACTCGATCACGCTCTGGCTCGCGGGCGGGCGCGAGTATCCGGCCAAGTACGCGAGCTTCGCCATGCTCGGTTCCGTGACGCTATGGATGGCATGGCGCTGGCCGCTCGAACGCGCCTGGCTCGGAACGGCGGCGGCGGCACTGCTGCTCTCGACGAACTGCCATCCTTGGTACGTCACCTGGATGCTGCCGATGATGGCGATCATCGGACCGTGGCCGCCGCTGCTGCTTTGGATCGGTCTGATGCCGCTCGCCTATCGCGGACTGGTCTCGTGGCGCGTACTCGGCGAATGGGAGGGTTCGACGCCCGAACGCTGGTACATCTTCGGACCCGTGCTCGCACTGCTCGCTTTGTACACTGGGAAATCGCTATGGACACGCGTGCGTTCCTCGTAAAGTCTCTACGTCACTACTGGCGTACGAATCTGGCGGTGATTCTCGGCGTCGCCACGGCTTCGGCGGTGCTGGCCGGAGCGCTGCTCGTGGGAGCATCTGTCCGCGGCAGCTTACGGCGGCTGGCTCTCGAGCGAATCGGCAATACCGATACGGTCATTCGCGCGGGCGCGCTCTTCCGCGAACCGCTGGCGAACAACCTGGGCGGCGTTCCGATGATCGTGCTCGAGGGACTCGTGACGCATCAGCAGAGCGGACGCCGCGCGCGTGGTGTTTCGGTCTATGGCGTCGATGATCGCTTCTGGCAGTTCCACGGGAAACCCTCGCCCGGCATCTCCGGGCGCGAAACCGCGCTGACCGCGCCGCTCGCGGCCGAACTCGGCGCGTCGCCGAACGACACGATTCTGTTGCGTCTGGAAAAGCCTTCCGATATTCCGGCGGAGTCCGTCTTCGGGCGCAAGGAAGAGTCCGCGCCGACGATCCGTCTGACGATGAAAGCAGCGAGCGCGTTCGAGTTTGCGCTGAGTCCGATGCAGACTGGCGTGAAAGCGATCTACGTGCCGTTGTCGCGATTGCAACGGGAGATCGGCGCGCAGGCGCGCGCCAACACGATCCTGTTGCCGCAAGGCGTGACGGCACCCGAACAGAAGTTGAAGGATGTGTTCGCGCTCGAGGATCTCGGCATCCGGCTGCGCGGGCTTCCCGAAGCGGGCACGGTGCAACTCGACACGTTGAGCGGAGTCCTCTCGGACCGGCTCGCGGAAACGGCATCGAACGCGACGCGGGAACTCGGCATGCCCTCGCTTCCGGCCATGACTTATCTCGCGACGGCGATGAGGGTGAACGGCAAGGAAGTTCCGTATTCGCTGGTGGCGGCCGTGCCGCTCGATTCGGTGACGCAGGCCGAGGCCGGCGAGAACTCGATCGTTCTCAACGAGTGGACGCAGCGCGATCTCGGCGCGCGCCCCGGCGACACGCTCACGATGGAGTACATGGTGTGGCAAGACGACGGCCGGCTCATGAACGAGAAGGCCGAGTTCAGCGTCGCGGGTTCCGTGCCGATTCGCGGGCTCGCGGCCGACCGGCAACTGGCGCCCGAGTATCCGGGCATCACGGATGCCGACAATGTCGCCGATTGGAATCCGCCGTTCCCGATGGATCTCGGCAAGATCCGGCGCAAGGACGAAGACTATTGGGACACGTACAAGACCACGCCCAAGGCGTTCGTCTCGCTGGCGCGCGCGCAAAAGCTGTGGCGTTCGCGCTGGGGAAAAGTCACGACGCTGCGCTTCACGCCGGCGTCGCTCGCCAACGAAGGGCTCGACAAGGCGACGCAAGAGATGCGCATCAAGCTGCGGAATGGGCTCGACCCGGCCGAGAACGGGATGGCGGTGATTCCACTGCGCAAGCTGAGTCTCGAATCGTCGCGCGGCGCCACCGACTTCGGCGAGTACTTCGTCTATTTCAGCTTCTTCCTGATGTCGTCGGCACTCTTGCTCGCGGGCCTCTTCTTCCGGCTGGGCGTAGAGCAGCGATACACGGAAGTGGGATTGCTGCGCGCGATCGGCTTCGCTCCCGATCGCATTCAGCGGTTGTTCCTCGGTGAAGGCGTGATCCTCGCGCTGGTGGGTGGCGTGATCGGCGCGATCGGCGCGGTGGGTTACGCGGCTCTCGTGCTCTACGGGCTGGGAACGTGGTGGGTGGATGCGGTGGGGACGCGGGAACTCGGACTGACGGTGAGTCCCTTGCACCTTCTGGGCGGTGTGTTCGGCGGTGTGGCGGCGGCGGTGGCCGCGGTGGTGCTGACGCTGCGTGGAATCCGCGCGATCAGTCCGCGGCGCCTGCTCGCCGGCGCGACCGAAGCATCGGAGACATCGGGCGTCGCGCAGGCAACGCGAAGCCGCACTGTCGCGCTTGCATTCGGCGGAATCGGAATCGTGCTGCTCGCGGCGGCCGGAATGAAAGCGATTCCGGCGGTGGCGGGATTCTTCGGCGCTGGTTTCGTGATGCTGGTGGCGCTGTTGGCGCTGTTCCGCTCGCGGCTGGCGGCGAGCCTGCGCGATCTCGTTTCGACTACGCCGCGCTTTGCGTTCCGAAACGCCGGGCACCGTCCCGGACGCACGGTGCTTTCGGCGGCGTTGATTGCTTCGGCCACGTTCCTCATCGTCTCAGTGGAGTCGTTCCGGCGCGGAAGCGGTGCGGTGGATCTCGATCCGAAGTCCGGCTCGGGCGGCTATCCGCTGATGGCGGAGTCGGTTCGGCCGATTTACTACAACCTGAATGACGCAAGCGCGCGGGAGAATCTGAATCTGCCGGCGGACAAGGATCTGAGCTTCGTGCCGTTCCGGTTGCGCCCTGGCGATGACGCGAGTTGCCTGAATCTCTACGAGCCGCGCAATCCGCGGATTCTGGGCGCGCCCGCTTCGCTCGCGGATCGCTTTTCGTTCGACTGGAAGCTGCTCCAGCAGACTCTGCCGGACGGCGTGGTTCCGGCAGTGGCGGATGCGAACTCGCTCGCCTACGTACTGCACAAGAGTATCGGTGACGAGGTGAAGCTTCCGAACGGTGCCCGGTTGAAGATCGTGGGCGCGCTGAGCGACAGCGTGTTCCAGAGCGAGATCCTGATCTCGGAGCGGAACTTCGTCAACCTCTTCCCGAGCGAGCAAGGGTTCCGTGTGTTCCTGATCGGCGCGCCTGCGGCTTCGATGACCAAACTCACCGCGGACATCGAGAATGCCCTCGCGGATCACGGTTTCGATGTGATCTCAACCGGCGAGAAGCTCGCCTCGTTCCATCGCGTGGAGAACACCTACCTTTCGACGTTCCAGTCGCTCGGCGCGCTGGGCCTGTTGCTCGGCACGATCGGGCTGGCGGCCGTGCTGTTCCGCAACGTGCTCGAGCGGCGGCGCGAGATGGCGCTGCTCACCGCGGTGGGCTACAGCCAGTCCGATCTGTCATCGCTCGTGTTGCGCGAAAACGTGATCCTGCTGGTGGCGGGATTGGCCGCGGGCGCTGGATCAGCGGCGTTGGCGATCGCGCCGGTGATCGCGAGCCGGGGGGCGCACTTCTCGCTGCTCTCACTGGGAAGCATGCTGCTTGCTGTACTGCTCACCGGACTCGCCGCCACATGGATTGCGACGAGGCTGGCCTTGCGGTTGCCGGTCGTGGCCGCGCTACGTGCTGGAAGCTGATCGGGAACTTGGCTGGGAGGCAGGGACTCGAACCCCGATACGCAGATCCAGAGTCTGCAGTCTTACCATTAGACGACCTCCCAGTATTTTGGTGCGGATGAGAGGACTTGAACCTCCACTCCCTTGCGAGAACTAGAACCTGAATCTAGCGCGTCTGCCAGTTCCGCCACATCCGCACGGATATGCCGTCCAATTTCTATTCTGGCTTGCTCTTCACCGCGTTGTCAAACGCACGCGTCGTATACTGGAGTCGGAATGAGCGAAGTCGTCTACCGGTCCGAAGTCCGCGTTGAACGGGTTCGGGGGCCATTGCGCAAGGCAACCATTCCGGGCGAGGCCGAGCCGGTTCACTTTTGCGTGCATGGCGCGATCGCCGAGCACTACAAGGTTCCGCCGGACGCCTTTCCGCGACACGCGACTACGATCGATTACCTGGTTTCGTCGGCCGTCGGTTGACTGGTGGGCACCTTCGGGGGCGCGCTGGAGGCGCGTCAAATTTCTGCTTCAGGCGGGCGGCTGGTTGGCGAGGGCATTGGCGAGATCGAGAAGGAAGACAATGTGCTCGTCGTGCGGCGGATTCACGTGAACCTCCGGCTGAAGGCCGAGGAGCAGCATCGTCTGACGGCGGAACGGACTCACAGCGTGTTCGCCAATCATTGCCCGATCTACCGGACCTTGTCGCCGGCGATCGCGATTACGACGGAACTGGCGTTCGAGCCGGTCTAACGCGCGGTCTTCTTCTTCGCGTTGGGTTTCCGCTTCGGCAGAGGGGTGAACATGGCGTTCACCGCGTCCGCCGAAAATGCTTCCGGGTCGAACCGCCCTGGCCACCTCAGCGCGCTCTTGTGGTCCGGGTGATCCGGATCGGCGAGTGCATCCAGGAGGTCGTAGTAGCCCCAGACGCCGCCGCAATCCTCCGGCGGACAGGCTCGCGCGCCGCCGATGCAAGACGCGATTGACTCCATGGGGGCCACCGGCAGAATCTTCTCGAGCACCAGATTATGGGTCCAATCGTCGCCGAAGTCGTACACATAGCGAGCCTTGCTTTTCACCCCGGTAAACAGATCGCCGACCGTCGCCTTGCTTTCGTCCTCCGGCCCGGCGCCATCATCCCATGGGTCGTCGAAACGGTTCCTCGGACCCCACGTGATACCCCGCGCCACGAACTCGTGCAAGTGCCCCCCAAGCCACCCCATGGCAGTGCCGAGGACGTGATGGAAGGTGCCGAGGCGCAACTCGGGACGCACCAGTATCCGGCGCCAGATCGGAGGCTTGGTCCCGCGCAACGTGACCTTGATCTGATAGGCGGGAGAGATGACCGGACTAGCCGTCATGAATCGGTACCTCCTTCAGGATTTTCGCATCGTCTCCGCGACACCGCGTCCCGCGGTTTGCAGGAACGCGATATCGGTACCGCACATCAGGAACGTGAAGCCGAGATCGAGGTAACGCCGCGTATCGGCCGCCGCCGGAACCAGGATCCCCGCCGCGCGCTTGTTACGCCGCGCCGCGGCGACGGCCTTTTCGAGCGCTTTCAGAAACTCGGGATGATCGTACTGGCGGAAGATACCCATGCTCGTCGTCAGGTCCATCGGACCCACGAACAGCACGTCCGCGCCATCCACCGTAGCGATCTCGTCCACGTTCTTCACGGCCTCGGCGGTTTCGATCTGCACCATCGTGAGCAGCGTCTCGCGCGATTTCTCGCGATACTCGGCAAATTGCGCTCCGTAGCGGCTGGCACGCACCAGCACCGCGACTCCGCGGTCGCCATCGGGTGGATAGCGCATCGCCGCGACGCAAGCGCGGGCTTGCTCGGCGTTGTCGACTCGCGGAAACATCACGCCTTGGGCACCAAAATCGAGCACGCGCCCCACTCGGATGCGCTCATGCGACTCGACGCGGACGCAGCCGATTGCTGGCGTATGCTCCATCGCCTGCAACTGCGACAGCATGTCGCGCTCGCTCGACATGCCGTGTTCGAGGTCGATCACCAGGAAATCGAAGCCCGCGCCGCCGAGCACTTCCACCGATGCCGTGGACCCCGTGCTGATGAAGCAGCCATACATCGGGTCACCCTTGCGGAGCTTGGTCCACGAGTTCGTCACTTGGCGATCTCCCACTGGGCGACGCGATAGCGCGCGAGCTTCGCCGCGTCAACGCGATAACCGAGCCCCGGAGTTTCAGGCGCGTGCAGCAATCCGCCGGTAACGGTGATCATCGGATCGACGATGTCATCGGTGAACCAGCGCAGGCTCGATTCGACGTCGGTCGGATAGTTGCAGCCTTCGAGCGTCGCAAGCGCGGCGCCTTGGACGCAGCCGATGCCGAGTTCGGGCATCGTCCCTACCCAGATGTCGAGCCCCGCCTCGCGGCACATCTCATAAACGCGAAGCGCGTTTCGCAAGCCGCCCACGCGCTGGATCTTGATGTTGGCGATGCGCAGCGCGTTCAGCTCGATTGCGCGCTTCACTTCCGCGACGCCTTCGAGGCTTTCGTCGAGACAGACTGGCGTGTGGACCATCGTCTGCAACTTCGCGAGATCTTCGAGCATGTGGCCGGCGAAGGGCTGCTCGTACATCATCAGGCCGAACTGGTCGAGTTCCTGGAAGACGCTGGCATGCTCGATCGTATAGGCTCCGTTGGCATCGACCATCAACGGGATGTTGCCGAACGCCTTGCGCGCCGCGCGGATCAACTCGACATCGCGCCCCTGCTCGATCTTGATCTTCACGCGCTTGTAGCCGTCCGCGGCGAGGTAGCGTTCGACGGCGCGGATCATGTCCGCGACGTCATCATAGAGCCCGACGGCGAGTCCAGATTCGGCCGTATTTCGCGTTCCACCGAGCAGGCGATGCAACGGAAGTCCGCGGCGCTGAGCTTCGATGTCCCATAGCGCACCTTCGATGCCAACCTTGGCGAAGTTCGAAGCGGGAAACGTGTCGAGCCATTCGCAGGCGGCGTCAAGCGTATCGAACGAACGGCCCGCGGCGGCAGGCGCGATTTCGCCGGTGAGCTGCGCCCAGCACGACTCGGGAGTGTCGGGCCCGTAGAAGGATCCCGCCATGGGCGACGATTCGCCGTAGCCGGTCAGGCCGTCCGCATGCACCGCGCAGACGATGCCGTCCTTCTCCGCCACCGCGCCGGAACTGATCCGGAAGGGCTCCACCAGGGGCACGCGCACGTGCGTCAATTCGATTCGGTCGATTCTCATGTCTGTCCTGCGATTATAATTGCCTGCGGATGATGTTCACCCGCCGCTCGCTGTTCGCACTGCCCGGACTCGCCGCTTTCGCCGCGCCGAATCCGCTCGACATCGGCAATCGCCGTCAGCTCTTCATCGACAAACGCTTCATCGCGGAATCGCGCGGAATCGCGTTGAACGTGAATCCTCCGCTACGGCGGATTCCGGTCATCACGCCACAACGGCCGTGGGAGGCGGGATACGTAGGCGGCTACTTGTCGGTGCTCGAGCACGAGGGCGTGTTCAAGATGTGGTATTACGGCGTCCCGAAAAAAGGTTCGCCCCGGCTTTGCTTTGCACAGTCGGCCGATGGGGTGGGTTGGGAACGGCCGAACCTCGGCCGCGTGGAGTTCGAAGGGCGGCGCGACACCAACATCGTGTTGCAGCAGTTCCGCGAGGGCGCCGTTTTTCTCGATCCGGTTGCCGAACCCGCGCGCCGCTTCAAGACCCTCTCGGCGTTCGGGGGACGGCGTCCGAGCGTGCTCGGCACGCATTCCAACGGCACCCTGACGCTTCTCGCTTCGCCGAACGGACTCGACTGGAAGGAAGAGGTCGAGGTGCTGCCGTTTTTTCCCGACTCGCACAATAACCTCTTCTGGGATCCGCGCATCGGCAAGTACGTCGCGTATCTGCGCGGCTGGAATCCACTGCGAGTGGTGGTGCGAGCCGAGATCGAACGCGACGCAATCATGAAGCCGTGGCCGTTCACCAGAAGCACGAATCCGAGATATCTGTGGCGCGTGTTTCCTTGGGGCGGCGACTGGCCGCCAACACCGAGCACGGAATTCCCGGCCGTGCTTGCCTGCGACGAGCGCGATCCGGAAGGTTCCGATGTTTACACGCCGAACGTGAACCTCTATCCTTGGGCCGATGATGCCTACTTCGCTTTCCCCGCGATGTTCCGGCACACGAAGCCCAAAGGCGAGGAGAAGGTGCCGGTGGCGGGCATCCTCGAAACGCAGTTCGCGGCGAGCCGCGATGGCATCCGGTTCGAGCGCTATGATCGCAAGCCGTACTATCCGGGCGGATTGCCGGGAGACGCCGACACTCACGGCTCATACACCGGCCTCGGCATGTTGCGGCGTGGCAGCGAGATCTTCATGTACTACACGGGCACGACGCTCGATCACGGCGCCGCAACGGAACGCGAACCGAACGCGGTATACCTCGCGGCGCAACGGCTCGACGGATTCGTCTCGGCGGACGCTGGACTCGACGGCGGTGAAATTGCAACCCCCTTGGTTACATTTCGCGGCGAGCAACTGCAATTGAACATCGACACCGGCGCCATGGGAACGGCCTGGGTGAAGCTCGAAAGCGCCGATGGCCGCGAGATCGAAAGCGACCGGATTCTGGCGAATCACACGCATCATCCGGTACGCTGGCGGACGGGGAGTCCCAGTGAGTTCCAGGGCAAGCCCGCGCGCTTGCGGATCTCGATGAAGCGGGCTCGCCTGTTCGCTTTCCAATTCGTATGAGTGACCGGCTTTTCAAAATCATCTCGGATCTCGTCCAGATCCCTTCGGAGAACACGCCGCCCGCCGGCGCCGAGGCAGCCTGCCAAGCCTATGTCGCTGACTTCCTCCGCCGGCTCGACATCGAGCCCGACGTCTACCGGTTGGCTTCCGTGGAAGGACTCGCCGAACATCCGCTCTATTGGCACGGACGCGATTATTCCGACCGGCCGAACGTTGCCGCGCGGATTCCGGGCACGGGCGGCGGCCGTTCGCTGATTCTCTCGGGCCACATCGACACGGTACCGATCGGTTCGGCGAAGTGGGAACATGATCCGCTGGGCGCGGCGCAATCCGGCGGACGTATGTTCGGACGCGGCGTCTGGGACATGAAGACGGGAGTCGCCACCGCGATATGGGTGATCGAGCGGCTCCGCGAGAACGGCGTCCGGCTGAAGGGCGATCTCACCTTCGAGTCGGTCGTGGATGAGGAGTTCGGAGGCGTGAACGGCACGCTCGCCGGGCGCGTTCGCGGATACGTTGCTGACGCGGCGATCGTTGGTGAGCCGAGCAAACTCCGCATCCTGCCCGCGCAGCGCGGCGGACGCATCTTCCACATCACCTTCCGCTCGGGCGGCGACATCTTCAGCAACGATCACGGCCCAGTGGCGGTGGAACAGCTCACGCAGTTTCTCACCCGGCTTCCGGAGTTTCAAGCGGAACGCCTGGCGAAGGCTCCGCGGCACGACTACTACCGGCAGGCGAATCCCGTGCCCGTGTTCGTGACGAATATCCAGACTTCGCAATGGGGGCCGACCGAGCCCGTGGCGATTCCGTCATCGTGCAAGCTCGAGCTCTACTACGAGACAATGCCGGGTGAATCGCAGGAGGAGATCGAGGCGCAGTTCTTCGATTGGCTGGCACGGCTCACATCAGACCGGCATCTCTTTCCCGCGCCTCCTCAGGTGGACCGGCCGATCCGGTTCCTGCCGGGATCGTTCACGCCGCGCGAGAGTCCGCTGATCGCCGAACTCGGCGAGTCGGCGCGGAAGGTGCTCGGCAATGAACCGCCCGTGGAAGGCATCGAGGCTCCGTGCGACATGTACATCTTCCACGAGTTCGGAATGCCAGCGGTGCTTTGGGGCCCGAAAGGCGGCAACGCACATCTGCCGGACGAATATCTCGAGATGGATTCCGCCCGGCAGGCAGCGGATGTGCTCTACGATTTCGTGCTCCGCTGGTGCGGCCAATGAGACATGCCGCCAGTGGCGCGGCTATCCAATCCCTCTCGCATTGACGGCCGCCATGGTGGCGCGCATTCGCTTGCGCACATCGGCGAACGCGGGGTCGTCGACGAGGTTGCGGTACTCGTTCGGATCGGAGTTGTGATCGTATAGCTCGATGCCGTTCTTGCCCTCTTCGCCCCACTCCGTGTAGCGGAAGCGTTCGTCATGAAGGCAGCGTCCGAGTCCACCCGCGCGTTGGACCACCGTGTACGCGGGCCTCGTCCACGGCGCCTGTGGATCGCGCAGCAGCGGCGCGATACTTTGCCCTTGGAGGCCTTCCGGCAAGCGCAGCCCCGCCGTCTGCGCAAATGTCGGATAAAGCGAGAGCAGCTCGATCGGACGCCGGCAGACATCCCCAGCTCGTTCCACTCCCGTACCCGCCGCGATGAACGGTACGCGTGCCGACCGCTCGAAGAGTGTGACCTTGTTCCACCAGTTGTGTTCGCCGAGGTGCAGCCCGTGATCTCCGAAGAAGATCACCAGCGTGTCGCGCCGCGCGCCCGTTGCGTCGAGCGTGGAAAGCACCTTGCCCACCTGCGCGTCCATGAACGAGATGCACGCGTAGTAGGCACGGCGGTATTCGCGTGCTTCCGCCTCACCGAGGTTATGACGCACGGGCGGATACGCAGCCGGCGGGATATCGCGCTCATCGTCCTTCGGATGGAGCGGCCCGGTGATGCGATCCAACGGATACGCATCGAAGTAGCTCTTGGGCGCGATGTAGGGATCGTGCGGTTTACGAAAGCCCACGGCGAGAAACCACGGCTTGTCGCGTCGCTCGCGCAGAAGCTTCACCGCCTCCGCGGCGATCAAGCCATCGGGCTGATCTTCGTCAGCACCTTCCGCCGCCTTCCACTGGAAGAAGGCGAACTTGCCGCCGGTTAGATTGCGCCCTTCACCTTGACGCCCGGCCCCGGAATCTGGCCTCGGATTCAGACTGACGTCCCAATCGTTCGCGCCGTCCATGCCGTCGTGGTAGATCTTGCCAACCCGTCCGGTGAAGTATCCGTTGCCGCGCAGGAACTCGGGCAGGAAAGGTGCGTCCTTCAGATGGGTGCGCGGGTTCGTTTGGTTATCGAGGATGCGCGTGGTTTCGGGATAGCGGCCGCTGAGCAGCGAGGTTCGCGAGGGATTGCACACCGGATACTGGCAATAGGCGCGATCGAAGCGAATTCCCCGCGCGGCGAGCCGATCGATATTCGGCGATTGGACGAGTGGATGTCCGTAGCAGCCGAGGTCGGTGTTCAGATCGTCCACCGCGATCATCAGAATATTCGGCCGTTGCCGCGTCTGGGCGGCGAGGGCAAGGGGCCAGAGCAGGCGGGCGCGCGCGGAGATCATGTCTCCGATAGACTACCGCACCCGCCGGATCGAGCACTGCTGCTCGGCTCACGAGTGCCAAAATGCAGGTTCGGTTTGGTGAAGCGGATCGCTACTTCTTCTCACCTGCCTTGGGATAGACGAGGTCATACCCCTTCTCTTTCCACTCAAGCATTCCGCAATAGCCAATGGTATTGTACCCGGCTTTTTCGAGAGTGGCCGCGGCACGCGCGGCACGTCCTCCCCGGTTTCAAGCGGTGACGACGACCGCGTCCTTGGGGATCTCGTTCATCCGTTGTTCGAGCTGACCGAGCGGGATGTTGACGAAGCCCTTCATCGTGCCGAGCTCTTCGAGCTCTTTCGGCTCGCGGACATCGAGGAAGAAGAATTTCTTCTTGGAGCCAACGAGCTTTTTGAGATCGTCGGCCGACATCTTGGGTGCTTTCGGTGCGGGAGCATTGCCCTGGGCGAATACGCCGAGGATAGCCGATGCACCGAGGCTTAACTTCAGGAATAGCCTTCGCATGTTCAACAGTATAAGGCAAAGTTTGCGGCAACTTTGTGACGGGAGCCGTTAATTGTTCGTCGGTGCGAACCGATGGATGAGTGTTGCTTTCATGCCCTGTGAAAGCAGCTCTCACCTGATGCAAGCTCCCGCCTCTCAGGCCCATCGCCGCGTCTTGGTGGTGGCCCTCTCCGGGCAGGCAGTGCCGCCGTGCGACTCGCCTGACTCCTCTTCTCTTCATATATCGACCGCCGATCCTCACTCCGCGATCCAATTCCTCAGCGAGGGCCGCTTTGACGCCGTGGTCGTCAAGCTTCCCGTCGAGGGATGGGAATCTAGCGAGATCCTAGAGGAGATCCAGCGGGTGGACCGCAAGGTTCCTGTCGTCTTCCAAGGCGAAATTTCGCCGGCCGAAGCCGTCCGCCTCATCAAGCTGGGGGCCTTTCACTTCCTCCCGTCCGATTCCCCGCTAGGTGCCATCGAGGATCTGCTCTCTCCGCCTCCGCCCGAGGCTTCGCCCGATGAGCCGTGGCGGCGATTCCTCGTGGGTGCGAGTCCGCTGATGAACAACGTCGCCGATACGATTCGCCTCGTCGGTGCGCGCAAGTGCACCGTGTTGATCACCGGCGAAACCGGGACCGGCAAGGAGATGGCGGCTCGCGCGATACACGCGGCGTCGAATCGCGCCCACTTGCCGATGGTCGCCGTGAACTGTTCTGCACTGCCGGAAAATCTGCTCGAAGCCGAACTGTTCGGGCACGTCCGGGGAGCCTTCACCGGCGCGGTGGGGCATCGTACGGGCCGGTTCGAACAAGCCAGCCACGGCACGCTGTTTCTCGACGAAATCGCCGAGATGCCGCTCGACCTGCAGGCCAAGCTGCTGCGCGTGCTACAGGAGCGCGAGTTCCAGAAGCTCGGCAGCTCCGACACCATCAAGGTGGATGTCCGGGTGATCGCCGCTTGCAATGCCGATCTGCCGGATCGTGTCCGGCAAGGCAGATTTCGCGAGGACCTCTACTATCGCCTAAATGTGGTTCCCATCGTAATGCCTCCTTTGCGCCAGCGCGCGATGGACATTCCGATCCTCGTGCATCACTTTATCGAAAAGGTCTGCCGGCAGGAAGGCGTTCCGCTCAAGGCGGTGACGCGAGAGACGATCGAACGCCTCCGGCGGCATGACTGGCCAGGCAATGTGCGGCAGCTCGAGAACGCGATCGAGATGGCGGTGGCGTTGAGCGGCGATCGCGAAACGCTCGTTCCGGGCGATTTTCCCCTTCCGTCCGTGGCTGGGGCCAGAGTCTTGCCGCTGCCGCTTCCCACCCACATCGCGCTGCCGGACGAAGGTCTCGACTTCGAGCGCGTGGTGACAGGCATCGAACGCGGGATACTCGAACAGGCTCTTCGGCGAACCGACGGAAACAAGAAGGCCGCCGCGGATTTGTTGGGGCTCAAACGCACGACACTCACCGCGAAACTGAAGGTGCTCGAGGCAGCGGGTTGATGGGTCTGGCATACTGGTCGGGTGCTCAGCCGAAGACGCGCGTTTCAGGCTCTTGCCCTCGGGGCGGCTGGAAAGAGTGCCGCGACAGCCGCTGGACCAGGCGCTGAGCCGCCACTTACGATCGAATCTCTCCGCGGCGCCGCGGCACTTGCCGGGCTCGAGCTGAGCGAGGAGCGGTTGCGAATCCTGCTGCCGGTTCTCGAAATTCGCCGCCGTAAACTGCGCGAACTTCGCGCGATCCGCATCGAAGACCATGCCGGACCTGTTCTTCCAATCGCTCGCTGAACTGGCGCCGCTGATCCGCCGGAAGAAGCTCTCTCCGGTGGAGTTGACTCGCGCTTGCCTCGACCGGATCCAGGCGATCGAACCGAAGGTGAATGCGTTCCTGACCGTGACCGCGGACCTTGCTCTCGAACAGGCGAAACAAGCCGAACGCGAGATCCTTGCCGGAAGGTATCGCGGCCCACTCCACGGGATTCCCTACGCGCTGAAGGATCTGATCGCGACCAAGGGCATCCGCACGACGAACGGCTCGAAGGTCACCGAAAACTGGATCCCCGATTTCGACGCGGCCGTGGTGGAGCGGCTCTCGCAGGCCGGTGCGATCCTCGCGGGCAAACTGAACATGCTCGAGTTCGCGATGGGAAGCGGACAGAAGGGATTGAAGGGACCCGCGCGAAATCCCTGGGACCTCGCCTACTCGCCTTCCGGATCGTCGAGCGGATCGGGTGCGGCACTCGCCGCCGGGATGGTACCGCTGACGATCGGGTCCGACAGTGGCGGCTCGATTCGCGGACCGGCGAAGAGTTGCGGCGTCGTGGGCCTCAAGCCGACGCGCGGCCGCATCAGCCTCCATGGCGTGACGACATTGAGCTGGACTCTCGATCATCTCGGCCCGATGGCCCACACGGTGGCAGGCACGGCACTCGCGATGCAGGCGATCGACACCTCCCCCGCAGTGCCCGGCTACTCGAAATCGCTGACGCGGAACCTGAAGGGCATCCGGATCGGAGTGCCACGCGGCCATTTCTTCCTGAATGTGCGGCCCGAGACCGATTCAGCCCTCCGCGCGGCGATGGAAGTATTGAAGAGTCTGGGAGCCGCTCTCTCCGATATCGAGATCCGTCAAGCCCCCCTCTTCAGCGCAGTCTCGCGCGTGATTCTCAGTTCCGAATCGGCGGCATTCCATGAACAACGGCTACGAGCCAGCGCTCACCTGCTCGATCCGCTGGTGCGCGAGCGATTGGAGGCGGGCATGTTCCAATCGGCGGTCGACTACCTGCGCGCGCAACGGCTGCGCACGGAACTGACCGGGGAGATGCGGCGCGTCTTCACGCTCTGCGACGTGATTCTGCTTCCGGCGGGCAACGCCGCGCCCCGCCTCGACGAGGAAACGGCGGAAACCGACGTGCCCACGATTCCGCCCGCGGCGCCCCGGCCCGACTCGTTCAATCTCGCCAACGTCACTGGGATTCCGGCGATCGTGCTGCCCTGCGGGTTCACGCCGGGTCCGCCCGTGCTGCCACTCGGAATCCAGTTCTGCGCCGCCGAAAACGGTGAACCGCTGCTGTTTCGTGTGGGCCACGCCTATCAGTCGGCGACCGATTGGCACCTCCGGCACCCATGAGCCGGGACGCCTGCGCCGCCAGCAGGCAACCACCGGCTACCAGATGAAATCCTTGGCGTCCTTGCGGCGATCGTGGCCGTCGAGCACGTGAACCACGCGCAGTTTTTTGAGCTTCGGCGACGACAACTGGCCGATCGGCACGTAGAGAATCCGGCGGCCGAGATGCGCGGCGACGCTTCGGAAGATCGAGCGCGGCGGCTTCGCGGCGACATAGACCACGTACTTGTGGACCGAGTAGTCGATCCCAGCCAGTAGCAGCCGCTCCGGCTTGGACTCCGCCATTTCGTAGTCGGTATCGGACCAGACATCGTACATCCGGCGCGCCGGGCGTGTCATCAGAAGTCCGCCGTACTCGCCTCGCCCGATTCCCGGCCCCACCATGTGATCGAACGGATTGGTGGCGTAGAAGGCCATGTCGGATTCGTTCTGATGCTCACCGAGCCAGGTGGTTTGGTAGTCGTAACGGCCGTCGTGATCGGGGTCGAAGATCACCACCACTGCGCCCACCTCGCCCGCCATCTTGCGCAGATTCCGCACGTAGAGCTTGCCCTGGTGCCAATTACGAATCGTTTCGCGAATGTCGATGCCATCGAGCAGGGAAGTGAGGAACGGCTCCACCCGCATCCGCTCTTCCGAAAGGATGCTGATCGCCTTCTGCTTGAGAAACTGCCCGTAGTCCTCGATGACAATGTCCTCGGGCGGATACGAACAAAGCGCGTTGCCCTCGAGCTGTTCGGCCCATTCGCCGGGGCGTGCCTCCTTCTTGCGCGGCACGAGCGAACGCGGCTTCAAGCGTTGCTTCGGGCGCGGGAGCCTGCGGCGGATTTTCACCTTGCGCGACCGGATCCAGATGTCCTCCCCCGAGATGTTCACGGTCTCCAGTTCGCACGAAGTTTGCTGCGCCTCGTAGCGGCCGGCCATCGCCCACACCTCCCAGGCGTAGTTGTCGTCCACCACGTTGCGCGCGGCGACCACGATGTCGAACAGCGACGCCGTGAGATCGTTCGAGATCATCGCCAGATTCCGCGTGTACCGCGCGATCATGCGGCGCTGCCAATGGACCAGCTTGTCGCCCGTGTTCTTCTCGTAAGCCTGTTCGGAATCCTTGAGCAGCGCCAGTTGCGCGCGCGGGCGGTCGATCAGTTCTTCATTGCCATCGGTGTAGAGCCCCACGGCGGCGCGGTATCGTTCGTAGCGCTCCTGGAGATACGGATACTCGACGGTGATCTCCGCCAGGCACCCCGGATGCGCATTCACGAGGTCCACCGGGCGTGGCATACGCCGGCGAGGTTCGTCTTGAGGAACCTCCATCGCGTCCAGAACCGGGTCCAGCATGTTCAGCGAGATCACCGCCAGAACGGACTTGCCCGGGTCGGTGCCCTGCAGCTTCCAGGCGATTCCCGAAGCGTGCTCGGCCACTTCTTCGGTCCGTTCCTGCGGAAAGACACGATAGGCCTCGACGTATCGCTCGAGCGGAATCCGGCGCAGCGCGTAGGGGTCGGGATAGGCGTCGGAGATGTGTGGCCGGTCACCGGCATCGGGTTCCACGAACACCACGCCGGCGCCAATCTCCTCTGCGGTGCGAATCGCTTCGGTGAAGGGATCGCACGGCTCGACCGGCACGTAAACGGCCTTTTCCTCTCCCTCTTCGTCCCCGGACGCGTCCGGCATCACGACGACGGAGATCTCCGGCAGCCGGTGGATCGCCTGCAGGTACTGCTTCTCCATCGCGCGCGGCAGTTCCACCGCGACGGTATCGGGCCGGTCGCGCAGGATGGTCTTGCGAACGGCAATCGCGAATTCGAGTCTGCCGGGCGCCACCGGAAAATAGGTGATGTGGCCGCGCCGGAGGCTGTCGAAGCTGTCAGACTCGGGGAACATAGCGGAGCGCTTCGCCGCCGAGCGTTTGCAGGATCGATGTATGCAGCGCCTCGCGCACACCGGGGACGCGATCCTGCTCCACCGAGCGCAGCTTCATCGCGAATCGCGCGATGTTGATGCCGTCGCGCACGGTGTAACGCTCTTCGTTGGCGTGAGCCTGCTGCAGAAAGTCCGTGACATAGCGGAGTACCTCTTCCTCGCCAAATGGCAGATTCTCACTGAGAATCTGCATCTCTTCCTCGCGATCGGGGAAGTCGATCAGGATCTGGGGCTGCAGACGCGACTGGATGTATTCGGGGAGATCGAAGGTCGAGGCATCATCGTTCATCGTCGCCACCATGCGGAAGTTCGGATGCGCCTTGATCTTGATGCCGGCGACGATCGACTCGACATAGCGGCGATTGTCGAGCAAGGGCGCGAGCGATGCCCAGCTCTTCTCCGACATGCGATTTCCCTCGTCGAGAATCGCGATTCCGCCTCGCAGCATCGCGGTCACCAGCGGCGAGGCCACGTAGCGCAGCTTGCGCTCCCCCTCGATCACGGGTGTGACGATCAGATCCTCGGGCCGCGTGTCGACGGTCGCCTGCATGATGTAGATCTCGCGCCCGAGGCGTTGGGCGGCGGCGTAGGCCAGCGTGGTCTTGCCGACTCCGGGCTTTCCAATCAACCGGGGATTCATGGGCAGGTCCTGCGGATCGACCACCAGCCACGCGGCCAGTAACTGTCGCATCGCCTCCTCTTGCCCCACCCAACGGGCATTCAATTCATCGGGGTGCGCCAGGTGCAGCGGCACGCCTTCGATTTCAACGAGCATCTTTCTATTGTCCGCGATCGGGCGGAAAAAGATTCGGACTCGAATCCGGCGAAGGCGTGACCGGTCAGGGACGCGAAAATCGCACAGGATAATGGGGGCTCGTGCGTCACGTCTTCTTTGCAATTGTCTCGATTCTCGCCTCGGGGCTCAGTTTCACTTTCTGGATGGTCAATCCGGTCACGGCGCTCTTTCTCGGGCTCAGCGGACTGGTGGTCCGTCTGACCGGCCGTCAGCCGGCTTCCAACTTCGATGCGCTTCTCCCGTTCACGATTCTCTGGCCTCTCCTCGTGCATCCGGTCCACTTGCTCAACCAGCGTATCTCGGGTGGGCGCGGATGGAGCTTCGTGATCATGCTTTCCGCCACGTTCTTCGTGACCGCACTCGGGCTTCAGTTCTGGCGCTCGTCACGGTAGCCGGTGTTCGCTCTGCCGGATGATCGGATACCCTGAAATGCTAGGGCGCCCGAGCGCCGCGAAAGGAACCGATTCATGACGAGCCCCTCCATGACGAGCCCCTCCATGACGCGAGCCGTTCTATTGGCCGCCGTGGCTGCCGCTATTTTCGCGCAAGGAAATCGACCCGCTCCGCCGGGCCCGCGCGGACTCCCCGATGCACCCGGCAAGGATACCGTTCAGCGCCTGTGCGGATCATCGTGTCATGGCCCGCAGATCGTCGCGGGCAAGGGCTATTCGCGCGAGAACTGGGCGACGGTCGTCAACGGCATGATCGCGCGTGGCGCCAAGGTGGAAGCGAGCGAGTTCAACGATCTGGTCGACTATCTCGGGAAGAATCTTCCACCGCGCTCGGGCGCGGCGGGCGCGGGCGGATCGGGCTTCATCGGCGCAGGTCCGGATGACGCGCATGTCGTCGATCCGGCGGCTGCGGAAAAGGGCCTCTCCATCTATGTCGCCGAGTGCGTGACCTGCCACGGCAACAAGGCTCGCGGCGGGCCGGACTCGCTCCCGCCGGCGCAGCGCGGCTCCGATCTCGTGCGATCGCTGGTGGTGTTGAAGGATCGCTACGGCGCGACGATCGGCGAGTTCCTGCGCAAGGGCCATCCGACGCAGAGCGGGCGCCACAGTTCGTCGATCCAGGGCGAAGAGGCGATCAACCTCGCGCACTTCCTCCACCAGAAGCTCACCGACACGTTGCGCAGCGGACCCTACAACAAGCCGATCAACGTGCTCACCGGTAACGCCGCCGCGGGACGCGAATACTTCAACGGCGCGGGCGGCTGCACCAAGTGCCACTCGACCACGGGAGACCTCGCTGGCGTGGGAGCCAAGTACGACCCGGTGACGTTGCAACAGAAGTTCCTATTCCCGAAGTCGTTCGCGGCGGGCCGTGGCGGCAGGTCCGTTACGCCGCCCAAGCCCACGACGATCGACGTGACGGTGAATGGCAGGACGGTCTCGGGGCTGCTGCTCCACATGGACGACTTCAATGTCTCGCTGCGCGACGAAGCGGGCGAGTATCGATCCTGGGCACGGACCGCGCAAATGAAGATCACCGTGCATGATCCCTACGCCGGACATGTCGCGCTGCTCGACCAGTACACCGACAAGAACATGCACGATATCGTCGCCTTCCTGGAGACTTTGAAATGAAGATCGCCATTCTTTCACTTGCGGCGGCGCTCGGGTTCGCTCAGACGCTCGATCCGGCCAAGTTGAAGCAGCCGCCCACCGACTCATGGCCATCGTTCAATGGCGACTATTCAGGACGCCGCTTCTCTCCCCTCACGACGGCCAATGCGGACAACATCCGGTCGCTGAGCCTCGCCTGGGTCCACCGCATCAACGTGCAAGGCGGCGGCGTGTTTCCAGGTTCGATCAAGTCGAGCCCAGTCGTCGTGGACGGCGTGATGTTCTTCACGATTCCCGATCACGTGTGGGCGATCGACGCGCGGACCGGCCGGCAGATCTGGCACTTCGCCTGGCCCTCGCGCGGCGGCATCCACATCGGCAATCGCGGAGTTGCGGTCAACGGCAAGTGGCTCTACTTCCTGACACCCGACTGCAACCTCGTCTCGCTGAACATGAAAGACGGCAAGGAGCGCTGGCATCGCCAGATCTGCGATCCGGACCTGTTCTATTTCGCCAGCGCCGCGCCGCTCGTGGTGGGCAACCACGTGATCACGGGCATCAGCGGAGACGACCTCGACGTGGCCGGCTACATCGAATCGCACGACCCGGAGACGGGCGAGCGGCAGTGGCGATGGTACACCTACCCCGATCCGGGTTCGCCCGAAGCCAAGAGCTGGCCGAGCGTCGAGGCGATGCTACACGGCGGCGGAATGACGTGGGGATCGACCACGTACGATCCGGAGTTGAACCTCATCTATTTCGGAACCGGAAATCCGCAGCCGGTGATCGCGCACAAGGGACGCATGGGGGACAACCTGTTCACCGAGTGCATCGTCGCGCTGAATCCCGACACCGGAAAGATGAAGTGGTACTTCCAGCCTTCGCCGCACGACACCCATGACTGGGACGCCAATCAGACACCCGTTCTGATCGACGGCATCATCGCCGGCAGGCCGCGCAAGCTCGTGGCACAGGCCGCGCGCAACGGCTACTTCTTCGTCCTCGATCGCGAGACAGGCAAAAACATCGTGACGTCGACGTTCGCGAAGGCGAATTGGGCCAAGGGCCTCGACGCCAAGGGCCAGCCGATTCCCGATCCCGCGAAGTATCCCCAGAACGACGGCGCGCTCGTGTCGCCCAACCAGGGTGGCGCCGCGAACTGGCCGCCTCCGAGCTACAGCCCGCGAACCGGGCTCTTTTATGTGAACGCCTCGAACGCCTACAGCGTCTACTACATCTACGACGATGAGGACAAGCCGGAAGGATGGGGCGGCAACGATCGCGGAGGATGGTCCGAGGGAGTATTGCAGGCGATCGACTATGCGACGGGGAAGATCCGCTGGAGCCACAAGTGGAACGGTCCCGGCGGCGGACGTTCGGTGTTGTCGACGGCGGGGAACCTCGTGTTCACCAGTGATCCGTACAACAACTTCGTGGCGGTGAACGCGACGACCGGTGAGCCATTGTGGCGGGCCAACTTGGGCGCGGGCATGTCGAATCCGCCGATCAGCTACCAATTGGACGGGACGCAGTATGTCGTGGTGGCGGCGAACGACACGATGTACGGGTTCGCCATGTATCCAGGGAAGTAGCCGCGGTCCTCAGCGGCCCCGCGCAAAGATTCGGTACCCTGATAGCGGTGGCCCCGCGTCACCATTCTCATGAACGTCCGCGCCGGATTCCGGAAACTCGCCGCAGCCGCGCTCCTGCTGACCGCGGTGGTGTTCGCGCAGAAACCCTTCCGGCAATATCCGGGCTGGGAGTACGACGACTTTCCGCTCCCCAAGGATTATCAGGTGCCGGCGGAGTGGGTCTTCGGGCGCCTGATGTTCCCCTCGATTCGCGTCTTTCGCGGCGCGCCCGATTGGCGTCAGGGCCAATCCGATTGGACGATCGACTATCCCCGGTCCGACCGCCATCTCGTGAATCTCGTCCGGCGGCTCACGCGGGTCGAGGCGCGATCGGTCGAACAACCGGTGAACCTCGAGGACGGCGATGACGTCTTCAACTGGCCTTGGATCTACGGTGTCGAGGTCGGGCACTGGGACCTCAGCGACCAGCAAGTGACCAAGTTCCGCGAGTATCTGCTTCGCGGTGGATTTTTCATGTGCGACGACTTTCACGGAACCCGTGAGTGGGCCGTCTTCGCCGCGGGCATGCAGCGCGTGTTTCCAGACCGGCCGATCGTCGATATTCCGGGCGACGATCCGGTGCTACAGACCGTCTTCGACCTGAAGGAGCGCTATCAGGTTCCGGGCGCGCAGTTTCTCTATACGGGGCGGCCCTACGAGCAGGACGGCGTAGAAGCACGCTGGCGTGGCATCTACGACGACAAAGGCCGGCTCATGGTCGCCATCTGCCACAACATGGACCTCGGCGACTCATGGGAGCATGCCGACGATCCCGGCTATCCCGAACGCTACTCGGCGCTGGGAATCCGCACCGCGGTGAACTACGTCGTCTACTCGATGACGCACTAACCTTCGATCTGGAAGCTGCAGGCTCGCAGGAGAGCCTCGTGCGCCGCGAGATCGTGTGCCACCAGATACGAGGGCTTGCGCTCGCCTCGGGCGACGGCGGCAAGTTCCAGCAAGTCCGGCGAGTAGGCGGGTTTGGGCTCGGCGGGCAGAATCGCCTCGGTCATGCCCTTGTGATAGGGGCCCGCGGCGTACTCGAGTTCGAGCGTCAGCTTCGCATTCGAAAACGGGCGCACGGTCGCGGTCCCGTTCGTGCCCTGGATCTCGAAGGTACGGTGCGCGCCGCCGGTTGGCTGATGCGCGGCGATGTAGACTTCGGCGAGGGCCTTGTCGTACTGGAAAATCGCCAGGCAGTTGTCGGCGAGGTTGTCCTTGCCATCCTTGCGCTGAATCGCGGTGACCGAGAGCGGCTTGCCGAGCACATCCACCACGCGATCCACCAAGTGGCAGCCGAGTTCGTACATCATGCCGCCCCGGAACAGCGCCAACTGTTGCCGGTCGGCCGGCGCGATCACCTTGTTGATCGTCGCCCGCACCGCGCGAATCTCGCCGAGCCAGCCCTTCTTTGCGGCTTCGATCGCAGCGGTCATCGCCGGCAGGTAGCGCCACTGATAGCCCATTTGTACGGTCAGGCCCTTGCCAGCAGCCTGATCGAACAAGCGCCTCAGACGTGGCAGATCCTCACCCGGAGCCTTGTCGAGATGCACGAACTTGCCCGCCGCCACGCACTTTTCGGCGAGGTCGAGGTTGTACTGCACGCGCGATTCCACCGCGACCAAGCGGATCGAACGATCACCCAGAACTTCGTCGAGGGCGAGCCGCTTCACCCCCTGGAACACCGCATGCGTGAGCGGCTCTCCGTGCGGCTCGCACACGCCGGCGAGTTCGAACTCCGGCAGTGATTTCAGCGCCTGGATCTTTCCGTAGGCATGAGCGTGACCGGTGCCTACCACCGCGGCCCGCATCTTCTCGCCAGCCGCGAGCGGCGCGGCGGCTGCCAAGGCGCAGAATGTTCGTCGTGAGAACATGACGCGCCGATTGTATCAAAGCGTTCAACGGTATGTGATCCAGATCGGGCTCGACCACGCCAGTTCGCCGTTTGCCTGCTCGGCTCGCACGTAATACCAGTGCTCACCCTTCAGCGCCTCGCGATCTGCGTATTCGAACGCTGCCTCGCGCGATCCGGCTTCCACCGTGTGCAGATACTGGGCGTCGCGAATGAGCCGCACGCGCGCCACGGTATCGGTGCCCTTCACGCGGACCCGGAATCGGGGCCGTCCCTTCGCCACGAACTCGTCTCCCATGAAGTGATCGCCCGCCCAGAATTCAAGCACGATATTGTCGGTGGCACCGTAGGCGTGGCGGCGCTTCATCGCCTCGAAGATCGACTGCCGATCCTGGCCCGGCGTGTAGATCATCGCGTAGGAGATGTGCGTCGACAGGTGATCGGAACTGGCGATTACGCCGATTTTGTAGCCCTTTTTCCAGGCGTTCCACACGAGGCCCTGCTCCTGGAATCCGCCGGGAGCGTTGCGGCCTCTCCACGCTGCGTTGCCGCGGGGCGCGTCGAGCGACTCGTAGTTCAGACGGTCGCCCTGATAGATTTCGACGAGCGGCTCGAGTGCCTTGTCGTTGTCGCGCCAGTCCGTACCCATGCCCGGCGATCCCGATGTGTGCGGAATCGCGATGCCGCCACTCTTGCGCAACTCCTCGTAGAGAAGCTTGGTGTCGTTCGCAACTCCGCCGCCGTAGGAGTTGCTGTTGAACGTCAGCAGTTCACCGTCCGGCATGTCGGGCAGCAGGAACCTCGGCCCCGGACCCTGGAAGAACGGCACCACCGGATATCCGCGTTTGATGTGGATGATGTTGCGATGCCCGTGCGGGAATCCGAGGTTGCGCTCATAGGCGTAGAGCGGCACGAAGCGTTGCGGGAAGTGGTACATGTCCGCCATCTTCTCGGCGAGAAATGCCCAGTAATCGGTTCCGCCCGCCTGGTGATCGGTGGAGGCGCCGAAGTCCATGTTGGCGGCATCGATCATGTAGCGGTAGTACTCGTGGATCGAGCCGTCGATGATGCCGCCTGAATCCTGCGAGAGTTCGGTGTGGCGATGCACGTCTCCACGCACGATCCGGTGTGGTTGCCGCCCGATCGAGACACGGTGCGCGCGAACCATGGCGAGGTCCGCGGGTTCGTTGGCGTGGCCCGTTCGCGCGGGAGCCGCGGACGGGGCGAACGCGTGCAACTCGGGCTGCGGAGCGGCGCTGGGCAACTCGATCGAGCCCGCGATTACACGGCCCGCGCGTGGGCGCGAGGTGAAGTCCCAGCGCCGGCTCTCCGAAGGCCAGAACAGCCAGAGCCGCTTCCCGGACGCCGTGATTCCCAGCCGCGTGCTTTGCCGCGCCGCGCTCGCAGGAAGGAACATCGGAAGCGACCACTTCCCGCCCTCGAGCCGGGTCAGATATGTCTCCCAATGCGCGCCCGTGCCCCGCGCCTGCCGGATGTAGCGGCGATGGAACGTCAGCCACAGCGATCCCGCCGGGTCGAAGTAGAGGTTCGGCCGGCCGAAGCTCGACGCCGCAAGCGCCTGAGCGTCATCCTGCGCAACCGATGCTGGCGCCTTCCATTCTGATCCGTCGAGGACCGCCATCTCGATCGAACGGGTGTCGCCGAGCGGAGTGCCGGGCGAACGATCGCCGAGCGCCGCGCCGAGGTCCTTCCCCCAGTTCGCGCCAGAGACCTCCCAGGCGATCCAGGGCCTGCCCTTCGGGTCGACCGCGACGCTCGCGTATGCCTCGAAACGCGATGTGGCGGCAACGGCGATCTCGGGTCCGAGTCCGGCGGCGGAGAAGCTCCGGCAGTAGATGTCGTAGCTCGACCCGTAGCGGTCCCATGCGATCCAGACGCGGCCATCGGGTCCGGCCGCGATCGATGGATCCCAGTCGTTCGCCTCGGCCTCCGTCACCTTCACGAGCGGCGACCATTGTCCGCCCTGGAAATAACGCATCCGGACTCGCGAAAACGAACCCGAGAGCGACATCCACACGACGTAGATGGTGCCATCCGGTCCGCGCGCAACGTGCGGCTCGATGTCGGGACCGGCATCGGACGAGACCCGCTCGAGCGCACCCCACGAATCGCCCTGCCATGGCATCGCCCAGATATCCCAGTTCCCGTTGACCTGCTGCGACCACACGAGCCACGGCGTCCCCTTGGCATCCGCCGTCGCCTGCGGACGCCACAAGTCCTCCGCCGCGCGCGGAACGGGCAGGAGCCGAGTCCAGCGGCCGTCTTCGAACAGGCGCAAGTTCAACTCCTCCTGCCGATGATGGAAGCTGAGCCACGTAGCGGCGAGCTTCCCTTCGCCGGTGGAGGTGACCGACGGGAAGTCGTGCTGCCGGAGTTCGGTACCGCTCAGATCGGATGCCGCGGGAATCCTGCGGACTTCCCCACGTCCGCCGAAGCACGCTGACGCTTGTCCGGCACCGATGCGCATCGGCTGGAACGAGCAGTTCCCCTGCGCGGTTCGGATCTCCACCCGCGTGGATTCATCTCCCGAGCCGCGAATCAGCAAGCCCTTGGGAACCAGGAGCGACCGGACTTCGCGCCCGCCGCCATCTGGAGTCGCTCCTACCGGCCAGCGGTCCACACGTGTACCGAGAAGCCAGCCGCCTTCGGGAAGGAGCCGGTCCGGGAGCTCGGTGCGATAGCCTTCGAGCGCGTGGAGAACGCCGCTCGCCACCGAGATCGACCCGTCCCATTGGGCGGGCTGCCTGTCGCCCACGCCGAACAGCACCAGCACCTGCCACAAGCGCTCTTCGGGCGTCCCGCCCGGGTCCATGAAATAGATCCGGCGGAACTCCTCCGGAGTCTCGCGGCGGGGTTGGGCCACGAGTCCGGCGGCGAGCAGGGCAAGAAGGCTGGCAGAGCGCATGCTGATAGTATCCGCCTAATTTCCTGATCCGTTTCCCGCTCTTGTGTCGCCTATTACCTCAGAGGAATCACTGAGATGCTGAAAACGATCGCCGCCGTCCTGACTATGGGAGCGCTGGCCGTTGCCGCGCAGGTCCTGATGCCCCGCTCTGGTTACCGATCCAGTTCCGCCGCGGTGGAGACGGCCAGTGCTCAGCCCTATTTCGAGTTCCGATTCCCCAAGGCCGAAGGCAAGCTGCTCATCGAGCGGGTTACCGTTCGAATCGTGGACGCGCCGGTGAGCGGATACTGCGGATTCGGCGATCCGGCCACGAACACGGTGGAAACCTCACAGACACAGGTTCCTTTGGCCGGCGTGCCGCAACGGACGAAATCGGCCGAATGGCACAGTGACACGATCGACTCCACCCAGGCGATCGTGGTCGAGGCGGGTTCGGCCTACACGGTCCGGGTGGCGGGGCGCTGCGGCGCGGCGTCGGCCAAGGCGATCGTGACCGGGACTTGGGTCCGTTAGGACGCTACTCCTCCACCGAGAAGGTCTGCGTCAAATCCTGCCGCCCCTTCACCGCGATCTCGCCCATGTCCCGCACCTTGTACATCCCGCGGACCGCGTGATAGGTCGATTCCGAAATCAGGATATCGACGCCCAAGGCACGCGTCGCCGACTCGAGCCGAGCCGCCAGATTCACCGTGTCGCCCACCGCCGTGTAGTCGAGCCGTTCCGCCGATCCGATGTTGCCCACGATCGCCATTCCCGTGTGGACCCCCACGCCGATGCGGAACGGCGTCTTTCCCTCGGCTTCCCACTTCTTGCACAACGCGCGCAACTCCGCTTGCATCTCGATTGCCGTGTTGATCGCATGTTCTTCCTGACTCGGATCAGCGTTGGGCGCTCCATAGATCACCATGATTCCGTCGCCGATGAACTTGTCGAGCGTTCCGCCGTTACGGAAGATCACTTCCACCATTTTGGCAAAGTACTCGTTGAGCAGCGTCACCACGTTCTCCGGCGGCATGTCTTCGACCATCGTCGAGAATCCGCGAATGTCGGAAAACAGGATCGTCACCCGCTGGCGGTCTCCGGTCACCGTTGGCAGATTGCCCGATTTCACGATCTGGTCGATCACATCCTTGGACACGAAGCGAATGAAGGCGGACCGCACGATGTCACGTTCCTTCATTCCCGCGGCCATCGTATTGACGGCCTTGGCCACACTCGCGAATTCGACACCGTAGCGGGCTTGCCTCCCGAGGTCGATCCGCGTGTCGAGGTTGCCGCGCCCGATCTCTTCCACCGCGTCGCGCAGGTCCACCAGCGGCTTGCTCACGTTCGACGACAACACGAAAGCGCCCAGCAGCGAAAGTGCCGCTGCCATCAACAACGCGGCGATTCCGCTCAGAATCACCGGCCGCAATTGGTCGTTGACCCGTTCGATGCCGAACTCGGCGCGCACCGCCGCCACGGTCTTCCCGGTCGAGTCTTTCACCGGCGCGGTGGCGGCCAGCCAGCGGCCCCAGCGATCGGTCGAATATTCCCGTCCATCCACCGCCGGCGCGTCGAAGCTGATCGGCTTCTCACCGGCCTTGTCGCCGCGCGAATAGTCCGCATAGACGTCGCCGGGATGAGCGAAGTCCGCCGGATTCTCTTCCGGATCGACCCCCACCCGGACCTCAGTGGGTTTCGACGGATTCCGGAAGATCGTGAAGATCCGCTTGAGGTACGTCTCTTCTCGGCGGTTGGCGTCACGCGCATCTCGCAGAAGCTGCAACTGCCGTTTGAACTCCGCCGCCTTCTCGTCTTCCGGCTGCAGAATGTTCTTGTGGACGTCGCCATCGAGCAGCGCGCCCGCTGTCGCGGCAATCGACAACGCTTTCTCCTGATACTCTTCGAACACGAACTTCTCGCTCAGTTCGTACATCAGCCCAACCGAGATCGCGTTGGTGATGATGGCGGTCAGGGAAAACAATAGAAGGATCTTGGTGCGATAACGCAAATAACGCCTCCAGGGCAGCGGCGAACGCTGAGACAAGTATAAGGTCTCGGCGCGCGAACTCGCATACGATTATGATCGAAGCTCCCGATGAATCGCAGACAACTTCTCATGGCGGCTGGGGGCGCCGCGGCGGCCGGCGCCGGCTGGGCACTGTTCTTCCCCTCGTACGGACTGAGCGTTCCACTCTGGCCCGCGATCTCACGGCGTCTCGGCGGTGTCGGCGCGGTCTCATCGGGAGCCGTGAACCGTCCGGTTCCCCAAGACGAATACGTCGAGACCTGCGCGCGCTATCAGCGCGAAGCGGCCAGCGAGCCGGCGATGCCTCACCTCGTCAATGGACTGTGGAAGACTGAAGGCCTTTCCACCACCCTCGGAAAGTTCCGCCGTGACGGTAACACTCTGAATGATCCGCGCCTGCCTCGCCAAGTGTTGCCCATCGCGCACGTGGGCTTTGGCGCCGCCAGCGCCGAGGCCGCCCACTTCGATCCGCGCGAGCTCATCCGGATCTCGGAGACGCTGTGCCACCCGGATTTCAAGCTGATGATGCTCGAAGGTGTTGGCTCCATCGTCCGGATTTACGAGCCCGGACTCTTCAAGAACATGTCGGCGATGATGGGCCTTATTCCGAACGGTGCGCCCGATGGACCCGATCGAACGGGCTTTTATGAGAGGTTTCTCGCCGAGTTTCCATACGAAGTCCAACGGCTCATCGTCCACGGCTATGGCCGCCTGATCGCTTTCAGCGAGATCTCGATCCACGCCGCGCTTGCCGAAGCGCGAACGATTCCCGCACGGCGCCAACCGGCGGCTGTACAAGGCATCGCCTTCGCTTTCGCAATGATGAACTCGCCCGAGATGGCCCGGATTCTCGATGCGAGCTTCGATCTCGAACCAACCTCCGAGCGCGCCGCGTTCCAGCAAGGGCTGGTTTCCGCGTTGGTCTTTTGTGAATGGTTCACGCCCGGATTCCTCGCGGCATGGAGGGCCTCGCCGTCTCGCGGAGCGAAGCTGATCGAGCACGCCGCCACGGAATCCGCCGGCAACGTCAAGCGCGGATATCCGCTCCCGTTCCGCCTCGAGAATCCGATCGCCGCTTGACCAGTGGAGTATCATGAGCCCATAGGCATGAGCCGGAGACAATTGCTCATGGCGGCTGGAGGGGCTGCCGTGGCTGGGGCTGGCCGGGCCCTTTTCCCTACTCTCGCGTCCTCGCCGCCAGCCGGCGGCGAAACTGGCCCGGTGGAGTACGCCGAGTGCTGCCGGAGGCTGAGCTTCGCCGCGATCACCGCAAGTTCTCTAGCGGGCATGGCCAATGCCATGGTCCGAATCGAACGGGTCTCTGACCGCTTCGGCCGATGCACACGGTCGCGAGAAGACGCGGAGCGCGGCTGGAACTGGAGGCAGGCAGGCAAGTTCGAAGCCCGGTTCATCGGCCATGCGATTGACGAGGCGGTCGTGGTGTTTCGCCGCGAATTTCCGCTACCGTTTCGCCTGGAGACTCCCCACCCGGTCTGACGATAAGATTAGGATGACGCCATTGGACTCGCACGACCGCATGCTCATTGACCGCACCGAGGAAGCCATTCCCGCCGGGCTCGACCTTTTCCACTGGTGCTTCGAGCGCATCGAGTCGATGCCGCGCCCGCCTCTCGATCTGGGCCGCGCGTGGCGCCTCTCCAACACCGCCGAAGCGGTCTTTGGTGAAGCATCTGTCGGCGGCCGGGTGCAGTCCGTCATGGGCACCCGTCAATTCGTGCGCTTTTCTCGCATCGACGGTTCGGGTGCGGGTAACCGCCTCCGGGACTTCGTTTTGAAGGAGTTCCTCGAACGCGCCCACTGGACCAACGACAACGGCGCGCCCGGCGGCTTCACCTTCCATCGCTTGCTTTACCGTGGTGCCGATGGCGGCTACGGCAAGTTCGCCGGAGCGGAATCCAGCGGCGCGGTTGATTGGCGAGAACTCGGCCCAAAGTATCAATGGGTCCTGCTGCGTGTCGATGTGAATGACTTTGTCCTGCCCATGGGTCCGTTCGAGAAGAAGCTCGACGAGGCCGCCTGCGTCGTGCCCCATCCCGCTTTCATGCGCGAGGTGGAGAACCCTTCGGCGGGCTACGACCTCGAAGTGACAGTGGGATATCCGTTCATCCGGTTTGCTCCGATCCCGAACTTCTTCGGCTTCGGTCCGGGCAAGTTCGACATCGCGGTCAAAGTGTTTTCGTTTCTCCTGAAGCCTTCCGGCGACATCGACTGTCGCATGTATTTCGTTGCAGCGCCGAGATGCCAGAAGGTGTTCGATTTCGGCCCATCGATTCCCGATCCTGTCTACGGTGGAGCGGCCCTGCTGCGCGCGATTTCGTTTGGGCTCTTTGACGAAAAGGCGTTCCATGACAAAGTGGATGGAGGAATGCTCGCGCAGCACAGCCGAGTCCATCAGGTGCTGATCGAGGGTACGGAGAAAGTGTTTCGCGAATGGCTGGGAGGCAAATAGCATGAGCGCGATGGAAAACCGGACGGTGATGAAGATCTTTACGAGCATCGCGCCCACGGCGACATGGCTGATGGCGCTGCCGATTCCGGGCCGCGATGCCTCGATCGTCAAAACGGAAACGGCGAACAAGGGTCACATCATGACCCTTGTCAACGGTCTTGCGAGCTATCTGGACGAGGAAGGCAAGACGCCCCTGCAGACGATGGTCGAACAGTGCTACGCCCTCGGCACGTTTCCCGCGTTGTGGGCGATCGAGGGTGTTGGCAAGGATCTCGCCGAGTGGCACATGAACCATGGCAGCTCTCCCCGGCGCCTGCTAACCGATGCCGAACTCGATGACAAGTACCGGGGAGCCTGGCTCATGCTGCATGCGGGCATCGGCATGGGTTTCGCGCGGCAGCCCCTGCTCGGGGTCTCCGCGGAACCCTCGCCGGCTGAGGTCAGGGATTTCGCGATGCGTTTCGTCGAACTCTGCCGCGAGAACTCGCGCCCCGGCTACGCGGGCGCGGCCATCGAGTCGCTCGGGCTCGTTTGCCGGTTCATGCGCGACGAAAATTTCTGCCGCGGGGTCCACAATGTGCTCTCGCGCGAAGATGCGAACGCATGCGGATATTTCTGGCGCGGCGTCGGGCGCTGCCTCTATTTCCATCCCAAAAACTTCCCACCCGGATTCTCGCGGCCCTACAACGCGCTCGACATGATCGATTCCGAAGCCCCGGCTCCGGAAATCAAGCAGGCGCTGTTCGCCGGATATGCGTGGGCGCTCACCGTGGTCAACATGTCGACTCCACAAGTGATGGAGTGGGTCCTGATCCACGTGCCCGACCTCGTCCGGCAGCCCGGATTCGTCAACGGGATCACGTCGAGCGTGACCATGCGATTCGACACTACGCCCGGCGAACCACTGGTCAAGCAGTTCATGAATCACCGGCCACCCGACACGCGGCTTTCCTCGCTGTGGGAAGACAAGGTTCGCAATTCCTGCGAGTTCGCGATCGGCAAGGTGCATCCCACACTGGTCAAGCACCAGCGGCTCGAGGAGATCTTCCACTACCAGCCCTTGCCCGAACTGATGGCCAAGCTCGGAGCGTGATGCATGGCGAGTGACCAGGACATTCGGGAGTTCCTCAAGACATCGCCGGTATTCTCCGAAAGCTCCGAAGAGGAACTCGACGTAGTCGCGCCGCTCTTTCGTCAGGAGAGCTACCTCGCGGGCGAATACATCCTGCGACAGGGCGGGTCGAGTCAGGCGATCTATCTGCTGCGCTCCGGCCGGCTGGCCGTCAAGATCATGCGCGAACACGGACGGGAGGTCGTGGCTCGTCTCGATCCGCCGGCGGTCGTTGGCGAACTCTCGTTCCTCACCGGCAAGCCCTGCGTCGCCGACGTGGAAGTGGAGGTGGACGCCGAAATCATCCGCCTGCCCAAGGAGGAGGTAGACAAACTCCCGGCGCGGCGCGAGACGATCCTCCGCGGGTTGAATCGGGTGCTCGCCGAACGTCTTCAGAACACGGTCATCGGCGGCGCGAAGTCGATCGAGCTGCCGACGGTGCTGTTGCGGACCTGGCCCCGCTGGGAAGCTCCGGAAGCCTTTCCGCGGATGCTCGCTGTGTCGCTCGCCGCGCAGACCGGACGCCGCACCTTGCTGGTGGCCCTTGGGGATTCAGGAGAGCATCCGATCGAACGAATCGCCGAGAACGCGGGATCCTGCCGCTTCACGGTGACCGATCGCCTCCGCTCGCTCATCGCACAGCAACTCACCGTGTGGAAGAAGGAATGGGACAACATCATCTTCCACGTGTCCGGCGCGAGCGCCGATCGAGCCGCTGAGGACATTGCCGAATTCGCCAATTTCCATGGACATCTGCTCGGACCCGGTGATCCCCTCCCAGCGCGGCTCGAGCGCGCTGGCGAAGACGGTCCGCGTCCCTTCGTGGTCCAGTCCGCCGACGCACCGGCACTGCCGTACCTCGATGGCGCGCATCAACTGATCTGGGATGCCGCGTTGGCCGAAAGGGGCGAGCCCGCCCCGCGCTTCGAGCGGACGGTCGATTCGATCGCACGCCTTCTCGGCGGCATTCAGGTGGGCCTCGCTCTCGGCGGCGGCGCCGCGTGGGGTTGGGCACACATTGGCGTGCTCTCGGTGCTCGAAAAGGCGGGAATCCCGGTTGATGTCATGTCCGGCTGCTCGATGGGCTCGGTCATTGGCGCCTTCCGCGCCGCGGGTTTCAGCGTCAGTCAGTTGACCGAACTCGCCGGCTTCTGGCGAACCCGCACCCGGCGCTTCATCGAATGGCGCTTTTGGCGCATGTGCCTGGTTAATGAGCGAATGGCACTGAAGACCTTCGGCGGCTACTTGCAAGAACGCGGAGTGAACCAGACTGAGACGCCGTACTGGGCAAACGCTGTCGATATCCGAAAGGGAAGCGAGTTCGCGATCCAGGATGGAACCCTCGTCGAGGCGATCCGCGCCTCGATCGCGCTTCCGGGCCTGCTTCCGCCGTTTTCCCGGAACTCGAACCTGCTCGTCGACGCCGGCATCATGGATCCCGTTCCCGTCAAGCTCGCCAAGCGCATGGGCGCCAACTTCGCGATCGCGGTGAACGCGATGGCTCCGGTCGGCGAAAGCGAAGTGAACAACCGCTATCCGTTCAACATGTTCGACGTGATGATGCGCTGCATGTTCGTCATGGGACACGAGATCGGCCAAGCCCGCGCCGAGAGCTCGGCCGACGTGCTGCTCACGCTGCCCATGAAGGGAATCACAATGCTCGACTTCAATCGCAGCAACGATATCATCGAGCGCGGCCGTCAGGCGGCCGAAGAACATTTGGCGGATATCCGCGGTGGCTACATGCGGCTAAAGAACCGCCTGCACGCAAAGAGATAGGACTTCCGGCGGCGTCTGGCTACCTCAATAACCCATGGATCGGAGCGGCGCAAATCGCCTCCGATACTCTGTCTATACTACTGCGCCCAAAGGTAAAGACAGACATGACAACTGAGGACATCAGAGCCCAAATCAAACAGAGCATCTCCACGGTGACCGGTATCGAAGTCGCCGACATCCCGGATTCCGCCGCCTATCGCGACGACCTCGGTTTGGATTCGCTCTCGATCCTGGAAGTCGCCATCAACGTCGAATTCCACTACAAAGTGGAGGTTCCGGAGGAGGAACTCAAGGAGATCCGCAACATCGACGACACGATCGCGGTCATCCAGCGCCACCTGCAGGCGAAGGCTGCGGCATGAGCGAGCGGGTCGTCGTCACCGGCCTCGGCCTGGTGACCTCGATCGGGACCGGCTGGCAAGAGTTCTGGCCGAACCTGCTCGCCGGCAAGTCTGGAATCAGCCGCATCGAGTCATTCGACCCCTCGAAATACCCGTGTCACCGGGGCGGCGAGGTCAAAGGCTTCGATGCCGCGAAGCACGTCCGCCGTCTCGATCCCGCCCAACTCGGCCGGGCCACGCAATTCGCGATCGCCGCCGCATGGCTGGCGGCCGATGACTCGGGCGCCGATCTCGGTTCGGTTGATCCGTCGCGGATCGGCGTCTCGGTCGGCACCACCTCGGGCGAGCCGAATTTGATCGAACGGCTGAACGACGCTCTTGTCGCCAACCAGATGGACGGCATCGGGCCCGAATTCATGGGGCAATATCCGTGCCACGTCATCGCGGGTCATGTCGCCGAGGAACTCGGCGCGGGCGGAGTCAACATCACGATTCCCTGCGCTTGCGCGGCCGGAAACTATGCGATGTCACATGCCTTCGACGCGCTGCAGGCGGGCCGCGCCGATGTCATGTTCGCTGGCGGGTCTGACTCGTTCTCGCGCATCACGTTCACGGGGTTCTCGCGGCTGGGCGCCGTTGCGCCGGAGATGGTGCAACCTTTCGACAAAAATAGAAAGGGCATGATCCCCGGAGAAGGCGCGGCGATGCTCGTCCTCGAGCCGCTCAGCCGGGCAAAGGCTCGCGGCGCCCGCATCTACGCCGAACTCGCCTCCTACGGACTTTCCTGCGACGCCCACCATATGACCGCCGCGCATCCGGAGGGCGATGGCGCCGCCCGCGCAATGGAAATGTCGCTACGGGCCGCCGGACTCACTCCCGGCGAAATCAGCTATATCAGTGCTCACGGAACCGGCACGCCGACCAATGACAAGCTCGAGACCATCGCGGTCAAGCGCGTCTTCGGAGACCGCTCCAAGGCGACACCGATCAGCTCCGTCAAATCGATGCTCGGCCACACGATGGGCGCTGCCTCGGCGATCGAATCCGTGGTTTGTTCGCTCGCGGTCCATTTTGACCGCATTCCCCCCACGATCAACTTCCAGGAGCCCGATCCGGAATGTGATCTGGATTGCGTGCCGAATTTTTCGCGAGATACTCGAGTCGAAGTCGCGATGAATAACGCATACGCATTTGGAGGGAACAACTCGACGGTGCTCCTCCGGAAGATCGCGGCCTGAGCGGCCGAAAAGGAAAAGATGAATCGCAGAGTGGTCATCACCGGTACCGGGCTCGTCTCCGCGCTCGGAGACTCCCCAGCCTCGTTCTTCGGCGCGCTTCGCGAAGGCCGAAGTGCGATCGGGCCGGTCGAGGGCTTCGACGTGAGCGGGTTCGGAGTCGCCAAGTCCGCCCAAATCAGGAACTTCGTCGAGAAGACGTACCTCGGTATCAAGAATCTCCGCCCGCTGGACCGAACCGCGCGCCTGGTCACCGCCGCCGCCAAGCTCGCCGTCGACAACGCTGGGCTCAACATCGAAGCGCTCCGCGCCAACGAGGCCGGACTCGCGCTCGGCACCATGTTTTGCAGCGTCCGGACCATCTCCGAGTTCGATCGCCGCGCCATCACCGCCGGAGTCGAATACGCGAGCGTACTCGATTTCGCCAACACCGTGATCAATGCCGCTGCCGGTCAAACGGCGATTTGGCACGGCCTGCGCGGACTCAATGCCACCATTTGCGGTGGCGTCACCTCCGGACTGCAATCGCTTTCGTACGCAGCCGACATGATCCGGCTCGGACGCTCGAAATTGCTGGTGGCGGGCGGCGGCGAAGAGCTTTCCTACGAACAACTCATCGGATTCTCCCGGGCCGGGTGGCTGGCAAAGCCCGAAGAGGTACCAGTTCCATTCGACAAAAATAGAAACGGATTCGTCGCCGGAGAGGCCGCCGCGCTCTTTGTCCTCGAAGACGAGGAGTTTGCCTCGAGCCGGGGCGCAACCATCCAGGGCCTCATCCTCGGACATTCGATTGGGTTCGACCGGTCACGGGCCAAGGATCCGGTCGAGTCGGCGGCGGCGCTCGCACGCTGTATCCGATGCTCGCTCGACGATGCGGGGCTGTCACCCGGAGAAATCGCGCTGTGGAGCGCGTCCGCCAGCGGATCGCTGGCCGGAGATCGTGCCGAGGCAAAAGCGGTTCACTCCGTACTGAATGGCCGCTGCGCGACGCTGCCCGTGATGGCGATCAAATCGCAGCTGGGCGAGCCGGTGGGCGCGGGCGGTACGCTGCAGACCGTAGCCGCGATCGAGGCCCTCCGCGCGGGCGAGGTCCCGGGCATCGCTGGCTTGACTGAAACCGAATCAGGATTCCCGCTGGCGGCGGCATCGTCCGCTGGCTGCGCGGTTTCCGGAAAGAATGCGCTGGTCACCTCCATCGGCCTCGATGGCAACTGCTGTGCGCTGATCGTGTCTCTGCCGTGAGCGCCGCGTCCGCGCCGCTCGTTCCGCGGTTGAAGGAACAAGGCTATGAGCCCGAACTCGTCGCGCAGCGCCGCGCGTGGATCGAGAAAATCACTGGAGCGAACCTAAGACACACGGGTTCGGGTACGATCGACTCGCGGGACATGCGCGGCAACATCGAGAATCCGATCGGTGTGGCGCAGATTCCGTTGGGTGTCGCGGGCCCGCTGCTGGTTCGAGGCCAGCACGCGCGGGGCAATTTCTACGTTCCGTTCGCCACCACCGAGGGAGCGCTCGTCCGCTCCTACGAGCGCGGTATGGTGACCCTAACGCGGTCGGGTGGCGCCGAGGTCCGGATATACGGCAACCAGAACCGGGTGGCGCCGGTCTTTGCGTTCGAGAGCGTGGACGAGGCGTTCGACTTCAGCCTCTGGCTTCGAGCCCACTTCACTGAGATCCAGGAAGAGGCCAATTCCACCACGCGCCACGGCCGGCTGGAGCAGATCGATATCTTTCCCACCGGTCGCGATGTCATGGTGAATTTCCGCTTCTACACGGCGGATGCGCACGGCATGAACATGATCGTCAAGGCGGCCGACAAAGCCTCCCGCTGGATCATGGCGCGCACCAAAGCCAAACGATACGCCGTTTTCAGCGGGCTCGAGTCGGAGAAGCACGCGGGCGCCTTCCTATTCTCCGGTGGCAAGGGGAAGAAGGTCGTGGCCGGTGCGCGCATCCCGGCCGAGACATGCAAAGCCTACCTGCACGCCACACCTGAGATGTTTCATAAGCTCTGGCAGCACACGGTGATCGGGCATATTCACGCCGGCGTACCGGGCTACAATGGCCACTACGCGAACGGACTGACCGCAATGTTCATCGCCCTGGGCCAAGACGTGGCGAATGTGGTAAACTCAGCCATCGGCATCACGAATTTCGAGGTGACCGAGCAAGGAGAGCTTTATGCTTCTGTTACGCTGCCGGCGCTGACAGTGGCGAGTGTCGGTGGTGGCACGGGACTGGGCACAGGCCGGGAGGGCCTGGAAACGCTCGGCTGCTTCGGCGCGGGAGGCGCTGAAAAGCTGGCGGAGATTGTGGCGGCGTCCGTACTGGCCGGCGAATTGTCGATGGGCGGAGCCATCATGAGCAGCGAATTCGTGGCGGCGCACGAAGACTATGGCAGAAACCGGCCGAAGGAAGCGGCTGGGAATATTTAGGGGAAAACGGAGATGAACCTAAACAACAAGGGTCACAGGAGTCCGGAGGCTCCGGAACAGAGAGATTTCGAAACGTTCGCGAGAGAGGCTTTTGACCGGGGTGCGGAATTTCACGGCAATCTCGGCTTGGCCTACTCGGCGTTTCATGCCCGTCTGCTCTCGATCACCAGGAAGAACCTTCGCGCCGACGCGGCGTGGTGGTCGATCCTCGAGTTCGCGCGCAGGCTCCATACCGACGATTTGTATTTGGCGGTTGCCTGCGCCGAACGTAATGACGCTGCCTGGCAGCGCTTCGCTGAAGTCTATCGCAAGCCCTTGCGCGACCTTCATCAGTTCATGGCGCAGGGAATGGAAACCGCTGGAGACATGGCGGACCATACGCTGATTGACATGTTCCTGCCAGACCGATCCGGGCAGAGCCGGATCGCGTCCTACGACGGCCGTAGTTCTTTGCTGACTTGGCTTCGCGTCATCATTTCGAACCGGGCGATTAACGAGCGGCAGCGAGCCTGCAACCGCATCCGGAAGGTCGATCCCGAGCACGAAATCCCAGACGGTTCAGCGTTGGACTCGCTCGACTCCCACATCCGCGGAGACCGCTACCAGCCATTACTACAAGAATCGTTGAAAACCGCTTGCCACGAACTGAGTACCCAGGATCGCCTAATCCTACTCTGGCGCTACGAGAAGGGGCTCCAACTCGGCCAGATCGCACGTCTGATCGGGGTCCATCAGTCCACCATCACCCGCCAGCTCGAACGGGCTCTCAAGCGGATGCGGGCCGATGTCGTGGAAATCCTCACCAGAAAGTACCAAATGACTCCGGCGGCGGTCGATGAATGCCTCGACACGATCGCCGACCCCGCCCACCATGTTTCCGTGCTGAGACTGGTGAGAGAATCGACGCCGCCTTCCTCGGTCGCCGAACTCGAACGGGTTGAACGAGCGGGTTTGGCCTCGGCATCCGCGAGTTCCGGACTGTCGCCTGTCTCTTAGGTATCGGCGCGCGGTAGGCGCCGATGCGAGGAGACCCATGATCGGTTTTGCCTTACAGCTCGGAACGAATGCAGCGGCAGCGACAATGGTGAAATTGGCAGGACTCGGGAGCCGGCAAGCCCGGGCCATTCGCAACTTGATCAGTCTTCCCCTCGACGCGGTCGATGCCGCGGTGGAGGCGGCTTTCGGGCCCCGCCAGAAGGCACGGCGGACCTGTCGAGTTCCGGTCTCGGGAGCGCCTGCCTCGCCGTCACCGATTCAGCCGGTGCTCCTGACGGGCTCGTTCGCGCCATGCCCCAACGAAGAGGCGCTCGCAGCCTACGCCGATCACGCGCTCCTGCCGGAAGAACAGATCCGGCTCGAGAGCCACCTCGTCGAGTGCGAAGCCTGCCGAGACCGGGTTGCCTTGGCCGTCGGCGTCCCCGCGCCCGAGGAGGCGTGCACGGCGTACCTCGCCTGACCGGACTCCATGGGCCGCCCCTTTCCAGCGTTGCGCGGTGAGCCGCAGCGATCCTATGACGCCGTGATCGTCGGCGCCGGGGTCGGAGGGTTGACCTGTGGCATGATGCTCGCCAAAGAAGGGCTCCGAGTGCTCATCGTCGAGCGCCATTTCATGGCCGGAGGCTACTGCAGCACTTTCCGGCGGAAGGGCTATACCTTCGACGCCGCGACACACTTCTATCCCCTGCTCGGCAACCCTTCGAGCATAACGGGACGCCTCCTTCAGGACCTCGGCGTGCGCACCGAGTGGGTCAAGATGGACCCGGTGGATCACTTTCACTTCCCCGACGGCTCCCACTTCCGTGTCCCGGCGGACTTCGACACCTACATCGCCCAGGTGAAAGCGAGGTTCCCTCATGAAGCCGAAGGACTCGACAGCTTCTTCCGCATGGTCCAGACCACCTACATGCTGGGCCTGCTCGAGTACTTCAAGGACGTCCGGACTCCCAAGCTCGACCCGTTCCGGCACCTCACGCTCCGCGAGATGCTCGAAACCCATATTCGCGACCCGAAGCTCAAGCTGTTGCTCTCGGCCGATGTCGGACACTGGGGCTCGCCGCCTTCGCGGACATCGTTCGTATTCGACTCGATGCTGCGGCTTTCCTACTTCCTCGGCAACTACTATCCGGTGGGCGGATCGCAGGTTTTCGCCGACGATCTCGCGGCTCGATTCTGCGAACTCGGCGGCGACATTCTGCTGAGTTCGGAGGTCCGGCGGATCATCGTCGAGGACGGCCGCGCGACCGGTGTCGAGTTGATGGCGGGCCCGGTCCGCAATCAGTATCCGATGCGTGTCAACGCGGGCGTCGTTATCTCGAACGCCGATCTCGTGCTGACGCTCGACAAGCTGGTCGGTCCGGAACACGCCCCGCGCGAGGAAGTGACCGCGCTCAGGGCGATGCGGGCCTCGCATCCCTGCTTCCTCACCCACATCGGCCTCCAGGGGATTTCGACCGAAGAGCTTCAAGAAAACGACGGCTATCACTGGGACCAATGGGATTCCGACCGCGTCGCCACTAGCGCATTCAAGGTCTTCGTGCCCACCCTCTACGAGCCGCGCATGGCTCCTCCCGGCGGACACATCATCATCGTCCAGAAACTCACAGCGGTCGACTACCCTCTGATCGATGACTGGACAGAACACAAACTGGGCGTGGAACGCTACATTCTGAACAACCTCGAGCGGCTGATGCCGGGATTCTCGCGGAAGATCCAGGTGTGCCTCAGCGCGTCGGCCTTTACCTCGTACCGCTACACCTTCAATCATCGCGGCGCCATGCTCGGATGGGAGATGTCACCGGATCAGTTGGGCGATCTGCGACCCGGCGTGACCGGCCAGATTCGCGATCTCTACTATGTCGGTCATTGGACCCGGCCAGGCGGCGGAATCACGCCCGTCATCGTGTCGGCGATGAAAGCCGCGAAACTGATTAGCGGATCAGGTATCATAGCGCCGCAGGAGGCGGTTGCATGACGAGATTAGCGATTCTGGGAGCCTCGCCGCACGCGGCGCTCGCGGCGGCGAATTGGAAGATGACGCGTTCGGTGGAGGTCTCGGACACAGCACCAGCCGCGGTCTACTTCCCAAAGGCCGCCAGTGGCAACGCGCCTGGCCCCGACATGGGCGAGGCGGCACAGTGCTTCCACAAGTTGGCATCACCCGAGGTACGCCGTGCCATCGTGGTGTCGAGCGCGGAGATCTACGGTGCTCATCACCACAACACGGGTCTGCTCGCCGAGACCAAGCTGATTCAAGCGTCCGGCAACCGGATCCAGAAAGCCTGGATCGATTTCGAAGAGGCCGCGCGTGGCATCCTCGGCGACAAGCTCCTGCTGATCAGGCCCGCGCCCACCGTCACGCGCGAGGGCAAAGACTTTTACAGCCGGCTCTTCAATCAATCGGCCACGCTGGTGCTGCCGGGCTCGATCGGTATCCTCCAACTGTTGACCATCGAGGACCTGTCGGATGCGATCGGGCTAGCCGCCGGGTCGAACGCCACGGGCATTTACAACATCGCACCAGCCGGCAGCATTCCCATTGCCGAAGCGCTCGAACTTGCCCACGTGAAGCGGATCCCGTTTCCCCGTCTGATTCGAAGCGCGGCGCGCGCGGTCGCGGGATCGGGTCCCGATCAACTCGACTACATCCGCTACAACTGGACGATCAGCGGATCCAAGGCCCAACGCGATTTCGGCTTCACGCCACGATACAACTCCGCGCAGGCGATCCAGCGCGACTCATCGAAGCAATTCGACGACTTCGGCATGGATCCGGACTACATCGCCCGGTGGGGCCGTACCGGATTTCGCGCGTTGCACAAGTACTATTGGCGCATCAACACGCGTGGGCTGGCACATATTCCGCGGCAGGGCAAGGCGGTTCTCACGGGCGTCCACCGCGGCTTCATGCCGTTCGACGCCACCATGGTCCTCGACGCGGTGGTGAAGGGAACGGGCCGCATTCCGCGTTTCCTCATTCATCCGTGCCTGATCAAGATGCCGCCGCTCAACAACTTCATGACACGGCTCGGAGGCATGGTCGCCTGCCAGGAGAACGCGGACTGGGTGCTCGAGCGCGATGAGCTGCTCGGCATTTATCCGGAAGGCATCCGGGGCGCGTTCACCTACTATAAAGAGGCATACAAACTGCACAAATTCGGCCGCGACGAATACGTGCGCATGGCACTACGCAATCGCGCGCCGATCGTGCCGTTCGTGACCGTGGGCCACGCCGAAATCTTCCCCATCTTCGGCCGCATCGACAGCGCGGCCTTCCGCCAATGGACCGAATGGCCGTTCTGCCCGGTCGCGCCGCCCTGGCCGCTGGCGCCCTTGCCACTACCTTCGAAATGGCACATGGAATTCCTGCCGCCTATTCATGTGGAGCAGCAGTATCCGGCGGAAGCGGCCGACGACATGAAAACGGTCCGCGCCATCAGCCGGGATATCCGCGCTTCGATGCAGGCAGCCATCGATCGCCTAGTCGAACAACGCCCGCACCTCTTCTGGGGATCCATCTTCAAAGGGGAACTCAACCCGTGACAGAAATCCAACACTACGACGTAGTCATTCTCGGCGCCGGCATGGCCGGGCTCTGCCTGGCGCGCCAACTCCTGCTCCACTCGAACAAGACGGTGCTCGTGCTCGAACGCCGCGATGAGATCCCGCTGAAGAGGCAAAAGGTCGGAGAGTCTTCGGTACAGGTGAGCGGCTACTACCTCGGGAAAGTGCTCGACCTGGAAGAGTACCTAGTCCACGATCAGCTCCTCAAGTACAACCTCCGCTTCCACTACAAGAACCCCGCTTCGGAAAACACCAACTTCGAGGACTACTCGATTTCGTTCATCCGGACCTATTCGAACATCCCCACCTACCAACTCGACCGCAACAC
>CADECY010000002.1:162716-194804 GCA_902825945.1 uncultured Acidobacteriota bacterium
CGTTTCCGCTTCGTTGCACCGGCGACCGGACTCGAGACCCTGCTTTCCGATTCCGACGACAAGCCCCACCGGATCGAGTTCGTCAACAACGGTGAGCCGGAAACGGTCACCGCGGGTTGGGTGGCCGACACCACGGGCCGCTCGCGGTTCATCGCCCGCAACAGCGGCTTGAAGCGCGACAATCCGATCGATCACGGGTCATCTTTCGTCTGGGTGGATGGGCTGGTGAACCTCGAGAAGCTGACCGATGCCGATCGGCGCGACGTCCGCATCCGGAAAGACCGGATGGCTATCGGGAGTTCGCCGTTCTGGCTGGCTACCAACCACCTCGTCGGCGAAGGCTTCTGGTTTTGGGTGATTCCACTGCGCCACAAGACGAGTCTCGGGTTGGTCTACGACCGCACCCGCGTGGACGAGAACGAAGTGAACACGCCCGAGAAGCTGATGAAGTGGATCTGCGCCGAATTCCCCTTCCTGCAGCGGGATTTGCCGAAGCGCAAGATCCTCGACTGGGGCTTTCTGCGCGACTATTCCTATGACTGCGCCCAGACGATTTCGCCGCGCAGGTGGGCGCTATCGGGCGAGGCCGGCCGATTCTCTGATCCGCTCTACAGCCCCGGCGGCGACCTGATCGCGCTCTACAACACCATGATCTGCGACGCGATCATGACGCAGGATCCGATCCAGTTGCGCCTGAAGGCGCGCTTTTATGAAGGCATGATGCGGGCCTTCTATGAGGCCTACGTTCCGAGCTACGCCACCGGATACGATGCTTTGGGCGATCAGGAATGCTTCGTGATGAAGTACACCTGGGAACTCACCGTCTACTTCGCCTACTACGTCCTACCGTTCATCAACGACAAGTTCACCGACATGAAGTTCCTGTCGAAGTTCCTGCCGCGATTCGGCAAGCTCGGCCCGGTGAACAAGACGTTGCAGATGTACATCAACGCTTTCCATCACTGGAAGAAGGAAGAGCGGATGCCACCCTCGGAGAAGACCTTCTTCGATTTCTACGAGATTCCTCCGCTCAAGAACGCCGAGACGTTGTTCTACAAGATCGGGCTCACCAATGAGGAAGTGCTCGACGCGCTCGACATGCACACCGCGGCGATCATGGAATACTCGAAGTTCATCGTGGTCCACATTACGGCGCAGGTGCTGGGCGACGAAAGCGTCTACACCAACCGCGCTTTCGCGGAAAGCATCGATCTCGGCAATCTGACCTTCAATCCGCAACAGATGCGAACACGCTATGCCGCGTGCCCGAAAGACGGTGAGCCGATGAAGTGGTGCGTCTGCCCGAGTGTATTCCGCCGCTTCGCCACGGAGTTGCGGCCGGCGATGATGCTAGCCGCCGGAGACTGAGGAGTTCGCCATGCAAGACCATGCGCCGTTCCTGGAACGTGTTTTCCAGATTCCGCCGTCCGAGGGTTCCTACGATATCGAGGACGTGACGGGCACGATCCCGCCCTACCTCCGCGGAACCTATTACCTCAACGGCCCCTGCCTGTTCCGCCGCGACGGCCAAGCCTACCGGCACTGGCTGGACGGCGACGGGATGGTGACGACGCTCCGGTTCGAGAACGGAACGGTGCATAATGCGCACCGCTTCGTGCGCAGCACCAAATACGTCGAGGAGAGCACGGCGGGACACTTCGTCTACCGGACCTTCGGCACCGGCTTCGAAAAACTGAAACGCGGACTCGGGCTGGAGTCACCCGTCAACGTGAGCGCGTATCCCTATGATGGAAAGCTGCTCGCGTTCGGCGAACAGGGTTTGCCGTGGGAACTCGATCCGGACACGCTCGAAACGAGCGGCGAGTTCAACCTCGGCGGGCGCCTCACACCCATCACTCCCTTCTCCGCGCACCCGAAGTTCGACTTCGAAACCGGCGAAATGTTCAACTTCGGCATCGCCTACGCGGCCGCCGAACCCGTGCTGAACGTCTATCATTGCGACGGGCACGGCAACCTGAAGTCGCGCCACCGTCACAAGCTCGGCTATCCCTGCTCGGTGCACGATTTCGGTCTCAGCCCGAGCTACACGATTTTCTACCTCAGTCCGTACCTGCTCGACATGAACGAGTTGATGCGGCAGGGCAAGACGCTGCAAGACGCGCTGCATTGGACGCCGGAGCGCGGCAGCACGCTCTTCATCGCTTCGCGCAAGTCCGGCGAAGCAGTCGCCTCGATCCCGATCGGCAACAAGTACAGTCTGCATCTCGTCAACTGCTTCGAAGAGGGCGGCAAACTCGTCGTCGACATGCTCGAGCTCGATCGGCCGGTCTACGACCAGTACCAGATCATTCCGGACCTGTTCACCGACGTGTCCGAGGGCTACCCGGCGCGGCTGGTGATCGATCTCGACAAGAAGGAGATCGAGTCGCGCACGGAACTGCCGTATCGCCTCTCACCCGATTTCGCCAGTGTTCGGCCGGACCTCTGGATGAAGCCCGCTCCCGACTTCTGGCTGCTCGGCATCTCCGCCACTGGAAAGCCGGGCCGCAAGTTCTTCGACCAGCTCGTGCATGGCAACTTCGATCGCACCTCGGTGGACGACATCTATCAGGCCCCGCCGGCGACCTATCTGGGCGGCGAACCGGTGTTCCTGCCGAATCCGTCGAATCCGGCCGAAGGCGTGGTGATCTGCCAGATCATCGACGCGGAAAAGCAAGAGACCGCGTTCGGGCTATTCGACCCGTATCGTGTGGCGGCGGGTCCGGTGGCGGTGCTGCGACAGCATGCGCCGGTGGCGCCTTGCTTCCACTCGACGTACCGGCTGAATTGACGAAAGTCATGGCCGCCGAGGCGTTCCCGGGCGTCCCAACCTAAAGAACCCGTCTCGTTCCGCCGATCTGGCGCATTGAAGCTCTCCCCGGCAAGGCTCGCGGTGTGTCTGGCGTTCACGCTCGCGCCGGTATCCGCCGCGACGGTCTCGCGCAGCGCTCTCAGCAAGTCCGCGAACGACCAAACCTGCGCGCCTGGGCCCGCCTCGTCGCGCTTCCAGGCGCAGGATCGCCAGGTCTTCCTCTGGTTCATCGCCTCGCGGGTCGCCGGATCGGAACAACTCTCGGTCGAATGGCTCGATCCGTCCGGAGCGGTCTCGCTGAAGACGGACTGGGGAGCCCTTCCCGCGGCATCCTCGCTCTGCTTTCTCACGCAACTGCCGCTTGCCGGATTCGCGGCGGCGGAAAGGCCGGGACGATGGACCGCACGCGTCACCGTGAACGGCGCCGTGGTGCTCACCCGAACCTTCGATCTCGCGCCTGATCCGAATGCGGGACGGATCCGTGTCACGACCGTCTCACGGCGCGACCTCGGCAACGGGCAACTGGAGTTGACCGCCGAGGGCTCGGGGTTCGATTCAACGACGATCCTCCACGTCGCTCAGTACACCGCGGCGGGCGGATGGCGATTCCTCGCGGTCTTGCAGCCATCCTCGGTCGAAGCTCGCAAGCTGGTGGCCACGGGCACCGCGTTGGCGCCCGGCGAATACATGATCCTGGCGTCCAACGGAGCGCTGGCGCCCTCGGCGCCCGCGCGGCTGCTCATTGCGACCGATACCGGATACAAGCTACCGACTCCGGCGGGCGAGCCGTGGGTGCTCACGCAGGGTCCGTACGGATCGTTCTCGCATTTCAATCGCAGCCTGCATGCCTTCGACATCGCCCCGTCGGGCGGGCGTTGCATCGTCGCGATGCGCGGCGGGATTGTGCATACGTTCGATGGCGGATTCGGGCAGACACCGCATCTCCGCATTTTCGGCAACTACATCACGATCTCTCACGACAACGGCGAGTTCAGCCACTATGGGCATTTGAAGACGCGCTCGTTCCTGGTCAAGACGGGCCAACGAGTCGAGCAGGGCCAGTCGCTGGCCGAGGTCGGCAACAGCGGCTACACCCTGGGCGCGGGCGGCGGCCATCACGTGCATGTCCACGTGACACGGGCCTTCTCGATTTCGTCGCAGAGCATCCCGTTCCAATTCGAGGATCTTCCGGATTGGCGCTATCGGGGCACCTACCGGTCGAAGAACGCGCATCCGGACTGCAACTGCGGCGGCCCCCGGGTGGTCTCGAAATCGGGGACCCCGGCCGCGCATTGGGACGCTGAAGTCGCCGTGGCGGAACGCTGGACGGACATCCTCCGCGTGCCCGCCGGTACGCGGCAGCTCGACCTGTCGCTGTCGTGGAAGGGCGTGGGCCGAGAGTTCGATTTGGCGGTCGTGAGCCCGCGCGGCCAAGTCTACGGCCGTTTCGCCGACCCGGCGCCGATCTCGGTTGCGGCCAATGCGCTGGCCTTCGCTCTTTCGAACCCCGAGGCTGGGCAGTGGCGCGTCGTGGTCACCGGGATCAAGGGCACGGGCGAACGGATGCCGTTCGCACTCGAATCGGCACGGCGATAACTCCCACCGCGTGATGGATCTGCCTGGATCGTCACTAGGGTTGAATGACGACGGCCGAAGCCGGGCGCAGGAGACCAGACGATGCCCAGGATCGGGAAGTGCAGCAACTTCGGACTTTGTGGGAAAGCGGACGCTCGCGAGGCCATCAGCCTCATCGAGGGAGTAGCGTTCGAGTGCCCAGAGTGCGGCCGGCCATTGACCGCCGCGAGCGGAAGTGGCTCCCGTTCGGGCGGCACGGGGCTCGGTACGAAGAAGATCGGCATCATCGGCGGCGCGGTGGCGGCCCTGTTGGCGGGTGTCTACTTCGTACTACCGAAAAATCCGGCTGGATTGGGCGACCCGAATGCAATCGTGGAACCGCCTTCCGGTGGAGGCGGTGTGGTTGCGCCGACCGGCGACCCCGGTCTGGCACCGCCGGGACCAGGGCCAGTCGACGCCCAGGTTCCACTTCAGAGCGGGGGCTGGGGTTACGACGAGATCCAGCCGATGACGTTGTGCCAAACAGGAGGCGTGACAGGAGTCTCGTTCGGGCTGGGCGGTTCGGGCTGACACAAGCCCGGGTGGTGCAGGCGATTTCGCTCTATTGCCCGGGAGAACTGATCGACACGCATGCGGCGCGGCGGAACGAGTTTTGAGGGTCCCCCGGGCCGATACAATGACGATTACTGGTGGCTCCGCAATCCAACTCGCCTCAACGCATCGCCGCCATCGCCGTGACTCTGGCGGCCATCGGTATCGCTTATCACTCGATCCCCTCGACCTACCCGCTCATCAGCAAGACAGCGCAGTTCCTTTTCTTCCTCCCGATCGCGATGGGGGCGCTTTGGTTCGGATGGGCCGGCGGGCTGATCACCGCGGTTGCATCGACCATCGCTTACCTACTCCCCCTTCGCCTCGTGTCCAGCCAACCGTATGAAGCCGAGCAGTACGGCGAAGTGCTTGACTTGTGGCTGATGGGCGGCATCTTTGGCTGGCTCGCGGGACGCGAGCGGCGGCAGCGGATCCTCATCGAAAAGACATCGGAGGAGCTCCGCGCCACCTATGAGCGGCTGAACGAAAGCCTCGACTCGCTGAAGCGCGCCGCGCGCCTGTCCGCGGTCGGCCAGCTTGCCGCCAACCTTGCGCACGAGATCCGGAATCCGCTGGCGGCGATCGACGGCGCGGTGGATCTGCTGCGGTCGAGTGAGTTGCCGGAGGCCGATCGCACAGAGTTTCTGGGGATCATCCAGAAGGAGGCCAAACGGTTGGCGCGATTGCTGACCGATATGCTCGACTACGCCCGTCCGAAGAAGCCCGAGTTCACCTCCGCGGATCTTCAAGGCCTTGCGCAATCCGTTGCATCGTTTCTCGCGCCCGTGGCGCAGAAGTCGAAGGTGCGGATCGTTATCGAGGACTCGCGCAATGTTCCCGCCGTGTGGTGTGATCCGTCGCAGATCCGGCAGGTGCTGGTAAACCTCATGCTCAACGGCGTCCAGGCCATGCCCACTGGCGGCCAACTCACCATCGGCGTCTACACCGAGGGCCGCAACGTCATCGTGGATGTGCGCGACGAGGGACCCGGAATTCCCGCCGAGGCGTTAGAGAAGCTCTTCAGCCCGTTCTACACGACGAAGAAGGACGGCACCGGCCTCGGACTGGCGGTGGCACAGAGGATCATGCACGAACACCGCGGACAGCTCCGCGTAGGCTCCAATATTCCGGCCGGAGCCGCGTTTTCGATCAGCTTGCCGATAGGGACTGATCGACAATAGGACCAGATGGCCGCCGATATTCTTCTCGTCGATGATGAATCCAGCCTCCTTCGCGTAACACAAGTCCGGTTGCGGAACGCCGGATATCAGGTGGAGACGGCGGGATCTGGCGAGTACGCCCTCGAAGTGCTCGAGAAGCAGCCATTCCCGCTCGTGATCACCGACCTCATGATGCCCGGGATGTCGGGCCTGGATCTGATGGCGCGCGTGCGCGCCTCCCACCCCGACACGGCTGTCATCGTCGTCACCGCGTTCGGCACCGTGGAAACCGCGGTCGCGGCCATGAAGGCCGGCGCGTTCGACTACCTGACCAAGCCGATCGACGGCGACGAACTGCTGCTCACGGTGCGGCGCGCGCTCGAACATCTGCGGATGCGCGAGGAGATTCAGGTCCTGCGCACCAGCCTCGACAAGAAATACGGCTTCGAGAACATCATCGGAAAATCGAACGCCCTGATGTACGTGCTCGACATCGCCTCGCGGGCGGCCCAAAGCGATTCGACGATCCTGATCCGCGGGGAAACGGGGACCGGCAAGGAACTCCTGGCCAAGGCGGTTCACTTTGCCAGCCGGCGGCACCATGCGCCCTTCGTCGCGATCAACTGCGGTGCGATTCCGCGCGAGCTGATCGAGTCGGAACTTTTCGGACACGTCAAGGGCGCCTTCACCGGAGCCGTCGCGCACAAGAAGGGCAAGGTCGAAACCGCCGACGGCGGCACGTTGTTCCTCGACGAGATCGGCGAACTCCCGCTCGAATTGCAGGTGAAACTGTTGCGGCTGGTGCAGGAGCGCGAGATCGAAAAGGTGGGCGGCGGATCGTCGAAGGTGGACGTGCGGCTGGTCGCCGCCACGCATCGGAATCTCGAGGCAATGGTCGAAGACGGAACGTTCCGCGAGGATCTGTTCTACCGGCTCTCCGTGATTCCGCTCGAGCTTCCTCCGTTGCGGGAACGTCCGGGCGACATTCCGGAACTGGTGGAGCACTTCTTCGTCAAGGCCAAACAGAAGCTGGGCCGCGAGGATCTGGTATTGCCGCAAGCGCTGCTGCCGTACTTTCAGTCGCATCGCTGGCCCGGAAACGTGCGCGAACTCGAAAACATCGTGGAGCGGATCATCGTGCTCGCTCGCGGAGGCGAAGTAACGGTAAACGATCTTCCGCCGAATCTGCGGCAGGAGCGCGCGCCGGCCGCCCACGATGCATTCCGCCTGGAACTGCCCGAGTCCGGCATCAGCCTCGAGGGTGTCGAGCGCGAACTGATCCTGCGGGCGCTCCAGAAGTTCGAGTGGAACCAGTCGCAGGCGGCGCGCTACCTCGACATCAGCCGGAAAACGCTGATCTACCGCATGGAGAAATTCGGACTCGACAAAGAGAAGGAATCATAGCGTCGCGGCGATTGCGAATTCGTACTGAGCCCAGGCGCGGAAGTACTCCTGCCATGCCGAGACTTCGCGGTTCGCGGCGTCGGCCGTTGCCTGTTCCCGGAGATTCACCAAAAACAGGGTTCCTTCGCCGAGTTGGAAGCGGGACCGCTCGGCGTCTTCGAGCTCGCGCGCCAGCCGGACCTCGTTGCGCAGGAGCGCGACGCGGTCATGAGCGGCGCGAACGGCGGAGGCCGCGTCGCGCACTTCGGCGAGGATCTGATCGCGCGTGAAGCGCTGACGCTGATCGTACTGGCGGAGTTTGGCTTCGGTCGAGACGAGCTTGCCGGTGGCCGAGCGGCGCTGAAACGGGAGTTCGAAGACGAGGCCCGCCTTCACCTCCTGCGGTCCGCGCCGGACATTGCCGCGTCCGCTCTCGGCCGTGAAACCCGCTTGAAGATCGATTTCCGGGGTCCGGTCGTTGATCGCCAGCTTTCGATCCACTTCGAGCTGATCGCGCTGCGCTTCGAGCCTCTTCAGTTCCGGGCGGCGCGCGATGGCCGAATCCATGTCGCCCAACATGCGCGCCTCATCCACGGTCAGCGCGTTCGGGAACTGTCCAGGAAGCTGGTCTTTGGTAGCGAGCAGTGGGTTCGCCGCCGCGTCGCGGTAGAACATCGAGAGATCGATTGACGTCTGCTGCAACAGCCGGTCCACCTCGACAACGACCGAGCGGCGTTGCAGGATCGCGCGTTCGTTTTCGAGCACTTCGATCGCCGCGATCTGGCCGGCCGCGGCGGAATCGCGGAGGAACCGGTCACGCTTCTGGGCGATATCGAGCAGCGACTCGGCCACCTGCAGCCGCGTGCCCGCCGCGACCCAATCCCAATAGCGGCGGGTGGCCAACTGTGTGATCAGCAGCCTCTGCTGATCGATCGATAGCCGCGCCAGTGCGCGGCCGATCTCGGCCTGCCGCAGTGCCGCGCGTTTCGGATCGATTGCCCGGTCACGCCACAGCGGTAGTTTGAAGCCGCCGCTGAACTCGCCGAGGGAACGTGTATCGAGCTTTCCGTCGTATGGCGCGAACGAACCATCGCCGACACGCCAGCCGCCATAGAAGCTGGAGCCCCACCACTGCATGGGCTGATCGAATCCGGCGCTGACGCGTTCGTTGCGGTAGAAACCGAACTGATCGGTTTCGACTCGTGCGCGAAGGGAGGTGTCGAACTTGCCGAGCGCCGAAAGCACCTCTCCGTCGGCGATGTCGCGTTCGGCGAGCGCGGCGATCAGAGGAGGATAGCTGCGGCTGACGCTTTCGAGCACGTCGTCGAGCCGAAGCGGCTGCGCCCATGCGGACGCAGCCAGAAACGCGCAGATGAGCGGCTTCACTTCTTCTTGTCCCCCGAGGGCGGACCGGAAGCGCCGGGCTCGTTCGGGGCAATGACGGGCGGGAACCCATTGAACTGCCGCCAGAGCTCGAATCCGAGCGGCACCATGTTCAACAGCACCCAGCCGTTGGCGCGAACGCCTTGCCGCAGGTAGCGCTGCGACGGCCACGGATCGTCCTTGGGATCGGGCGCGATCAGCAGGCGGAACTTGCCCTGTCCGTTGTCGGTGGCATCGACCAGGGTGACGACGCCGCCGAACGTTCCCACCGCGACCGACGGCCAGCCGACGAACTGGATCGCGGGCCAGCCCTCGAACTGAATCCGCACCTTGTTGCCCGGTGCCACGAGCGGCATGTCGTTGCCGTCGACCCACAGCTCCACGACCGGATCACCGGTCTGCGGCACCAGGATTGCGACGGGATCGCTCGACTTCAGCATCTCGCTGCCCGGCTGGGCGAGCAGGCGAAGAATCACGCCTTCGCGCGGCGCGGTGATCTTCTGCGTGGACTGGCGTGCGATCCGCATCTCGATCGGCTGGAGAGCACCGCGCATGCTGGCGATCTCCGAAGTGGCCGAGGCGCGGGAGGCTTTCGCGTCCTGGATGGAGGCTTTGAAGTCGTTCTCGATTTTTTGCCGGTCGGCTTCGAGGGCATCTACTTCCTGCTTGGACGCGTTGAGCGTGTTCTTCGCGCGCGCGACTTCGGCAACGGCGCGATCGTAGTCGAGTTGCGCCAGTTCCACCGAGCGCGTGGGCGTGAGGCCCTTGACGTGCAGCCCCTTCTGCCGGTCGATGTTCAACTTGGCCGTTGCGAAAGTGGCATCGGCGGCATCGAGCGCACGCTCGGCCGCGAGCATGCGTTCGCGTGCCATCTGCATGCGCGAGTTCTGCGCGTCGAGCGCGTTGCGGCGGGAGCCCTCGAGTCCGTTGATACGTTCGGAAAGCGACTGCTCACGCAACTGTGCTGCGCGGACCCTCTCTTGGGTCGCGTCGCGTTCGCGCTGATAACGTTCGATGATCGAAGGATCGTTGTCGGTGATCTCGGCGACGGTGTCGCCCGTCTTGACCCGGGTGCCTTCGACAACGTGCCAGCGCAGGATTCGGCCCTCGATCGGCGCGTCGATGGTTTGCTGCCGCTCGACCGGAGTCAGGGCAACGACCTTGCCCACCCCCACGATATTCTGCTGCCAGGGGGCCAAGGCCAGCCCCACAGCGAGAATCAGGAACATCCCCAGAAGAGCCCCGGCAATGAACCGGAGCCGGAAAGGCGTGCGAACCAGTTCCATCGAGTGGAGCGGCTCGAATTCCAAAAGATCTGATTTCATCTTACTTTGCTGAATTGTGCGTTTTCGATGCGATAGACGGAGTCACATCTGTCGATCAGTACTGGATTGGAGGAAGCGAGCAACAGAGTCCACGGCGCTCCCTTGGCGAACAAGAGATCCACCAGCGGACCGATATCCTGTGAGTTGGCGCTGTGATCGAGAGCCTCGTCGACGATCAGGACTTTGGGATTGCCGGCGATGGCGCGGGCCATCACCAGGCGCATGGCTTGCCCGGCCGATAGCGGAAGGCCGCCGGTGAGCAGTTTGGTGTCGAGCCCATCCGGAAGCTCGAGCACCGCCTCGAGCACGCCCGCGGCGGAAAGGGCGCGGCGGAGGACGAGCGTGTCGAGATCGCGTCCCATGCAGACGTTTTCCCGCACGGTGCCTTCGAAGATCTCCGCGTCGCGAACGAGCGCCACCTGTTCCCGCAGGCTGCTCCGCTTCATTTCGCGTACATCGATGCCGTCGATTTCGATCGATCCGCTCGCCGGTTCCCGCAAGCCGAACATCAGGTCGAACATCGTGCTCTTGCCGCCACCGCTCGAACCCGTGATGCCGACTCGCTCCCCACCGCGGGCCACGATTCCGGTGTCTCGCAACGCCTGGCGGCCGTTCGGATAGGCAAAGGTCACGGATCTCAACGCGACCTCTGGGGCGTGTCCGTTCCAAGCAGGCACTGTCGACCCATTGCGTTCGAGAGGAAGATCCTGCAGGTAGCCGAGTTTGTCCACGGCGGCCGCAAGATCGTAGTAGAGCTCGAGGTGCTTGCCGAGTTTCGAGAAGCCACTCAGCACGAGTTCCACCACCAGTTCGGCGGCAACCAGTTGGCCGAGCGTCAACTGGCGCTCCATGACGAGCCAGCCGCCGATGCCGAGCAGCGTGGCACTGGCGATCGCGTGCAGGCCGAGCGTTCCGAGAATCTGGCGGAGCAGAATCCGGAAGTGGGAAGCCCGCGACCCGAGATAGGAGCCGACGAGCGCATCGGTCTTGGCCACCGCGAACTTCATCGCGGCGGGGTGACGAAAGCTGGTGCTATGCCGCGCCACTTCCTGGAGCCACGCCACCAGATCGTACTTGGCCCGGCTCTCGTTGACGCTCGTGTTGACAGCGCCTGCCCCGAGCGGAAAAATCACAATGAGGATCGAGGCGAGCAGGATGAAGTCGAACGCGAGCAGCCACGGATGATAGAGCCCGAGCAAGATCATTCCGATTGCGGTCTGCATGACGACGCTCAATCCATCCACCAGCAGCGTGGCGCCGCTCTTCTGCAATGTCACCACGTCGAAGAACCGATTGAGCAGTTCGGGCCCGTGGTGGTTCTCGAAGGCGTGGGCTGGGGCACGCAGCAGGCGGTTGATCGTATCCGACGAAACGCGAACGAAGATGCGGCGCTGAATCAGTTCCACCGCCCAGATCCGCAGCCCCTGCAGGACTCCGCTCAGCAGGCGCGCCACTAGCACGAGTATCGCGAGCAGAATCAGAGGCTGCGTCAGGTTGCCCAAGGCGATCGTGTTGACGATCGATTGCGTGGCGACCGGCAGTGCCAGTGTAAAGACGCCGATGGCAGCCGAGTAGATCACGGCTGCCCAGAGGTCGTTCTTCTCGACCACTATGTATTCTTTGAGACGTTCCTGAGGAGTTCGGGTGGAATGCTTGGCCATTGTAAAAGATCAAAAAGCGCGCGCCCGGTCGTAGGGGATGGTGACCGAACGCGCGAAAGGGGGGTTACAGGAGAGAGATGGTTACGAACCTGCTTGGTTGGGGGTCACCGCTTTGAGGCGGGAGGCGGTCTGCTGGAGAAGGGCGGCCCGCTTGGCGAGACCCTCGGCGTGAGCCCGGATCAGTCCGCGCTGCTTGGCGAAATCGCCGCTGACCAGTTCCTTCTTGCGGTCATGGAAGATCGACAGCAGTTGCACCTTGGTCTTGAGCAACTCCCAGTCCTTGCGGTCACGCTCGGAAAATGCCGGCTGCTGGGCTTCGATCTGGTTGACGAGATCCTGGAGCTTCGCGATTTCGGCTCCGGCCGACTCGAGCGACTTGCTGATCTCGGAGGCATCGGCCTTCTTCGCTTTCAGCGACTGGCTCATCTGCGCTGACTCGCGCTGGACCTTGCTTGCATGGTCCGCGATCTTTTCGAAGTGGTTGTTGGCAAAGAGCGCTGTGGTGAAAAAGGCCGCAGTGGCGGCCGCGAACGAACGAGTGAAGAAACGGGTCATGGATTCTATCCTTGTCCTTGGTTGAAGTCAGGCTATTGTCGAGCCACCGAGACTGGGTCAGGCCACGGCGGCGTATTCAAAACTCGGTTGGACCGTCTGGGGACGCTGCGATTCCCCGTCCCGGTCCGCATTGGTCTGGCAGCGGATACAGAGGGAAGCCCATGGGATCGCGACAAGGCGCTTCGGACTGATGTCCTCGTCGCAGTGGGCGCACGTTCCGTAGGTGCCACCGGAGATCCTGGCGAGCGCCTCGTCGATCTGACGGAGCAGGCGCGACTCCCGATCCATCTGATCCACCGCGAATTCGCGCTGCATCAGGTTCTGGACCGCGTCGAGAGCGTCGGGCGCCTGCTCGATTTGGATGCCGTCACGGCGTTCGAGATTCGAAATGAGTTCAACACGCCGCGTTTGGAGGATTTCTTCGACGCGCGTGAACCGGTTGGTTGGCATTTTTCAGTTCTTTCTATCCGGTCTGTTTTCCCGGACACCATTCCACTAGCAGGCGTAGTGCCAAACGGAAAAGGCCAATAGAATGAACGATTTTTGCCGGCCTGAGGACTCGATCTGCCCCATTTCAGGCACCCTTCGCAAGGTGCCTGCCCCAAATGCGGCCCTACCGGGTTTCAGGGTCGCGACGGCAACTGGTAGCCCTTCTTCTTTACGAGCAACCGGTGCACACTGCCACCCTCGGTGATGTACAACATGTTTGCCTCGGCGCCCCGGCCGAATCCCACATTGGTCGGCAGATTCGGCGTCGGAATGAAGGCGAGTTCGCGCCCATCGGGTGACAACACCTGGATTCCGGGCCGCGACACGCGGCGAGAGGCTACGTACAGGTTGCCATCGACATCCGCGGCCAGACCGTCGGGTCCGTCTTCCGGCGCGTAGTCGATCAGCATCTTGCGGAACCTCGCCGTGCCGTCCGGCGCAAGATCGTAGGCAAGCAGCGCCATACGCCCTTTCGCCACCGGCGCTGATTCGGGAACGCGTCCGATCCCTGTGGTCCCGTTGTCGTTCGAGACCACGTAGAGCGTCTTCTGATCGGGCGAAACGCAGACGCCGTTCGGCTTGCCCGCGTCCGTAATGATGCGATGGATCGAGCGATCGGGATCGATCCGGTAGACGGCCTGGAACGGTTGATCGATCGGCTCCCAGCCGAGATACCGAGGATCGCTGAAGTAGACACGGCCTTTCTCGTCGATCGTGATGTCGTTGGGTGAATTCAATGCGCGGCCCTCGAACATCGCGGCGAGGATCTCGGACTTGCCGGTCGACATGTCGGTGCGGATGATGCGGCGTCCGCCATAGTCCCCGCCTTCGGCCGCGAGCATGCGCCCTTGTGCGTCGAATTTGAGTCCGTTCGACATGCCGCTCGGTGAACGATAGACGGTCACCTGTTTCGTGCGCGGGTCGAACTTCATGATATGGCCGGCCATTTTGGACAGGTGGCTGAAGGTGATGTCGCTGAAGTAGACCGTGCCGTCGGGTGCGCTGGTAACGCCTTCGGTGAGCACGCCTCCGGTGAACAGTTGCTCGAGGCGGGCACTCGAGTCGATGATCGACGGGTCGCCGGAGGGCGGCGCTTGGGCGAGCAACGCGGCGGCGGCAGGAATCAAGATGGAGAGCAAGCGGCGGAGCGGCATGGCTAGAGATCTTAGCATGCGTTATGCTGGCAGCAAGCTTGCTCCGTTTCCTCTTCTGGAATGTCAACCGGCAACCGCGCGAGTCCATGATCGCGGCAATCGCCCGCGATCACGACATCGACGTCCTGCTACTGGCGGAGAACCGTGTCGCCGCTTCGGTGATCGAGCAGGCTCTGAATGTGAGCGCCAAGTCTCGCCGCTATCACTTCGCGCGGCCAGGCGTCTGCGAGAAGGTCCAAATGTTCGTCCGTTTCGCGCCTTCACTCATCCGTTCCGTCTGGGATAGTTCACGAACCACGCTGCGAGAGATGGACCTTCCGGGCAAAGGGAAACTTCTGATCGGCGGGGTCCACCTCGAAAGTAAGCTGCACTCGAGTGCCGATGACCAGACCGCCGCAGCCGTGGAAGTCGCGCGAGACATCGCGGACCAGGAGCGCAAGGCGGGGCATGACCGAACTGTGCTCACGGGCGATTTCAATATGAATCCGTTCGACTACGGTGTCGCCAGCGCACGCGGTCTCAACGCGGCAATGACGCCCGCGATCGCGAAGCGTGGTTCGCGATCGGAGGCCGGGCGCCCGTACGCGTTCTTCTACAATCCGATGTGGAATCACTTTGGCGGTCAAGGCCCCAATCCGCCCGGAACGTATTACTACGCGAACTCCCCACACCCGTGGAACACGTTCGATCAGGTTCTCATCCGGCCGTCGCTGATCGACGCGTTTGCGGAGAGCGAACTCCGAGTCCTCACCGCCGTGGATGGAGCATCTCTTTTGACCCCTGGCGGAATTCCGAACGCCCGAACCGCGTCCGACCACTTGCCGCCGTTGTTTGCCCTCGATTTGTGAGCGAGAATTGAATCGATGCCAACCCTCGAGATCCTCTGGCCATCGGACTTGGTGGATGAACCCGCCAATATTCCTACTTTGATCCTCCGGCAGCAGGCAGATGCATTGGCGGACCGAACGGGGTCGAGACTCCGCGCGCGAGTCGATTCGTCGGCTAGCACAAGGTTACCTTGGGCACGCCGTCTTTTTCCGGATATGGAGTTCGAGGGCGCGACGTATTTCCGGCACCGGCTGATCATTGTGGTACCGGCCCTCGAGAACTACGAGGTTGAACTCTTGAGTCTGAGTCACTCGACGGCGCCCTATCCAGTGGTCGCTCGCATCATCCGGCGGGAGGAGTACACGCAACTCCTAAGCGAAGACCAGTTGAAGGAATGGCTTCGTGACGCTCTAGCGTCCCCGGAGTCGCGAGAGCTCATCTCCACACTCCTCAGCGTGGCCACCTGACCTACGAGAAGAGATCCACCGGACGAAAGGCGTAGCTCTTCAACGCCTCGGCATGGCGTGCTCCGCAGGTCTTGCCGCGATACAACGCGATCGCCTCTTTCGTGTCGACGGCCGAGTCCTGCCCATTCGGATCGTAGGGCGCGTTCCGGACCATCGCCATCAGACGGCCCAGCCATTCCGCGCTCGTCTTCCAATGCTTGCTGACATCGACGAAGGTGTCGGGTTCGAATCCGATCGTGTGCCTCGGGCCGTTGTCGTAGGCATACATTGCGCGCGGTGGCTTGTATCCGGGCAGGCTCAGGATCTGGCCCGCGTTCTTGAGCGCGATTTCGCATAGTTGCGACGCCACGCGATGATCGTCGTGATGATCGTGCGGCCAGAGCAGCAGCGCGACATCGGGTTTCACGTCGAAGCAGAGCTTGGCCACCTTCTTCTTGTTCTCGCTCGTCACGTCGAACAGGTGCGATTCGAAATCGAGGAAGCACATCTCGGCGCCGTAGTGATGCGCAAGCGTCTTGGACTCGCGCACGACCTGTTCGTGCCGGCCCTGCACGGGCGGCCAGTTTCGATAGTCGCCGATCAGCGAGGCGATCACCACTTTCCATCCGCGCTCGATCGCCTGCAGCATGATACCGGGCACGCCAAAGACGCAGTCGTCGTAGTGCGCGCCCATCGCGAGAAGTGTCGGCATGGTCCAGTGGCTCCCTATTGCGGCAGCGGTTTACCCTTGGTTTCCGGCGCGAATGGAAGCGCCGCGAGTCCGATGAGGAAGGCGAGGCACATCGTCACGCCGGCGTACCGCATCGGTTCCGGATATCCGGAATAGACGCGGCTGGTGAGCAGGCCGAGCGCGAGCGGACCCAGCGCGGCCACGAAGCGGCCGACGTTGTAGCAGAACGAAGTTCCGGTGCTGCGGAGGCGCGTGGGAAACAGTTCGGGCAAGTAGATCGCGTAGCCGCCGAACAGCGTCAACTGGCTGAAGCCCATCAGCGGGATCATCCAGAAGATGTCGGTGAACGTGCGCAGATTCCAGAAGGTGAACGCGGTGGCGCACATCGCGAGCACGAACGAGATCGCGAACGTGGGCTTGCGGCCGATGCGCGCAGTGACTTGCGTGAAAAAGTGGACCCCGAAGAATCCGCCCGCGTTCTGCACCAGCGACGTGACGCCGGTCCAGAAGGTCTTGTCGCCGGCGCTCATGTTCGTTTTGTCGAGAACCGATCGCAACAGGTCGAAGCTGAAGAAGCCGATACCCCACAACCCGACCACGCCCGAAAACGCGAGCAGCATGCCGGCGATCGCGTTACGGCGCAATTGCGGCTCTTCGAACAGTTGTCCCATGCTCGCGAGGGGCTGCTTTTCGGCGCGTGCGCGGGTCCATTGTTCGGGCTCTTTCAGGCGTTTGAAGATCACCAGACAAAGAAGCGACGGCAGCGTCCCTACCACGAACATCCAGCGCCACGCGCTGCCCACGGCTCCCGTTTGCTCGAGATGTCCGAGCCCCATTCCCGTGAGCGCGGCCATCATGTTGCCGACCGCGGAAAGCGCCTGCAGCCATCCAAGCGCGAACGGGCGCGCGCGATCGGGCATTGTCTCGGCCACGAGAGCAACGCCCACAGCGAACTGTCCGCCGACGCCGAGTCCGGTGAGGAAGCGGAAGATCGAGAAGTCCCAAACTCCGGTCGAGAGAGTGCTCAGGCCCGTGAACATCGAGTAGAGCAGGATCGTCATGATCATCGTCTTGGCGCGTCCGATGCGATCGCCGAGTACGCCGAAGACGAGTCCGCCGGTGGCCCAACCGATCATGAAAATCATGGTCGCGTAGCCCGAATACTCGGCGATCATCGCGTTGCCGCCAGGGTCGGAAGGCGAGACTTTCAGTAGTTCGGCGATCGCGGGCCGTCGCGCGAGATTGAACAGTTGCTGGTCCATCGTGTCGAACAGCCAGCCGAGCGAGGCGACGATCAGCACGAACCAGTGATAGCGTGTGAGCCCGGTGTACCAGGGGCCGGTGATCGCACCGGCGGCGGAGCCGGACGGCTGAACGAGAGGTTCGTGCATCTCCTGATCGTACATGACGGCCGGTACAATGATGAAATGCCTGCCGTTGAAGTGGAAGTGACCCCGGAGATCCTCGCCAAGTACGAGGCGGTGATCGGACTCGAGGTCCACGTCCAGCTCGCTACCCGAACCAAGATCTTCTGCGCCTGTCCGACCAGTTTCGGAGCGCCGCCGAACACCAACGTCTGCCCGGTTTGCCTGGGTCAGCCGGGCGCGCTGCCGGTGCTGAACCGCCAGGTGGTGGAGTTCGCGGTACAAGGCGCACTGGCATTGAACTGCGAGGTGCGGGAAGAGTCCATCTTCGCGCGCAAGAACTACTTCTATCCGGATCTTCCGAAGGGCTACCAGATTTCGCAGTATGACAAGCCGCTCGGCGAGCATGGCTTTGTCGACATCGTGCTCGAGGACGGCACGGCGAAACGGATCGGTGTCACGCGCGTGCATCTGGAGGACGACGCCGGCAAGAGCATGCACGAGGGCTTCCGCGATTCCGAGAAATACACCTACGTGGATCTCAACCGCTGCGGAACGCCGCTGATCGAGATCGTCTCCGAGCCCGAAATGCGTGGTTCCGGCGAGGCCTACGCGTATCTCAGCGAGTTGAAGCTGCTGATGGAGTTCTGCCAGGTCTCGACCTGCGACATGGAGAAGGGCCACTTGCGCTGCGACGCCAATGTTTCGGTGCGGCTGCGCGGCGCGACGGAACTCGGAACCAAGGCCGAAGTCAAGAACCTGAATTCGCTGCGATTCCTGAAGCAGGCGATCGACTACGAGATCGAGCGTCAGATCGGTGTGATCGAGAACGGCGGACGAGTGATGCAGGAGACGCGCCTCTACAATCCGAATCTCGGCGAGACGATCGGCATGCGCTCGAAGGAGCAGGCGCATGACTACCGCTACTTCCCCGAGCCTGACCTGCTCCCGCTCCGGATTTCAAACGAGTGGCGCGAACGAATCGTGGCGTCGATGCCCGAGCTTCCTCCGGCGCGGCGCAAGCGCTTCATCGAAGTGTACGGCCTGCGCCCCTACGATGCGAACGTCCTCACAGCTACTCGCGAGATCAGCGACTACTTCGAACGCGCGGCGAAGGCTTCCAGCGATCCGAAAGCAGCGGCGAACTGGGTAATGGGTGATCTCGCGGGAGCGCTGAAGGCCGATGGCAAGGAGATCACGGAATCGCCGATTTCACCGGAGAATCTCGGCGAACTGGTGACTTTCATCGCCAAGGGAGAGATTTCGGGCAAGATCGCCAAGGAGATCTTCCCGAAGATGTGGTCCGGCGAATCGGCCGCGGCGATCATCGAGCGTGAAGGGTTGAAGCAAATCTCCGACACGGGAGCGCTCGAAAAGGTGATCGAGGATGTGATCGCGGCGAATCCGAAGCAGGTGGAGCAGTATCGGAGCGGCAAGATCGCGGTAGCCGGATTCCTGGTGGGTCAGGTGATGAAGGCGACCCGAGGACAGGCGAATCCGGCCATGGTCAGCGATCTATTGAAAGCGAAGCTGGGCGGGTAGGCTGCGCCGAAAGCTCGCGGGTTCGTCAAAAACTGAAGCGTAGCGCGAACCGGAACATCCGCTCGTCCACACCTTCGCGGCCTGTGTTTTGTACCCCGCGAATCTCGCCGAATCCGTTGAGACTCCGCAGCGTCCCATCCGCGTTGAACTGCATCGAATTCACGTTCGCCCCAGGCCCCCCGAAGTGCGGCGTGTTGGTCACGTTGAACACCTCGGCACGGAACTGGACCTTGAATCGCTCACCCGCACGGAATTCGCGGAACAGGCTGGTGTCGAAGTTCAGCAGGCCCGGTGCTCGCAGAATGTTGAAGCCAGCCGTGCCGAAGCGCGCGTCGTTGACGGGCGCGAAAGCGAACGGATCGAACCAGACGTCGCGCGAACCGTTGATGGTGACGCTCTGTTTGATCTGGTCGGCGCGCTGCGCGTTGCCCGGAGCGTTCAAAGACGTGCCGTCGGCGTTGACGCTAAATGGCGGTCCGGTGTAGCCGGCAAGCAATCCGTTGACCTGCCATCCGCCGAACAGGTGCCGGCCCATTCCGGCGTTGGCCCAGCGTTTGCCGGCGCCGAACGGGAGTTCCGCGGCGAACGTCGCGGTGAACATGTGGGCGCGGTCGTAGCTTTGCAGCGCCTTGACGAGCGGGAAATAGAGGGGATTGTGAATCGAATACCCATCGACTCCCGTACCATTGCCATTGGGCCCGATCGCCTTGCTCCACGTGTAGGTGAACTTGGCCATGTAGCCGCCCGAGAATCGCCGCGTCAGCGTGCTCTGGAGCGAATGGTAAGACGACGTGAATCCCCCGGCATCGGACATGAAATTGGTGTCGGCGGTGCGGTTGAAGCGTGCCACCAGCACGCGCGACGCCTGCCCGCCACCGATGAATCCATGGTTGGTGTTCCAGCGATTCTGCTGATGCCGTGATCCGTTGGCGACGTAACCGGCCTCGGCCACCCAGCCCCCGCTCAGCTCGCGCTGCAGCATCAGATTGTAGGACTGCACGTAGGCCCGGCGGAACTTCGGATCGAACAGCTCGAGCCCGACCGTGGCGGGCATCGGGATGATGCCGTTGCCCTCGTTCGGAGGCGAGAGCGGCGGGATGCCGTCCTCCAGCCGGCTCGACGGCTGGAATCCATTCGCGCCCGGCAGAGTGAAGGCCGTCAGGATCGGATAGCTGTGCAGCGGATTGCGCGCAATGTTCACCGGATCCCACGCGATGCCGTATCCCGAGCGGATGACCAGCTTGTCCGTCAACCGGTAGGCGATGCCCAGACGCGGCGCGAACATGCGCTTGCTCATGCTGATCACGCCGCAATCCTTCGGCAGGTTGCCCACGCCGCACAGCTTCAGCGTGTTGTTCGAGAAGTCGTAGATCTCCATGCCGCGATCCCGGCGGGTGGGCATGCCCCAATAGTCCCAGCGCAGGCCGAAGGACAGCGTCAGGTCCCGCTTCACCTGCCACTTGTCGCGAAAATAGAGGCTCTGGCCGAAGGTGCGCGCGGTCGCTTCCTTCCAACTCACCGTCTTCGAGATACTCGCGGGAAGACCGAGCAGGAACGACGCATAGGAGTTGAACGAATCGTTGGTGGCACCGCGCAGACCGGTGATGCCCGACGCGAAGTTGAACGCGCCCGGAATTCCCGCGGGCTCATTCCCGTTCAATGCGACCAGCATCGAATCATACCCGAAGCGGACGTTGTGTGTGCCTCGGCTGTAGGCCGCGTTCACCACGTATTGGGACTGCGGGCTCCGGTAATACCAGGGTGCGTTCGTGTTGTTCCGTCCGAGCGTGCGGAAGCCGCCAACGGCGAACGCTGGCCAGCCGCCGAGCAGCGGGTTCGATTTGTCGTTGGTCCCGGGCAGGCCGAGCAGATCGGTGCCAAGGTTCTCGTCCATTCGGATCGGCTCCACGCGCGAATCGTAGAGCGTGTATCCGGCATAGGCGTCCACCACCAGCCGGGGTGAGACCGTGTAGACGCCCGAGAACGTCATGCTGAGCGTCTTGCCGAATGAAAGTCCGTCGTAGCTGCAGCGGCCGATTCCGCCGCCACCGAGCGTTCCGAGAAACGGGGGATCGTCGCAATCCCAATCGAGCAGGCTCACGCGTCCGTTGACGTTCAGCTTGCTGGTGGCATTGTAGGTGACCTTCGAATCGAAGGTCTTGCGGTCGAAAGCGAACGGTCCGCTGACGAAGAAGTTGTTGGCGATGATGCCGGGCGCGCCTAGATTCGGATTCGGCGTGAGATCGGCGAGCTTGCGGGCCGCCGGGCTTACGCGCGAGGTGGGCAGCGTCTTGTTGGCGAACGGCGTGCGATTACCGCCGTCGAAGTCGCCGGTCAAGGGATCGTAGATGAGGCGCGTGGACTCGCTGAAGTCGCCGCGCTTCATCAGCGCCGTGGGCACCGCGCCGATCGCGAACGCGCCTTGCCGGTCGAGCGTGGCCTCGAAGGCGGCGAAGTAGAAGAGCTTGTTCTTGATGATCGGTCCGCCGATCGTGCCGCCGAACTGGTTGATCACGCGCTTCTCCTTGTCCTGGTTCGACGGCAGGAAGTAGGGCCGCGCCTTGAGGTGCTGATTGGCGTGATACTCGAAAGCGGAACCGTGCAGATCGTTGGTGCCGCTCTTGATCTGGACATTCACCGCCGCTCCGCCCGCGTAGCCCTGCTCGGCGTCGAAGCTGTTCGAGGTGATGTTCACCGTTTCGATCGCGTCGAGCGAAGGCACGTATCCGGCGATGTGCGGAAGCCACGGATGTCCCGTGGTTGCTCCGTCCACGCGGAAGTTCGCCGATTGCGAATTGGTGCCGTTTGCGTTCACCTGCAGCGACCGCGACGGATTGGCGGGCACCGAGTGCGCGTTGGCGGGAGGCGACATGCCCGGAACCGTGATGAGCAGGTTCTGGTAGTTGCGCGTGAACGGAACCGGAACGTCGGAGAGTTCTTTGGAGCGGATCTCGGCGCGGACGTCGGCACTGTCGGTCTGGAGCGTGACGGCGTTCGCGCTGACGCTCACCGTTTCCGACAGCGCGCCCACTTTCAACTGCACGTTGACGCGAACGGTGTTGTTCGCGGTGACCACGATTCCCTTCTCCGAGAACGACTGGAAGCCCTGCGCGGTGACCGAAATTTCATATGTGCCGGCCGGGATGGTCGAAACCAGAAAGCCGCCGGATTCGTTCGCCGTGATAAGAAACTCACGCGAGGTTCCCACGTTCACGACTTTGATGCTCGCGCCGGGAACCGCCGACTCCGTGGAGTCGGTTACCGAGCCCACGAGCGTGCCATAGAGAACCTGCGCCGGGAGTGCCACGGCCGAGGCGGCTGACAATGCCGCAATCTTCCACCAGGAGAGTTTCACCAGATTTCCTTTCGTCCAGACAGGGCGGTTTCTGTCACGATAACAGTTCCGCGGGGTGCGCCGGCGGCCCCAGTGTGGAATACTCGTGTTTGATTGACTGGGCGGACGATCCAACAATACGAGATCCTCGAAAAGCTGGGCTCCGGCGCCATGGGACACGTGTACAAGGCCCGCGACACGCGGCTGCACCGGTTTGTCGCGATCAAGGCGCTGGCTTTCGGCAAGCTCGCGGATGACGACCTGCGCTTGCGCTTTCTCCAGGAAGCTCGGGCCGCCTCCGCTTTGAACCATCCGAACATCATTACGATCCATGACATCCTTTCCGTGGATGGCGCGGACTTCCTGGTGATGGAGTACGTGCCGGGCAAAACGCTTGCCGATCTGATTCCCAAAGGCGGCATGTCCGCCCGCGAAGTGCTCGACTACGGAACGCAAATGGCGAACGCACTCGCCGCCGCCCACAAGGCGGGAGTCGTGCATCGCGACATCAAGCCCGGCAACATCATGGTCTCGGAAACGGGCACGGTGAAGGTGCTCGACTTCGGGCTCGCCAAGCAGATCGATTCCAGCCACAGGATGGAGCTCACCGCCGAGGGCGCGATTCTCGGCACTGCCGCGTACATGGCGCCGGAACAGGCGGAAGGCAAGAAAGCCAGTCCGCGCTCCGATATTTTCAGCTTCGGCGCGATCCTCCACGAGATGATCACCGGGCGGCAGGCGTTTTCCGGTGAATCGCACGCATCGATCCTGGACGCCGTGCGGCGCGATCCGCCACGGCGGCTCAGCGAACTGGTGGCGGACGTTCCGGCGGGCCTCGAGGAACTCGTGGCCAAGTGCCTCGACAAGAATCCCGAGACCAGGTGGGGAAACACTGATGACCTTCACGCGGCCCTGTCGGCGCTGAAGGGCCGGCAGGACACAGGCATCTCGGCCCCGCCACCCCCGGCGCCGGCCCCTGTTTCAGCGGCGCCACCGCCAGATCGCACGCTCCTGATCGTCGCGGCGGCCCTGCTGCTAGCCCTGATCGCGGGCGCCGTTTGGTGGAAAACCTCCAAGCCCGAACCGCGCGTGGACCCGATCATGATTCCGCCGGTGAGCCGGGAAACCGATCGGCCTTCGCCAGTCGCCCCCCTGACGCCACTGCCTGAGCCGGCGGCACCGGCTCCCGGGGCTCCCGCTCAACCGGCCGTGCCCGGCACCGAGGGTCCGAAGGCTGCGGCCAAGCCCGTGACTCTGCCGGATGGGTATCCGATTCCGCTGCTGCTCGAGACTCCCGTCACCAAGGGCTTGGATGACGGCGCATCGTTGCGCTTGACAGCCGCCTCCGACATCGCCATCGAGGGTGTGCGGCTGGTGGCGAAGGGCGCGCAGGCCGCCGGATTCGTTGGCCAGGGAAAGAAGAAGTTTCTGCGCGGCAGAAGCGTGATGATCGGCTTCCAGGCCGTTCGAGCGGTGGACGGCACTCCCGTCCGGCTGCGCGCGACTTCCGAGGCCGGGAAGGAGCCGCTGCGCGGCGCGGAGGTCTCTGGTTCCAAGTCGGGCGATGCCATTTTGGCTACAAGCGGCACCTCTTACCTGGCATATGTGGACGGCAAAGTGGAGATCGTACCCAAGAGGTGATACCCCTGACGTGGCATTGAACCGCGGTGCCCGGGTGTGGAATACTCGTCTCTTCCGGCCCCGGAAACCATGGTAGGGCAGACGATTCAACAGTACGAAATCCGAGAGAAGCTGGGCTCGGGTGGCATGGGTGACGTGTACAAGGCGCGAGACACCAAGCTCAACCGCTTCGTCGCGGTCAAGGCCTTGCCACACGGCAAGGCTGGCGATCCGGAGAGGCGTAAGAGGTTCCTCCAGGAGGCGCAGTCGGCTTCCGCGCTGAACCACCCGAACATCATCACCATTCACGATATCGTGTCGCACGAAGGTAGCGAATACCTGGTGATGGAGTATGTGCAGGGCCAGACAGTCGGCCAGATCATTCCGCGCGGCGGCCTGCCCGCGGGCCGTGTGCTCGACATCGGCACGCAGATCGCCAGCGCGCTCGCGGCGGCTCATGAGGCGGGGATCATTCACCGCGACCTGAAACCGGGCAACGTCATGGTGTCGGAATCGGGTCACGTGAAGCTGCTCGACTTCGGTCTCGCCAAGCAGATCGATGCCGGCGAGGACGGAGAGACGCGCACCGCGCTGACCATGGAGGGAGCAATCCTCGGCACCGCCGCCTACATGTCGCCGGAACAGGCCGAAGGCAAGTCTCTCGATACGCGCAGCGACATTTTCAGCTTCGGAGCAGTTCTTTACGAGATGCTGACCGGAAGCCGGACCTTTCCGGGCGACTCTCAGCTTTCGACCCTCACTGCCGTGTTGCGCGACGAACCTCGGCCAATCAAGGAACTGGTGGAGGGCGTGCCCGTCGAGTTCGAGCGGCTAATCGCGCGGTGTCTCCGGAAAGACCCGGCCAAGCGCTGGCAGAACGTGGAAGACCTGCACGTGGTCCTTTCGGAACTGAAGTCCGAGTACGATGCCGGACAAATGGTTCCGCGATCGCATAGCGGCTCGACATGGATCGGCACCGGGCGAGGGGCGGCGATGGAAGCGGCAGCCGCGGTCGAGATGAATCCCACTTTGGCTCCTCCGGCTCCAGAGCGGCCGGACCGTACAATCTACGTCTTGGTCGCGGGCGGAATCCTGCTGGCGCTCGCGGGTGCGGGTCTGTGGTTCGCGGTTCGCGCACAACCGCGCTCTCCGGAGCCGGTCGCGCAATCTCCCGCGGCTCCGGAGCCGCCCAAGCCGGTCGCGGTGGAGCAGGCCCAGCCCCAGGCGGAAGTGAAAGTACCCACGCCAAGAACAACGCCGGTCGAAACTCCGAAGACCGCATTGAAAGCGGTGGTGCTGCCCGACGCCTACCCGATCCCGTTGATCCTGGACACGCCGGTCTCGACTGAACTCGACGAGGGTGCGGCGCTATCGTTCACGGTCGCGAGCGATATCGCCGTGGATGGCACGCGGTTGATCGCCAAGGGTGCGCGGGCAACCGGTTTCGTCGGAGAAGGCAAGAAGAAGTTCCTCCGGCGCGGAAGCCGGGTGATGATCGGCTTCAAAGACGCGCAAGCGGTCGATGGCAAACTGGTCCGGCTACGCATCGCCGGCGCTGCGGGCAGGGAAAGCACCCGCCCAGCCGAAGTGCCCGGATCCAAGGGCGACGGCGACGTCGTGGCGGTGAAGGGCACGAACTACATTGCTTACGTGGACGGCGACGCCGAAATCGCTCCACGCCCCTGATCACGCCTTCTTCTTGGGCGGCAGCGACGCGGCGTATTCGCGGGCCTTCTCCATCCAGGTGGCGAGAGCTCCCGGGTCGCAGTGCATCTTGCGCGGCACGGTGACATACTCGCGCATGACGCGGCCCGGCGTCGGTTCGAAGGGCGCCGCGCCGGTCTTCTGAATCGCGGCACGATCCTTCTCCGCAAGCTTCAGGATCACGTCATCTCCGAACAAACCGGCGGCCATGTTCCCATTCACGAAGAACGCGGGGTATCCGAACATCTTCTTGTGCTGGACTCCCGGTGCTGCTGGAACGAGCGAGACGAACAGTTGTTGCAGCTCCGGTGGCGATTTCTTCCATTTCGGCATCTTCGCGGCGGCCATTCGTCCACTATACTGCTTTCATGCTGATCATCGATTGTCACGCGCACATCTACTCGCCGGACGAAAAGCGATACCCGGTCCGTGAGAAGCCGCTGCGTCCGCCCGCAGGCGCCGGATCCGCGGAGCATCTGCGCAAGGAAAGCCAGGCCGCCGGAGTGTCGGCGGTGCGAGCGATCCAAACGGTTACCTTCTACGGTTACGACAATAGCTATCTATGCGACGCGGCCAAGGAGAATCGCGCGTGGATGGCGGGAGTGTGCACGCTGCAACCCGACGACCCGGAGAGTCCGAAACTGCTGCGTAAGTTCGCGCGTGAATACGGCGTCAAGTCGCTGCGGAGCATTCCGTCGGCGGCGCATCCCCAAGCCGGGTTCGACGATGCCGGTGTGCGCGCGCTATGGAAGGTAGTGGCCGACGAAGGCATGTCGGTGGACATCTTCCTGATGCGTAGCGAAATGGTGGAGAGCGCGAGCAAACTGATGCGCGACTTTCCGAAGCTGACGATCGGATTCTGCCACTGCATGGACCTCAAGCCCGGACCGAAACTCGAGGAAGAGACCCGCATCGTGTGCAGGCTTTCGCGCTTCCGGAATCTCTATCCGAAGGTCGATTTCATCGGCACGGGAACCAAGGAAAGCTACCCGTGCCGCGACCTCCATCACGCCTGCCTCGAGATCATCGCGGCTTATGGCGCGGAACGGTGCGTGTGGGCGAGCAGCTATCCGAATGCGCTTTGGACCCCGAAAATCAGTTACGCCGAACATGTCCGGCTGTTTTCAGAGGCGCTGCCCCTGAAAGATCGAGACCGGCGTCTGATCCTCGGCGAGAACGCGCGACGGCTCTGGTTCCCCGATCTGAGGGTGTAGCGGAACGCCGCTCAGTGCTTCTGCGGCTGATAGTCGGGCGGGAGCGCGGCACCGGGACCCCAGAAGTAGTTGTCCAGTTGCTGTAGCAGGAACTGCTGCGCTTCGGGATTTCCCAGGTTGAGCCGATACTCGTTCATGAGCATCTTCATGTGCTCCACCCACATCTTCCACGCGTCCTTAGAGACGTTCTCGAAGATTTTCTGCCCGATTTCGTTATCGAAAGGCGGCTCGGAAAGCCCTGGCATTTCCTTCTGAAATTTGACGCAAAACACCGTGCGCTGACCGGCGATGTCTTCCGGCCGCTGAGGGGGGACGCTGGATGCCATACGCTTTCAGGATACCGCGTCCCCGGGGCCAATAGCAGGCCTTTATTGAACCACGATGAGGGCTAGTAGCGGTCGCGTCTTCCGCCGCCGCCACCTTCAAAGCGTCCGCCGCCGCCGCCACCGCCGCGTCGCTCACGGCCACCACCACCGCCGCCACCACCCGGAGTCATCGGACGGGCTTCATTGATCACCAGCGCGCGGCCCATCAACTCCTTGCCGTGGCAAAGGTTGATCGCCTTTTCGCCTTCCGCGCTGTCGGTGATATCGACAAAGCCAAATCCACGAGCTTCGCCTGAGAACTTATCACGCACCACGGAGACGGTGTCCACACTAACGCCAGCCTGCGAGAAAAAGCTTTGCAGGTCGGATTCTGTCGCCTTGAAGGGGAGATTCCCCACGTACAACCGCATCGAACGGTCACTCCTTAGCATTCCCGGGCCCAACGGGTTCAGCCCGGCAGGTTCCAGCCCGCAGAGTTCCGGGCGGGTCTTATCAAGGAGTGTCGGAAACAAAAGTAAACGAACGCTCTACGGACAACCGATCCCAAAATACCGACAGGGCTACCCTATATTGACAGACTCCGGTGGCGAAGTCAAAGCAAATATTACCGGGGTTTAATGCCTTTCCCCACCGGGAGAGGAGGGTCGCGATATCCTGATTCTAATGTCGATACCCGATGTAGCCCGGCGCGTTGCCGACTCGGCCTCCGTTCTCTCAGAACTGGTCATGCCGAATGACGCCAATCCGCTCGGATCGCTATTCGGCGGCAAACTGGTCCAATGGGTGGACCTCGCGGCCTCGATCGCTGCCGCGCGCCACGCCCGCTGCCATGTCGTCACCGCCTCGATCGATTCGATGACGTTTCTGCGGCCGGTCCGAATCGGACAACTGGTGATCCTGAAGTCGTCAGTGAACCGGGTCTTTCGAACGTCGATGGAAGTCGGGGTGAAGGTGTTCGTCGAAGACCTGCCGACGGGTGAGTGCAAACACGTCTCCTCCGCCTACCTGACGTTCGTTGCGGTGGACAAGGACGGGGCACGGCTGCCGCTCGCTCCGCTCGAAATCGACCCCGCGCAGCCGGACGAACTCCGGAGATACACCGGCGCCGGACTCCGGCGCGAGTATCGCTTGCAGTTGAAACAGCGGACTATCGAACGTGACGGCGGCGCCTAGCTCTCCGCCTTGTACATGTACTTGACGGCGGCTTTGTACACCATCATGTGCGAGCTGCTGTTGGTGACGCGGACGCAGCACTTGTCGTACCAGTCAATGACTCCCTGTACCTTTTCTCCGTCACGGAGAACGAGGACCATCGGGGTCTTCAACTGAATCTGCTTGGCGTAATAGAAATTCTCGGCGTTCGTATTTTCCGGAGGGATAGGCTTCTTCTGCGCTCCCGCCGCACCCGAGGGTGGGGGAGCGGACTGACGCTTGGGTTCGTGCTTATCTTTGCTCGTGTGGAAAGACGGACGGATGAGCTTGCGGTTGGTGGCCTCCACGGGGCTCTCCTTGGGTAGTGCGTTGGGGCGCGGCCGGGTGATGCTTGGCATTTTCGCAGCCGTCGTTATGAATGGGTCTGATCCATGGATAGCACACGGCCAACGGTGAGGCAACCCGAACGGCGCGAAAGTGAGCACATCAGATGCGCCAAGCGCTCCGCGAGCAGCATTTTTTTCGACATTGTTTTCACTTTTTCGCGTCCGATAGCGCTATGGATGAATGAGCCAGTGAGCAGACGCTCGCGCGGCGGCCAGTAAGGAGGAATCGCAATGTCCGCACCCAAAGTGGTGTTTTTCGACCTGGGGTCCACCCTCGGTGAACCGAAGCTCAGCCCGAGCGGTGCCCTCACGGGCTTCGAGGTCTTCCCATTCGTACCCGAGATCCTGACCAGGATGAGCGCACCGCAAACAGCCGGATTCGGAGCGAAACTTGGGGTGATCTCGGACACGCCGGGCCTGACGCTCGAAAACATGAAGGCCATTCTGACCGCGGCTGGCATACTGGGCTTTTTCGATCCGGGCCTGTTGCTCTTCAGTTCGGTCGAAGGCATGGACAAGAAGAAGAAGGCATTTTTCACGCTCGCCGTCACGCGTGCGGGCATACCGGCGAACCGGTGCATATTCGCAGGCGAGTCGGATGCGGAACGGAGCGTCGCGCGCTTGGCCGGGATGCCCGTCGCTTTCCACCCGTTGCACGCGTTTCACGTTTTGAAGAACCTGGATTGATTGAAAGGTGACATCGATGATCAGCGGCCTTTATTCACGCCAAAGCAATTCCGACGCCCCTTTTACCAGCGAGACCATCCGGCTGGATGTGGACGGCTCGTTCCCGCAAATGGCGGCCAGCGGCACCGGCTTTTCCGGCCTGCAAACTCGCGCGCACTGGGTGGCGCGCCCACTCGTCAAGACGGTCACGCCGCTCGGCGACGAATGGAGCGGACCCATCTTCCTGAAGTTCGGCGGCGGCGGTCTCGTTCCTCATTCTTCGGTGGTGTTTACTTTCGTCCAAGGCAACCTGCGCGCGACCTTTCGCGGCCCGGGCCTCGCCGACCGGGTGCGTGACTTCACCTTCACGTCGCCTCACTTCCACGAGGTCGCTATCGAGTACGACGCCGAGCAGGGAGTGCAACGCGCATTGGACTACGACACCGGATCGCATCCGAACCGCCCCGGCGCGCTCGCTACCGAGACGCTCACGCTCGATACGGTGTTCCAGCGCGCGGGATTCAGCGTTCAGCGGACCGGCCAGGACACGACGGTTCCGAGCACCGGTTCAGGCGCCAACCAGCGGTGGAGCAGCGCCGAAATGCATGACGCAATGCAGGTCCACTTCTCCCGGCTCGCCAGCCTGCCTGCGTCACAGCGAGATCGCGCGCGCTGGGCGTTGTGGACATTCTTCGCCAAGCGATTCCAGGAAGATCCGGGCGGCACGGACGGCTCTACTGGCGGCATCATGTTCGACAGTATCGGCGCTGCGGAGCGTCAGGGCACCGCGATTTTCCGCGACTCGTTCATCGCCCAGGCACCCGCTGGAGATCCCGCGCTGGATGCCTGGCGCCGTCGGATGGCCTTTTGGACAGCCGCCCATGAGATGGGACATGCGTTCAACTTGGCTCACGCCTGGGAAAAGAACTTCGGGGTACCGTGGATCCCGCAAGAAGCCGGCTTCCACCTGAAGACTTTCATGAACTATCCGTTCTTTTACGAGAACGGGCCGCAAAGCAACGGAGATGCCAACACGATCCGCTTCTTCCGCGACTTCATGTTCCGTTTCAGCGACGATGAGTTGCTCTTCCTGCGCCACGCTCCCGAACGCTTCGTGATCATGGGCGGTGACCGGTTCGGGAGTAACCACGCCTTCGAACAGGCGCGAATCTCGCCAGCGCCGCCGTTCACACTCGAACTCCGCGTCAACCGGCCAGTACCCGAGTTCGAATTCATGGAACCGGTGGTCATCGAGCTGAAATTGACCAACACAACCAGCCAACCGGTACTCGTGCCTTCCCGAATCCTCCGGACTCATGACAAGCTCGTCGTGTCGGTGCGTAAGCGCAGGGGCGACGCGGAACTCCACGAACCCTTCGCTCACTACTTCTTCCAGGATGAAGCGAGCGTGCTCGGCCCTGGAGAATCGATCTACGGCTCGATGTTCGTCTCGGCGGGAAACCAGGGCTGGTCAATCGCCGGTCCGGGGTACTACGACATCGAGGCATGTCTGCACTTGGAAAACGAGGACATCCTGGCGAACCCGCTTGCGATCCGTGTCGCCCCGCCACGAAGCCGCGACGAGGAGTACATCGGCCAGGACTACTTCAGCGGCGATGTGGCCCGCGTTCTCGCTTTCGATGGTTCGCTCGCGCTCACACGGGCCAACGACACGCTGCGAGAGGTCGCCGGAAAGCTCGAGTCCAGCGCCGCCGCGATCCACGCCCGCGTTGCTCTCGACCTTCCCCGTAGCCGCGCCTTCAAGCTGCTCGAAACCGGTGCGGAGAAATACCGGATTCGCGAGGTCGAGCCTGAGGAAGCCTGCATCCGTGGCCTGTCGGCCACTCTGGGAGACCGCGCCATCTCGGCGCGCGCGGCGGAGTCGCTCGGTCATATCGACTATCGCTACTACGTCGAGCGCTTCAGCGAGGGGCTCGGCGTTCAGAAGCGGTCGCCGGAGGCGGCGGCGGTCAGCCAGTGCATGCGAGACACACTGGCCGGACGCAAAGTGGCGCCGCGCGTGCTGAGCGACATCGACGCCTATCGAAAGGCCTGGGGCGGAGCAGCGGAAACTTCCGCTGCCCAAAAACCCAAGGCTCGCGGAAGAAAGCGATAAGCGACTGGTGGAGGCCCGCCCGGCGCGGGCCTCTCCCTGATCGAATTCTCGCGACGCTCCCGATGCATCACCAAGCCGGCGACCGCCACTCCGGTCCCTGGTACGATTGATGCGATGCGGATCGGCAAGACCTTCCTCATGGCCTCAGTCGCGCTCGGCGGTGGAGCCGCTTGGCTCATGAGCCAATCCTCGACACAGACGACGCTCATCGATCCTCCCGTCCAGGCGGACGCCGTCTTCCTGATGAAGTTCGGCCTCACCGACCAGAAGGAAACGCCATGGGATGGTTCAGTCGAAGTGGCCGGAGGCGAACTCGCCAAACTGGCTGGATACGAGATGCGCGTGGGCGATGTCGTGCATCCGCCCGCGCGATGGGAAGCCAAGTCGCGGCCCGCGTTTCTGTTTCAGCGGCGTCCGCATGATGAGGATTACCTAAAGGAGACAGCGGGTCCGGTCATCCTGCAGCCGTCGCTGTACGCCTACGTGCGCGGACCCCGCTCGGCGGCGGTGAAGGTGCAAACCGCCCATGGCGAATTCAGCTTCGATGGAGCGCGTGTGGCATTCGGTAACCGCGCGATGTTTTTGAACGGGCGCGTGTCGGTGGAGCAAGT
>CADECY010000003.1:0-116562 GCA_902825945.1 uncultured Acidobacteriota bacterium
TGGCGAAAGTAACCCTTGAGAAATTGCAGTCACGTAATACCCCCCAAAAAGTCGAACTTCGATAACCCCAACTCCACAAATGCATTCCGGCCGCCCACCACCTCACAGGGTGCGGTCAAATCGGCAAGACCCGCTTGCCGCCCTCCATCCTGAACGCGGGGCGGTAGGCTACGCCCAGATTTCAGAATTCGAGGTGATCGACATGCAAAGACGGAAGCGCGACAGAACGCGAGCCGCACCAACGGCGCCAAGTCCAACGGACCCGTCACGCCTGAGGGCAAGGCCCGCTCCAGCCAGAACGGCGCCAAACACGGTCTCTTCTCCAATACCATCCTGCTCTGCAAGGAATCCCGCGAGGCCTGGGACCGGCTCTCGGCCGACCTCCTCGCCCGCTTCGACCCCGCCGACAACGTCGAGCGCAACATCATCTTCGAAATGGCCTCCGCCTCCTGGCGCGCCCAGCGTTGCACCGCCATGGAGACCGCCCTCATCGACATGGAGATCGATGTCGTCGAACTCACCGACGCCCCCGCGCAATCGCCCGAGGACGAAATCCGCGTCGCCGCCACCGCCTATGCCAAAGCCGTCGGACGCGACAACGCCCTCCTCGAACTCGGCCGTCAGTCCATCCGGTTGAACAACCTCTGGATGCGCCTCTACAAACAGCTCCAGCACCTGCAAAGCAACCGGCCGAAACCGAAATCCGAACCCGAGCCCGTCGAAGCCACTGATTCTCAACGGCATACGAAAACCGGCCCGGACAACATTTCCGTTCATTCACGTTCATTCACGGCGAAAGACTCCGAGTCGCGTCCTCCAGTCGCGGCCAAGGACGAAAACGAACCATGTACTGGCAAATGACACACGATCCAGCCGGACCGGCCGCCGAGCCGCACCGCTGGATCGCCAAACATCTCCTCCCGGAGCACTTACAACAGCGTGTTACTCCGGCCGCCCGGCACGAGGACACCCAAAGTGTCCCTCAACTCGTCGGCATGACCGAAGGGATACTCCGCCTGATCACGCAATATCCAGGCCTTGTCGACAAGGTCGCGCACACCATTCCGCTGAAGCCCGGCCAATCGCGCCAGGACCACTTCGACACCATGATGGAGGCGATCTCCAATCAGGCCCGCTTCCATGAAGGACTGGGCGTAGCCATCGCCGACACCCTCGAACCCTTCTATGTCCGGGGCGAAGATGCTTCTCATTGATTCGCGTGCCAGAATCGATCGGGCGGCGCGATCGCCGCTACGCCAACAACTCGCGCAGCAGCCGCGCGGGATGAATGGCTTCGCGCCGCGTCAGGTCGTGGACCTGATGCCGGCACGACATGCCCGCCGCCACCAGTACCTCGCCTTCCTTCATGGAACGGGCCGCGGGGAGCAGCTTTCGTTCGGCGATCGCCTCCGACACCGCGAAATTCTCCTTCGCATATCCGAACGAGCCCGCCATTCCGCAGCAGCCGGCATCGAGGTCCACTACTTCGGCGTTCGGAATCTTCCCGAGCAGCGTCTTCGCCGAGGCGAGCAGGCCCATCGCCTTCTGGTGGCAGTGTCCGTGCAACAGGATTTTCGACGGTCCCGCGCGCAGCGGCAGGTCGAGCCCGGCTGCGTACTCTTCGAACAGCTTCGCCACTCGCGCGATCACCAGCGCCTTGCGTTGCATCTCGCCGCGAAGCAGTGCCGGAGCGTCTTCGCGGATCGCGGACAGGCAACTCGGCTCGCAGAACACGAGCGGCATTCCTCGTTCGGCGAGATCGTACAGCGCCTCGACATTGCGTTCGGCGAGCTCGCGCGCTTCGCTCAGCAGGCCCTGCGAGATCTGCGACCGGCCGCAGCAGACGTTCGGCGCCAATCCTACTGGTCCACCGGCGGACTCGATCACCTCCGCCGCCGCGATTCCGATTTCCGGATGGTAGTAGTTGGTGAACGTGTCGTTGAACAGCAACGCCGTAGCGTCCGCGGCCGGAGCGCGCTTCGAAAACCAATCCTCGAGGGTGCGAGAACTCCACTTCGGCAGGGGACGCCGCGCGTCGATCGCGAGGAAGCGATCGTTGATCCACCGCGCGGGACCACTCCCGGCTATCCAGTTCGAGACCGGCGCGAGCGCGCTTCCGATCGCGGCCATTTTCCGCGCATCGCCGAGCAGACGGCTCCGGAGCGGAACTCCATTCTTCGCCCAATACGCGGCCAGGAATTCGCTCTTGAATCGCGCCACGTCCACGCCAACCGGACACTCGGCCTTGCAGGCGCGGCACTCGAGACAGAGGTCGAGAGCGCGCTTCACTTCCGGACTCGTGAGTCCGCCCTCGTCGAGCTTTCCGGTCATCGCCAGGCGCAATACGTTCGCGCGTCCGCGTGTCGAGTGTTGCTCTTCGCGTGTCGCCATGTAGGAAGGACACATCGTGCCGTCGAGCTTCTTGCGGCATGCGCCGAGTCCGCTGCACATCTCGACCGCTTCACCGAATCCGCCGTGTTCGCCGAAGTCGAAATGGGTATCGAAGCTCGGAGTCCGGTATCCGGCGCCGTAGCGGAGATTGGTCAGCAGCGGGGGCGCGTCCACGATCTTGCCCGGATTCAGCACGCCGAGCGGATCGAACGTGCGCTTGATCACGCGGAACGCCTCGTACAAACGCGGCCCGAACATCTTGCGCATGAAGGGGCTTCGCACGAGTCCGTCGCCATGCTCGCCCGACAGTGCGCCTCCGAACTCGAGCACGAGGCCGGCGACATCGTTGGCGATCGACTCGAACTTGTGGACGCCCGCCGCGGTCTTCATGTTCACCACGGGCCGCACGTGCAGGCATCCCACCGAGGCATGCGCGTAGACGCCCGCCACGGTTTCATGCTTGCGGATGATCCTCATGAAGCGCTCGATGAAATCGCGTAAACGCTCGGGAGCCACCGCCGTGTCCTCCACGAACGAAAGCGACTTGTCCTCACCCTTCATCGCCATCGACAATCCGAGCGCGGACTCGCGCAAGCCCCAGATCCGGCCCTGCGTGGCGAGATCGGTGGCGTGTGTGAAGTGGTAGGCGAGCCCGCGCGAGCGCAGATCGTGCTCGACGGCCTGCATGCGTGGAGGCAACTCTTCCGCGAGATCCGCATAGAATTCGACACACAGCAGCGCGCCCGGATCGCCTTCGATGAAGGTCTGCCGCTGGCGGTGAAGAGCCGGATTCTCCTTCGTATGATCGAGGATGAACTTGTCCATCACCTCGATCGCCGAAGGCCCATGCTTCAGGATGACGGGCGTCGCTTCGAGCGCCTCGAGCAGATCATGGAACTGGATCGCGAGCACGGACTTCTGCTTCGGGAGCGGAACCAGCTTCAGCTTCGCCTCGAGCACGACGCCGAGCGTTCCCTCCGATCCCACCATCATCTTGGCGAGATTGAAGGGTCGCGCCGGATCGGTGAACTCGTCGAGGTTGTAGCCGCCCACGCGGCGCAGCACTTTCGGATACCGGCGCTCCACCTCGTCGCGCAGTTCCTCGGCGAGTTGCCGCACCACGCGATATCCGGCGGCGGCGATCGTGGTGCCTTCCGACTCACGCTCCAACTCCGCGGCCGAAAGCGGACGCAGCCAGGCGATCGAGCCGTCGGCGAACAGCACCTGCTGCTCGAGGACGTGATCGATCGTCTTGCCGTAGAGAACCGATCGCGCGCCCGCCGAGTTGTTCGCCATCATTCCGCCGATCGTGGCGCGGCTCGCCGTCGAGATATCGGGTGCGAACCGGAGCCCGTGAGCTTTCAATTGCGCGTTCAACTCATCCAGCACGATGCCCGGTTCGACTCGCGCCCAGCGCTCTTCCGGATTCACCTCGAGAACTCGGCCGTAGTACTTCGAGATGTCGATTTGCAGTCCATCGCCGATCGCCTGTCCGGCCTGCGACGTCCCGCCGCCGCGCATCGTGATCGGACAGCGATGCCGGACGGCGATCGCGACCGCGCGGATCACGTCCTCGCGATTCCTCGGAATCACCACGCCCAACGGCTGAATCCGATAGACGCTCGCGTCGGTCGAGTAGAGCGATCGCGACAACGGGTCGAAGCGCACTTCGCCTTCGATCGCGGCTTCGAGTTCGGCTCGCAGGCGCGCGCTGTCCGCGAGCGCGCCGCTCGCCTGTGGAACCGGGCGCGAGGAATCGATGAGGATCGGTTGCATGGGTCCGGGCCTTCAGGATAACAACAGAAGCTTCGAGTCCGCGCTAAGATCGTGTACTCGACCATGCCGCTCACCGCATCCGAGATCGAACGCGCATTTCCGGCCAGCATTCCGCCCGTGGCGGTGAAACCCGGGTACCGGCTCGCGCTAGCCGCGGTGCTCGCCGCGCTCCTGCTCCTTCAGGTGTTCTATGTCGCGTTGGTGGCGCTCGCGGCGGCGGCTACCGTCGGCTACACGGTGCTGCTTCCGGAGATCGTGTCGAATGTTCGCATCAACGCGCTCACGCTTCCGCTGATTCTCGCGCCCGTCGCGGCCGGTGCGATCGCGACGTTCTTCCTCTTCAAGCCGCTGTTTGCGCGGCGAGTGGAGCCGCCGAAGGCGATGGAGCTGAGTGAAACCGCGGAGCCAGGACTATTCGCGTTCGTCAACAAACTCTGCGACTGCCTCGGTTCGCCGCGCCCGTCGCGAATCTTCATCAACCTCGACGTGAACGCGAGCGCAAGCCTCCATCGCGGCTGGCGCGGGCTGTTCACCAACGAACTCGCCCTCACCATCGGACTTCCTCTCGCGCAGGGCTTGTCGCTGCGCCAGTTCACCGGCGTGCTGGCGCATGAGTTCGGTCATTTCTCGCAGTCCGCCGGGCTGCGCGTCCATTTCCTGATCGCCTCGATCCAGATCTGGTTCCTGCGCGTGGCGCATGATCGCGACGAGTGGGACGTAAAGCTCGAAACCTGGTATCGCAACGCCGGCTGGCGCGGGAAAATCGTCTGGGGGCTCGCCAAGGGAGTGGTGTGGCTCAGCCGCCGGTTTCTTTCTCTCCTCCAGAAGGCGGGCAATGTCGTGAGCGCCGCGTTCAGCCGCCAGATGGAGTTCGACGCGGACCGGTACGAGGCACTGATTGCGGGCGTCGAGGCATTCGAGGCGACGACGCTCGAAATGCCCGTCCTGAGCGTCACCGCCAGTCAGGCCTGGGACGATCTCGATCGCGGCTGGGCCGCGCGCCGCTTCGCGCAGGATATTCCTGCCCTCATGGCGGCTCGCCACCGAGGTGCCGGCAGCGAACTGGTGAGCACGGTGAAACGGATGACGCTCGAGGAGGCCTCGGATCGTTTCGCCACGCATCCGAGTCCGGCTGCCCGGATCGCCAACGTGCGGCCACTCGGGGGCGGCGGATTGTTCACGCTCGATGGTCCGGCCACGCGTCTGTTCGAGGACTTCGGCGCGCTGAGCCAGTCGGCCAGCGAGCATCATTATCAACATGTGCTCGGGTTCGAACTGCCGGACTTGGTGTTGCTGCCGGCGGAGGCGGTGACCGCCGAGTCCGGTGAACAGCAGCGGCGCGAAGCCGCGCGGCACGATCTCTTCGGATACGCGCGATCGGTCACTCGGTGGCTTCGGTGGCCGGACCGGCCTCCGGCCGAAACCGGGCCCGTCCCGTTCGAGGATGAAGAGTACTGGCGTCTGCACGAAGAGGTGATCATGCAGAGCGGTGGCCTAGCTCTTCTCGATTCAGGCGCACGGATCCAGGCGGACGTGTTCAAGGTGAGCAAGAGCGAGCCGGCGGCCGCCGGGATGGATCACGAGCGGTCGATGGCACGGCTCGGCGAAGAAGCGAGCAAGCTTCGCGCCCAGGCGGCGTCTCAGCTCGCGCGTTTGTGGCGCGCGGCGGAATTGCCCGAGGCGAAAGACGACTTCGCCGCCTTCCGTGCCATCCTCGCCGAGCAGGATGCGCTCTTCGGCGCACGGCTCGCGCTGGTGGCACACGATCTCATCGAAGCCAACGCCGAGCACATTCCCGGTGACGCGGCCGCGGCGATGCGGCGCTACGAGTCGCGCGCCTGGGAAATGAGACAGGAGATTCTTGCGCGCCTGGCACCACTGGCCGGGCAACTGAGTCCGCCGGATGAGCTGAGCGGAGCCCGGGCGACGCAGTGGTTTCTCAATCAGGCTGACTGGTTGAGCGAGGAGCTGCTGCAACGGGTCTGCTGGCGCGTGCTCGAATCGGAACGCGTCTAGTTCGTCACCGGGCCATCGCCTGCCGCCAGCGCCGTGACGAACTGTTCGCGGTTCTTTTCCGCGCGCTCCACAGCCGACTCGAGCGCGATCGAATAGACGATTGCGGCCAGCCCCGCCGCGAACGCGAGCGTCACCCAGAACGCCCACTCCCGGTCGAATGCGTAGCGTGCCAGATAGGCGAGGCCCACCGGAATCGAGAGCACCGGATAGAGGACCACGAAGGCCGCCTGCACGCGGCCCGCTGAAGAGGATCGCCATGACTGCGATGGGCTCACCGGACGGGGATAGTAGGTAGAACCGAGGTTGCCGGCCGCGAGCAGAAACGTCGTCATCACCATCGCCACGCAAATGCTCTCGGCTACGGCGGGAATCGTCAGCGGCATCCGGAAGATCGCGCAGACCGTGGCGACGAGCAGCACCTCGAGCGCCACGAAGATCGTCGCCGCGACGTTCTTTCCGATCAACACTTTCGAGAAGGGCGCGGGAAGCAAATAGTAGATCTGGGCAGCCGAGCGGTCGAAGCCGAACACGTTCCAGAACAGCACTTCTCCCAGAAGCAACAGCGCGTAGAGCGTCACGAATGTCAGGTAGCGGGTTCCGAAGAGCTCCGAGGCCAGGCCGGGCCGCGACGCCATGGGCAGCCAGATCAGCAGCCCGAACGAGAAGCCCATGAGAAAGACCATGCGGAAGCGCGGAGCGCGGCTGAGGAATCGCAGTTCCTTCTCCGCCACGGCGCCAACCGGATCGGGCAGTAGCCGGGAAGGCAGCGTGTAGAAGTACTCGAGCAGCCCATCGCCGCGTCCGGGTTCGGACGCGCCGGCGCGGGCCGCGTCCTCGTCGAATCGCAGGCTGCGGTGGAACTGCGTCCATCCGAACCAGGAGGCCGCCGCGGTCCACGCGAGCATTCCCGCGACCCCCTGCACCGAAAAGCCATGGAAGATCGCGCGAGCCGTGAGCGACCACGGAGTCCATTCGAGCGTCCAGGAACCGATCCAGGAGCGGAGCCACTCGGGCGGTGTCCAGAAGGCGAGCAACTGTGGAAGCCCGGCAATCAGCACGAGCAGGAGCGTCACCAGTTCGCGTGTGCGGCGGCCGGCCAGCAGCCGGCTCAACAGGTCGCGCAGGCCGATCGACAGGAACAGATTGAAGGCGATCCAGGGTATGAATCCGAGCACGGCGGTCCACGGGAGCAGCTTGTTGAACAAGACCCCGAGCGCGGCGCCCGCCATCAGCACCAGCACTTCGATTCCGGTCGAGAATCGCAGGACGGCTTCGAGCCCGAACAGTTGCGTGGTAGTGACCGGATAGACGCGAATCCGCTTGAGGTCCACTGCCGCGCCCGCCGCGCCGAGCATCAGTGGCACCATCTGCCAATAGGCGAAGGTGAAGAAGACCGCTTTGCCCGCGTGGCGCCGCACGGTTTCGATCGCCTCGGGCGAGGCCGTCACCCGGAACAGCGTCCATGCACCCACGAGGATGGCGCCGTACCAAAGCAGCGACATCCCGGCGGTGAAGATCATCGGGCCGCGATTTCCACCCCGGGCATAGAAGTTGATCAGCGTGCGGAACTGCGCCCACAGGATCGCGCGGGTCTGATGCAGCATCTCAGAGCCAGCCCAGGGTTTCCGCCGGGCGTTCGGCTCCCACCAAGCGGACGAAGATGTCTTCGAGCGTCTCGGAGTTCGACCTCAGCTCCGCCATGTCGGAATCGACCACCAGTTTCCCTTCCGAGATGATCGCGACCCGCGTGCAGAGCCGCTCCACCACTTCGAGCACGTGCGAGGTGAGGAAGATCGTGGCGCCGTGATTCACCTGTTCGAGCAGAATGTCCTTCATCAGGCGCGCGCCCACGGCATCGACGCCCTCGAACGGTTCGTCCATCAGGAACAGTTGCGGGCGGTGGATCAGCGCCGCGGCCATGGCGGCGCGCTTGCGCATTCCCTTCGAATACTCGCCGATCATCTTGCGCTGATGCTGGTCGAGTTCGAACAGCGCGAGCAGTTCGCGGGCCCGCTCGCGGGCGACCGCGCGATCCAGGCCGTACATACGGCCGACGAACTCGATGAACTCGCCGCCGGTGAGGTGGTCGAACAGAAGCGACTCGTCGGGGACGAGTCCGATGCGGGCCTTGATGTCGACCGACGCGGCGGGCATCGGCAGCCCGAGGAGTTCGATCTCGCCCGCGGTCGGCGGAGCGAGGCCCATCAGCATACGGATAGTCGTGGTTTTTCCCGCCCCATTGGGCCCGAGAAAACCGAAGAAACATCCCCGAGGTACCTCGAACGACAGTCCATCGACCGCCGCTTTCGTCCCGTAGACTTTCCTGAGGTTGCGAACTCGTATGGCTGGGGTGTTCCCCGCCGGCTCGACCATAGCTTAATTATCATACGAGCGCGGTTCGGTCCGATATGACCTGTGGTGACTACTACGGCTCTCTCCCCTCGCGAAACGGCACTGCGCGTCATCAGCCAGTTGCCGCCATTCTCTCCGATCCTGACGAAGTTGATGGGTTCGCTGGCGAATGACAACGTCTCGTTCGCCGAACTGGGCGACCTCATCGAGAAAGACGCCATCCTTGCCGGCAACGTCCTTCGTCTCGTCAATTCCGCGTTCTATGCCCGCCGCGGCACGATCAGCTCCGCCCGTCACGCCGTTTCGATCCTGGGGCTGTCGAAACTTCGCAACATCGCCATGAGTCTCTCGGTGGCGCGAATGTGGAATCAGCAAAAGTGGCCACAGGGCTGGGTTCCCTCGTATTTCAACAAGCACAGCGTGGCCGCCGCCACGATGGCCGATCTCATTGCCGCCGAGGTTCGAATCGCGTTTCCGGAAGGTGCCTTTACGGCATCCCTGCTGCAGAACACCGGAATGCTGCTGATCGCGATGGGCCTGCCGGACGAGCATCACCGCATCCGCGACATGCACGTTTCCGAGAAAAAGCCTCTCGAAGTGTGCGAGCGCCAACTGCTCGGTACCAACCACGCCGAGTTGGGCGCCGAGACCTGCGAAACCTGGGGCTTGCCCGAACCCATCATGGCCGCCGTCCGCGATCATCATGCCGATCACGATCCAGCCAACCCGACCCTCGCCTCCGTCGTCGGCGCCGCCGATATCGCGGTGGGCCGCCTCGGAGTCCTGGTTCAGGAGTGGTGTACGCCCGATTCCGGAGATCCAGCGGAAGCGCTCGCGATTGCGGGAGTCGGCGTGCGCGCGCCCAACGTTCTCGAAGCCTTCAAAGCAGAATACGAAGCGGTCAAGGGATTCTTCCAATAGACTGGCCGCCAAGCGTGATATCGTCGATTCTTATGATCGATCTCCGCTCGGACACTGTCACCCGCCCCACGCCCGCCATGCGCAAAGCCATGGCGGAAGCCGAAGTCGGCGACGATGTCTATCAAGAAGACCCTACCGTCAACCGGCTCGAGGAGCGCGCCGCCGCGATGACCGGCAAGGAAGCCGCGCTGTTCGTCCCCACCGGCACGATGGGCAACACCATCGGTATCAAGGTGAACACCCAGCACGGCCAGGAGGTGATCTGCGAATCCCGCGCGCATATCCTTAACTACGAACTGGCGATGATGAGCTGGTTTGCGGGCTGCGTCGCGCGTCCGATTCCGGCCGATGACGGAATCTTGACCTGGGCCGCGATCAAGAAAGAAGTCCGCCGCGTCAGCCCGCACTGGGCGCCCACCGGGCTCATCGAGATCGAGAATACGCACAACATGGCGGGCGGCACGATCACTCCGATCGCCACGATCAACGAGATCTGCGACAGCGCCCACGACATGGAGCTTCCCGTCCACATGGACGGCGCGCGGCTGTTCAATGCCGCGGCGGCGCTCGGCGTTTCCGTGCGCGAAATCGCCGCGCAAGTCGACACCGTGACCTTCTGTCTTTCGAAGGCTCTCGGTGCTCCAGCCGGATCGATGGTCTGCGGAACTTTCCGCGCCATGGAGACCGCGCGTCTGCTTCGCAAGCGGCTGGGCGGCGGCATGCGGCAGGCAGGCGTTCTCGCGGCCGCGGGATTGATCGCTCTCGAGGATTCGCCGGCGCTGCTGCCGCACGATCACGCGAAAGCCAAAGCCCTTGCGCGTGGGCTCGCCAGGATCGAAGGCATCGCGATCGATCCGGCGAAGGTCCAAACCAATATCGTGATCTTCGATGTCTCGGGCACCGGGCTCGACTCCGCCGTGTTCAACGCGCGGCTCAAACAAGCAGGCGTGCTCGCCAACACCACAGGACCAGCTACGATCCGCTTCGTCACCCACTTCGACGTTTCGATGGCGCAGTGCGAATCAGCGCTCGAAGTCTGTGCCGAAGTGGCGCGCGAGTCGCTCGCCGTCCGCTCTACGGCAACAGCCGTTTGAGTATCCCGGCGATCTCGAAGACGGCCTGATTTTCGATCGCGGCGGCGCGAGCGCGATACTTGTCCAGTTCGCCTGGCTTTAGTAGCTCACGCACCGCGTCCGCGATCTGGCGGAAATCCTTGACCACCAGACCCACGCCTTGTTCGAGCACCCACTCGGCGTTGTAGCGCTCCTGCGGCATCGTCCAATCGTTGCGATCGACGATCACCGGCATCTTCATCGCCAGTGCCTCGGTGATGCTCCCCGGACCCGGCTTGCCGATCATGAAATCGGCGAGTTGCATGAAGTACGGAACGTCGCTCGTGAAGCCCTGCATGTGGACGCGCATCTTGCTTTGCCCGATTCCGGCGAGCTTGGCGCCGAGCTTCTCGTTGCGCCCATACATCAGAATCAATTGCAGCTTCAGTCCGCTCTCTCGCAGACTATGCGCGATGTCCACCATCACATTGGCGCCTTCGCCGCCGAACAGTACGAGCGCTGTGGGAACGTCCGGTTCGAGCCCCAGCTTGATCCGTTCCTTGGCGCGATCGACCGGTCGAATCTCGTAGAAGGCCGGCCGCAGGATCATTCCCGAAACACGAAACACATGATCGCGGTCATGCCCCAATGAGGTTGCCTGCTCGACAGCCTTGTCCGTCCCGCAGACGATGTACTGCGATTCGCGTTCGATCCACACATGCGGCGGAATGTCGGCGAAATCGGTAAGTATCGTCACTAGCGGCGCGTTCGGGCTCACCGCCCGCAGAGCCTCGGGAATCACGCGATTGAAGTGCGGAATCATCGACACGGCCATGCCGGGCGGCTCGGCCTTCCAGTATTCGGTCAGTAACCTCACGCCGCGGCCGTGGAGAAGCGAGATGACCGCGTGCATCACCTTCATCGGGTACTCCATGCCGTAGGTCCAGCCCTTCTTGAGCAGGAGGTTGTAGATGTCCTCGGTCCCGAGTCCGGTGAGTTTCTTGAACGGATCGGTGGGCGTCAGGACCTGCGTCAGATTGACGGTCCGTACGCGCCAATCCCAGCCTTGCTTGTCGAGCACTGCCTTCAGCGCGGTGGCCGCGGCCCGGTGTCCCCCACCCGCTTCCACGTAGAACAAATCGACCTGCTTTGCCGCCATGAATCGCTATTGTCGCATTGCGCCCCGGCGCAAGAGCGACAGGAAAAACGGTCCGCCCGTGAGCGCGGTGATCACGCCGACGGGAATCTCTTCAGGCGCGAGAACGGTGCGTGCCACCGTATCGGCGGCTACCAGAAAGGCGCCGCCGAGGAAGAAGCTGCACGGGATCAGCAGGCGGTGATCGGCACCCGCGCGCAGACGCAGCGAATGCGGCACGATCCAGCCGAGAAAGCCAATCGGACCGGTGAGACACGTCACGGCGGCGGTGAGCAGGGATCCGGCGATGTAGCCGGTCCGAACGAGCGTGCGTGCATTCACGCCGCGCGCCATCGCCCATTCTTCGCCCACCGCGAGCAGGTTCCAGTCGCGGGCTCTCGCGTACAGTGCGCCGAGCGCGGTGAAGACGAGCAGAGCCAGCAGTGCGACGCTCGAATAGCCCACTGGCTCGATTCCGCCCATCAGCCAGCGCACGATCGTGAACGAGCGGCCATAGTCGGCGAGGCTGTGCAGGAACAGGATCATCGCGATGTTGATGCTGTTCGCCGTAACGCCAGCCAGCAAGAGCGTGAACGGGGACATGCGCTGGTTGGCCGTCGCGATCAGCATCACCACCAGCAGCACCGCCGCCGCGCCCGCCAGCGCGGTCAACCCTATCAAGCGTTCCCAACCGAGGAAGATCGCGATCACCGCTCCGAGTGAGGCGCCGCTGGACACACCGAGCGTGTAAGGATCGGCGAGGGAATCGCGCACGAGCGTCTGAAACATGAGTCCGGCCACCGCCAGCGCACCACCGGCAAGCGCTGCGATCAGCACCCGCGGCAGCCGGATCGTGATGAGAATGCCGTTGTCCTCGGTGCCCGGCGTCAGCGCGCGGGCCAAGTCGAGCCGTGCGGAACCCACCAGTGGCGCCAGCAGCAGCGCAAGCAGGAAGACCGCCGCCGAAGCACCGGCCCACAAGATCACGCGCCGAGCCATAGCTCCGGATCCACCTCGAACACGCGCGCGAAGACTTCCGGATGCAGTGCCTCTTTCGCGGGGCCCGCCGCCGCCACCCGCCCGCGATCGAGCACCACGACGCGATCACAATATCGTCTCGCGAGGCGGAGATCGTGCGTCGCGATCAACGCGAGCGCGCCCGCGCGCGTCCGTGCCGCGAGCAGTTCGAACACTGCCACCTGATGCTTCGGATCGAGATGCGCGGACGGTTCATCGAGCAACAGCGCCGCGGCATCCTGCGCCAAAGCGGCGGCCAGCACCACACGTTGCTTCTCGCCGCCGCTGAGCGTTCGAAAGTCGCGCGCGGCGAAATCGGAAGCATCCGTCATCGACAAGGCGCGATGCGCCGCCGCGACGTCTTCATCGGATTCGAACAGGCGATCCGTACATGGCGCCCGTCCCATCAGAGCGACTTCGAGTCCGGTGAATGGGAAGTGCAGATCGATCGACTGCGGGATGAATGCGACCTTGCGGGTCATCTCCCGCCGGGGCCACTCCCGCACGTCGCGCCCCGCGAGCCGGCATGCGCCGGTGAAGTCGCGCCGCAGGCCCGCCATCACCGAAAGCAGCGTCGATTTCCCGGCACCGTTCGGACCCACGATCGCCACGAACTGACCCGCATCGGCGCGGAACGAATCGGCGTGCAATGCCTCGACCGGTCCGTAGCGGACCACCGCGTGATCGACCTCGAACAGCGCGCTCACCGCATCGCCTCCGGATGCAGCATCCGCGCGAACTCACGCGCCGCATCCGCCATTCGTGGACCCGGCACCACGAACCGGTCATCGGACACCGCGAACACGCGCCCCTCGCGCACCGCACGCAACAAAGGAAACTTCGCCCACATCGCGACGATCTCGGCGCGCTGTCGCTGCGACAAGCCACCATCAGGCGCCATGTCACCCATGTCCACGATGACGTCCGGATTCCGCGCGATCAGCGATTCGATGTTCACTTTCGGATACGCCGCGAGCGCATCCGAGAATACGTTGCGGCCGCCGGCGATTTCGATGAGGCCATTCAGGTACGAACCCGGACCCACGGCGATCAGCCCCTCCACCTTGCCCGCGTTTCGGCCCACGATGAACGTCATGCCCTGCCGCGGGCGCCCCGCCACTTGCGCTCGAATCTCACTGAACGCGGCGCGAATCTTCGTGGTGAGCGCGGTGCCGCGATTGGCGTCGCCGCATGCCGCCGCAATCTGCTCGATCGAGGCGAGCGTCTCGTTCACCGATCCGTGCCGGACTTCGAGTACGCGCATGCCGAAGCTCTCGAGCTTGCCACGAATATCGGAGGGCAACTTCTGCACGGCGACGAGATCGGGCTTCAGCGACACGATCCGTTCGAGATCCGGGCTCGCGAAGCTCCCTACTTTCGTACGCTGGCGCGCTTCGGCCGGATAGCGGCAGAAGCTGCTCACGCCCACCACACGTTCGCCGAATCCCAATGTGAACAGGATCTCGGTAGCGTTCGGAACGGTGGACACGATCCGCGCGGGCGGACCGGCGGCCCGCGCCGCCGCCGCGAGCACCGCGAAAAGTGACCGGCGCCGCATCTCAGGCGTCGACCAGGCGAATCGTGCTGATGTTCACCGTGAATCGCCGGTCATCGCCCGGAGCCGACCAAACCGGCGATCCGCGCAATTCGACCATGTAGGAAGGCTCGCTCGCGACGGCAGTCTCCAACACGAAGAGTCCGCTGCGATCGAGCGTCCAATCCGCGGCTGGCTTGCCGTTGACCAGGACCTGCACTCGCACGGGCTGGCCCTGTTCGAACGCCGCCGGATGCGCGTATCCACGCAGACGCAGTTTCTGGGGAACATCGCGAACGCGAGCGAGCTTGGCCGATGCGCGCTGGCCGATCCAGCGGTACTTGTTGCCGAAGACACCCTCGAGTTCGTACCACCCGTCGAGCAGTTTTTCCTCGTGGCGGGGCAGCGTGAAGTCGATGAGATCGGCGCGATCGCCCGGATAGAGTTCCTTGCGCTCTTCCGACTTGATCACGTTGTAGACGCCGCCTTCGTTCGCCGCTTCGTAGCCGCAAGCGGCGCAGCGCAGCGTTTCGTGCGCGTCACGCGCGAAAGAGCCCTTGCAATCCGGACACTGCAGGAAGCTCTCGAACCGCTCGAAAGAGACCGGCGCGTGTGAAGCAGTGCCCTCCTTTCGGCAGAACGCGGCGAGCGTGCCGCCGAGCAGCCGCGCCGCGACCCAGTCGGAGCCGTGCTGATCCAGCTTACGCCCGATATCAGCCACTCGCTCCTCGGCCCAACCGCGCCGCGGAATGAAGATCTCGAATTCCTTGGCCGGGAAGTGTCGCTCCACCAGATGCTGCCAATCCTTCAAGCCCATGCGATGGTTCTGACGGATTCCGAAGCTTTCTTCCTGGTCGGCGCCAATGACGTCCTTGACCAGGAATCCCAGCAATCCCTTGTCGTGGAGATTGCGTTCCCACGGCTTCATTTTCTCGTAGTAGGGAGCGCGATACAGTCGCAACGAGAGCATCCGGCGAATCGGCTCTTCGGCGAACAGAAACACTCCGCCGGGCGCAAGCACCCGCTTCACTTCACGGAACACGGTGTCGAGATCCTGGAATTGGCTCAGCGTCTGGAACGTCATCACGAATCGCAGCGAACCATCGCGCAGCGGGAGATTCAACGCATCGCCAGCCATCCGGACCGGGGCCTTCGGCATGTTCCATTTGTCCATCAGCACCATGCCGTGGCGCAGCGCGTCGGCCGAGATGTCGAGCGCGAATCCATCCGCGCCGAACTCATTGACGAGCAGATAGCTTGTGTGGCCGGCGTTGGCGCCGATCTCGAGGAAGGGCGAAAGCTGGCCGATGAAATCGAGGTGATTGCGAATCAGTCCACCGCGCTTGACGTTGTCGAGCGCGTAATCCTCGAACGCGAGTTCGGGCTGTCCGAACGATGCGAAGTTGTGAAACTCGACTTGCGCGCGCTTGACTGAGATCGCCTGGGATTCCATCGGGGAGCTATTTCTTCCATTGTCCTTCTTTCAGGATTCGCTCGGGGGTAGCGAGTGTGGAAGGGTTGTCGATCGGGTTCGCGCCGAGGATCCAGAGGCTCGCCGTGCGTCCGGCCTTCAGCGATCCGCTGTCGTCCTTTCGGGCCGGATCGACTGTGATCGCGGCCAGGATCCCGTCCGCGGATTGGCCCGACTGCTTCAACTTCTCCACCACTTGGACGATGCCGGGCCCCGGCCCACTGATTGGCTCGGCGATCACGAATTTGCCCCATGCCGCGACCTTCTCCGAGCCCGCGGGAATCGGCGTTTCGGCTTGCGTGCCCGCGCGCAACACGCGCGTCTCCGACACCACGATCGCCGAGGGACTCACCGGCGCCGAGCCCGCTTGGAGCAGCGTCGCGCCGAGAATCACTTTCATCTTTCCCGGCTCCATCGGCGGCGCGCATGCGGCGAGCGCGAGCAACAACACGATCACGAATCTCAACCGAGCAACTCCTCGAGCGACAGCTCTCGCAGATCCCGCACCAGCCGGTCGGGCCGGGCTTCCCGCAACTCGGCTTCGGTCGCCAGTCCGGTCGCGACGCCGATCGATCCGATACCGTTCGCCTTGGCGGCACTCACGTCGTTCGGATGATCGCCGATCAGCCAGACCGGCGTCGCAGCCGCAACCCAGCCGCGGGCCCGCGCCCGCATGATTGCGATGCGGGCCAGTCCGGCACGCTCTTCGGCCTGTTCGGCGAAAGCTCCGAAACGGAAGTATCGCCGCAGTCCCGCGCGTTCCACCTTGCGCCATCCGATGCGCGAGAGGTTCCCGGTGACGAGCGCGGCCGGAATCTCGCGCCGCCCGAGTTTGCGCAGCAGCGCTCGTACGCCCGGACACACGTTATCGTGCAATGGTGGAACGTCCGCGCGCAGGTACAATCGCTGTGCGTGCGAAACCAGCGCGGGCATCGAGCGCCGGATCATGGCGGAGGGCGCGCCTGCGCGCACGAGCATTTCCGTGAGAATCGCGCGATCGAGCATCCCTTGCAGGGGAATTCCTTCGGTCGTGGTTTCGTGGCCCGTGACGATGCGGACGGCGTCCTCGAGCACGCGACGGTGATGCGGACCCGAACGCCTCACCAGCGTCCCGTCGATATCGAACAAGAACAATGCGCGGGCGGCTGCCATCAGTTCGCGTTCAACACCTGCTGGAAGAACTCCATCGCCATGCGGTTGGGCTCCGGACTCTCGAGTCCGTGGCCTTCGCCTTTGCGAATCTCGAGTTCACCGGAACCGCTGCTGGTGCCGAGCCGCGCCACGAGATGTCCGCTGGCCGGCGATTCCCACACGCCGATCCTCGAGGCGTCATAGCCGAACGCCGGCGCGCGCAGCCAGCGGATCGACGCCTTCACGCCATGGATATGGGCCGGGAACTTCGCCAACTGACGCGACCGGTAGCTGACGCAGGCATCCGCGAATCCAGCCCTCAAAGCAACATGCGCCGGACAGGGATACTTGTTGCCCGCGCGCCACGCCCCGCCATGCACTCGCACGGAGAGAGCGTGTCCCGGCTGCGCGGGCAGGTACAGATCGAGCGTCAGTTCTCGAGATCCCGCCGCCGCGTAGCCAATGTCGCGTTCGAAGCGTGCGCCTTCTGGGGGCGGCGGCGGATGATCCTGCGCGAGCAGCGCCGAAGCAGCCAACGCTGACAGAAATCCCATGGGTAAATTATGACGCAGTCGCGCCGGGTGTCGTTGAAAATGCGGGCCGCGGGGTCTACAGAGTGTGAGGCGTCTCGCATTCGGTTGGCTCTTTCTGGTTCCGGCTCTCGCGTTGGCTCAGGCTTGGCCAGAGCAGGTCCCTTATGCGCCATTGCCTGGAGAGCGGCTCGAGATTGCGCCGTTGATCGGGTTTGATCGCGCGGGCAACCTCTATGTGGCGTCGGCGGTGGAGAGGCAATCCACCGATGTCGCGGTGCGCCAGTTTTCGCCGGGCTTGGCGTTGCGATACACCACCTACATCGGCGGGCGCGGCTATGACGTTCCCACGGCAATTGCCGTGGGCGCGGACGGCGCGGTGATCGTTGGGCTCGGCACACGATCGGAAGACCTTGCGGTGGTGAATCCGATCCAGCGGGAGCCGGGCGGCGGATTCGACGGCGGTGTCGCGCCAACCGACGCGGCGTTCGCCCGGCTCACTCCAGCCGGTGCGATCGCACAGCTCAGCTATCTCTCTGGCGGGGGGTCGGAACGAATTACAGCCGCGGCGTTCGATACTGATGGATCGGCTTTCCTGACCGGGTTCACCTCGTCGCCCAACTTTCCGGTTCGCAATGCCTTGCCGCCGCCGGCCGTCCGGAACTGGATCGGATTCGTAACCAAGATTACTCCCGCTGGCGCGCTTGACTGGTCGACGCTTTTCGGCGGCGGGCGAACGCAACCGGGCTCGCTTGTCATCCATCAAGGCGCGGCCGTCATCGGAGGAACCACCTGGGCCCGGGATTTCCCTACGACGGACGTGGCCTGGGGCCGGTTCCCCGTTGCAGGCCGGAACGGCTTCGTGATCAAGATCGGGCCCGGCTTGTTCGGCGGATTGCGGGTTCACTTCGCAACACTCCTGCGCGTTTCGGCGGCGCCGTATGGGCCCTTCGACCAGCAAACTCCGGAGTCCGAAGTGACGGCGGTGGGCGTGGATAGCCGTGGTGCCGTGTATCTCGCCGGCTGGACGGACGCCCGCGACTTCGGCGATCGCTCGGCTGCGAATCCGTGCGGTGGTAACCAGTATCCGGTGATCTGGCAATGGTCGACGAACGTTCCGTCGGGTGTCGTCGCCAAGCTGGACCCGTCAGGATCGCGCGCCGAATTCGCCGCCTGCCTTTCGGATGTGCGGCCATCGGCAATGTACCTCGACCGGGATGGAGGTGTGATCTTGGCCGGTCCTTCGCAGTTTGCTGGCAGAAAGCCGTTTCGGCCCGGCTGCTCCGCCGAGACGGGAGCGCTGATGAAGTTCGCGGCCGGTGAGGCTGAGCCGATCGCCACGTTCTGCGTTCCGCAGACTGCTGGTATCAGCATCGCCTCCAGCCCGGCCGGGGCTACGTACTTGGCGGGACTCAGCGAGCGGGTCAGTTCGATTACCCGGGTCACGGTCTGCGGGCCCGTGAGAGCAGCGTCGGCTCCACTCGAATTCCCGCCTACGGGTTTGCAGGCTTCGCTCGCCATCATGGCGCCTGCAGGCTGCGCCTGGGAGATTCGCCCCGTCAACGGATGGCTACGCGTCCTGTCGGGTTCGAGTGGCACCGGGCCAGGATCGGCCATCGTTGAAGCTGATTCGGCGGCCGAGGGGTTCCGCGCGGGAACACTGCTGGCGGGAGGCAGCGCGATAACGGTAGTGCAGCATGACGGAGCCAAACCCGTGATCGAGGTGTTCGAGCCGTCGGCGGTGCTGGTCGCGGCGGGCGGAATCGTGGAGCTTTCCTGGAGCACCCGGTTCGCCACGAGCGTGCGGATCTCGGGGCTGGGCGAAGTGGCACCGGCGGCCATGGTGCGCCGTTACGTTTACGAAGACACGGAGTACCAAATCGACGCAACCGGCCCCGGGGGAAGTGCCTCGGCGCGGGTCAAGGTGTTTACAACGGCGCCGAACGGCGGACAAACCGCCGCGCTGAACTCGCCGCGAGTGCGGAAGCCCGCTCCCGGCGAAGTGGTGGAGGCGTATCCCGTCGTTTTCGATTGGATCGATGGCGTGGTTCGCGGCAGCCTCGAGCAGCCGCCCCGGCTGACGATCCGGACACCGCCGAACCGGATCGTGGAGATGGTGGGGCCGGAATCGCAGTGGCTCGTCCCGTTGCCCGGCGGCGACTACTCCGCCACGCTCGCGCGCTGCAACGATCAGACGTGTTTCTACAACGTCGACTGGAATTTCTCGGTGCGGCTTCGTCCGTTCGCGCCGGTCACCGGGCTTTCGGCGGATGGTCAAAGGCTGTCATGGCGAGGAGTGGCGGACGCGGCGCGATACGAGATCGAGACCGTCCGCGATGATGGAGAAATCCGCCTCACGTCAGCGGCGTCATCTCCGTTCTTACACGAACTTCCAAGCGGACGCTATCGGGCGCGAGTCCGCCCCTGCCACATCGCGTGCGGAGAGTGGACAGAGCCAGTGGAATTCGGAGTGGATCCAGCCGAGGTGATCGACACAGCGCCGGTGCTTCGCGGTACGGGCTTCTCAGAGTGGGATCCTGTAGCGGGTGCGGCTTGGTATCGCTACACGCTTTGGGAGGCTGGAGCCGCGGTCGCGTCATGGCGGGCCAATGCTCGCGTGCCACCCGGCGCGCGGCCGAACGCGTTCGAGATTTCAGTCGCCGCGTGTAACACGGCGGGATGCGGGCCGGAAAGCAACCGCGTCGCTGGGACTCCGGGAGCGCCCGGCTTACCTTTCGTCACCGAAACCGGCGCCAGTCTATCGTGGACGGAGGTCACCGGAGCTTCCTCCTATCGGGTGACGGTGACCGACGTGGCGGCGCAGGAGCGAGTGTTCGACCGCAATCTGAGCGGTCGAACGACGCCGTTGTTTTTGCGCGGTGGGAGGCGCTACCGCGCCGCGATCACGGCAACGGTGATCGTGCGAGTGGGCTTGGGATCGCAGGTCCGCACTTACGCGGGTCCGGCCGTGGAGTTCGATCTGGACGGCGGAGAACCCGCGGCGCCAACGCCGGCGAGCGCAACGCGAACCGGATCATCGTTCTCGGTCGCCGACGTGAAGGTCACGGTGAGTGCTGCGACCGGCGCGACATCTTATCAAACCCGGGCGCGGCGAGTGTCCGATGGCGGACTCGTCCAGATGGTCATGTCGCCCACGCCAACTCTGTTCCATCGAATCCTGGCCGGAACTCCGGTTCGAATCGCGGCCCGTGCCTGCATGGTGGAGAGCTGCCTCGCCGATTCAGACGAAGGCTGGACCCCGTGGTCGACGGATGCGGGCATCCCCGATCTGCTGTTTCCGTAACGCAAGCAACGCCGCGATTATCGCAGAATGCCGGTGTGGCCGATCGAATAACGGCCAGGCTGCGGCCACACGCACAAGCCATGCGGCCCGCGCTTCACCTTGATCCGTGCCTTCAGCTCGCCGCTGTCTGTGTCGATCGCGTAGACTTCCTTGTGGTAGCGGCCCGAGAACCAGAGCGTCTTGCCGTCAGCCGAGAGTCCGCCCATGTCGGGACTTCCGCCGCCCGGAATCTGCCACTTCTTGATGAGCTTCCGTGTCGCGAGGTCGAGCACGGAGACGCTTCCTTCGCCGCGATTGGAGATGTACATGAGCTTGGAGTCGCGGCTGATGTAGAGTCCGTGGCAGCCCTTGCCCGTGGCAATGAAGCCCGTGACTTCGAACCTGTCACTGTCGATCAGGTGCATGCCGTGGTTTTCCATATCGGCCACGTAGAAGACCGTGCCATCGGGCGAGAGCTTGACGTCCTGCGGCATCCCGCCCTTCGGCAACGTGATCTTGCTCACGTATTTCTGATTGACGATGTCGATCTTCACCATCTCACCCGAGAATTCGCAGGTGGCGATCGCATAGCGTCCGTCGGCGGAGAAGTCCATGTGGTCAACGCCGCGGCACGGAACGCTGACGCTTTTGACGAGCTTCATCGAGTCGGGTTCGCGGAAGTCGAGCCGGCGCATGCGCTCGGCCACCACGATCGCGAACTTGCCATCCGGCGTGAAGTAGAGGTTGTAGGGATCCTCGATCGGCAGCGTCGCCACCTTCTTGCCGGTGAACGGGTCGACCTTGGTCAAGGTGTTTCCTTGATCGGCGCCGATCCACAGCCATCGCAGGTCCCAGGAGGGCGTGACGTGCTGCGGCTCTCGATCAACGGGAAACGAGTCCACGATTTCGAAGGTTTTCGGGTCGATAACGTCGATTATGTTGGTGACATTGTTCGGTACGTAGACACGCTCGAGATGGCCTTTGACTTTGTCGCTGAACATGTTGGCGCCCGCCGCGGAGTAGATGTTTCGCGGATCGAGGACGGGAGGCATGCCCGGCAGGGGCGCGGGGGATTGCGCCTGGACGGATGAATTCGAGTTGCCGCAGCCGGATAGGCCGCAGAGGGACAGGGAGAGGATTGCGAAAGTGCCGATGGGCGCGAGAGCGGATGAACGATTGCGCATGTTTGGATAAATAGGCCGTGGCTGGTCAGAGGCGGCGGCATCAGGTGAAAGCCGTATTGTTTCCGTAGGGCCACTCGCGTATGATAACAAGAAGTGCCCAAGTTGAACCATGGAGGGAAGCGCGTTGTTCGCAACCTCCTTCTTGCGCAGGTAAAGAGACGGGCTGCCTAAGCCCGGCTCGTTGTTCTAGCCCCCTTCACATGGTTGCAATGTTCTCAAGCCGTATTCGCTTTCATTTCCAGAGGTTGCTTCGCCGGGGAGCTCCGCTGTTGTTGATTGCCGCCACGGGCTCCGCGCAGACTGGTGGCGAAGCGCCCGCCGCGGAACAAATCGTGCGGCCCGATAGCCGCGTGGAGCGGTTGGCGCAGTACTTTCGCACCCGAAAAAGCCCGCTCGACAGGTTCGCGGTACACTTCGTCATTGCCGCGGACCGGTACAAGCTCGACTGGCGGCTGTTGCCGAGCCTCGCCATGCTCGAGTCCGGTGGTGGACGCGTCTACGTGCGGAACAACGTCTTCGGATGGGGGTCGGGCCGGGCTCGATTCCAATCGATCGAAGCAGGGATCGATCATGTGGCTCAGGCGCTGGCGGAGGGGATCGCCTACCGCAACAAGGACCTTCGCGCGAAACTGCGCACTTACAATCCCGCTAATCGCCGCTATGCCGACATCGTGTTTCGCGTCTTTCGCGACATTTCCCCCGAGGCTCCGCTACTTGGCGAGCCGGCTGCGGCGGCGGGCGGCAAGTGAAATTCGCTGCGCTACAATAGCGGCGAATTGCGAAGAGAATACCCGAAGTGGCGTAGCGACGCGCTCGGCCGGCAGACGGAAATGCTCGTATTCGAGCATGCCGGACGACCCGTGATCGTGTTCCCCACTTCGTTGGGACGCTTCTTCGATTACGAAGAGCGCGGCATGGTGGAAGCCCTTCGGCCGGCGCTCGACACAAGGCGCGATCGAGCTCGATTGCGCCGACGCTTCGGCGCCGGAAGTTGGTACTACGAAGCGGTTCATCTGTCCGGTCGCGCGGCGCGCCACGCTCCGTACGGCGCCACGAGGAGAGCGAAGTGCTTCCGTTGATCTGCTCGCGCAATCCGGCACCGCGGGTGTCCGTAACCGGCGCTTTCGGCGGATATCACTCGATGAGTTTCACGTTGCGGAACCCGTGGGCCGTGAACGCCGCGGTCAGCATGGGCGGTGCCTTCGACATTCACCGCTTCATCGATGGCCACGACGGCGACAACTGCTATTTCAACTGCCTGCCGGGCTTTCAGCCGGGCCTCGAGGATGCGCGCGGTCTCGACGCCTTCCGCGCGATGCGCATCGTGTTGGCCACCGGCGAGAACGACGTCTGCCTGGGCGAGAATGGCGAGACGGCGCGGGCCACGACTGGCCGCGGTGGCGCGACACGGCACGCAAGTTCTTTCTGTAATTTTCGAGGAGTTCATGAAGAAAATCGGCGTTCTCTACGGCATGGAGAAGACGTTTCCGCCCGCGCTGGTGGATCGCATCAATGCCTTGAATCCGGCGGGTATCCTCGCCGAGCCCCTGAAGACCGGCCACATCGAGATGGGAGCCTTGTCCGGCTACGACGTGATCATCGACCGCATCTCGCATGACGTCCCGTTCTACCGCGCATTCCTCAAACACGCCGTACTCGAGGGCGCCACCGTGATCAACAATCCGTTCTGGTGGAGCGCCGACGACAAGTTCTTCAACTATGCGCTTGCCCGAAAGATCGGCGTTGCGGTTCCGCCCACCGTGATCCTGCCGCACAAGGATCATCCGGAGGGAACCACCGCGCAGTCGTTCCGCAATCTCGTCTACCCGATCCGCTGGCAGGAGGTCTTCGACTATGTCGGCTTCCCGGCCTTCCTCAAGCCGATCCTCGGTGGCGGCTGGAAGAACGTTTACAAGGTGGAGTCGCCCGCCGAGTTTTTCGCGGCCTACGATCGCACCGGGGATCTTGCGATGTGCCTCCAGCGCGGTGTCAATTTCGACCAGTACTTCCGTTGTTACGTGATCGGGCAGGAGAAGGTGCATGTGATGCGGTACGATCCGCGCCGGCCGCATCATCTGCGATACGAACTCGACGCGACGCCAGTCGAGCCACCGCTGCACGCCCGCGTTGTCAGCGACGCGCTGAAGCTGTGCCGCGCACTCGGCTACGACCTCAATACCGTCGAGTTCGCGGTCGAAAACGGCGTGCCCTTCGCGATCGACTTCATGAATCCGGCGCCCGACGCCGACCTCCACTCGGTCGGTCTCGCCAACTTCAATTGGGTGGTCGATGCCGTGGCCGAGATGGCGGTCCGCAAGGCGCAAGTGGCGCGCGGAACCTCCACCGAGTTGCGGTGGGCGCGCTTTCTCGCGGGCGACATTCGATAACGGAGCGGCGAGGAACCGGTGGGCCAGGGCCGACGGTGCTGGCCGAGCGCGTCAACCCTGAGATGCCTCAGCAGGTGGTCGAGAACGGCTTCGGATCTGCCGGAACATCGCAGGGGCCGCCGCGAGATCATCAAGCTCGCCAGAACAGTCTGCGCATGGCCGAGGGAACCATTCGGAGACATGCAGATGGTTGCCCGCGAACCTGATCTTCGGTCTTCAGGTCCACCTGGGAATCAAAGGCCGCGAAAGCGCGAACTACATCAAGAACGCGGCCCGCTAACTGCGTGCCGCACATCCTGGCGCTTTCCACCAACTCGCCGTTGTGGCTCGGCATGGTTTCGTCAAGCTACCCGTCGAAACCAACTGCATCGACAATGCGAAAATTGATCTGGTCGGACATCGCCCGCATCCGAGCTTCGGAACGCTCGAGTTCCGCGCCTGCGACATGCCGATGCGCGCGAGTGAAACAACCGTCTCCCGCATTATGGAAAGCGAATGGCGCGCTCTGCGTTACGGACTCGGATGTCGTGGGCCGGGGTTCGACATCTGGGCCAATGACCGGCAGTTGATGCGCGAGGGCCGATTCCTGGTGTAGCATTCGAGAGTGCTACTTCTGCGGAATGGTCGAATCATCAATGGAACTGGCGAGCCCTCGTTCGATGGCAGCGTCCTGATTGACGGCGAGCGAATCACCGAGGTGGGGGCGTTCACGCCGCCTAACGATTGCGAGACGATCGACTGCTCGGGGCTTGCGATCGCGCCGGGGTTCATCGATCTACATAGCCACTCGGACCTGCAGGTGCTCGAAGGGCATACGGCGAAGATCGACCAAGGTGTGACTACGGAAGTAGTTGGAAACTGCGGATTCTCGCCCTATCCCTACGTCAGCGACAAGGAAGCGCTGCGGAACTACGCGAATGGAATCCTCTGCGGCGACGGGGAATGGGGATTCGCCGACGCACGGGAGTATCTGGACGAGGCGAATCGCCGGGCCAACGCTACGAATGTAGTTTCACTGCTGGGGCATGGTAGCCTTCGGACCGCCTTCATGGGCGGGAGCCAGAATCCAGCCACCGAATCCGAGATGCAACGGATGGAAGGCGCGCTCGATGACGCGCTCTCGGCGGGTGCGGCGGGCTTTTCCACCGGTCTCATGTACGCGCCCGGCTCTGGCGCTCCGCGCGAGGAACTCGTACGTCTGCTGAAAGTCGTGGCGCGGAGGGGGAGGGTCCACGCGACGCACATGCGGAGCTACTCCTGGGAGCTCGACGAATCAGTGGAGGAGCAGCTCTCGCTGGCTCGCCAAACCGGCGCGCGGCTCCAAATCTCGCATTTACAGGCGGTTGGACAGAAGAACTGGGCCAAGCAGGACCGCGTTCTCGCCCGCCTCGAGCAGGCCCGTTTGGATGGGATTGATGTCGAATTCGACAGCTATCCCTATCTTGCCGGGTCGACAGTGGCCACCCAGCTCTTGCCGCAATCTGCCCTGGACGGCGGAACCGCCGCCATGCTGGCCCGCATCGCCCACTCGGAGACTCGTGCCAAGCTGACCGAAGAGATCAACGCGCAGACGGCGCAGCGGTGGTCAGACATTTATGTCACAGCCGTCGCAACATCTGGGAATCAGCACTTCGTGGGCCGCACATTTCAGCAGGCTGCCGAGCACTGGGATACCACTCCAGTCGAAGCTCTGTTCCGTCTGTTGACCGAAGAGGAGGGCAAGGTGAACATCCTCTCTTTCAACCAAAGCGAGGAGAATCTCCGAAAGCTGATGATGCACCCCCTCGGATCGGTGATCAGTGATGGGTTCTACGTCAAGGGACGGCCGCACCCTAGACTCTACGGGACCTTCGCCGAGCTCCTAGGTGGTTTGGTCCGGGACAAGGGTTGGCTGACGATTGAAGCGGCTGTCCAAAAGGTCACGGCGAAGCCAGCGGCACGCATGTACTTGAAAGAGCTTGGCAAACTGGTGCCGGGGTACTATGCCGATGTCACCGTATTCAACCCCTCGACGATCGCCTCGCGGGCCACGTATGACGATCCCTGCCATCCCCCAATCGGTATAGAACATGTGATTCGGCGGGGCAAAATGTTTCATCGACCTTAAATTATTATTTTTATAGTTGTGGCTCTGGTACGTTTTGGACCTTGTATTTTCAGGCACTTCAGGTAAACTGCTGATTAAGAGGCCACGTGAAAAACGCTGTTGGAGTCGCAAGAGTCCTGCTAGTGGACGACGATTTGACGTCCCGCCTGACCTTGCAAACTGTACTAAAAGCAAGCGGTTACACTGTCGATTCGGCGGCATCCGCCGCGGAAGCAGTCAACAAATTAGACCAGAGGGAATATGAGCTGGTGCTGAGCGATCTCGGGATGGAATCACCTGAGGCGGGCTATCGCGTACTGGCGCATGCCCGTACCATGGATTACCGCCCCGCGACCGCGATTATCACTTCTACTTATAAGACTTCGCCGACAAGTCCTGGGCTCCGGCGAGAGTCGATGCTGATCGAGACTGAAGATGTCCAGGGCCTACTCGGCGAAATCGCCAATCTGATCGGTCGTCGCGCTTCGAACAAGCTCAATCGGCAGATCCGCCTCGCGGCGGCGACCGCCGGATAGCGCGTACTACCTCTTCGGCGTCAGCTTTGGCGCCGGATGGGGGTACACGTTCGGCGATATTTTTACTTCTGTAGTCACCTTCAGCGGATGCTTCCCACCGCTCGGATAGGTGAGCTCCACGAAGTATGCCGTGAACCCCTTTTGGGGCTTCGGAACGCTTGCCCGATAGACTCCGCCTGTCGGTTCCAGGGGCGACGATTTCCACGCGGGTCCGATCTTTTCGAGGCGGAAATCGCGGGCGTTCGGATTGGTGGCCTGCCACAGCTTGACCGCTTCCGGCTTGTCCTGGGTCTCGACCCGGAGCGTACCGTCTTTCTCGACCCTCCACGAATACCGGGGCCGCGCCCGGTTGTAGATCACTGACTGGAAAAACGCCGCGAGCGACATCGGGGCATCGGACCCGCGCAGCGAATGATCCGTGTTCGGAACGTACCGCAGCAGCTTCGCGCCCTTCAGATCCTTGAAGTAGAACTGCGATGAATCGGGGAGGAAGAACTGGTCACCGGAGGAGTTGACGATGTACTTGGGCATCGTCAGCCGCTCGCGATACTCGTAGGGCTCGACGAGTTTCATGAGCGCGCGGTATTCCTTTGTCCCCATCCAGTCCATCAATCCCGCCTGTTCGTAGTCCTTGACCGCCGGGGCCCAGAAACCGTAGACGCGCCAGTGGTGGATGAACGACTTTTCGAGATTCAGCATGTCGATCACGATCGGCGCGATCGCGACCACACGTTTGTCGACGATCGCCGTGGTCCAGGTGGTCCAGCCGCGCTTCGAGGCACCGGCCACGACGTACTTATCGACCGTCAGTCCGCCGCCGTCCGGCGTCTTCAGGAACGCGCTTGCGGCGTCCATTGCGCGCACGGCTGCTTTCGTCATGGGCATGCGGGCTGGCCACTCCTCGTCGCCGCCGCGGAGAAACTTGTCCCATGTGTAGGCGATGAACGAATCCTCGTACCGGTCTTTCGTATCGCCTGGAAAGCGGATCGGCTGATTCGGCACCATGCGAACCTCGACCACCACCGCTTCGGAGTCCTTCGCGATTCCGGCGAGCATTGGATCGATACGTTCGGGCAGGCGGCCGTTGTTCGATCCGCCGGTGATGAACAGCATCGCCGTTTGTGACTTCACCTGAGGCGGGCGGACGACCGTCACCCAGTGCTGCCAGACCGTGGAACTGATCTCGGCGGGATTTCGCCAGGTTTGCGACTTCATGTCGAGCACCTGAGCAGTGCAGCCGTCACACTTGGAGGTTCCCGCGAGCTTCCAGGAGAATGTGGGATCGGGCTTGGCGACATAACGGTCGAGCGCGGTGGGTCCGGCGGCGGTCAGCAGACCCGCGCCCAAAACAAAAACAGAGAATCGCGTCATCACAGGTCTCGCAGAAAGTAGTTGAATTCCTTTTCACGCCCGATCGTCGTGTTCGGACCATGGCCCGGCACCACCACCGTCTCATCGGGCAGCGGCATCAGCTTGTCCTTGATCGATCCAAGCAGTTGGCGGTGATTGCCGCCGGGCAGGTCGGTGCGGCCCACCGAATCGAGGAAGAGCGTGTCGCCAGCCACGAGCTTGCTCTCGGACGGAATCCACAAACAGGAACTGCCCTGCGTGTGTCCGGGTGTGTGCAATACGTGGAAATCGGCCGCGCCGAGGCGTAACGAGTCGCCATCGCGCATGGCGACGCCGATCTGCGTCCGTTCGGGCGGCTTCGACATGCCGAGCCACGCCGCCTGCATGTCGATGTGATCGTAGAGTTCCTGATCGTTGGCGTTCATATGGACCGGCGCTCCGGTCGCGGCCTCGAGCTTGGCGGCGCCGCCGATGTGATCGATGTGGGCGTGCGTGATCACGATCGCCTTCACCTTCAGCGAATGCCGCGCAAGAATCGCGAGAATCTCTTCGATCTCGTCGCCCGGATCAATGACGATCGCCTCGCGCGACGCCTCATCGCCGAAGATCGAGCAGTTGCACCCGAGCATTCCCACCGGAAGGATTTCGTGGATCACCTCTGACCATGATAGTCTGTCGTTGCTATGCGTCTCTCCCGCAGAACATTCTGTGCCACGGCTAGTGCCTCGTGGCTCGCGGCCGCTCCTCCTTCCGATCGCGTGAATCTCGGCCTCATCGGTGCTGGGGGGCGCGGAACCTACGTCATGACCGTGTTTCAGAGGGATTCGAACCTCGAGGTCGGCGCGGTGTGCGATGTCTATGAACCGCATCTCGAGCGGGGCATGTCGACAGCGGCCAAGGCGCAGGCTGGCAAGCAGCCGAAGCCTTATCGCAACTACAAGCAGCTTCTCGACGACAAGTCGATTCAGGCGGTTCTCATCGCTTCGCCCGAACACTGGCATCACCGCATGGTGCTCGATGCGCTGGCGGCGGGCAAAGACGTCTACATCGAAAAGCCTCTCTGCCAGACACCCGAGCAGGGCGTCGAACTGGTCGAAGCCGAACGGCGGTCGAAGAACATCGTGCAAGTGGGCATGCAGCGCCGCAGCTACGATCTCTATCATGAGGCCCGCAAGGTGATCGCTGAGGGAACCCTCGGCAATGTCCACATGGTCCGGTCATGGTGGCTGAACAACTACCTCGCGCCCTCCACAACGAAGCTCGATGGGCCGCTCGACTGGGCGCAATGGCAGGGTCCGGCGGCGAAGAAGACCGCGCCCGATCCGGATCGCTTCCGGAACTGGCGCTTCTACTCGGACTATGCGGGCGGCATCGTCGCCGATCAGGGTGCGCACGTCTACGATGGAATCCACTTGTTGATGAACGCCAGCTATCCGCTCACCGTGGTGGCGGCCGCCAATCGTCCGCACAAGGCGAATGTCGATACGCCGGAGTCGGTGGTGGTGACCGCCGAGTATCCGGAGGACTTCATTGGCGTCTTTTCGATCAACTACGCGGCGATGCGATACAAGAGCCGGAACGATCAGTTGAATCAGCTCGACGGCGACAAGGCGCGGCTCGACATCGGCCGCGAGGAGTTCAAGGTGTTTCCGCAGGGCGATGAGGACAAAGCATCAATCCACAAGACGTCGGCGAAGGGATTCGGATACGCGACCGACCTCCACGTGATGAACTTCCTCGAATGCGTCCGGACGCGCAGGCCGCCCACGGCGCCGATGCGGCTGGGCTTCCAGGCCTGTCTGGTGATCCAGATGGCGAACCTGTCGCTGCGGCAAGGCCGCCGCATGCGCTGGGATGACCGGGCGAGGAAGGTGGTGGCGGGCTGATAGACTTGAATTAGTCTCGCATGCGAAAGTCCAAGAACGCGGATCGCCATATTCGCACCACCGTCCTCCCTAATGGCGTCCATGTCATCACGGAAAAGATGAGCCACGTCCGTTCGGTTTCGGTGGGAATCTGGCTCGACGCCGGATCACGCCGCGAGACCGGACCCGAGAACGGCATTTCGCACTTCATCGAACACATGGTGTTCAAGGGGACGGCCAAGCGGTCGGCCGAGGATATCGCGCGCACGGTCGATGCGTTGGGCGGCAACCTCGACGCCTTCACCGGCAAGGAACTCGTCAGCTTCAACACCAAAGTGCTCGACGAGCATTTGCCGGAAGTATTCGACGTGCTCTCCGACATGGTGCTCAATCCCGCCTTTCGCGGCGAGGACATCGCCAAGGAAAAGGGCGTGATTCTCGAAGAGTTGAAGATGGAAGTGGACAATCCCGAGTACCTGATCCACGAGACGTTTTCGGCGAACTTCTGGAAAGACCATCCGCTGGGCAAATCGATTCTCGGCACCAAGGCGACGATCAACGGGTTCGACCGTTCGATGGTGGAATCGTTCTATCGCAAGACCTACACGCCCGGAAACATCATCATCACCGCCGCCGGCAACCTCAACCACGACAAGATGACGGCTCTGGTGGCCAAAGACTTCGAGCGGCTGAAGCCGGTGAAGCGCAAGGCGGCGGCGCCGGCGCCGGAGAGCCATGCCAAGATCGTGTTGCGCGAAAAGCGCGCCCTCGAACAAGTGCATTTGATGATGGGCGTGCCCGCCTATCCGATCGCCCACCCGGACCGCTTCGCCGCCTACGTGTTGAATGTATTGCTCGGCGGAAGCATGAGTTCGCGCCTGTTCCAAACGATTCGCGAACAACGCGGCCTGGTCTACTCGGTGTTTTCCGAGATCAACAACTATCGCGACTCGGGCGTAATGGCAATCTATGCCGGCACATCGCGGCAGTCGCTGCGGCAGGTGATCGACCTGATTCTCGCCGAATTCCGCGCCTTCAAGGAGACTCCGCTCGAAGCCGACGAACTCGCGCGCGGCAAGAATCACCTCAAGGGATCGGTGATGCTCGGGCTCGAATCGACCTCCAGCCGCATGTCGAATCTGGCGCGGCAGCAACTCTACTTCGGCCGCTTCTCGACGCTCGACGAGATCATCGAATCGATCGACAAGGTGACGGCCGAAGACGTGCAACGCGTGGCCCGTGACTTCTTCCAGCCCGAAACGCTGGCACTCACCGTACTTGGGCGTTTGAACGGAATGCGATTGCGGCGCGGCGACCTGGGCTGCTGATGAAATGATCCGCAAGGCCCTGGCGCTGATCGTCCTGTTGGCTGCGATCGCAGCGGCCTGGACACGGCTCGCCAAGGCCCGCGATCAACTCTCGCGGCAGCGCGCATCGATCGAAGAGGCGTGGACCTCCGCCGAGGAAGCGTTCCGGAGCCGCCTGACGGTTCTTCCCGAAATCGCCGCGGCGGTGAAGCCGGAGACGGCCGGGGCGATTCGCTCAGCGGCGGATCAGGGACGCCAGGCCTCCACCCGCGCCGAGATTCTTGCGGCCAGTTCGACGTTGGACGACGCGGTGGCGCGGTGGCTGGTGGAGGTCGAAGGTGCCCCGCCGCGACCCGCGCTCGATCCGTTGAAGGAGCGGCTGCGCGAAGCGGAGTTCCGGTTCGCCAACGAACGCCGCAAGTACAACTCGACGCTGCAGAGCTACAACGTGGCACTCGAGATGTTTCCGAACAATGCGGTCGCGTGGTGGTATGGCTTCGACCGGTCGGATGCCTACTTCGTTACGGAGTGGCCCAAGAGCGAGCAGGCGAGGTAGAGACTAAGCGCTTCCGCAGCGCCCATCGAGGGACGCTGGAAGTGTTTACCGGCGGATGCGGCGAATGAGGCCGAAGACCGCGAGTCCACCGGCGAACAGGGCCGCCGTGACCGGCTCCGGAATCACCTGGGTTGTTCCTCCCGGAAGCTGGAGAGAGTTGTTCGGGACATCGATGGTGACGTTCTTGGATCCTGGCGCGGTCTGGTTCATACCGACCAAAATCCGCCAGGAGGTCAGAGGACTTCCGTTCGGGACCGTGAGCGTCAAGTCACCCACGACGGCATCACCGAAGAATCCGCTGAGTTTGGCGACACCGGCGGTGTTGCCGTTGATCTGAGCCCCCACGGTCGCAAACCAATCCGGAGAACCACTCGTTGTGCTGATGACGCTACGCACTCCGTTGATCGTGAAGTCGTAGTGGAACGGAAGGGTGTCGCTCGTGAAGATGCCACTCCCGGTTCCGCTGAACTCGACAATGCCGAATCCGCCGTCACTGCCGAAGCACTTGACTCCGGAGTTCCCGCTAGAGTCGGACCCATTGGCGACGCATCCGGGTCCCGGATTGAACGTCACCGCGCCATGCGCCATGGATGCAAGCAAAACGGCCGGCGCGAGGCGCGCAGTCAAAGAAAACAATCTCATCTCTCCTCCTAGCTCCGATTGGCCCCCCCGACAGTATAGCCAGTGGCAGCGCGCTGGGGCAACGAACTCCAAGGGTGATGCCGTGGATTGCGCGCCGGCCGGAGATCCCCGCGTTCCAAAAACACGAACGGCGGCTGACCGCCAGAAGCGATCAGCCGCCGTCATCAAGCCGGACCGGGTACTTAGAACAGGATCTTCATCACCAACACCACCTGGCGGGTGGCATTGTTCTGAGCCGGATTCAGTTGCCCGAAGCGCGGATCGGTCACGTTGTTAGACGCCTGCGCTCCGAAGTAGGCGTAGTCAAACGCATTCTGGAGATCGGCGCGGATCTGCCAGCGCACGCGTTCGAAGAAACGGAACTCCTTGTACGCCGACACTTCCCAGCTTTGCAGGTAGCGGCTGCGGACATCGGGGAATCGGGTCGGGAAGTCGCGAAGCGTGAACGGCGCCTGCGCGGCGCGCGGGAACAAGGTGTTGTCGTAGTACTTGTCGAAGAACGGGTTGAACTTGTCACGGCCAGCCGTGCGGGCACGCTCGTTGCGCTGATCCTCGGTCAAGGCAGCGCTACGCGCCTCGAGCGGAGCGGCGTTCGGGAAGTCGAACGGCATTCCGCTGCGGACGAGGTACTGAACGTTGAGATTCCAGCCGCCGATGAATGCCTGCCCCACCTTGTTGATGTTGGCGAACATTGCCTTTCCTTTGCCGAACGGCAACTCGTAAGTGACGAGTCCGCTGAAGGTGTGCGGAAGGTCCCACTGTTGCAGGCGCTGTTCGAGCCGGGTGTTCAGCAGGTTGCCGAGATCGGTGTCCTGCGCGTTGAGCAGATTGGTGCTCTCGAGCGTTTTCGACCAGGTGTAGGCGGCCTGCGCGGCAAATCCGTTCGAGTAGCGCTTGGTGGCCTTCGTTTGCAGCGAATGGTAGTTCTGCCGGCCGATCGGGACATTGGTGATCGTGACGCCGCCGAAGTGCGGATAGGCATTGAGCAGCGCCGAGCGGGGGAGCGTGTTGCCGTTGAGGCCGGAGCCGGGCAACAGACCGCGCATCGGATTCGGGAGTTGCTCGTTGAAGTAGGCCGGACGCTGGGCGACAGGCAATCGCGTCAGCTCGTTCGTGGGAATGAAGTTGAGCCCGAGGTTCAGCGGAAGCTTCTCGGTCAGGTTGCCGGAGTAGCTGGCATCGACGAGCCACTGGTTGAACAGCGTCCGCTGCAATCCGAAAGAGAACTGGTGCGAGTAGGGCAGCGGGCGGTCGAGGTATTGGGCCGCGACGCCGAGACCGAGGTTGGTGGCCAAGCCCTGGCTCGATCCGATCGGTTGCAGCAGTCCAGTTGGGAAGAGGCTGCGCGGAAACGGATCGTTGATGAACGAAGCCGGCGTGAGATTGTTGTCCGTGCTCGGAATCACCGACGACGGCTGACTGAAGCCCGTGTCCGGACCCGCGGCATTCTGGCCGAGATAGCTGAGGCCATAGCCGCCACGCATCACCCACTTGTCCATGAACTGCCAGGCGACGCCGACGCGCGGCTGCCAGTTATTGCGATCGCGCAGGAAGGATTCCCGCTCCGCGCCACTCGTTCCGGCGTAGAGCAGACCGCCGCGCAGATTCAAGCCCTGCACTCTCGACTGCAGCGGGCTCGTCTGATCAAAGGCGAATCCGCGGACCTGACGATTGAACCGCTCGACGATCGGACCTTCGTAGTCCCATCGCAGACCGAGGTTGATCGTGAGGTTCCGCAGGATCTTCCAGTCGTTCTGGAAGTAGAGCGCGCCATAGGAATTCCGGTAGGCGGGCCAGATGTTCTTCTCGACGTTGCCGCTGGTGATCGCGCCGGTCAGGAACGAAGCGATTTCGTTGCCCGAAAGTGCGTCCGCCTGCTGCGGATTGCGCTGCGTCCAGTTGCGGCCGAAGTTGAATGTTCCCGAGGAGGCACCCGGTTGGTGAGTGTTCGAGTTGTAGCGGCGGAGTTCAGCGCCGAACCGCCAAGTCTGCTTGCCGCGCAGCATCATGACGTTCGGCTGCATCGAATAAGTGTCCTGCGTTTCGTAATTGGCGGTACGGGTCGAGCCGAGCGAGGAGTAGTTGTTGCCGGTGAAGTTGAAGCGCGGGTACTGCTTCACGTCGAATTGCGCCACCAGTGCTGACGGGAATCCGAGTTGAGTAGGATCGAAGTCGCGGCCGAAGATGTTACCCGAGAAGCCTTCGTAGCGCGCCAGGCCGCCACGCAGATTGAATACCGTCGAGGGGTTGATCGTGTACGTCCAGTCAGCGCCCCAGTTGCGCGCGATGCGGGTGGAGGGCGCCTCGGTCGAGGGTTCGGCGGCGTTGGTTCCCCATTGTACGCGCGCGAAGTTTTCCCAAGGAGTCTGGCCGTAGCGCCAACTCAGGCGGCTCTTTTGGCTGACGGCCCAGTCCATCTTTCCGAGCCATTGGTCATACTCGTTGCGCGAGCTGTTGATGAACAGGTAGTTGTTCTGGCCGTCGAGTCCTTCGCTCGCGCGATTGGGCGCCGGGAAGAAGCCGAGAGCGTTGGTCGCCACCGGATTCAAGCGGGCGCGGGGAATGACGTTGCCGGGGAACTGCTGGCGCGTGAATCCGCCGCCGGGCGCGGCCGCTGTGGTCAGCGGATCGAAGATGCCGATCTGGCGTCCCGCGTTGTCTGTCAACTGCGAGAAGTCTCCACCGCGTTGAGCCGCGGTCGGAATGGTCCAGAGCTGCGTCTGCGGATTGCGCTCGCGCAGCCCTTCGAGGGAGAGCATCCAGAAGAGCTTGTTGCGGCCATCGAGCACCTTCGGAAGGTAGACCGGGCCATCCAACCGGAAGCCGTACGTATTGTTGCGATAGGCAGGCTTGCGGACACCGGCCGAGTTTCGCGAATAGCCGTTCGAGATCAGCTTGTCGTTCTTGAAGAACTCGAACAGTTCGCCGTGGATTTGATTGGTGCCGGTGCGGAGGTTGATCGAAGTGGTGCCGCCGCCCACACGGCCGTACTGGGCGTCGTAGGTGTTGGTAATGACGTTCACCTCTTCGATGGCTTGCAACCCCGGAGCGAACGATGCGGAACGGCTGCCGCGGGTGGACGTCACGCCGTCGAGCAGGATTTCGTTCTCGCCCACGCGTCCCCCGTTGATCGAGACGGCATTGATGTTGCCGAACGCGTAGAGTTCGAAGTTGCCCCAGTAGTTACTCGCCTTGGTGACCCCGGGCAGCGAATATTGGAACTGGAACAGGTTGCGGCCCGAAGTGGGAATGTCCTGAATCATCTTGGCGCCGATCGTGCCCGATCGCACGGCCGTCTCGGTCTGCAACAGAGGAGCATCGGCCGTGACCGTAATGCGGTCGGAAACCGCGCCGACTTCGAGCGAGATATTGAGATTGACGCGGTCCACCGCGCTCACCGTGATACCTTCGCGCAGGATGGGTTTGAAGCCCTCCTTTTCGACACGCAAACGGTAGGAGCCCGGGGACAGGAAGGGAGTTACGTAGCGGCCCGTCTCATTGGTAACGGCCGGATACTCCACCTCGCGGTCGACGCTTTGCGCGACGACTCGGACACCCGGAACGGGGGCGCCGGTGGGGTCGGTGACATTGCCGGAGATCGATGCGCGGAACTCCTGAGCATTCAAGGCTGAAATCAGCAGCAATGCCGCTGAAGCAAGTTTTCTGGTACCCATGGCCGGAGGATAGCATAGCTATGTGGCGCCGGCGTGAATCCTCCGGCCCGGCGGCGACATCCAAGTCGGCAAGCATACGGATGACAGGCAGGACCGCGGTTTACGCAGGGTCGGCCGACCACCCACTCACGGCCACATCTGGATGATGGAACAGGGCGCCGCGCTGTTCAACACGCTGATCGTTGCGCTCGGCATCAACCCGGCGAAACGGTATCTCTTCTCCGAAACCGAGCTCGTCGAGATGCTGCGAGCCTCGTCGGCTCACCTGTCCAACGTACGCGTAGCGAGCTTTTCCAACCGGTTTCTGATCGACTTCGCCTCCCTTGAGGATCACGCGCACAACGGACTCGCTACGCGCGCGGTCCTCGACATATTCCTCAACCCTTGGCGCCGCGCCTTCGCGGCCTGTGCGCTTCGGCGGGCGCTCAGTTCATCCTGCGCGGGATCCGGAATGAGAGTGACTACGAGCAGGAACGCGTGATGCGCAACGTCAACGGTGACCTCGATGCCGGGTCGCCACCGTCTTCCTGATGCCGCCTCGGGGAATGGCGGCGGTAAGTTCGAGCATGGTCAAGGGCTTGGTGGGACCGCAAGGTTGGGAAGAAGTGGTGCAACGCTACGTGAGTCCGGCCGTGTTCGGAAGGCTGCGGGAGAAACATGAATCGATCCACGCTTCTGGATGAGTGGTCCGCCTTGTGGCGGCGGCTGGGCGCGGCAGGAGACGCGGAGCCTGTCTTCCTCGACCTGGAAGCGCGCTACTCGGAGGAGGGCCGGGCGTACCACAACCTCGCCCACATCGCCCATTGCCTCGACGAGTTGCGCTGCTATCCCGGCGGCGGCGTGGATATCGGCGCTGTCGAATTCGCGCTCTGGTTCCATGACGCGGTGTACGATCCGCGGGCGAAGGATAACGAAGGGCGCAGCGCCGGTCTGGCGAGCGAGACCGCTTGAAAGGCAGCGCTTGGCGGAAGCGTTCGCGAATCAGGTGGCGGGCGTGATCCTCGCCACGAAGCACGTTGCCACGAACCACGTATACGGGCCGGATTCGCCAGAAGCGGGACTGCTGGTGGATCTCGACCTCTCGATCCTCGGGCAACCGGAAGCGGTGTTCAACCGGTATGAGAACGAGATCCGCCGGGAGTACGCGTGGGTTGCGGACGGAGAATTTGCCCGCGGCCGGTCCCGCGTTCTCGAAGGATTCGCCATCCGCCCTTCGATCTACAGCACGCCATTCTTCCGGGCCAAGTATGAAAGCGCGGCTCGCGCCAACTTGGCCCGGTCGATCATTCGGCTCAGTTCGCGGTGACGGTGATCCGCACCCACGCGGATGCCCCGATCCCGTTGAAGGAGCGAATCCGGAATTGATAGGTGCCCTTGACCGTGGCGCTCGAGTCGAGGAGGGACGCCGCATCCGCCGCCGGATTGGCCAGAGGAGCGAAGTTGCAAGTGATCTGATTGCCCTTGCCCGATTGCAGGCATCGCTCGATGTTGTATCCGGTGTTGTTCGCGACGTCCACCCACGACAGCCCAACGCCGGTCAAAGTCTTTGTCTTGCCACTGCCCGAATATCGCGCGACGCCAGTGAAACTGCCCGGCGCGGCGGGAACAGCGCCCGAAGTGGTGGCGGAAGCGACGTTCGAATAGGCGGAATCGCCGTCCGCGTTGTAGGCGCGCACCCGGAAGCTGTAGGCCGTATTCGCCGCGAGCCCGGTGCTCGCATACGAAACGGCGTTGGCGCCGGTGGTCGCGATGACGGAGTACGCTCCGCCCGCGGTCGAACGCTCGATGCGGAACCCGGTCTCGTTGTTCGAACGGTCCGCCCACGTGAGGTTGATCTGTGTGGATGAGGCAACCGTGGCGGCGAGTGAATCCGGCGCCGAGGGCGGCGCGGGAGTCAGGGTCGTGGCGGAAGCGTCGTTGGTGGGGTCGGAATCGCCCGCCGAATTATAGGCGCGGAGGCGATAGACGTAAGCGGTGGATGCGGTAAGTCCTGTGTTGCTGAACGTGCTAACCCCCGCACCTGGAGCCGCGATTTGCGTGAAATTGATGCCGTCGGTGGAGCGCTCGACGCGGAATCCGGTCTCGTTCGCGGAGTTGTCGGCCCAAGTCAGGTTGATCTGCACCGCCGAAACCGCCGAGGCCGTCAGGGCCGTTGGTGCAACGGGCGGGGTGGTGGGAGCCTCCGCGCGGAACTGCGCCACGACGGGCAAAGTGGACCGGGCGGTGCGGGCGTTGTCGCGTTGATCCGGGACACCGGTCGGGTATCCCGAGTACAGCACGCTCGGGTTGGAGAAGTAGGGAAGGCGCGTGCAGCCGCTCGGGCACTGGGAGGCATACGACATCACCGTGCGGAACACGCCATCCACAAGGTGTCCGAACGACCACGGGTAAGAAGCCGACGACGGGGCTGTGCCGTTCGCCGGATCGTGCTCCATGCCGGAGTTATGACCGTGTTCGTGTGCGTACGACAGGTTTCCCACCGCGCAGCTCCGCGCGGTCACCTGGAACGCATACGGCGCGAAACCCGTGTTGACCGAGCGCATCACATAGCCGAGGCCGCAATAGCCCGCACCGTTCTCGACGATCAGCGAGACCAGGTCCGCGCCGCTGGAATTGCGCAACGATGCCACGGTGGGATCGTTGAGCACCCAGGAAAGATCGGTGTCGAGGTTTCCCGCGTCATCATGGACCACTTCGGCGACTCGCACCAGCCGGAACGCCGCGTTCACCTGACTGTTGGTGAACGCGAGATTGGCGCGATCGACGGCACTCTGGATCTGTGCCTCGATGTTAACCGTGCTGCCGGCGGCCAGCCGCGCTTGCGGCGTGTAAACGGAGAGCACGTCCACTGTGGTCAACACATCTCCCGCCGCGGCGACCGTGGTTCCAGCGGTTCCGGCCGTGTCGCCTTGCCGCGCCGGTGCCACTTGCCCCTTACACTGCGGGAATTTCGACGAGTCGAGCTTCTCGACGATGTGGCGCGATCCCTGCGGGCGGATCTCGTAGAGGTCGGGCCCGATCTGGATCGTTCCCGCCAGCACGCCGTTACGGAGCGTGAGCAGGACTTCGCTATCGTTGCGTCCGTTCGCGGTGCCCTGCCACTTGCCCGAATTCGGTCCACGGCTCTGGAACGACTTCCGGCGCAGGATCGTCATCGGCCCGCCCGGGAGTTGGAGTTGCAACTCGGGAGCTCCGCGCCGCAGCCCGGCGGGATTCAGGTCGAATGCGATTGCAGTTACGCCGAAGCGGCTGGGCGGTTCACCGCGTCCGTTCGAACCGATATCGACGGGTTGGGCCAGGGCCACGGCGGCGAACAGAAATGCGCTGGAAAGTCTTGTCAGGTGAAGCTTCAAAAGGTGACCTCCTCCGGTCCCTTCGAGCGTAACCCGCGATTTTGGATGCAGCTATTAGGGACTTTCACTGACAACAAGGGGTGAAAGCCTTATCCTTAGTACCTCAACCGGACCGTGCACAGGACGGCCCTTGGAAGTGGCAGCGGCTCGCCTCCTCGATCGCCGTTCGAATCGACGGCGCGGTGAGTGGCACATTGGTCAGAAACTCCGCGTGGCGCCTCCGCTCGCGATATTCCGGCTGACGATCGGGCTCCGCAAGTGCCGCGGTGACCCGAGCGAGGTCGAACGCGTAGAGCACAGTTCCGTGATGGAGCAACGCTTGGCGGGTCCGGCGCTGTGCGTTCCCGGAGAACTTACGTCCGTTCCAGGCGAGGTCGGACGAGCCGGAAACCGTGACGCCGTCCAACCCAAGCGCGGCCCCGATCGACCCGAGAATGGAGCAGTAGCTGTCGCGGACATCGCGCAGCGCGGGATACAGCTCGACCGGCAACGCGAGCGAGAAGCAGAGGCAGCCCGGCCCGAGCAGTACGGTTCCGCCGCCCGTGGAACGGCGTTCGGAGGGCAGCACGAATCCGGACTCGCGGCTCGAACGCCCGAGCGACACAGCGTGGGTCCGCGGTTCCCAGAATCGCAGCGAGGCGATCCCGCCGCGGTCCGCGTCATCGAGCAGGCTATCGTCGAAGTCGAGGTTGTCGCGCAACGAAGAGAACGTGCGCTCGATTACGCGCATCGCGCTATTGCCACTCAGCGATCTTCATGTACAGTGTCGAGCTCGGGATAGATTCCCGCGAGGATTCTCAGTGTATCACCGAACTGTTCCCGAACCGCACGCGTGCCTCGTGTGCCTCGCGAGAAGCGCAGAGGGCCGCGTAGGAGCGGCGCCAATAGGTGAGGAACACGCAAAGGGCGGGGCGCCGGAGCGAGTCCGTTGTGCGCGTGTTCCTCAAAAGCAGCGCCCGGCGTTCACGTGACGCTACCCGAGCCCCAGCACACGGCTCAGGCGCCGGTCCAACTCTGCAAGAGCGGTGGGCCGCAGCTTTCCCGCGGGATTGCCCCGAAGGCGCGACCGGTCGAGGAAACGGGCATGATCGATCAGCGCGGTAGACGGCATTTCCATGCCCGTATCCTCTGGAGCGAAGCGAATGTGGAGTGGTGTCTTCGGTGGCGCTTTGGTGAGCGGAACCACCGCTGCAAGCGGGCTTTGAGTCTTATTGTACGCATCGGCCGACACCACTACCACCGGACGTACGGCACCCTGTTCATGACCGACTGTAGGTTCGAGGGTACACCAATAGATCTGGCCGCGTTCGATCACCATTCTTCGCCCGAGAGGTCCCGCGCCGCGCCGTTCTCCCAGAGTTCGGCTTCCGCCCTCATCTGTGCGGTCTCCGCCGGATCGGCCGCGATACGGTCAAAGGCACGTGACACTTCGTCCCAGAAAATCCGCTCTTCCATTTCCTTCAATGCGCGCTCGATCACTTGGGCCTTCGGCTTTGCAAGCTTATCGGATAGCTTCGATAGCACATCAATGGCATCTCCAGCGATGCGCACGCTAGTTGCCATGTTTTCCATTCGGAAATTATACCATGCGTCGGCTCGCCCCACCCCGGCGGCTCGCAGGAACGGTTCAGCGGGATATCGACGAGCGGGCGGATGCAAATGTTCTCCAAAGGATTCTCCCCAATCCCACCACTCGTGTCCGTGATCAAATGAATGTATGCGGAGACGAGATTGGATTGCCGGAACGGCGCTCGGTCCCGTTCGTGCGCTCGCCTAGGCCACCGGCCAGCGAACAGTCGATGTCGATACGAGCAGACCCCTTGCGGAGTTCGCTCGCAGGTTCCAGCCGTACGTGGACAAACCGATCCACTATGAGGATGTTCCATATGAGCACCCGGACGACTCGAGCCAGGACCGGTTGCCTCCTGAGGTGCGCCGGAAGAACCCGGCTTACCGGGTACCGCGCGCAGGGCGGCTCTCGCACTCATTTCCCGCGGACTTGCGCGCGCGGCCCGATCTGGCGGGTTCTCATCTCGCTACCGTTGCTTTGTCGCACTCGCGGCAGGGGCTACCGGGAGATTTTGAAATCGTTGAAACGGATCAGGCCATTTTTGTTGTTCCAGCAAGGATACTGAGGGCGAACGGCCGCAACGAGACGATCGCTTCCGCCTTTGCACGCCCACTTGGCCGGAGCATCGGCGGCACTCGGGTCGCGGCGGTCAGTGCAATCCTGGAGACCGTGCAGCGCGCGACAGGCTTCAGGTCTGTCCTGGGAACTGTTCCCTTTCAGGGCATGGCGATGCCGTGTCCGCCGGTGGAGAAAGGCACTGTTTGCAGGGACGCGCTCGTGGCCGCTCTTGGTCCATCCCTTGCGTACCACATGAACTTCGATCTGTACGCGCTCAACGCCCATGCGTGGAACCCACCGCAAGTGTGAGTTGGAGCCCCATCGCTGCGAGCACACCACTGATCCACGACACTACTGGCAGATGGCGCTATTGCCAGTTCATTGCGAGATCGACGAACGTGCGGACACAGACTCCTGACGGCCCCTTGGCCAAGTGCGGTCTCGCCTCGTCGAGCCAAGCCGTGCCAGCGATATCGAGGTGCACCCACGGGGTGGGATCGGCGAAGGCCTTCAGGAAATGCGCCGCGCTGATCGACCCGCCGTGTCGCGTGCCGATGTTCGGCAGGTCGGCGAACGCGCTCTTGAGCACTTCCTTGTACTCGTCGTCCATCGGCATCCGCCACATTTTCTCGCCTTGACGCTTGGCCGAGGAGAGTACGCGGTCACACAACTCGTCGTTGTTCGGGAAGACGCCGACATTCACGTGTCCGAGCGCGATCACCACCGATCCGGTGAGCGTGGCGGCGTCGACGAGATGGGTGCAGCCTTCGCGCTGCGCGTAGGTGATCGCGTCATTCAGAATCAGCCGGCCTTCGGCGTCGGTGTTCAACACCTCCACCGTCTTTCCGGAAAGCGTCTTGACGATGTCGCCCGGCCGCTGAGCACGGCCGTTGATCATGTTCTCGACCATCGGCGCGAACGCGGTCACCGGGATTCCGGGTTTCAGAAGTGCGATGGCGCGCATGGCGCCGATCACGGCCGCCGCGCCCGCCATGTCGTACTTCATCTTTTCCATGCCATCGGCGGGCTTGATCGAGATGCCGCCGGAGTCGAAAGTGACACCTTTGCCGACCAGTCCGAGGTGCACGCCTTCGGCCGCTGGCTTCGCGGGCCGGTATCGCAGGATCACCATGGCGGGTGGCTGGTCGCTGCCCATCGCCACCGCCAGCAGCGATCCCATACCGATCTGACGCATGCGATCCTCGTCGAGCACGTCGCACTCGAGCCCCACCTCGGCGGCCATCGCACGAGCCCGCCGCGCGAGTTCGCTCGGCACGAGGATATTCGAGGGCTCGTTGACGAGCGAGCGTGTCAGGTTCTGCGAATCGGCGAGGATCCGGCCGCGTTCGAAAGCGGCGTCGAGCGATTCGGCCCCACCAGGGACGAGCAGGGTGAACGAATCGATGCGTTGCGCGTCCTTTTCGGGATCGGTCTTGTGGAGGTCGGGCTCGAAATTTCCGAGGATCGCGCCCTCGATCGCTGCTTCGACACAGGCTTCGCTCTGGGACTCGCCGTCGAGGAGCGCGGCCACGGTGTGCGCGGCTTTCGACTTGGCCAGGCGCAACGCGGTTCCGATCGCCTTGCGCACCGCCGCCGGATCTCCGGCGGACTTGCCCACGCCCGTTAGCACGAGACGCTTGGCCGCCATTCCTTGCGGTGCGTGAATCACCGCCGTGTCACCCGGCTTGCCCTTGAACTCGCCGGACTCATAAAGATGCGACAACAGCGTGTCGGCGGGCAGCGAGAATCGCGGAACCTGCGATTCCACCGCGATCACGATCAGGGCGTCAACCGTAGCGGAAGCAGCATCCACTCGCCCGATGGCCGTATTCATGCTTGAAAAGCTCTCCTGTCTATTCCGATTTACGCCGGCGCTGCACGGCAGCCTTCGCCTCGGCCTCCTGCTCCCGCTTCCGTTCCGTGTCGCGTTTGTCGTGGAGTTTCTTGCCGCGCGCGAGCGCAATCTCACATTTTATCAGGCCGTCTTTGAGATAAATCTTGGTGGGGACGACCGTAAGTCCTTTATCCCGGACCTTTAGGTAGATCTTCTGAATTTCCTCGCGGTGCAGCAGCAGCTTTCGCTTCCGCATCGCCTCGTGGTTGTAGCGGTTGCCGTGCGAATAGGGACTGAAATGGGCATTGGAGAGCCACACTTCGGTGGCGCCGACATCGGCGAAGGCATCCTGCAGGTTGACGCGGCCCGTCCGCGCGGACTTCACCTCGGTCCCGGTCAGCACCATCCCGGCCTCCCAGAAGTCGAGCAGTTCGTAGTTGTGCCTCGCCTGCCGGTTGTCGGACAGGATCTTGAACCGCTCCTTCTTTTCAGCCATCGAAATTCACCTAAACGCCCGGAAGCCTTTCCGCGTCAATCTGTTATGAGTGCCGGACTCTTTCCAGCATAGCACGGGCCGGAACATATAAGATGCCTCTTTTGAATCGTTTAGCCGCAATTGTGATGACGGCCGCGCTGCTTGCGCCGCTTTCCGGTCCGGTGTTTGCCCGAAACCGCAAGGCCGAAAAGCTGATCAAGGAAGGCCGTCTCGCCGAGGCCAAACGGGAGTTCGACAAGGCGCTCGATCTGTTCGAGCAGGCAGTGGCGATCGATCCGGAGGACGCATCCTATCAGCTTGCGGTGCGCCGGGTGCGGTTCCAAGCCGCGCAAATGCATTACGACGCGGGCATGCGGCTGCGGGAGGAAGGAAAGCTCGAAGAAGCGGCCACCGAGTTCCAGAAGGCGTTCGCCACCGATCCGAGCTCGGCGGGTGCTGCACAAGAGTTGCGGCGGACCATGCAGATGATCGAACAGGCCAAGCGCAAGGCGGCGGGCGGGAAGACCGAGCGATCCGCTTTGACGCCCTCGGAGGCTGCCCGGCAGGACCTCGAAGATCGCATCGGCTCGATGATGCCTGCGCCTGAACTACGCCCCCTGCAGCGTCAGATTTCGACTCTCAAGATGAACAATCAGCCGGTGAAGGTGCTCTACGAGACCCTCGGAAAGCTCGCCGGAATCAACGTGATCTTCGACCCGGAGTACCAAAGCACGGGGCGCAACTATTCGATCGATCTGAGCAACACGAGCCTCGAACAAGCTCTCGATCATCTCTCGATTCTCACCAAGACCTACTGGAAGGCCCTCTCGCTGAACACGATTTTCCTCACCAACGATAACGTCACCAAGCGGCGCGACCATGAGGACATGGTGGTGCGCACCTTTTATCTGCGCAACCTCACTACACCGCAGGAACTCCAGGAAATCGCGACCATTCTCCGCTCGGTCACCGACATCCGGCGGGTGTTCACGTTCAATACGCATAACGTGTTGATGGTGCGCGGCACGGTCGATCAGGTGGCGTTGGCCGAAAAGCTCGTCGCCGACATCGATAAGCCGAAGGGCGAGGTGATCATCGACGTGGTGGTGATGGAAGCCAACCGCTCGCGAACCCGCGATCTCGCGGCGACGTTCCAGAGCGGCGGCACCAACGGTCTTCGCTCACTGGTGAGCTTCACGCCGAGTTCCACGCTTCAAACCGTCACCAGTGGCGCCTCCGGAGCGACCGGCAGCACAGGCGCCACCACCGGCACCAGCACCGGACTCATTCGGCTACCCAACATCCCCGACATCCGCCAACAGGACTTTGCCGTCTCGGTTCCGAACTTCCTGCTGCAGGCCCTAATGACCGATCGCGGAACGCGCGTGCTGCAGTCGCCCCAGATCCGCGCGACGCACGGCGTCAAGTCGAGCCTGAAGATCGGCGATCGCTTCCCGTACGCGACCGGCAGCTTCCAGCCTGGCATTGGAGGCATCGGGGCCGGAATCTCGCCGCTCGTCAGCACGCAGTTCCAGTTCGCCGATGTCGGCGTGAATGTCGACCTGACGCCGACCGTCCATGGCTCGGACGAAGTGAGTATGCAGATCGAAATCGACATTTCCAACGTGCGGGACCGGATCGATGTCGGCGGGCTTTCGCAGCCCGTCATCGGACAGCGCAAGTTCACGCACTTCGTACGGCTGCGGCAGGGCGAGGTGAGTCTGCTCGGCGGACTGATGCAGGATCAGGACACACGCTCGATCGCGGGAACGCCCGGTGCGGGCAATATCCCGGTCCTCCGGCGCTTGTTCAGCAGCGAGAGCATCGAACGGGGGACGAGCGAACTGTTGATCGCGCTCGTTCCGCACGTGATCCGTCAGCCCGACATTCAGGATCTCAACCTGCGCGGAATCGCGGCGGGCAACGACACGGTGATCAAACTCAACTACTCGCCGAAGAAGGATTTGGACGAACCCAAGCCAGAGCCTCCGAAGCCCGAGCCCGCGCCCCCGAAGGAGACCGCGCCCGCGGTTCCCTCGCCCAAGCCGGGCGGATTTCCGGTGGGCCTGCCGTTCCAGTTGCCCGGGCAGAATGCGGCGGCCGCCGCCGGCTCGGCGGCGAAGGCCAGTTTCCTTCCGGGCGGGGCCGTCTCGACGAAGGTGAGCGCTGCGCTCACGTTGATGATCCAGCTCGACAACGGCACTGACCTTGCCGGAGCGCCCATGAAGATCAAGTGGGACCCGAAGGTCCTGCGCCTGAACGACGTGAACAAGGGCACGCTGTTCGTGGGTGACTCGCAGCAGAACATCTTCACGCGTAACATTCGCAACGACGCCGGCGAGGCCTCGGTCGAGCTGAACCGCAAACCGGGCCTGCCGGGAGTGAACGGCTCGGGCTCGCTCGTAACGCTCGTATTCCAGGCGGTGGGCAAGGGTTCGACCGCGGTCGAGGTGCTCGACCTTTCGGTGAAGAACTCCAAGCTCGAACCGGTGAACGTGCAGAGCCCCACGGTGACGGTGAACGTCGAGTAGCAGTGCCATGCGGAACAAGCGGTCCCGCCGCGGATTGACGCTCGTGGAACTGATCGTGTCGTTCACGATTCTGATGTTGCTCTCGACGATGATCCTCCCGATGGCCCGCTTCCGTGTCCGGCGGGAAAAGGAGCGGGAGTTGCGGCTCGCGCTCGCCGAGATCCGGCACGCGATCGACAAATACAAGGATGCCTGCGACTACGGCCAGCTCGGCGCCGAAAGCAAGAAGATCGATTCGGAATGCTACCCCGAAACGCTCGAGGCGCTCGTGGAAGGCGTCAAGGCGGCGGGCGCGCAGGACAAGAAGATCAAGTTTCTGCGCAGGATCCCTCGCGATCCGTTCACGGGGCGGCGCGAGTGGGGCATGCGCAATGTCAAGGACGATCCTGGCTCGTCGAGTTGGGGCGGTTCGCACGTGTTCGATGTTTACAGCAAGACCTTCGACAAGGCACCGGATGGGACAGCTTATGCGGACTGGTAGACTACGCCGCGGTTTCACGCTCGTCGAAATGATCATCGTGATGACGATCGTCTCGATCCTCGTTTCGATGGCCGTGCCGATGTATCAGAAGTCGATTCTGCGCACTCGAGAAAGCGTGCTGCGGAACAACCTATTCACGCTTCGCACCGTGATCGACGAGTACACCTACGACAAACAGAAGGCGCCGCAATCGCTGCAGGATCTCGTCACCGACGGCTATCTCCGGCAGATTCCCGAAGATCCGATCACCGGCTCCAACCAGACGTGGAAGGTGATCATGGAAGACGCGCTGACGAGCGTCAATCAGACCGAGTCCGGCGTCTTCGATGTCCGCAGCGGCTCGGACAAAACCAGCCTCGAGGGCACTCCATACGCGGAGTGGTGATCCGGTGAGGTCCGCACGATTCCGCAGGGGCTTCACGATAATCGAGCTGATTGTCGTGATGACGATCATTGCGACTCTCGCGGCGATCGCCGTTCCGCAGTACCAGAAGGCGGTTCTGCGCTCGCGCGAAAGCACGCTGCGGAGCAATCTCCTGGTGCTACGGTCCGCGATCGAGGAATACAGCTATGACAAGCAGAAGCCCGCGCAATCGCTCCAGGATCTGGTGAGCGAGGGCTACCTGTATCGCGTTCCGGACGATCCGATCACCGGTTCGAACCAGACATGGAAGGTCGCGGCGGAAGAAGGAACCGAGGGCATCGGTACTGTCTTCAGCGGCTCCGACAAGACGAGCCTCGAGGGCACTCCCTACTCGAAGTGGTAGAGACGCGATCCGATACCCACGCTGCGCGCCCCCTCACGGGAGCCTCTCACTGCACCGTCGTGAAGTTGAACACGCCCGTGCCTTCCGCGTCCGACCACGGTCCGCAGAATCCGGGCCCGAACACGTTGGGAAGCTGACATCCGCGGACTACGCCAGAATAGCGCCGTCCCGCCGTGAGGGTCAGCGAAGTGCGATCGCCAGCCACTTGTCCGGCAAAGGAATGCGGCGTGGTGCCATCGCTTGCCAGGTAATACTCGACGACTTGCCAATTGTCGAGGCCCAGCCACTCGATCGTTACCTGGCCGGTCGTGCCGCGCAGACTCACCACTCCCTGATAGGCGGGTTGGGTGGGCGTCGGAGCGTTGAGCGGCGGCCCATCGACCACGAAACCGTTCGGGGGGCCCGCCACCTGATTCGGACCCGGATTGGCAATCGCGAGCACATCGTAGCGGACACCGGGCCGGAATCGCGCCGCCCAGAAGTTGTTCGTCGTGATGACGTCGAGGGCCGGGCGCGACGCGGACATGTCTTGCACGTAAAGCCGGTAGGTGGTGTTGGATCCGTTGTCGCCCGGAACGCGGCTCCAGGAGAAGGTGACGACGGGGCCGCTCACCACGGTCGCGGCGGCGGGCACTCCGATGACCGGAGCGGAGGGACTCGGCCCGGCGGCGTTCATGGGAAATGCGTCGCTGATGGGTCCGCAACCGTCGGCATTGCAAGCCTTGACGAGGACGAACGCGGCACCGGCGGGAACGCTCAGTGTCACGGGCGTCGCCGACACCATCTTCGCGGCAACGGTCAGCGCGCCTCCTCCTGGCCCGGCGCCTGGTTGAACGACCTGAACCAGGTAGAGGTCCGCACCAGAGACGGTGGTAAAGGCGGTGGTGAGGGAGTTACCACCGGAGACGTTCGCCGAAGTCACCGTGGGCTTGCCGGTCGGCACCGGCCCCAACTGGACCCGGAAGTTGACAGGCGATCCGTTGACCGTCATCCGGTAGTTGCCACTCGGTAGCGAGTAGGGCGCGTTGAGAACCGAAGCCGGGAGATTGTCGGAAGCGAAGAGCGTTCCGTTCCTCAGGATCCTCAGAGCGTAGGACGCCGCGCCCGGAAACGCGAGCCACTGAAGATTGGTGGTGGATTGCGTCAGCACGGCGCCCTCGCCCGGGGCGACGATCACCGGCCACGACGTGTTGGTAGAGAAGCCGGTCCAGTCAGTGGCCGGACCGCAATCGACGTAGCTATAAGACGCGCCACACGCCCGGACGCGCGCGACGTAGAGACCGGTTGCCAGTGCCGGCGCATCGGCAAACGCGGTGTTTCCGCCTGAGACCTGGCGATTTTCAATGGTGTCGCGCGGGAAGTAGATGCCTAGACCGCCGCTGTCGGCTCTCCGGATCTCGAGGAGGTAGCCCTGCGCGCCCGCGACTGGGTTCCACCGGAACCGGAACGGCTGCCCGGTGCCCTGGTCGTGAACAGGAGCAGTCAAGGGTACCGGCGGCAGCAGATTCGTGGTTCCGCTCTCGCCGCCAACCGGAACGATCTTGTCGAGCGTCTCGAAGACTCCCTGGGTGTTGACTCCGAACACGCTGACATAGAGTGCGCCAGCGGAATCCGCATGACGGACGATGGCTTCCGACGTTTGTCCCGAACCCGAGATCCGCGTGTAGAAACTCCCGGTGGCCGTGGAAAGATTAGCGGAAAAACGCTGCCAGTAGGCCGCCCGTCCGCCGTTCACCGTGTCGGTCGCCGCCACGATTGGTTCGCCAGAGCCATTGACTGTCAGCGACGTCGGGCCCTGACAACCAGGGGCTGTCGCGGAACTGAGATCACGCAGCGCCGTCTCCGCGCCGGTCGAATCCAGACGGACCAGCAGCAAAGTCGTCGGGCCCTGAGTCCCATAGCAGAAACCCGGTGGTGAGAACTCCCGCAGGAAGTAGGTGTCCGATCCCGAACCGGAGAGCGCCATGGGCTGATCCACGGAGTAGGCGTGGGCGACCGGGTTGGTGCCAGCGCTTCCGTAAATCTTGGCGAACCGGCTGCTCACTGTGCCGGACTGCTCGACGAGGCCGTTCACGAAAAAGCCCTTGTTGTAGGGCGGACTGGACGTTCCGATGTATCGCAACAGCCCCGCCGTGGAGACGCCGCCGGTCACCGCGGTGATCGCCGGATTCGTAGGCTCCCATAGTCCGGAGGCAAACGCCGGGAGCAAGGTGGCCCAAGCGAGGGTTCCATTCGCGGCCACTTTGGAAACGAAAACGTTCGAGTCGGAGGTGTTCGCCTGGGCATTCACTTTCGGGAATGCTTGGAACGGCGGCAGGATTCCCATGACATAGCTGCTCCCGTCGGCACCCGCCGCCACCGTGGCTTCCGCGAACTGGCCGGTGGCGGCCACAAAGGACGACAGGGCGATTGTGCCCTGCGGCGACAGACGCGTGAGTGTTGCCTCGAGCCCGGAAAACTGTGTGCGGAATGCGTTCACCAAGGGGAAATTCGCCTGCTGCGTGAATCCGGCCACATGGACGTTCCCGGCGGGGTCGAGTCCAAAGCCTCCCAAGCGCGTCAGCCCTCTGGTGCCGATCACTGTCAGGTAGACGAGGGCGCCCTGTGGCGAATGTTTGGAAACCATCGACTCGGCGGAGTAGAGCGTGTAGGCCGCACCTTGGCTATCCGCCGTCACTTTGATCTCTCCGGTCGGGAACAAGGTCGCGCTGAAGACGATCTGAGGATCGATCACCAGCGGCAGTGACCGGTCATACTTCCCGAGCGTCAACGCAGCGTTGTTGCCGCGTAGACGGTAGGAAGCGGCGATCTCCGTCCGCTCTCCGTTCACGAACTGATATGCCACTGGCCTCTTCTGCACCACTGCATGATGCGCGGTCGAGAGGAGCAGATCGCCCGCCGCTGTCAGCTTCACTGAACGGGCGCCTTCGAACGTCAGCCCGATCTTGCGCGGATCGGCTCCCGGAGCCAATTCGAAATCGTACTCGAGCCTGCCGTCCTTGCCGTAATAAAGCAGGTCAATTCCCGGATAGATCGAGCGGTAGCGGACTTGGCCGAAGTGCGGAACGCCGATGCGCCACTCCTTCGGATTGGAACCGGGATAGTAGTTCGTGACACTCGGCAGCTTCTCGCCTGGCTCTGCGCTGCCGCTCGCGCTTGCTCCCGCAATTCGCACGGCGACGCGCTCCCGCTCGGGTCCCAAGCGAAGGTCGGCGCCATCGGCGCGAATCACCACGCTCGCGCCGCCGGTCCGGGCGACGAATTGCGCGCGGCCGGGCGAAGGTTCGAAAAGTACAGGAACGCCGATCCCGGCTGACAACGCGGTGGCGAAGGCGAGCGTGAACAAGGTGTAAGTGAACATGACCGTCCCCCGTGCCGCCGAGGTTAGCACAGTCCAGCGCCGTGCGCGTGTTACGATGAACCTCGCTCATGCCGACCCTCTCGATTCATTCGGTGCCGGTGCTTGCGCTGTGCGCGCAACTCGCGATGGCGCAATCGCAACCGCAAACGATTCTCGTGCCGATGCGCGATGGCGTCCGGCTCGCGACCGATATCCACGGGGCTGAAGCCGCGGTCCGCAAGCCGGTACTGCTGCTTCGCACGCCGTACAACAAGAACGCCGCCGCCAATACCGCGCGCCGGTACGTAGCGGGAGGCTATGTCGCTGTCGTGCAGGATGCCCGGGGTGCGTTCGCCTCAGAGGGCCAGTACATTCACCACAACAACGACGATCAGGACGCTTACGACACGATCGAGTGGATCTCGAAGCAGCCATGGTCGAACGGCAAGACCGGGACTTGGGGCGGATCTCATCCCGGCGCTGTGCAGTGGCTCGCCGCCGCCGAGCGTCCACCGGGACTCACGGTGATCGCGCCAACCGCCGCCTCCGCAAGCCTCTACTACACGGCGTACGTTAGTGGAGCGCTGCGTCTCGCGTTGATCGGCGGCGCGGGTCCGGCGATCAACAAGCCGCCGGCTGGGAAGAAGGCGCCGGACGACCTGACTCCCTACTACCGGCAGCTTCCGGTCGCGGATCTCGATCGCCACATCGGCTGGGAAATGCCTTGGCTGCGAGCGATGGTGACGCATCCGTGGCTCGATGGATTCTGGAATCGCCAGCATGCGAGCGAACGGGTGAAGGGACTCGACATTCCGGCACAGCACATCGTGGGTTACTACGACTTCCTTTGCAAGGAAACCGTGGCGAGCTTTCAACGGATGCGCAGGTCCTCCGCCACCGAACGGGCGCGCGCCAATCAGCAGTTGATTCTGGGTCCATGGGATCACGGAACAGTGGGAAAAACATCGGTGGCAGGGTTTGATTTTGGCGAACAGGCGAAGCTCGACGTGGTGGAAGAAAACCTGAAGTGGTTCGATCGTTTTCTGAAGCCGGGCACGGCGACGGAGTTCCCTCGGGTCCGGTACTTTATCCTCGGACGCAACGAATGGCGCACGGCGCAAGACTGGCCTCCGCCCGCAACCGAAACGTCCTACTTCCTGCGGCCGGATCGGGCGCTCTCGCTTCGCCGCGCGGGCTCGGCCGAACCGGCGGATTCGTTCGAGGATGATCCCGCGAATCCGGTTCCGGTCGAACTCGGCGCCTCGTCGCCGTTCCCGCGATCCTCGATGTTCCGCCCGGTCGATCGCGCGGTGATCCAGAAGCGCGCGGACGTACTCGTCTACACGGCGCCCGCGCAAACTTCGGCGGCGATCATCGCCGGGAATCCGCGCGCCGACCTCTGGGTGAGCGTCGACGCTCAGGACGCGGACTTCGCGGTCAAGCTCACCGATGTCTGGCCCGATGGCAAGGTCTATCCCGTTGCCGAGGGTGTCGTGCGCCTCACCCATCGTGACGGTGATGCGAAGCGCGCGGCTGTCGATCCGGGCCGAGTCTACAAAGTCACCGTCGACCTCGGACACACGGCGTTCGAACTCGCAAGGGGCCACGCAATGCGGCTCGAGATCGCGGGCAGCTATTTTCCGGTCTATGATCGAAACTCCCACACGGGAGAAGGTCCGTTCGCGACAACGGAGCGGAAGGCTGTCCAGTCCGTGCATCACGGGGCGGCGATGCCATCGCGCGTCATAATCCCCATACAATAGGCGATGTGCTGCGCCGACTCCTCCTTACCCTGATTCCCGCCGCGCTCGCCGCGGAACTCGTCCGGCTCGAAATCACCGAGCGTTCGCCGATCCTCGAAGGCAAGTCCTTCGGTTCGACAGGCGCGTATGAACGCCTGATCGGGAAAGCTCATTTCGCCGTAGATCCGAACGCTGCCGCCAACCGCGATATCGTCAACGTGGCCCGCGGTCCGCGGAATGCGAAGGGCCTCGTCGAGTTCTACGCGGACTTCGTCATCTTTGCCCCGCGCGATCCCGCCAAGGGAAACGGCACGCTGCTGTTCGAAGTCTCCAATCGCGGGCGCAAGGGCCTGCTGCGCACTTTCAATCGCGCAACCGATTCGAACAACCCGCGAACCGCGGAGGAAATAGGCGATGGGCTGCTGTTCGAACAGGGCTTCCTGCTCGTGTGGGTGGGCTGGCAATGGGACATTCCGCGCGAACCGCCGTTGATCAGTGTCACCGTCCCCGTCGCCAAGAACGCCGACGGATCGCCCATCACCGGATGGGTCCGTTCGGATTATGTCCCGGACGAAGCGCTAACGCGTTTCTCACTCGGTGATCGGCTCTTCTTTCCATACAAGGTCGCGGACCCGAACGATGGGTCCAACACGCTCACCGAACGAGCGCTTGCCAATGGACCACGGCGTACGATCCCGCGCTCTGACTGGCACTTCAGCGCCGATCGCGGCGCGGTGGAGAAACCTTCGGGCTTCGAATCGGGCCGGATCTACGAGGTGGTCTACCGGTCACAGGATCCGCCGATCGTGGGGCTCGGCATCGCGGGCGTACGCGACCTCATTTCGGCGCTGAAGAGCGGCACCGCGCCCGAGCCGCTGCGCGCGCTACGCCCGGCCGCGCGGCGCACGCTCGCTTTCGGAAGTTCGCAGAGCGGACGCTTCCTCCGCACGCTGCTCTACCAGGGCTTCAACCGCGACGAGAAGGGCGCTCGCGTGTTCGACGGCGTGTGGGCCAATGTCGCGGGTGGTGGTCGCGGCAGTTTCAATCATCAGTTCGCGCAGCCGTCGCGCGATGCGCGTCCGTTCTTCAATTTCTACTACCCGACCGACATTTTTCCGTTCACCGATCTCACGCAGACCGATCCGGTCACCGGGCTCAGTGGCGGCATCCTCGAGCGGGCTCAGAAAGACGGCGTTGTGCCGAAGATCTTTTACACGAACTCGTCGTATGAATACTATGGCCGCGCTTCGTCGTTGATGCACACGACGCTCGACGGCAAGGCCGACGCGCCGCTCGCGCCGTTGACGAGGCTCTATGTGATGGCTGGCGGCAATCACGGTCCCGGCAGCGTTCCGCCCGGCCGTCCCACGCATTTGCGATACACGAGCAACGGGAACGACTGGGGCTGGTTTCAGCGCGGATTGCTGGTCGCGATGCACCAGTGGCTTGCCAACGATCAGCCGCCGCCCGAGTCCGCCTACCCGACGGTGGCGAAGAAAGAACTGGTGCCGCTGGAGCAGGTCCGCTTTCCGAAACTCCCGGACGTGAAGCCGCCCGTTCGGCTGCATGATGTCTTCCGGCTCGATTTCGGACCCGAATTTCGCACGCGCGGAATCGTCGCTCATGAACCGCCGAAGATGGGGCCGCCGTTCGGAGTGTTGGTTCCACAAGTCGGAGCCGACGGGAATGAACTAGGCGGGCTGAAGACTCCGCAGGTCGCGGTTCCGCTCGCGGTGCATACGGGATGGAATCTGCGCGCGCCCGCGATCGGATCGGCGGAGGAGATGTTCAGCATGACCGGATCGTACTTTGCGTTTCCGGCCGAGAGGATCGGCAAGCGGTACGGCAGCAAAGATGTCTATCTGGCGAAGGTCCGGCAAGAGGCGCGGCGGCTCGTGTCGTCGCGATACTTGCTCGATCGCGATGTCGAGGAGATCGTGAAGGCCTCGGGGAAGGAATGGGATTTCGTGATGGGGCGATGAGGTGCGCTGGCCCTCACCTTACCTTTAAGAGGCGGCCCCACACCGGCGAATGATTTTGCGGATCAGATGTTAGGGCCTAGCCGCGTCTTGCCCGGTCGCGGGCGGTCACGCAAACCCTCCTCCCCGCGCGACTTCCAGAACTTCCTTTCCCTCGAGGCACGCCAGAATGATGCGCGCCCGTTCGACGGCCCGCGCCTCCTCGGCCCGGCTCCTGCCGGTTGCAATCAGCCGCGCCCTGGTCTCGGGCGAACGCGACAGGGCGAAAGCGCGTCTGGGCATCCCCCAAACATCAATAACAGAAATGTGCTGCTGCAAGTAGACACCTAGAACTGCAGCCGCAGCGACACCTGACCCGTGCGGCCTCCGCCGAAGTCGACGTTCCTTGAGCCGGTGATCCGGCCGAACGCCGAGTCCGCGATGTTGAGGTTCGGATCACCGAGGTTGGTGAGGTTCGGTACGTTCGTGAAGCTGCCCTCGAGCCGGAGTCTCATGCGCTCGGTGATCGAAAAGGACTTGCTGAGAGCGGCATTCACTCCGATCGTCCCCGGACCCGTGACCAGCCCGACGCCCGAGTTTCCGAAACGTCCGATGGGCGCGATATCGCGGCCCGGAACCACGCCCACCGTGCAGTTGAACTGCGTCGCCCCTGTGGTTCTGCCAGGGCATACGAAAGCACTGCGGTCGAGCCAGAGATCGCGAGTGGGATTCGAGAGCGAGCCCGAGCCCACGCGATCCGGACGCGAGGATCCGCGGCTCGCGGCATTGGTGCCCGAAGGATCTCCGCCGGAGAACGTGGGCGTCAGGAACGGTCCGGTCTGCAGCGTGAGGATGCTCGAAATCTGCCAGCCTCCGATCAGCACGTCCGCGGCGCGGCTCGAATTCGAGAGATAGCGGCGGCCCTTTCCGAACGGCAGTTCGTAGACGACGCTGTTCACGTTGCGATGGCGGCGCGTGGCGTAGACGTCTCCGCGATCGGCGCGGCGGTCGAGCGAATTGGTGAGGCGCCCGCCACCGGTTTCTCCGGCGAAGCTGCCCGGTGCCGGTCCGGCGTTGTCGGCGAGATTCTTGGCGAACGTGTAGGCGGCCGTGAAGCTGAGCCCGTTGGCGAAGCGCCGGTTCAATTCGGCCTGGAGCGAATTGTAGACCGAATTGGCGCCGGCGTCGCGGCTGAAGATCAGCCCCCAATTCGGGAATGGCCGGTCGAGGCTCGTGCGCTGCGAGTAGAAGTTGGTTGATGGCGCCATCTGATTCACGTCCGGCGCCCACGGCAGGTGCGTGGACTTGTTGCCGATGTAGGAGAGGCGCAAGCCCAGGTCCCGCCCGAGTTCCCGATCGATCGACAGCGCCCACTGGGTCATGTACGGCGGCTTGAAGTCGATCTGGTTGGCGGTGCGGAATTCGAATGTGCCCTGCGCGCCGCTGCGAATGCCGCTGTCCGGCGTGCGTGTTTCGGGCAGTTGGAAAATTGGGCGGCCGTTGGCGCCGACATTATTGAAGTTGCGAACGTCGCTCTGCACCGTTCCCGTGAGCGAGTAGAAAACCGAGCCCAGCAGAATCATGTTGTAGATGCCCGCGCTCGTGCGCACGGTCGTCTTGTTGTCAAGACGGTAGGCGAATCCGAGACGCGGCAGGAGCTGCGTCTTGTAGGTGGTGCGAAGCGCTTCGGGAAGGCCCGCTTCTTTCGCGGTGACGATGGGCGTACAAGGCACTCCGTTGAGCGCCGCGCCGGGGCAGGCGTTGAACGACGTCAGCGCGCCCGGAGCGAGGAAGTTCCTCGCCTGCGGATCCGACATGATGATCACCCGGCCCGTGCGAGGCACGTTGCGATCGAAATTGCCGATGTTGAGGCCGGCATCGGAGTAGCCAGGATGCAACTCATAGCGGACTCCGATGTCCATCGTGAGTTTCGGCGTGATGCGCATGGTGTCCTGAACGAAGGCTTTGTAGTGAGTCGCGAATCCGTTGTTGTCGCGCGCAACGACGGCGATCGCGCTCGAGACAGGCACTCCCAGCAGGAAGTCCGCGAAGCCGTCGCCGGCGAAATTTCCACCAAAGCTGAAGTCCCCATAGTTGTTGCCGGTGGTGAAGCCGAGGTCGGACTGGGCGCGGACACGACGGGTGTCGAAGCCGGTCTTGATCGTGTGCCGGCCGCGAATCCAGGTGACGTTGTCGATGAACTGATAGTTCGTCGAGATGCTGTAGCCCGGGCGGCCTTTCGAGACTCCCGTGTAGCTGTTCGCTCCGCCAATTCCGAAACTCGGCAGGCCGTTGAAGAATATGTCGCGCTGGATGTCCTTCAGGTTGAGAGAATTGGTGAACTGCAATCCGTCGAACGGGAAGATTCGAGCCGTATCGGAGATGACACGGCCGAAGCGCGCTTCGTTCAGCAGGTTCGGACGCGCGGTGTACGTCCATGACGCGGCGATCTGCGTATACTGCTCCTTCACATTATCCGAAGGCAGCGTCAACGAGTTCGACGCCTGCGAGGGGTTCCGCTTGTACTGATACCGGCCGAAGACCATGTGCTTCGAATTGAACGTCTGGTCGATACGCGTCTCATATTGATCGGAGTTCACGCTCACGGGGACGTTGACCCGGAAGTTGTTCAGCGTTCGCCGATCGGGCGATCCGGTGTTGATCGACGGATAAAGTGTCAGCAGCTTCGTCGCGACCGGATTGATGCGTGAGGCCGGAATCACGTTCCCCGGGAACGGAGTCGCGGTGAAGGGGTCGCGAATGTTCACTCCCTCGCGCGAAAAATCGCCGCTCTTGACGAACTGCGTCGGCACCGTATTCTGAATCGTGCCCTGGCGCGGATACCGCATCGATTCCCATGTGAAATAGAAAAACGTCCGGTTGCGCCCGTTGTATTTCGGCAGCACCACCGGACCACCGATCGTTCCGCCGAAGGTGTTGCCGATCTTGGCGGGCAACAGGTTCTGGCCGAAGGTGCGCGCGTCCAGGGCTCGATTCTGGTGATACCAGAACAGCGCGCCATGAAACTGATTCGACCCGCCCTTCGATGTAACCGTGATGTCGCCGGGCTGGCCGTACTCGGCCGTGTTTCCGACACCTTGCACCTTGATCTCGGCGATCGATTCGACCGACAGAAACTGGTTCCGGTTCGGACTGTTGCCGGTCATGCCGGTGACCGAAATGCCATCGACCGTCGACTCCGATTGCGCGGGCAGTCCGCCCTGGATCGAATAGCCAAGTCCATTGTCGGCCTGCACTCCGGGCAGGGTCTGCAAAATCGCATAAGGTGTGGTGTTGCCCGCGCCGCGGACATTGGTGGGAAGGTTCAGCACCTTCTCCGGCGTCAGGTTCGAGGCGATCGCCGGATTGTCGGTGGCGATGATGCCAGCCGCCGTCGTGACTTCGACCGTTTGTGCCACGTCGCCGACTTCGAGCCGGGCGTCCACTCGTAGCGTCTGGCGCGCCACCAGATTCAGGTTCTGTGCCGCGAATGAGCGAAAGCCTTGGAACGTCACGGTGACCCTGTACGGGCCCGCTTTCACGTTCTGGAATTCGTAGCCGCCCGTCGAGTTCGACTTGGTCTCGCGGCTCGTATTCTCGGCGGTGTTTTCGAGCCGAACCACGGCCCCGCTGATGGCGGCGCCCGATGGATCATGGACATCGCCCAGCACGACCCCGAAAGTCGATTGAGCGGCAAGTGGAAGGGCGGCTGAAAGCAGCACGCCGGAAACAGTGCTGAAGATGAGTGAACGCATCGAGACTCCCTTGGAAATCATGGTAGCGCGCCCGTGTTTCGATCGTGTTGCCGCACCGTCAATAGTTGAATAGAGGTTCTGCGGCGGTCAGGCTCCCACCTTTGACTGGTAGTGCGCCTGAACCGAGGAGAGCGAATGGTGCCCGGCCCGATTCGTTTGTCATCGCCTCGATCGACTGCACCTCGCGCTCATGGAACTCGAGCGCCTCTTGCCGGGGCACGTATCCGCGCGACGGCCAAGACACGTAGGCCAGGATCGCCGCCCCGATCACGCCCGCCGCCACGAGTAACGCCCTTCGGGGCACGAGGGCCGCGAATGGATTCCGAAACGCGGGGCGATCGAAATGTTCCGCGATCCCGGCGGCCGACTCGAACCGCTTCGACGGTTCCCGTTGCAGACAGCGGCCGATCGCGGATTCCCATCGCGGGTCGACATCCGGAACCTCCTGGCGGATCCACGGGACACGTCCGCTCGCGCGCTACACCGCCGAGTTGATGACGTGCGTGCCATCGAACGGGAGCTTGCCCGCCGCCATCTCGAACAGCACGATCCCGAACGAGTAGATGTAGGAGGCCGCCGTCACCGCCCCGCTGGTCAACTGTTCGGGCGACATGTAGCCGAGCGTCCCCGCCATTTGTCCGATCGTCAACCACCGCCCGTCGCCGCCACGGCCGCCGTCGAACAGTTGCTTGACTCGCTTCCAGCGCCCGGCATCCATCGAGTTCCCGTGCTTGTATCTTGTCGGTCGGCGTCACGGTGATATACTCGCCCCGTGCCACGGAAAAACCTATCTCAGGCCGCCGGAACCGGAGTCACTCACCTCCAGGATGCCGTCAGGCAGGTCACGGCGGAATTGATCACGCAGTTGAAGAACGATATCGGAACCGGTACCGCCAACGGACAAACCAGGTTGCTTTTCCCCAACGGAATCGACCTGATTCACGTGATCGTCGAGACGCCGGTTGCCAAGGTCGAACTGAAGGTGGCAGGCTCGAAGTCGGCGAAATTGCTCGCTGCTGCTTCGGCCGGCAAGGAGGACTGAAGCATGTCGCGCCTGATTCTTTCGATCACCCTCTCGCTAGCCTCCGCGGCTTTCGGCGCGTCTCCCAGGCCCGTCCGCGCCAAACACGCGATCGTGACCTCCGCCAGCGGCATCGCTTCCGAAACCGGCGCGGCCATCCTGAAGAAGGGCGGCAATGCGGTTGACGCGGCCGTCGCCACGGCATTCGCACTGGCCGTCACCTATCCCACCGCGGGAAACATCGGTGGCGGCGGATTCATGGTGATTCGCATGAACGATGGGCGCGCCACCACGATCGACTATCGCGAGACCGCGCCTGGCAAGGCCTCGAAGTCGATGTTCCTCGACGCGAAAGGCAACGTCATCGAAGGAGCCTCGAAGACCGGACATCGCTCGGTGGGCGTTCCGGGAACGGTGGCCGGCATGGCGCTCGCTCTCGAGAAGTACGGCAAGTTGAAGTGGCGCGATGTTGTCGAACCCGCGCGCAAACTCGCGAGCGATGGTTTCCTCGTGAGTCACGACTTCGCGCGCAGCCTGAAGAGCCTCGACGGCAAAGCCAAGAACTTCGAAGAGACCCGCCGCGTGTTCCAGAAATCCGGCGCTTACCTTCAGGAAGGCGAGCTTTTTCGCCAGCCCGATCTCGCCGCCACCCTGGCGCGCATCGCCGAGAAAGGTCCGCGCGAATTCTACGAAGGCCGCACGGCCGAACTGCTTGCGAAAGAGATGTCGGCGCACGGCGGACTCATCACCGTGGACGATCTTCGCCAATACCGCGCGATCGAACGTGCTCCCGTGCGTGGTACCTATCGCGGATACGAACTGATCAGCATGGCGCCAACGAGTTCGGGCGGATTCCTGTTGCTTCAAATGCTCGGCATGCTCGAGCGTTTCGACCTCGCCTCGCTCGGCCACAACTCGTCGGCCAAATATCATCTGCTCATCGAAGCGATGAAGCGCAGCTACGCCGACCGCGCGGCCTTCGTTGGCGATCCCGGATTCGTCAAGGTGCCGGTCGCGGGCCTTCTTTCACGCACCTACATCGAGTCGCGCTCGAAGTCGATCGATCCCGATCGCGCGACGCCGAGCGAGCGGGTCCGCGAGGGCTCGCCCGCGAAATCGGAGTCGAGCGAGACGACGCACTTCTCGGTGGTCGACGCCGAAGGCAACGCGGTCTCGAATACCTACACGCTACGCGACGGATACGGCAGCGGCATCACGGTGACCGGCGCCGGATTCCTGCTCAACAACGTCATGGACGAGTTCGCGGCCAAGGCTGGCGCCCCGAACGCATTCGGATTTCCCGCGGGCGAAGCGAATACGATCGCGCCCGGCAAACGGCCGGTCTCTTCGCAGACTCCCACCATCGCGGCCAAGGACGGCAAGCTCGCCTTCGTGGTGGGAACTCCGGGCGGAACCACGATTCCGAACACGGTGTTGCAGGTGGTGATCAACATGATCGACCACGGCATGAACGTGCAGGAAGCGGTGGACTCGCCGCGCATCCATCATCAATGGCTGCCCGATCAGGTACGCTTCGAGAAGTTCGGAGTCGCGACCGACGTTCGCCGCGGACTCGAGTCGCGCGGACAGAAGCTTCAGCTGGAAAAGGACGCAGGCACCATCGGCATGGTCCACGCGATCCAGATCGAAGCCGGAACCGGCGTGCGCCTCGGAGCTTCCGACTCGCGGAGCGCTGATGGCCGCGCGGTGGGGTACTGACTACTCCGCGCGATCCACATAGCGATCGAGCCGCAGACAGCGGCGCCGTCCGTTGTCCACGATCTGCCCCGCGTAGCGGTAAATGCCGTTGAACTGTCCTTGCATCGGCTGATTGACAGCGAAGTCGAGCCGCAGAACATCGCCGACATCGAGATCCAGCAGATCCTGCGTCGGAATCGTCGCGCCTTCCAGCCGGCAGTCCACCTGGACCCGTGCATCCCGCACCAGCCGCAGGATCCGCGCCTGTTCGGACTCGGTGGACTCCGTCTTGCGCACCGACCATTGCTGATCGAACTTCTGCCGCAACATCTTGATGATGATCGAGGGAATCCCGATGTTCATCATCCCGACGTGTTCGCCCAGCCGCACCTCCATGCTGATCGCCACCACCGCTTCGTTCGGAGCCAGCAACTGCAGCATCTGAGGCTCGGTCTCGCTCGCCTCGATCGTGAAGTCGAGCGCGGTGACCGCCATCCAGGCTTCCTTGAGATCGTGCAGGATGATGCGGTAGACACCGTCGAGGATCGATTGCTCGATTTCCGTGATCTCGCGCTCGAGCTTCAGGGGAGCGGCGCGCCCCGTTCCTCCCAGCAGGATCTCGATGATCGGAAACACCAGCGACGGATTCAGTTCCAAAACGGCACTGCCCTCGTACGGATGCATTCCCAAAGCGGAAATCACCGTGGGCGATGGCAGGCACTGCGAGAACTCCATGAACGAGAGCTGTTCCACCGAAACGAGGTTCACGATCACGTAGGCGCGCAGATAGGCGGATAGGCTCGAGGCGAGCGAACGCGCGAAGTTCTCGTGCAGCATATGGATCGCGCGAAGCTGGTCTTTCGCGATGCGATCCGGCCGCCGGAAGTCATACGGCTGCGCCTTTTTCGCCGAATCCTCGGCCGCGGTGTCGCGGAGGTTTCGGAATACGCTGTCGATCTCTTCTTGGGAAAGGACTCGGTCAATTGCCATGCGATTGATAGACTGATGGAGTGAAGGAGCGGTACTTCATCCAGAATTTCGGATGCCGCGCGACCCAGGCGGACGGCGCGGCGCTCGGCGCCATGCTCGCCCGCAAGGGCTACGAAGAGGCGTCAGACGCCTCCCTCGCCTCCCTCATCATTCTCAATACATGCACCGTTACTGCCAACGCCGATTCCGACGCCCGCGAGGCCGTTCGACGCGCTCATCGCAATAATCCTGGGGCCAATATCCTCGTAACCGGGTGCTACGCCCAAAGGTCGCCTGAGGACCTGGCGAAACTCCCCGGAGTCCGCTGGGTTGTTGGGAATTCCCACAAGATCGAGATCCCCGAAATCGCTGCCCGTACCCATGCCGACTTCCACGGCGAGATCATCGTCGGCGACATCCGCGCGCAGCATGATTTCCTTTCCGCGCCTGTCGAAGACGGCGCCGATCGGACACGCCCGAACCTCAAGATCCAGGACGGCTGCAACAACGTCTGCTCGTTCTGCGTGATCCCCTCGGTTCGCGGCCGCAGCCGCAGCGCGCCCGCCGGACAGGTGGTCGAGCAGGTGCGAGCGTTGAGCGAACGTTATCGCGAAGTGGTGCTGAGCGGCATCAACCTCGGGCGTTGGGGACGGGATCCAGGCCGTCCACAAGGGCGTCTGGTCGCGCTGATCCGCCGCCTGCTCGACGAGACGCCGATCGAGCGATTGCGCCTCAGTTCCGTCGAGCCGATGGACTTCAGCGACGAACTGCTGGAGCTGATGGCCGCGTCACCGCGCATCGCAAAGCATGTGCATGCACCTCTCCAATCGGGCTGCGACGCGGTGTTGAAGCGTATGAAGCGCCGCTACCGGACGCGCCACTACGAAGACCGCCTCCTCCGAGCCCGCGCGTTGATGCCCGATGCCGCGATCGGTGCCGACGTCATGACCGGGTTCCCGGGCGAAACCGGTGACGAGTTCGAGGAAAGCCGCGCATTCATCGAACGGATGCCGTTCACCTATCTCCACGTCTTTACCTACTCCGAACGCCCTGGAACCCCGGCGGCCGAGGCGTCAGATCAGGTGCCGGTCCCGGTCCGCAAACGCCGCAACGAGATCCTCCGCAACCTCGCCACCGTCAAAAATTTGGCGTTTCGCCAACTTTTCGTCGCCAAGAAACTGTCAGTCGTCACGCTCGACCCCGGCCGGCCCGCGCTCTCGGCCAACTACCTGAACGTCGAACTCGCCTCGCCCCGCCCCGCCAATCGCCTCGTCGAGGTCGAGATCGGCGAGGTGACCGCGATGGGCCTGCGCGAAAAGGCGCCCTTCTCCGTTCTGGCCTGATGCTCGATATACTCAATCGACATGAGCAAGAACTATCGCATCGGCGTCGTCGGACTCGGATGGGTCGCGGGCGCGCACATTGAAACCTTCAAGCACGTGGCTGGAGCCGAAATCGCGGCCGTCTGTTCGCGCCGCAAGCTGAACGCCAAGGATCTCGAAAAACGCTTCGGGATTCCGATCAAGGTCTACACCGACTACGGCAAGATGCTAAAGGACAAGAGCCTCGACATCATCGATATCTGCACGCCGCATCCGCAGCATCCCGAACAGGCGATCGCCGCCGCCCGCGCGGGCAAGCACCTCATCATCGAGAAGCCGCTCGGTATCGACTACAAGAGCACCTGCGCGATTCGCTCCGCGATTCACAAGGCGAAGGTGCGGGCGTGTGTCTGCTTCGAGGTCCGCTTCAGCCGCCAGGTGATGGCGATTCGCGACCTCATCGACAAGGGTATGATCGGCCGCGTCCACTATGCCGAGATCGACTACTATCACGGCATCGGACCCTGGTACGGCCAATACGAGTGGAACATCAAGAAGTCCATGGGTGGATCGTCGCTGCTTACCGCCGGCTGCCACGCGCTCGACCTGCTGCGCCACTACATGCAAGGCGACATCGAAGAGGTGACCTGCTACCAAACCCGCTCGGAATCGCCCTATTTCACCCCGTACGAATACGATACGTCCTCCGTCGCGATCCTCAAGTTCGCTGATGGACGCATGGGCAAAGTGGCCTCGATTATCGATTGCCTGCAGCCCTACTACTTCCACCAGCACTTGGTCGGAAGCCACGGCTCGGTGCTCGACGACAAGTTCACCAGCTACAACTGGAGTGGCATGGCGAAGGACCGCTGGTCCCACTTGGGCGTTCCGGTCGTCGATTCAGGCGACGTGAGCGATCACCCCTATCAACCGCAGTTCCAGGCGTTCATCGATGCGTTGAAGCTCGGCCAGGCAATGCCGCATACCGATTTCGACACGGCGTTCGAAAGCCACCGCGTCGTCTTCGCCGCCGACAAGAGCGCGCGCGAAGGCCGCTCGGTGAAAATGAGCGAGATGGTGGTCGAAGGATAGCCGTCGCCGCCCGTGGTTCACTGGGTCGTGCAGGCCAACCAATCGAATCCAACGAGGTCGAGGCCATCGCTCGCGCTGTCGAAGGCGAGGGTCTCGGGCTCTCTCTCGCCACTCGGAACGAGACTGCGGCGCTCCGGCAATCCCACGACTCCCGCCGGACGCGCCGAATACGAGACGGGGTATCCGGCGGCCAGATTCTCGCGCTGGACCTCGAGATCGATCGATTGGCCGTAGGTATCGTCGAGAGCTAATCCTGATGCGACGTCATCGAGACTGCCCCTACAAGCATTGCTTCCCCGCCGCAACGTGGCGCTTGCGCGCGTGATCGATCACGATTTGCTCATACACCGCGCGGCGGCCCACAGGAAGTGACTGCGGCCCTGCCAGCTCACTTCGTTCTGGCGCACGAGAGGAAGGAAGACTCAGTTGACGAGATCGGAAGGCTGAAGAGTGTGTCCAGGCCGCTCCTTGCCAAGCCGGGACATCGCCCGCTGATTCAGCTCCGGATAGATGACCCCGAACAATCGCTCTTGCGGTGGTTTCCGGCTACACTGCCGGAGCAATTCGGTGGCGTCATCCGGTAGCGTCATGTTGTGCCCGGCACTTGCCGGGAGTCCGAGGTTGATTGGATAATGAGTGCCACAAACGGGCCCTGAATTCGATATGCGTGAGCGGCCCGAGAATCGGGGCGGAAAAAATGAGCGGGCTGTGGCTACCGCCCTCTTCGCGGGCGGCCTCCGCGCAGCCGCTCTTCCGCGTGCCGCCTCTCCGCGGCCCGCACCTCGCGCTCGTCCAGCCCGAAGTGGTGCGCGATCTCGTGCCATACTGTGTCTTTGACCATCTCTTCCAGATGTTCCCGGCCGCGGGCCAGCCGCTCATGGGGCAAATGGAAAATGGTGATCTTGTCGGGTAGTTGGAACTGGTCGTGCACGCTTCGCGCGATCAGCGGACGGCCCTCGTAAAGCCCCAACAATCCGGACCTCGGCGAATCCCGTTCGACGGTGAACACCAGGTTCCGGATCCGCTTGCGGTAACGCGCAGGGATCGACGCGATGGCCCGTTCCACCAGCCGCTCGAACTCCGCCGTGGTCATCAAACCTCTACTATGGCATCGATTCAGGAAACCCGCCGCGTGGTCGTGGCGATAGACGGTCCCGGCGGAGCCGGCAAGAGCACTGTGGCCAAGCGCCTCGCCGACCGGCTCGGTTTCCTCTACATCGACACCGGCGCGATGTATCGGGCGGTCGCGCTTTGGGCGCGCCGTCAGGGCATCTCCTGGGACAACGTGCAGGCGCTCGAGGAGATGGCGAAAGCCGCCGCGATCGGCCTCGAGTCGAATCCGCTGAAGGTCACGCTCAACGGCGAGGATGTCACCCTCGCGATCCGCGAGCCGGAGATCTCGCAGGGCGCGTCCAAGGTCTCGGCTATCGGTGGCGTGCGCCGCGCGCTGGTTGACAAGCAGCGCGAGTTGGCCAGACAGGCTAGTGTCGTCATGGAAGGGCGCGACATCGGAACCGTCGTTTTCCCCGATGCGGACGTCAAGATCTTTCTCGATGCCGCACCCGAAGTTCGTGCCACGCGCCGAGTGAAGGAGCTCGAACAGAAGACTCCGCCCGCGCCGCCGAAAGAGAGGGTGCTTGCGGAACTCGAGGAGCGCGACCAGCGTGATCGCGGACGTGCCGAATCGCCGCTCGTGCAAGCGCCGGACGCGGTGCTGCTCGACTCGTCGGGGTTGACCATCGAAGAAGTGGAAGAAGCTATTCTGAAGCTGGTGCGCGAGCGCACCACCAATGGCCGGGAGCATCAAAGAGGTTAGAGGGGAAGCAGTGAAGGATCTGTTGATCATGAAGTTCGGCGGTACGAGCATGGGCTCGGCCGACCGGATCAAGATTGCCGCGCGCCTGTCGCGCGAACAACTGGAACAGCGGCCCGTGGCCGTGGTGGTCTCGGCGATGTCGAAGGTGACCGATGGGTTGCTCGATACGCTGCGCCGTGCCGAAGCGGGCGACATGGAGGCCGTTAACAAGAATCTCGAAGCGCTCGCCGAGCGGCATCTAGTCGCCTGCGGAGAGCTTCTGAGCGGGCCCGCGCTCGACGAGGCGGTGAAGGGCGTCGAGGAACTGGTGGCCGAGTTCAGCCGCATCTCGCACGGCATCCGAATGCTCGGCGAGCGCCCTCCGCGATCAGTCGACGAAGCGGTAGCGATCGGTGAACGTCTCTCCGCGCTCTTGATGGCCGCCTATCTCGACAAGAAGGGCGTTCGTGCCAAGGCCGTCAACGCGAAGGAAGTCATCGTGACGGACTCGGTTTTCGGCAATGCGACTCCGATCATGGACCGTACGCGCGACAAGGCGCAACGCGTGCTCCGTCCTCTGATCGAGGACGGAATCCTGCCCGTCGTCACGGGCTTCAACGGAGCGACGGCCGATGGCCGCCCGACCACGCTCGGCCGCGGCGGCTCGGATTTCTCCGCCTCGATCCTCGCCGCCGCCCTCGACGCCTCCGAACTCTGGATCTGGACCGACGTCGATGGCATCATGACCGCGGATCCGCGCATCGTGCCCGATCCGGCGGTGCTCGCCGAAGTCACCTATCGCGAGGCGGCCGAACTTGCTTACAACGGGGCGAAGGTGCTCCATCCGCGCACGCTTGCGCCGCTCGTCGAACGCGAGATTCCCGTTTGGAGCAAGAACAGTTTCGCGCCCGAAAAGCCAGGAACCAAGATCGTGCCCGAGGTGCAGGCTCCTCCCGGGCCGCGCGCGGTCACCTCGATGGCCGGCGTGGCACTCGTTTCGCTCGAACCCGACAGCGCCGAGGTTTCGGGAACGCGCCTGATGGGCCGCGCCCTCGATGCGCTGAGCACCACGAGCGCCGAGGTGCTCGCCCTCACCAGTTCGAGCTATCGGCAGAGCTTCACCTTCCTGGTCCGCAAGGATGAACTCCCGCGGGCGATCGAGGCGATCGAGGCCGCGCTGTCGCTTGAATTGGCGCACGGATACCTGAAGCCGATCGAGGTGGACGACAATGTGGGGCTGCTCGCCGTGGTGGGCGAAGGGATGCGTGGAGCGCCTGGTCTGGCGGGCCGCATTTTCACCGCGATCTCGCGCGAGAAGGTGAATATCATCGCCATCGCGCAAGGATCGAGCGAGTTGACGATCGCGATCGTGGTGGCGCGCGACGGGCTCGAAAAGGCCGTTCGCGCCGTACACGCCGAGTGCCGGATGGGCGAACTGGCACGTTATAATCAGAAATAGTCTTTGCAGCGCACAGGGCCGCCGAGCCGCGGCGGCAAACAGCCAGGAACACGCAGCGATTCGGGCGGCGGCCGGCTCCGTTATTCGTGCGCGTGTTCCCCAGAAGGAGAATCTGACCTAAAATGCTCGACCTTTTCCGCTCGCGCGACAAAGCCATGCGTTACGTGCTGATCGTGCTGCTCTCGCTGGTGGCGCTCTCGATGGTGATCACGCTGATACCCGGCTTCGGCTCCGGCAGCATGGTGAACACGCGCGAGGATATCCTCGCCGACGTGTGCGGCGACCAGGTGACCAACCGCATGGTGGCTCAGGTGGCGGCGGCGCAGATGCGGGAACGCCAGTTTTCTCCGGCCATGGCTGAGTTCATGATTCCGCAGATGGTGAACCAGTTCGTGGGCGAACTCGCCACCTCGTGCGCGGCCCGGCAACTCGGGCTGTCGGCCTCCGACGACGAGGTGGGCAAATACATTCAGGCGCGCATGCCGATGCTGTTCGAAAACGGCACCTTCGTCGGCACCGAACAGTATCAGGCCTACCTCGCCAACATGAACACGACGATTCCCGAATTCGAGAAGCGCGTCCGCCAGCAGATTCTGCTCGACAAGCTTCAGCGAGTCGCCTTCGATGCGATCATCGTCACGCCGAAGGAAGTCGAAGCTGAGTTCAGCAAGAAGGCGGAAAAGGTCCGGCTGGACGTGGTCAAGTTCGACCCACAGGAATATCGCAAGCAGTTCAAGCCTGGCCCGGCGGATCTCGAGGAGTACCTCAAGACGAATCAGGCGGCCTTCCAGTTGCCCAATCAGCGCACCGCCTCCTTCGTGGTCGCCGACTCCGAGAAGCTGAGCGAGGGGATGCCAGTCAGCGATGAGCAGATCAAGGCTCTCTATGCGTCGCGGCAAGCCGCCTACCGTCAGGAAGAGAAGGTGCGCGCGCGCCACATCCTGGTCAAGGCCGACGAAAAGGCGCCGAAGGAAGAGAAGGACAAGGCTCGCGCCAAGTCGCAGGATATCCTGAACAAGCTGAAGGCCGGCGCCAAGTTCGAGGAACTCGCCAAGCAGTTCTCGGAGGATACCGGTTCCAAGGAAAAGGGTGGTGATCTCGACTTCTTCCAGCGCGGACAGATGGTCAAGCCCTTCGAGGAGGCCGCGTTCAAGCTGAAGAAGAACGAAATGAGCGGGCTGGTGGAAAGCGCCTTCGGCTTCCACATCATCCAGACCACCGACCGGCAGGAAGCGCGCGTGAAGCAGCTCGACGAGGTGAAGGACGAACTCTCCAAGGAGATCCGCAAGCAGCAGGTCTTCGACAAGATGCCGGCGCTGGCCGAACAGGCTCGCGCGGAACTGCTGAAGGCTCCCGGTCAGGCCGAAGCGGTAGCGAAGAAGCTGGGTCTGTTCTATGCTCATGGCGAAAAAGTGAAGGAGGGTGAGCCGTTCCCGGTGATCGGCCCCAACCCGGAACTCGAACAGCAGATTTCGCAGATGAAGAAGGGCGAGGTTTCGCCCGTGATTCAGACTCGCGACAACAAGCTCTTCATCGCGGTGCTCGATGATCTCGAGCCGCCGCGCCCAGCCAAACTCTCCGAAGTCGAGACGCGCGTGCGCGAAGCCTACCTCGACCGCAAGGGCAGCGAGAAGGCGGAAGCGGTGGCCAAGCAGTTCGAGGACAAGTTGAAAGCCAATGGCGGCGACTTCAAGAAGACCGCAGCCGATCTCGGCCTCAAGGTCATCGACACGGGTGAGTTCGCCCGCGGCGGCCAGATGAAGGACATTGGGCCAGCGGGCTTCTTCGGCGAGCAGCCGTTCCTCAACGCGCAGGGCGCCAACGTCGGTATCTTCCGGGTCGGCAACCAGCCCTACTTCTTCCGTGTGGCGCAGAGGATTCCAGCTGACATGAGCCAGATCGAAATCGATCGTCAGGCGCTGGTGGGTGCGATTCGAGAGCGCAAGCTGCGCGAGCGCCGCGAGATGTTCGAAGAGGGTCTGATCGAGTCGTTGAAGGCCAAGGGCAAGCTGAACGTGAAGGACGAACTCGTCAAGCGCCTGGCGCAAAGCTACGGGAACCGTAGCTAGTGATCCATCAGCTCCTGGACGCGATTCGCGTCCTGACGACACCCGACCGTCTGATCGCTCTGCTGTCGACGGTGTTCAGCGGGTGGCTCGGCTATCTGCTTCTCGCGGGAGTCGTCTTCGCCGAGACCGGCCTGCTCGTCGGTTTTTTTCTGCCGGGTGATTCTTTACTGTTCACGGTGGGAGTGGTGGCCGGAGCGGGTCAGCTCGACCTGTTCGCGATCAACATTGTGCTGATCGCCGCCGCGATCATCGGCGACGCCGTGGGCTTCCAGATCGGACGCCGCACCGGACCGGCGATCTTCTCCCGCCCCGATTCGAAGCTCTTCAAGCAGGAGTATCTCCGCAAGACAGAGGAGTTCTACAAGAAGTACGGCGGCAAGACGATCATCTACGCGCGATTCGTGCCGATCGTTCGCACCTTCGCTCCATTCATCGCGGGTGTCGCCAAGATGGATTACGGGAAATTTCTCTCGTACAACATCTTCGGCGGAATCGGCTGGGTTGCGCTGCTGACGACCATGGGATACTTTCTGGGTAGCGTTCCGATCGTCCGCGCGCACTTCGAAAAGGTGATCCTCGGGATCATCGTCCTCTCGGTGTTGCCGGTGATCAAAGAGATCGTCAGACCGGGGAAGTAGCAATGGCACGCAAGCTTTGGAAAGACGACGCGGACCTGTTCGCGTTGGCCAAGCGGGAACTGTTTCCCGCGGTGGTGGGTGATGTGATGGATACGCTCGGGCTGCGCAAGCAGTTCCTGCCGCCCGAGATTCAACCGCTACGCGGCGACATGGTGGTGATCGGGCGCGCCATGAACGTGCTCGAAGCCGATTGTTTCGATCCGGCGAACGCGTTCGGACTCATGTTCGAGGCGCTCGATGATTTGAAATCCGGCGAAGTCTACGTCTGCACCGGTGCTTCGCCCACCTACGCATTGTGGGGCGAACTCATGAGTATTCGCGCCGCGAAACTCGGAGCCGTGGGTGCGATCCTCGATGGCTATTCGCGCGACACCACTGGAATCCTCGAACAGAATTTCCCGTGCTTTTCACGCGGACGCTATGCGCAGGATCAGGCACCTCGAGGCAAGGTGATCGACTATCGTTGTCCGATCGAGATGAACGGCGTACGCATCGATCCGGGCGACATCCTGTTCGGCGATCTCGACGGGGTCTGCGTGATACCCAAGAAGGCGGAGAAGGCCGTGTTCGCCGCCGCGATCGAGAAGGCGCGCGGTGAGAAGGCCGTGCGCAAGGCATTGGAAGCGGGCATGTCCGCGTCGGAGGCTTTTCGAAAGTTCGGCATCCTGTAGTATTGCTACATGATGCGATCCGCGCTGATCTTGCTCACCGCCGCTGGCGCCGTTCAGGCCCAGTTCCCGCCGCTGAACTATCGGGTGGTGCCGGAGTGGCCGAACCTGCCTCAGCACGCCAATTTCATGGAGACCGCCGGTGTGGCCACCGATGCCCGTGGTCACGTCTATGTGATCCATCGCGGAAAGAATCCCGTGATGGAATTCGAGGCCGGTGGCTTCTTCGTTCGTGCCTGGGGTGACGGGCTCTTCGATCGTCCGCACTCGATCCGTGTCGACAAAGAGGGCTTTCTCTGGACTGTCGATGACGGCTCGCATACCGTGCTGAAGATGGACCCGGTCAACGGTCGCGTCCGGATGGTGCTCGGCCGCTATCGTCAAACCTCGGATGCCAAATCGGCGATGAGCGAGCCCACGGTCGCGCCCGAGTTCCGTGGCAGCCGCGATGAGGGAGTGATCCGCTTCAATCGGCCCACCGACATCGCGTTCGGGCCCAATGGAGACATCTTCGTGGCGGACGGCTACGGCAATTCACGAGTGGTCAAGTTCGACAAGAACGGAAAGTTCCTGAAGGCCTGGGGCAAGCGCGGCGCGGGCGAAGGTGAGTTGAACACACCGCACTCGATCGCGGTGGACCAGCAAGGCAAGGTCTATGTCGCCGATCGCGAGAACTACCGCGTTCAGGTCTTCGACTCGGAGGGCAAGTTCCTCTCCCAATGGCGCAACATCGGCTCCCCTTGGGGCCTAGCGCTCACGCCGGACAATCACATGATGATGACCGATGGCTACAATAACCGTGTCGCCAAGCTCACGATGGATGGCAGGATCGTGGGCGCGTTCGGATCGCACGGCAAGCTTCCCGGCCAGTTCCACTACTGCCATCAACTTGCGGTGGATGCGGCAGGCGCGGTGTACACTGCGGAGATTCTGAACTGGCGTCCGCAGAAATTCGTGCCGCGCTGAAGGGAACCGCCAGCTGTTGACGTTCTCGTGGTTAGAGGAGACCCATGGAGCAAACCAATCCGATTCTTTTCTGGAACGATGTCGCAATGGAGGCGAATCGCCAGAGTCACACCAACGGCAAGGAAGAACAGACCGGGCCGACGATGAGTTCACGCGCACAGGCGATCGTGCATCTGGCGATGCATGACGCTTGGTTCGCGATCAATCCAGGGCCGGAAGCACCGCTCGGCACCTACCTGCCCCCGCCGCCCGATACCCCTGGCCAGCCGGCCACCAACGCGGCGATCGCGTCAGCGGCCTACTGCACGCTCGCGTCGCTGTTCCCATCTCAGCGCGCCTACTTCGATGAGCGGCTCTCGGCCGCACCCAAGTCCGCCACTCTCGATCTGGCGGGCCAACGGTACGGCTTGCTTATCGCGCAAGCGCTCCTCGAGGCACGCAAGGACGACAACGACGCGAAAGACACTGGCTACTCTCCGTCGACCGGACGGTTCCGCCACCGGCCCGATCCCGACAACAAGCAGGGATTCCACGGCCCGTTCTACGGGTTGAAACCACACCTGTTCGGCACGCAGACCGTCTTCGAGTTGAACCCGCCGCCGTCCGGCGGTGACTACCTCTCCGCGCTAGCGCAAGTAAGGCGAGAGGGAATCAAACCCGAGTTGACCGACACGCTCGCCGGTGGCGGCAGCCGCCGCAGCCCGCGCGAGACGCTGACCGGAATCTTCTGGGGCTATGACGGAGCCAAGGGGCTCGGCACACCGCCGAGGCTTTACAACCAGATCGTGCGCAAGGTGATGGAGAAGCAGGAAGCCGCTGACCCTGATCCCACGGCCCGCTACGCGCGTTTGCTCGCGCTCGTGCACGCCGCGATGGCGGACGCCGGAATTCTCGCATGGCGCGAGAAGTATCGCTACGACTACTGGCGTCCCGTGGTGGGAATCCGCGAGCACGATGAGAGCATGGGACCGGCGGGCAGCGACCAGACCGCGGCATTCTCCGCTGACTGCGATCCGTTTTGGCTTCCGTTCGGCGCTCCGAAATCGAACGAGCCCGGGACCAAGAACTTCACTCCGCCGTTTCCGGCCTATCCGTCGGGCCATGCCTCATTCGGGTCGGCGGCGTTCCAGATGACGCGCATCTATTATGGGACAGGCGCGGCGGGCGCGGATACGCTGTGTGACGGGCTCGAGTTCGTCTCGGATGAGTTGAACGGCGTGACCACGGACAACCACGGTACCGTGCGGCCACGGCACTCGCAGAAGTTCCGCGAGGGGCTGTGGGGCGCGATCCGCGAGAACGGGCTGAGCCGCGTCTATCTCGGCGTGCATTGGGTGTTCGACGCCTTCGCGGCGGGCGACACCAATTTCACGCAGAATATCGGGGGCGTGCCTCTCGGAATGAAGATCGCGGAGGAAGTGCATACCCGGGGCCTCAAGCCACCGGTGTAGCCGTCAGCGCCCGCCCCGGCGATAGGTCTCAGTGCGGGCGTTGCCGAATCCATCCTCGAACTGAAACGTGAAGGTGTTGTCGCCATTCACGCTGTAGTGAATGTACCTGTGTTCGCCCCCGGCTTCGTACTCGAGCGAGTAGCGGTTGGGGGCGGGCCAGGTGAACCCGGTGATGTGTGCACCGCGCAACGGCTCTCCTGCGGGCCTCACCGGGATGGTGCGCGGTTGCGGCGTAATCGCGTCGTTTTCCACCCGGACTGCGCCGCGCAGGCCGCCGTTGACGTACGGGTACGTTCTGGTCGAATGGTAGTGGTATTGGCCGCCAGCTCCTTCGTGGCCGTTGAACTCGTCGAGGTCCGTTGGTTCGGATCCATCCGCCTCGGTCAATCCGTACAAGGGGTAGCCGTCGAGCGCGTACCCGATCGGGTTCGGCACGCCAACGGTATCCACCAGGTGCAGCGGCGCCACGTGATAGTGGTAGTCGTCCGCGCGGCCACAGTGACCGCCATATTCGTCCAGCTCTCCGGCGAGGTAGGTATCGGTGCGGCCGTCGTTCTTGATCGGATTGAAAATGGGTACGCCGTTGACGGCGACGGCGATTGCGCCGCTGAAGAGCGCGGTCTTGGCGGAGACCGGACGGTCCGCCGGTACGGGTCTGCGCGGAATCCGGAAGGCGTTGTCTCCCGTAAAGTCTTGCGGCAAGGGTACCTGCTGCTGCCAGGCGGTGATCCCCACCATCATCTTGTGCGTGGGCATTCCGTACGACTCGAGATAGTAGTAGTTTTCGTCCGCCCGCCATTTCACCAGGATCGAAGGCGCGAGCCCAGGGATGCGGCTCGACCCGGCATACACAATCGCGGCGAAGATGCCCGCGCCGCAGATACGGATGATCGCTGCGCGTTTCATTCCTTACTCCTTTGTCCGCGAGCGGACGCCCGCCGGGGCCGTCATCTGGCAGGCGAGCGGGATCACGGCGAACACGCAAGTGTTGTCGAGCTCCGGATGGGTGTCCCAGCGCGGCTTCCAGCCGGGTTTTTCGACCCGGTACCGGAACAAGACCGTGTTGTCGAGCACGAGGTCGTCCGACCAGATGAAACGCGCTCCGTTGAAATCGGCCCGCGTGTAGTTTCCGCCGGGCCGTACCTCTTCCTCGGTGAACTCGCGGGCGAATGACCATTCCCGATCATCGAAGTCCGGCGCGAACCAGTTGGCGGGAACCGCGTCGTAGGCAACCTCCGGATTCCGGGGATCGCGATTGACGGGTCCCCGGAAGACGGCTTTCGTCTTCCATGTCGAGTTGGTGACCGTTCCATCGGCGAAGCGCAGAATGAAGCCCGCGTCGCCCATTTGGTCCCCGTATTCGAGGCCGGTGGCGGGATCGGCATTGTCCTTGGCAATCACCGCGATCGTCATCGGGTACTCGGGAAGCAGGTCCACATTCACTTGGTTGTGCGGAAGGAAGTCGATCGAGTCGACGGCGACGAGTTTGCCGTTGATGTACATCGCAAACCAGTTGTCGGCGAACATGCTCGCTCGCATCGTGTCGGTCATCGTGGGCTTGACGGAGGGCTGCTGGGCCAGGAAAACGCTGCCGGCCATCAGCATCACGGCCGCCGCGATCATGAGTTTTCGCATATCGGAGTTCTGACTCTGAAACCCGCGCCGGAACGGGAAGTTCCGCGGATCGCGGTCACCACTTCGAGTAGGGAGTGCCCTCGATGCTCGTCTCGTCGTACCCGCTGAAGACCGTCGAGACTCCGCCTTCCTCGGCCGCAGCCTTGCACGTCTGGTTGGACCGGTGATCGGGTCATTCGGAATGCGATTCAAGTTGCCCTCGCTCACCAGTTCGTTCAGGCATTGCCGGCCATATCACGATCAGGTTGCTCCTCAGCGTGCTTTCACTGATGGCAGCGGAGAAGCGCCTTCTGGCGAACCGCCGCGTTCCAGATGACGCGCATCCTTTGCGGGACGGGCGCGGCGGGCGGGGATACGCTGGGTGACCGGCCGAGTTCGTCTCGGATGAGTTGAACGGCGTGACCACGGCACTCGCAGAAGTTTCGCGAGGGACTGGCGCGATCCGCGACAACGGATTGAGGAGCGTCTATCTCGGCATTGGGTGTTCGACGCCTTCGCGCGGGCGACACCAATTTCTTACGCGGAACGTCAGGGGCGTTCCTCTCGGAATGAAGATCGTCGAGGAAGTGCATACCCGCGGCCTCGAGCCGCCGGTGTAGAGCGGCCCAGCGGCCCGGAGATCCGGATCCGTGGGAAGAGTGCGGGTATAATGGTTGTTTCCACCCCTTCCCACCACATGTCAGCACTTTCAGCGGGCAAGATCGCCCATCTAAAAAACCTCTCCGACAGCCGCGGCGTTATCGCGGCGGCAGCCATGGACCAACGCGGCAGTTTGCAGAAGTCGATCGCCGCGGCCAAGGGCGTGTCTGAAGGCGCCGTCACGCCGGAGATGATGTCGGAGTTCAAGGTCGCTGTCACGCGAATCCTGACCCCACACGCGAGCGCCATTCTCCTCGACACCGAGTTCGGCCTCGCTGCCGCGAAGTCACGCTCGTCCAACGCGGGACTTCTGCTCGCCTACGAGAAGTCCGGCTATGACCTCACCGAGAAGCACCGCCGTTTGCCCGATCTGCTTCCGCACCTGTCCGTGAAGCGCATCAAGGATCATGGCGGAGACGCGGTCAAGATCCTCATCTACTACAGTCCGCTCGAGGATTCGGCCACCAAGGACATCAAGCACGCCTTCATCGAACGGATCGGTTCGGAGTGCGAGGACAATGAGATCCCATTCTTCCTGGAGTTCATCGGCTTCGACCCGAACGGCATGGACGAGAAGGGTCTCGAATTCGCCAAGCTCAAGCCGGGAATCGTGATCGGCAGCATGGAAGAGTTCTCGAAGCCGCAATACAAGGTGGACGTGCTGAAGGTCGAGGTTCCGATCAACGCGAACTACACCGAAGGCTCGAGCGTGTACAAGGGTCAGAAGGCCTATTCGTGGGATGAGGCGCTCGACTGGTTCCGCAAGGCCGCCGCTGCCGCCAAGAAGCCGTTCATCTACCTGAGCGCCGGCGTCTCGAACGATCAGTTCACCGAATCGCTGCGCATGGCCGCAGCCGCGGGTACCGACTTTTCGGGTGTCCTCTGCGGACGCGCCACCTGGAAGGAGGGCATCCCGGTCTACGCCAAGCAGGGCATCCAGGCGCTCGAGGATTGGCTTGCGAGCGAAGGCGTGAAGAACATCAACGCCGTCAATGCCTCGCTCGCTCCGGCCAAGCCGTGGTACGCGAAAATGGGGGTCACCCTCTAATCCGATGACCCGCCAGCAGACGCTTTCCTTCATGCTGGATGTCGGGATCGTACCCGTAGTCCGGACCACTTCCGCCGAGTCGGCCATCAAGGCGATCGAAGCGATCTACAAGGGCGGGATTCGCGCCGCCGAGATCACGATGACGGTTCCCGGAGCTGTGAAGGCTCTCGAAAAGGTGGCCGATCAGTTCGGCGACAAGCTGGTTCTGGGAGCGGGCACAGTGCTCGATCCCGAGACCGCGCGCATCTGCATGTTGGCGGGCGCGGAGTTCTTCGTGACCCCTTCGCTTTGCGTGAAGACGATCGAGACCGCGAAACGATATTCGAAGATCATCTGCCCCGGCGCCCTCACGCCCACCGAAGTGGTGACGGCGTGGCAAGCCGGAGCCGACATCGTGAAGGTGTTCCCGGCAGGGGCGATGGGCGGACCGAAATACATCAAGGCTCTCAAGGGCCCGCTGCCGCACATCGAAATGATTCCGACCGGCGGAGTCAACCTCGAAACCGCCGGTGAGTTCCTCAAGGCTGGCGCATGCGCGGTAGCGGTGGGCGGAGAACTCGTGGACGGCAAGCTGATCAAGGAAGGCCGCTACGATCAGATCGAGGAGCGCGCGCGCCAGTATCTGGCCGTGATCGCCAAAGCTCGCGCGGAAATGAAGGCGGGAGCGTAAGTCATGGCCATTGCAAAGAATCTGCTCGAGATTCTGGTTTGCCCCGTGTGCAAGACCCCCGTGGAACTGCTGCAGGAAGAGAACGGGTTGCGCTGCGGCGCTTGCCGGCTCGTCTATCCGGTACGCGACGACATTCCGGTGATGCTGGTGGACGAGGCGCGCCGCGAATAGCGTGAGCCTGCTGGACCAGCTTCCGCGCACGGCGAACATACTCGTTGTCCGGTTGCGGTCATTGGGCGACTGCGTCCTCACCACCCCGGCGATCCGAATCCTCAAGTCGGCGCTCCCCGGCGCAAGAATCATGGTCATGGTGGAGCCGCGGTTCGAGGGGGTCTTCCAGGGCAATCCGGATGTGAGCGCGATCGTCGCGCCGGAGAGCGGGGCCGCGTTGCGTGCGGGCGCGGACCTCACGATCAACTTCCATGGCGGCACGCGCAGTCTCGTTCTGACCGCGCTCTCGCATGCACGCTTCCGCGCCGGTTTCGCGCACTATCGCCACGGCTGGGTGCACAACGTGAAGATCCCCACCGCGCAGCGGATCCTCGGCATCTCGCGAAAGGTCCACACCGCGGAGCATCTCGCTTCCGCGATCTTCTTTCTCGGCGCGCCGCGTCAGGAGATCCCGCGCGCATGCCTGTTCGCGCGGACGGAGTTTCCGCATTCGCGAGAGTATGCGGTGATTCATCCAATGGCCTCCGCCGCCGCGAAGACGTGGCCGGCCGCGCGGTTTCTCGAAGTGGCCGCGCACCTCGACCGCGGCCTCGGGCTCGAGCCCGTGTTCATCGGCGGCCCGGGGGAGGATCTTCGGGCATTCGCGCCATACCGTAGCCTCGTGGGCGAGCCCCTCGAAACCACCAAGAGCCTGCTCGCCGGCGCCAGCCTGTTCATCGGAAACGACTCCGGTCCGGCGCACATGGCGGCCGCCTTCGGACTTCCGGCCGTGGTGCTATTCGGTGCGTCTGATCCCGTCGTCTGGGCCCCTTGGAAGACGATCGCCGAGCAGATCGTGGCGCCGGACGGAATGGCCGCGCTGCCGGCGTCGCGCGTGATCGAAGCCGTGGATCGCGTACGGGTGAAGGCATGACGCGGGAACTGGCGCGCCTGCTCTCTTACACGCGGCGGCACGCGCCGACGCTCGGGCTGGCCATGATCCTGATGGCGATCGCCGGCGTAGCACACGCTTCCGTCTCGCTTCTGCTCCGTCCCGTCTTCGACCGAGTGCTGAATCCGGGCGCCGCCGATCAACCGGTCGCGCTAATCACCATCCTCGGGCACACGATATTCCTGAACGATGTCGTCCCGGCGCCGATCACCGGCATCTGGAGTATGGTTGCCTTCGGCATCCTCGCGGTCTTCTTCACGAAGGGCATTTGCGACTACGCCGGGAACTTCCTCGCCAACAAGGCCGGATACGCGGCGATCACCGACCTTCGCCAGCACATTTTCGACAAACTCCTGCGACAGGACTCCGAGTTCTACGAGGTCAACTCCACAGGGAAGCTGATGTCGTCGATGATGAGCGACATCGAGAAAATCCAGGTGGCGGTCTCACACATCCTCGCCGACTGGTTGCGGCAGACGTTCATGGCACTGGGCCTGCTCTACGTGATTCTGCAGACCGATTGGAAGCTCGCGCTGTTCAGCCTCACGGTGTTGCCGTTCGTGCTCGTTCCGACGGCGCGGCTCGGCCGGCGCATCCGCCGCAGCACGCGATCGGCGCAAGACCAGATGGGCGAGATCAACCAGATCCTGCAGGAGACGCTGAGCGGACACCTGATCGTGAAGGCGTTCTCCGCCGAGGAGCACGAATCGCGCCGCTTCGCCGAGGCGGGCCGGAGGCTGATGTCGGCGAACTTGCGCTACGTCGCGCAGCAGGCGGTTGCTTCGCCGTTGATCGAATTCTTCGGTGCGCTGACGATCGTGCTGTTGCTCTGGTATGCGCAGGGGCGGATCGAGGCGAAGTCGATGACCGCCGGCGAGTTCACTTCGTTCATGGCCGCGCTGCTGTTGCTGTATGAGCCCGTCAAGCGCCTCACGGGTATCCACAATATCTTCCAGCAGGCACTCGGCGCCTCGCAGAAGGTCTTCGAACATCTCGACCGGCGGGAGCGCGTGTGCAGCCGCCCGGGCGCGGTTCCAATGCCCCCCTTCTCGCGATCGGTCCGGTTCGAGAACGTGCGCTTCGTCTATCCGAATTCGCCCGACGGCTTCGAATTGCGCGAGATCGATTTCGAGATCAAGGCGGGAGAGGTGCTGGCGCTCGCCGGGCCTTCTGGTTCGGGTAAGTCGACCATTGCTGGACTCATCGCGCGCTTCTACGACCCCACCGAAGGGCGCGTCCTGATCGACGGGCGCGACGTTCGCGAGTTCACGCTCGACAGCCTGCGGTCGCGGATCGCGATCGTGGCGCAGGATACGTTCCTCTTCAACGAGTCCGTGGCGAGCAACATCCGCTACGGGAGGCGGGAAGCAACCGATGAAGACGTGATGGAGGCCGCTCGCAATGCTCTCGCCGACGAGTTCATCCGGCAACTTCCGCAAGGCTATGACACGATCATCGGTGAGCGAGGCACCCGCCTCAGCGGAGGTCAGCGGCAGCGAATCGCGATCGCGCGGGCGCTGCTCAAGAACGCTCCCATCCTGATTCTCGACGAGGCCACGTCGCATCTCGACACCGAATCGGAGATGCTGGTACAGCGCGCGCTCGGAACGCTGATGGCGGGCCGCACGGCTTTCGTGATCGCGCACCGCCTCTCGACGATTCGCCGCGCCGGCCGGATTGCCGTCGTGGAGGGCGGCCGGATTCGTGAAACCGGCACTCACCAGGAACTGATCAGCGAGGGCGGGATCTACCAGCGGCTGCACGATCTGCAGTATCTGACGGATTGACTTCCTTCGGTTCCGGACGGACCCTGAGCCAGCCCCGCGGGGGAGGCTGGACATCGAGATTGATCACGCGGGCCAGGGCCTCGCGCAACGCCGAGGCGTTGAACGGCTTTTCGACCACTCCAGCCGCTCCGCCCAGCCGAGCCCGCGTTCTGCTGATGATACTCGACGACATCACGACGAAGGGAACTCGATTGCAACCCGGCAGACGCCGGATTGCCCGCCGGGTATCAGCCGCGCCCTCGATGCGGTTCTCGTAAAGGACCACCTCCGGGGTCACGCCCTCCACGATCCGCAGCGCCTCTTCGCCACTCAGGGCGGTACGCACCGTGTATCCCGCGCGCCCGAGCACCGACCCCACCGCGTCCAGCACGACTCTGCTCGAGTCGACCGCCAGGACAACACGGCAGAGATCGAGTTGCTCCCGCCAGATCCGGAACCGTGCCTCCAGGGGCCACTTCTCATGACTGTGGTCGAACTGCGCGATCGCCTCCGGCATCTGGCCGAGATTCAGCCGGCCAATGCCTGCCGCGAAGGCCGCGTCGGGGCTGCGGCGCTTTTCCAGATCCTCCACCACCTGCCGCAGGAACCGGGGAATCACACGCCGGTTGTTCAGCATTCCGTTCAGATTGCTGATATCGGACAGCGATCCGCAAGCACTGCATGTCTGGAAGGGTTTGGCGTGCTTCAGGGCACATACCTTGCAGCAAAGCAGCGGGCCCATCATGCTCAGGCTCTCCGCCGCCGCCTCGTATCCGTAAACCCGCACCATCGTCAGCGTGCGCAGCGCGCGGTCATTCTTCGGATTCAGAGCCAACACCCGTTCGAGTGCCGAGACGGCGTCAGAGGGTGTGAGGGCAACGCCCGCTTTCCACATGAACACATCTTCGTCCAGTGGAAACTCGGCTTCTAGGCGCGTGAGGAGTGAACGGGCTGTGTCGAAGTCATGGTTCCGGATAGCAGTGATGACGTGATCAAAGCGGATGGTTTGCAGTTCGGCGGTGTTGCGGCTCATGTTCCCTTGCATCAGGGAATGCACGCAGACTGCCATACTGCAAACGCCTGAACTTGCGCTCCGCGACGATCGCGCCAACCGGACACTTTGTCCGGTCAAGCCGCGAAATCCGGACAAAATGTCCGGCTCAGTTCTCGCGCAGACAGCGGAAGACTTCGCGATAGAAGTCCGGGTGCGATTCCCACGTTTGTGCTGTCACCATCCGCTGATCGCGCACCGCCTGCCGGCCATCCCAAGATCCACCCGCGATCTCGACCTCTGAGCGGATGTGCTCGTAGCAGGTGACGGTTCGATTCTTGACCAGTCCCGCCGCTATGAGAACCTGGATCCCATGGCAGATCGAAAAGACGTGCTTTCCGGTTCCGGCCATCTCCTTCACGATCGCGATCAGGCGCGCGGTGTGGCGCAGATATTCCGGGGCGCGCCCGCCAATGATTAGGATCGCGTCGAAGCTGCCCGCGTCCACTTGGTCGAAAGACAAGGTCGCGCTGATGCCGTAGCCGGGCTTCTCGATGTAGGTATCCCAGCCGGGCTCGAAATCGTGCAACACCATGTGCAGCCGGCGCGCGGCCGTCGAGGCGACTACCGGCAGCATGCCCTCTTCCTGGAACCGATGGAACGCGTACCAGGCTTCGTAGCCTTCGCCCGCGTCGCCCGTTACGATCAGGATCCGCTTGCTCATGACGCGAGAATCTCCGGCACGATCTTCGACGGATGAATGTCGGTGAGCTTTTCGTCGCGCGTGCCGTGACGATAGGTGAGCTTCTCGGAGTCGAGCCCGAGGAGGTGAAGCACGGTCGCGTGGAAGTCCGGCACGGTGACGATCTTGTCCACCGAATGGTATCCGAAATCGTCGGTCGCGCCGTGCGTCACGCCGGGGCGCACACCAGCGCCCGCGAGCCAAAGGCTGAACGAGAACTTGTGATGATCGCGCCCATCCTTGCCTTCCGTCATCGGCGTGCGCCCGAATTCACCGGACCAGATCACGAGCGTATCCTTCAATAGCCCGCGCTGGTCGAGATCGGTCAGCAACGCGGCGGTTGGCCCGTCGGTCTGCTTGGCGATCTTGCGATGGCCCGATTCGTTGGCCTGATGGGTGTCCCACGGTTGGCCGTTGTGTAGCACCTGCACGAATCGAACGCCGCGTTCGATCAGCCGGCGTGCCAGCAGCAATTGACGTCCGTGGATTCCTGCTTCAGCATCTTCGGTCTGATAAAGATCGTGCATCGCGCGGGGCTCTCTCGAAAGGTCCATCGCGTCACTGGCCGTCACCTGCATGCGCGCGGCGAGTTCGTAGCTCTGGATGCGTGCTTCGAGGTCGAGCCGGCCCGGACGCGAATCGAGATGCGCGCGGTTCAGCTTCTGGATCAACTCGAGCCGGCCCGCGGCCGCGGCATCCGAGCCTTGCGGCTTCAGGTTGATCACCGGCGTTCCTTCCGCGCGCACGGGGAATCCATTGAATACCGGCGCCATCCAGCCGTTCGAGAAATTTCGCACGCCATCGACGGGCAACCCTTTCGGATTCATGATCGCGACGAAGGCGGGTAGATTCTGATTCTCCGATCCGAGCCCGTAGGTCACCCAAGATCCGAGCGAAGGGCGGCCCGGTTGAATCGAGCCGGTGTTGAAATTCCAGATCGCCTGTTCGTGATTCGAGTGTGTCGTGACCATCGAACGGACCACGGCGATGCGGTCGGCATGCCGGGCGAGGCCTGGGAGTACCTCCGACAGCACGATGCCCGATTGTCCGTGTGGCTTGAATTGGAACGGGCTGCCGAGCCAGTTGCCGGTCTTCTTGATGTCGACTGTGTTGATGTAGCCCTCGCCGGGCTTTTGTCCGTTGCGCTTGATCAGTTCGGGTTTCGGGTCGAACAGATCCACCTGACTCGGCCCGCCGTTCTGGAACAGGAAGATCACGCGCTTGGCTTTCGGCTCGAAGTGCGGCGCCTTCGGAGTAACGTCGAACCGGCCATCGGAGGCGAGCATCGACCCGGCTGCGATGCCGCCGATCCCGGCCGACATGCGCGTCAAGAAGTCGCGGCGCGAAAACAATTCCCGGATATGCATGGTCCCTCAGTCAATGTAGACGAATTCGTTCGAAGCCATCAGCGCCTGGCCGAGATCGGCGTACGCTTGCCATTTCAGCGCGACGCCATCGAGATACGGATAGTGCCTTCCCTGCGTCTTCAGGAAGGTCAGCATCTCATCGCTTTCGCGTGCGGTGGGCTGGCGCGCGAATGCCAGTTCGAAGGCGCGCCGCACGGCTTGCGAGTCACCCTCCGGACTCTCCTTCAGCAGACGGTTCGCGAAGTGTCCGGCGCTCGATGCCGCAAGATCACTGTTCATCATCGCGAGTGCTTGCGCGGCCGATGCCGAGGTGACGCGGCGCGTGCAATTGATCTCCATTACCGGCGCGTCGAAGGCGTTCAACAGACTTTGCGGCGCCGATCGCCGCACAATTTGATAGATCGATCGCCGCCCCTTACAGTCCTCTCCGGCCGGCGATACTTCGCCCGTCGGCTTGGTCTGCGTGTTCACTGGCGCGCCGAACATCTTCGGATCAAGCGAACCGCTCACGGCGAGAATCGCGTCGCGCACGGTTTCCGCTTCCAGCCGCCGGGGCTGCATGCGCCACAGGAGCGTGTTGTCCGCGTCGAGGCGAATCCCATCGGCGCGCGACGCGGAGGATTGCCTGTAGGCGGTGGACTTGACGATCACCCGGTGCAGTTCCTTGATGCTCCAGCCGCGCTCGACGAACTCGACCGCGAGCCAGTCGAGCAGTTCCGGATGGGACGGCATCGGGCCGGACTTGCCGAAGTTGTCGAGCGCCGCGACGATTCCGGAGCCGAAGTGCCCGGCCCAAATGCGATTCACCATGACGCGCGCCACCAGCGGATTCTTCGGATCGGTGAGCCAGTTGGCCAGCGCCGTCCGGCGGCCCGATGTCCAGGCTTCCGGTGCGGGCTTCGACACGTGCGCGGGCAAACCGAGGAATTCGGGAACGCGAGGCTCCACCGGATCGCCCGGCTTGGTAGGATCTCCACGCAGCAGGAGCGGCATTGGCGCCGGCGCGGCGTCGAAGTCGTACATCGCGCGGATGGTGGGCAGGTCTACGCGCCGGGTTTGCTCGGCCTCGATCTCGCGGTCGAGTTTTTCGATCGCCGCCGCGAATTCCGGGGAGCCTTCCCGCAGTTCCACTTCGGTTGCTTTGTCACCTTTGGCGTGCAACGCGCGGAACTGTTTGACACGCGCGGCGCGAAGGTCGCGCAGGGCTTTCAGAATGTCGTCGAGCGGCTTGTTCACCGCTTCGGCATGGGCCTGTTGTGCCTTGGTTGCTTCGATGATGATGCGCTTCTGGCTCGGGATTACTTTGCCCGTGGGCCGGATGGCGCCCGCGAAGAAGGCCGCGAGTCCGTAGTAGTCTTTCTGCGTGAGCGGCTCGTACTTGTGATCGTGGCATCGCGCGCAATGCATGCTCAGTCCAAGCAGCGACGAAGCGAAAATCTGCTGGGTGTCGAAGTAGGTGCGCCAGGTGTACTCGGCGAAGTCGGGTGGGAGGAAGTCCTCGCGCGTCGCGTCGACCGCGGTGCGCAGGAATCCGGTGGCCTCAAGTTGCTCCACAACGTCCGGCGGAAGCGTGTCGTGCTTACGGTACTCCGAGATCTCGTCGCCCGCGATCTGCTCGCGCAGGAACCGGTCGAAGGGCTTGTCCTTATTGAAGGCTTTGATCACGTAATCGCGATAACGCCACGCGTTCGGGCGGATGACGTCGGCCGCGAGCACGCCTTCGGAATCCGCATAGCCGGCCGCATCAAGCCAATGACGGCCCCAGCGCTCACCGTAGTGCGAACTTGCGAGCAGCTTCTCAACGAGTTTGTCGTACGCATCGGGTGCCTGGTCATCGGAGAATGCTTTCACTTCCTCGGGCGCGGGCGGGAGTCCGGTGAGATCGTAACTGAGGCGGCGTGCGAGCACGGCGCGATCGGCGTCGGGATTGAACGAGAGCCCCTTCTTCTCGAGCGCGGCGAGCACGAACGCGTCCACCGGAGTCCGCACGCGAGCCGCGGAGCGGACCTTCGGTGCGGCCGGCTTCGCGGGCGGTACGAACGCCCAGTGCCGGCCCTCCGCATCGCGCGCTGGCGCGCCCGCCTCGATCCACGAGCGTAACGCCGCGATCTCTTCCCTACTCAATCGCCCGCCCGGCGGCATCAGGCCGTTCTCGACCTTGGTCATCAACAGGCTCTTCGCCGCGTCTTTCGGTATGACCGCGGCGCCGGACTTGCCGCCTTTGATCAACGCCGCGCGGCTCATCACATCGAGCCCGCCCTGTGGCGCGGCGCCCGTGTGACACTTGGCGCAATTCCGCTCGAGCACGGGCCGTGCCGAGCGTTCGAACTCCGGCACATCCGCCGCCCACGCTGTCCACGTGAGAGCCAACAATCGAAAGCGCCACATAGGCGCATTATATAAGCGAACGCTACTCGCGCACCGAACGGATATCGACGATCGGCGACGTGATCACCACTCGGAACTCCGGGTGTCCGAATTCGAGCCGCATGCCGCGCCCCAAGTACTTGTCCCGAATCATCGATCCGCCCCAAGTGGAACCATGGATCCGCACCGGTGTCGGGCTGGGGCAGAATCGCGGATGTCCGGAAAGCAGAGCCGCGCCGTCACCCAAGTGCACCAAGCGATAGTCGTGATTCCGGGTCTGAATCGCGAGCACCTCTCCCGGCCCGACATCGCTCAGGTGAACTCCACCTTCGATCTCGGACTTGACGATGTTCCGGTTGATTTCGTCTGACAGATTTGGATGAACCGGAAGGATCTCGGGCCGCGGGAATATGGATGTGGTCGCGGGTTCCACTGTTTTTACGGTAACATCACCGGCGGCTGAGTTTCGGGCGCTCCGCCGTCAGCGAAAGCGCCATCGCCGCCCAGCTCGTTCCGGCCGCCGAAATCCACTGATCGTGCCCGTAGGGGAAGCCGCTCTCGAAATAGGGTTGCACCCATAGCGAGCGCGTCTTCACGTGCCAGGATCCGTCTGCTGCCTGCGACTTCAGCAGGTATTCGACGCCCTTCTTGAACACGGGGTCGCTGACCGGCATCTTTCCAGCCACGTGCAGAGCGTAGAGTGCCTGTCCGGTTGCGTAGGCGTCGCTACCCATCGCGGGAAGCTGCGGCCATCCGCCATCGGTGCGTTGTGTTTCGACGAGCGCCTTGACCGCGCCGCCGATCGCCGTGGAATTGTCCTTGGTCCAACCGATGCCGAGCAGTCGGAACGCGCGCTCCTGCGTCGTTCCCGCGCTGGCCGATTCGAGCCACGAGGCCGCGCGCGCCAGACGCTTCGCGGTATCGGCCTTTTCGGTCGAGGGTCCATAATGCTTCAGCAGGTTCACAGCCATCGCCGTCGTGATGAAATCGTCGGAAGTGAGCGGAGGCCGCACGCCAGTGGTCTGCCACGATCCGGCGGGTGTCTGCATTGCCTTGACGAGGTGAGCAACCGAATCGGTGTATTCGTCGGCGGGCCGGCGATTCGCGGCAAATTCGAGCGACTCGTAGCCCAGGCTGTTCACGGCAGCCCCGATCGACATGTCCATGGCGCGTTCAGGCGAGCGTTCCACGAATTCGAGCGGAAGCTCGGCGATCGTCACCGCGGCGAGTCCGCGTTCGCGCGCAAGGCCCGCTGCCGCCGCCGCAAGATTCTGGTTGTGACAGGAGTTGCATCCCGCGGTCTTGATGAATCGAGTGCTCTGCTTGGCCAGCACCTCGACCGCTTTCGACACCGCTTCGGCGGGATTGCGATTGCCGGTCATCTTCGAATGCGCGACACCGCCCTTCAGACGGTCGGCCTCGGGTACTCCGAGAATCCGCGCGACCTCTGTATCGCCGCGCTTGGCCGCGAGCATCTTCGGCGTCTCACCCTCGCCCACCACACCCGGATCGGCGCCCTTGTCGAGCAGCATCCGTGTGACGCCCGCCGGAGTGACCTCGGCGTAGGCGGCGTACATCAGCGGCGAGTATCCGCGATCGTCACGAATGTTCACGTCAGCGCCCTTGTCGAGCAGCATCTTGACGGTCTCTTCGGTGCCGTACATCGAGGCCATCTGGAGCGCGGTCTGCTTTTTCTTGGTGTGCGCATTGACATCGGCGCCCGCTTCGATCAGCAGCCTTGCGGCTTCCGGGTTGCGGCTCGAAGCGGCGTCCATCAACGCGGTCATGCCTGATCCGTTGATTGCGTTGACTTTCGCGCCTTTGGCCATCAGCATCTTCATGTACGAAACCACGCCGCCAGTGGCCGCGGCCATCAGTGGCGTGCGCCCGTTCGTTGTGGCCGCGTTGGGATCGGCGCCGCGGTCGAGCAGCAGCTTCAGGACCGCGTCCGTATTGCGCTGCGACGCGGCGAGGTAGAGAGCCGTGCGTCCGTCGTTGGTCTTGGCTTCGATGGCGGCACCCTTGTCAAGCAACAGCGCAACCTTCGCGGCATCGGAAAACGCCCAGTGCAAGGGAGTCTGCCCAAAGCGATTCTTCGCGTCGATCCCGGCGCCCGCGTCGAGCAATGCCTTGATCGAGGCGAGCGTGCCAAAGCCGGCGGCATGATGCAGAGGCGTCGATCCGCCCGCATCGACACCTTTGGCGAGTGCGCGATCGGCGCGTAGCGCTTTCGCAACTTCTTTGTCGCTGTTCGACCGGACCGAAGAGATCAGCGCGCGCACCGTTGGATCGACTGGCTTCGGCTGCTCTTCCTTGATCTCGACCTGACCGAAATCTGCGCCCTGGTCGATCCAGGCGCGCAGAATCGCGATCTCGTCCTTCTCCATCGGGCCGGTGGGCGGCATCTGCATCCCGCCGTCGCCGTTGAGCAGCTTCTTGATCAGCTTGCTCTCGGCGCTCTTGCCTTGCACGATCACCACTCCGTAATCGCCGCCGCGGAGCGCGTTCTGGCGCTTGTCGAGGCGCAAGCCGGCCTGCTGCTGCTTCGATCCATGGCACGAGTAGCACTTCGCGCTGAGAATCGGCACGATGTGTTTGGCATAGTCCACTTGGATCTTTGCCGGTTCCGGCATGGCGATGTCTCCGAATGCGAGCGAAGCCGAGACAGAAAGGATGAGCGCACGGGTTTTCATGGTTCGTGATCCGCGTCGAGTATATCACTTTGCGACAATGGGCATCGTGCTTTGGATCGGTGCGCTCCTACTCGCGCGGCTCGCCGCTGCTCAGCCGGTCGAATCTCTCGAGGCGAACTGGCGGCTCGAGTCGACGATTGCGATCGCGGCGGACTTGCATCATGTGCAGGGTATTGACGTCGAGGGTGACTCGCTGTGGATCTCGTCGGTCGATGCGCCGGCGGGCAAAGGCTATCTCACGCGGCTCGAACTCCGGACCGGCCGAGTGGTGTCGCAGGTGGAGGTCCAGGACGGAAGGCGAATTCATCCGGGCGGCATCGCGCTCGATGGCGACTCGATCTGGATGCCGGTGGCCGAGTACCATCGCGGTGGTCCGTCGTGGGTCGAGCGCCGTGACAAGAAGTCGCTGAAGCTTCGGTCTCGCTTTGAGGTGGCGGACCATATCGGTTGCATCGCAGCGTCGAAGGGCGAACTGGTGGGTGGCAGTTGGGGAAGCCGGACTGTCTATCGCTGGTCGAAGGCGGGCAAGGAATTGGAGCGCCGGCCGAATCCGTTTACGACCGAGTGGCAGGATTTGAAGTTCGCGAGCCAGTTGCTGTTGGCCTCGGGGAACGCGTCGAAAACGGAGGGTGCGATCGAGTGGATCGCGCTTCCAGAGATGGCGTTGAAGCGCCGGGTGACGGCGGGCGTCACCGATCGCAAGGTCACCTACACGCACGAGGGCATGGCGCTTCGGGGTGGCCGGCTGTACTTGTTGCCGGAGGATGCACCCACGCGCTTGTTCGTGTTCGTCGCGAAGTGATGGCGCTATATGGGCCGGTTCAGGTCATTAGGTGCGTCTCGACCTTGGCCAACGATCGCCTGGCGCAGTGCATCAACTATCTGAAGACGACCGGGCTCACGCTCGGCCTGATGATCAACTTCCAGAAGCCAAACTCGAATGGCGGAGAGTTTCCATGAGCTGGCGCTTTGAGGTTGGAGGGCCGGATGGTGAGAGCTTAGTAAAACACCACTTCGGGCTCACTCCCAAAGCACCCGGAATTCGAAGGGGATCAATGCGAGAATGTGCGACGATGCACATCCGCAGCCCTCTGATCAAAACCAGAGAGGCCGCCATCGGCGTCGCGTACGAAGTTCAGAACTGCCTCGTAGCTGGGTTCCCGGATAGAGTCCGGAAGGGCTTCATTGTTTTGAGCCATTGACCCACGTGAATGCACGCTATGGTTCGGAGGCGACGGGTTCGCGTGACGAGAGAAGCTCCAGACGATACCCACCGACCCGGTGCAACAGTCCTTCCGGCTGGGACTCGGTCCCCAACGGAGACAGATGCCACAGCCAATGATCACGCGCGGCCAAGCGATGCGACGGGATGACGCGAGTCCAGTCCTCGTCGAGATCCGGGCGAAAGGTGTAGAGCGCTGGCTCCACCTCGCAACTGAAGCCCGCGATTCCGGAGACCCACTTCCCATCGATCCATTGGGCAGGCGGCTCGGAGTACTTCGATACCGAATAGCGTGGGCAGCCGCGATAGTGCAGGTACTCGACATCGGTGAGGACGAGCACGTGACGCGCCGCAGTGAGGGAGCGGAGATGCTCTTCGACGATCCAGCCCGCGGAGGATTCGAGCGCCGCGAGCCAGTCGTCGAGTCCGGCATGGGTTCTTTTGCGGCCGAACCGTTTTTGAAGCGACTCTTCCACTGCATCCTGCCACCAAAGAGGAATCTGCCCGAGCAGATTGAGCGAGATCACGGCATCCGTTTCGATTCGGGGCGGTGATGATTCGCCAAGGTGCGCTTGCCGGACCCATGCGAGCGCCGCGTCCCAATCCTGGCGCGGAAGGCCGCGGGCCACGCGTTCGCGCCAGCGCTCGGCCACGCCCGTCACGTCACGGATGTCGAAACGAATTTCACCTCGGCCGTTCGTTGCACGGCGCCAATGGTGCGCGGCGAGAGGATCGGCATCGGCCAACGTGATCGCACCGAAGTGCGCGGAGAGTTCGGTCCACGCCGCATCTTGAAGCCGGCCCGCGCCGATGATGGTGAGCGAAGATCCGGCGGGAACGGTGCGCATCCACTCGACCTGCGCCAGCCGGCTCGCGTTGTGATGGAGCGACCAGTAGCGGTGCAGGCGCCGCGATCGCTCCTCGATTCCGAGGCCACCCGCGAGAAAGCGGCGGTTCTGCTCGCCGCGATAGCGCATTCGCGCGGCGGCGTATCGAATCAGATCGCCCAACACGGATCAAGGGGTCGCGGCGCGATACTGGCGGCGCCAGCTCACGCGGAGTCCGCTGTACTTCTTGCTCGTCACTTGCACGTCGATCTTGTGCATCCGGCCGTCGGCGTTGACACCCGTTGGCGAATAGAAGAGGTTGTAGTAGAGTCCGGGCTCGATCTTCTTGACGGACTCCGCGATCGCGGGATTCTTCTTCGCGATGAAGAATCTGCCGCCAGTCTGCTCGGCGAGAATCCGCATCACGTCTTGTCCGAACGTCTCGTCGCTGATCGGAAACGGCACTCCCACGGCCACCGAGAAGACCAGCGCGCCCGCTTCAATCGCGAGATCGAGCAGTTCCTTGGCCGTGTAGCTGCTCGAGTTGTCGCCGCCGTCGGAGATGATCAACAGCGCCTTGCGTGTGTCTTTCGCCTTCATCAACTGCGTGAGCCCGAGATAGACGCCGTCGAAGAGTGCTGTTCCGCCGATCGCGGAGGCGAGACCCAGGTCGCGCATCGCCTCGTCGCCATCCTTGGTCGGTTGCACTTCGACTCCAGCGTTGTCGCGAACGGTGATGACCGAGATCGTGTCGTCGGGCCCCTTCCGGCTCACGTAGGCATTGACGCCCTCATACGCGGCGGCGATCGAACGCTTCATGCTCTCGCTTTGGTCGAACACGATGATCGTACGCACGGGGCCAAACGCCTTGGCGCATTGGGTGATCGTTTGACCGGTACCTTCTTCGCGCAGCCGGAAGTCCGCCACCGACAGATCCTCGATCGGCTGCCCATTCCTTCCCGTGACGCTCACCGGAATGACCACTTGGCTCGATGTGACCCGCAGCACCACGCCCGTAGGTGGCTCGGGCTTCGGTGCCTGCTTCTTGCGAGGCTCGATCGGACCTCGCGACTGAGCGAGCAGGGTACCCGAAAGCGCGGCGATCGCGGACCGGCGGCTGAGTTTCACGTCATTCCCCGGTGATCACGACCTTTCCGAAATGCGATCCCGTCTCGAAATAGCGGAAGGCATTCGCCGCGGCATCGAACGGGAACACGCGATCGACAACGGGTTGCAAACCGGAACTTGCGATCGTGCGGTTCATGTCCTCGAACATCGCGCGCGACCCCACGAAGATTCCCTGCACGCAGACGCCCTTCATCAGAACCGCGGTGAGGTTCGGAGCCTCGGCAGCGCCGTCCGCGCGATTGCCGATCACCGAGATCCGGCCACCCATCCTGACCGCGCGCACGCTCTTGTTGAATGTCGCCGCGCCGCCGATTTCGATCACGTGGTCCACGCCGCGTCCGCCGGACAGCTTTCGCGCGGATTCTTCCCAATCGGGCGTTGCCACATAGTTGATGGTGTCGTCAGCTCCGAGTTCCCGCAGGCGCGCGATCTTGGCATCGCTCGACGAAGTCGCGATCACGCGAGCACCGAGGGCCTTGGCGAACTTGAGCGCGAAGACCGAGACGCCGCCGGTTCCTTGCACGAGCACGGTTTCGCCCATGCGGAGTCCGCCGTGCGACACGAGCGCGTTCCAGGCGGTGACTCCTGCGCAGGGAAGAGTCGCGGCCTCGACATCGGAGAGGTGCGCGGGAGTGGGCACGACCGCGGATTCGGCGAAGATCGCAGTGGTGGAGAGCACGCCCTGCGCGAACGCTCCGAGAGCCGACCGCGCCTTCGACTCGTCGATGTCACCGTCGATCCAGGCCGGCATGAAAATTCCGCAGACGCGATCACCGGGCTTTACCCGGGTGACGCCCTCCCCAATCGCGGCCACTTCACCCGCGCAATCGGAACAGACAGTCAACGGGTTCGGAACCTTTTTCGAATAGAGGCCACGGATCACGAGAAGGTCGCGAAAGTTGAGCGAGACCGCGCGCACGCGGATCGCGACTTGGCCAGGTCCGGGCTTGGGATCGGCGTAGCCGTGGCAGGCGAGTCCATCGATCGAGAAGTTCCCACTGATTTGCCAAGCTCTCATGCCCCACTATTGTAGACTGGGTTCATTGGAGATTCTTCGCTGTATGCGCCTAATTGCGCGCGCTTTCGCGGTCATGCTGACTTGCGCGGCTCTTCTCGCCGCCAACGTCCGGCTGTATCTCACCGACGGCACCTATCATCTGGTGCGTGAGTACGAGGTGAAGTCCGACCGAGTGCGATTCTACAGCGTGGAACGCGGGGATTGGGAAGAGATCCCCCTCGATCTCGTGGATCTGAAGAAGACCGGGAAGCTGATCGCCGAGCGCGAAGCCGAGGTCAAGGCGACGCGTGAAGCCGAACGCGCCGAGCGCAAGGCCGAGCGTGAGATGGAGAAGGAAGTGGCGAGTGTGCCTGCGGAGACGGGTCCATATTGGATCCAGGAGGGCAAACCCACGCCGTTGAAGCAGGCCGAGTCGAAGGTGACGACCAACAAGCGGCGCTCGATCCTCAAGGCTATGTCGCCGATCCCGGTGGTGACCGGCAAGGCGACCCTCGAGATCGATGGCATGAAGTCCGCGTTCGTGGTGACCGTTTCGCGGCCCGAGTTTTACTTCCGGCTCAACAAGGAAGAACGTTTTCTCATCGCACGCTGCTCGCTGTCGAAGGCGCACAACCGGATCGTCGAAAAGTGGACGATGGTGCCGGTAACGAAGGAGCTGATTCAGGAACACGACGAGATGCCCACGTTCAAGCATCAGGTGGGCGAGGGGCTCTACAAGCTCTGGCCGCAGAAGCCGCTCGAACCGGGCGAATACGCGATCATCGAACTCACTGACGGCAAGGGCAATTCGCAGATCTGGGATTTTTCGCTGCAGCCGGGGGCGGGGAAGTAGGGCGCCGGAATGGCTGACATGAGCGTGTTCTGGCTGCGCGTCGCGGTGGCGCTCTACGCCTGTGGCCTGCTGCACGCGGTGGCCACCGTGTTGCGCCGCGAGCCGGTCTTCTTCAACTTCGCGCTGAGTGCTTTCAGTGTCGGTACGATCTTGCATGGCGTTTCGCTCGTTGAAACGTGGGCCCACCTCGGACACCTGCCGACCGACAATTTCTTCCAGTCGATTTCGCTGTGCGGATTTCAAGTAGCGGTGTTTTTCCTGTTCATTCACTGGCGTTATCAGTTCGCGCCGCTCGGAGTCTTCCTGTTCCCGCTGGTATTTCTGGCAGCGTTGCTCGGGTCGATGGAAGTTCCGGTTACATCGTGGGCGAACCAGAGCGTGCGCGGCGCGTGGCTTCTCGTGCACGTGCTGTTCGTCATGGTGGGTTACGCGGCATTGCTCGTCACCGCGCTCGCATCGTTCTTCTATCTGGTGCAGGAGCGCCGGTTGAAATCGAAGCAGACATCGAGCATGTTCTCGAAGCTGCCGCCGCTCGGTACGCTCGATGATCTGATCAATCGCAGCATGGGCCTCGGATTCGCTCTGCTGACGCTCGCCACGATCGCGGGCAGCACGTGGGCGTTCATCGAGTCCGGCACGAGATGGATCGCTGACGCGAAGATCGCGATTTCGCTCTTCACCTGGGCGATGTGCCTGCTGATGGTGTTCCTGCGGACTTCGGCAGGGTGGCGCGGACGCAAGGCGGCGTTGATGTCGCTGGCCGTGCTCGGATTCTCCGCTCTCACCTGGGCGGCGCACGCGGGGTTGAGGCCCGCCCTGCTGCGATGAAGCTCTCGATCACGGGTATCAATCACACGACGGCCCCCGTCGAGGTCCGGGAGAAGTTCGCCTTCGATCAGAAGCGGCTTCCGGACTTTCTCGCCGAGCTTCGCGCGCAACCGGGCTTGCAGGAGACGATGATTCTGTCGACGTGCAATCGGGTCGAGATCGCCGTGACGGCCGAGGATTCGTGCGATCCGCTCGATTCGGTGGCCGACTTTCTCGCTCGCGCTCAGCAGGTGGACCGGCAGTGGGTCCGCCAGTTTCTCTATCATCACTCCGATCGCGCGGCCATCAAGCATCTGTTTCGCGTGGCGGCGAGTCTGGACTCCATGGTGGTGGGCGAGCCGCAGATCCTCGGACAGTTGAAGGCCGCCTACGACACGGCGAAGCAATCGGGCGCGGTGAACGGATATCTCGAGTCCGTGCTGACCCGCGCGTTCAGCGTCGCCAAGCGTGTGCGGACCGAGACCGAGATCGGGCAGAGTGCGGTTTCGGTGAGCTACGCGGCGGTGGAGTTGGCGCGGCAGATCTTCGGATCGTTGAAGGGCAAGCGCGCGATTCTCGTGGGCGCGGGCAAGATGTCGGAACTCGCGGCTCGGCATCTTCAGCGCTCCGGCGTTTCCGAGATCCTGGTGACGAACCGCTCGCCACAGCGGGCGCAGCAGATGGCGGAGATCTTCCACGGGCGCGTGGTCGACTACACGACCTTCGTCAATGCGCTGCCGGAAGTGGACGTCCTAATCGCTTCGAGCGGCGCGCCACACTACATCCTGCACAAGGAAGACATGAAGCGAGTCATCGGCGCGCGGCGGAACCGGCCGATGTTCCTGATCGACATCGCGGTGCCTCGCAATATCGAGCCGTCGGTGAACGAACTCGACAACGTGTTCCTCTACGATATCGACGACTTGCAGAAGGCGGTCGAAGAGAACCGGCGCGGACGCCAGGAAGAGGCGGTCGCGGCCGAGCGCATCGTGGACGACGAGGTGGAGCGGATGATCACGCGCCTGCGGGCCCGTGAGTTGACGCCGACGATCGTCGCGCTGCAGCAGCAGTTGGAAGGAGTACGCGCGGCCGAGATCGAGCGCGTGCGCGGCAAGTTGGGCCCGCTGACGCCGCAGCAGGAAGAAGCGATCGAAGCGCTCACGCGCGGCATCATCAACAAGGTGGCGCACGGGCCGATCTCGGAGATCCGCCGCGTGGTGAACGAGCCCGAGGGCCCTTCCGCCATTGAAGCCATCCGCCGGATGTTCCGGCTCGGAGAATAAGAACGAATGCTCATTATCGGATCACGGGGTTCGCAACTGGCCCTGTGGCAATCCCGCTGGATCGCCGCGCGGCTCAGCGAACTCGGCGTCGAAACCCGGATCGAGATCATCAAGACCACCGGCGACAAGATCACCGATGTCGCCTTGTCGAAAGCGGGCGGCAAGGGACTGTTCACCAAGGAACTCGAGGACGCGCTGCTCGATCGCCGCATCGATCTCGCCGTGCACAGCCTGAAGGACATGCCGACGTCGATTCCGGAAGGGCTCGCGCTAGCCGCGGTTCCCGAGCGTGCCGACCCGCGCGATGCCATGGTCGGCGCGCCGCTCGACTCGATCGAGCATGGCGCGCGCGTGGGTACGAGTTCGCTGCGGCGCGCCGCGCTGTTGCGGCACCGGCGGCCCGATCTCGTGGTCGAGGATATTCGTGGGAATCTGGACACACGGCTCCGCAAGCTCGACGAAGGGCAGTATGACGCGATCATGCTCGCCGCGGCGGGATTGAAGCGGCTTGGATGGGAGTCGCGGATCGCCGAGACCCTCGAGCCCTCGCAGTTCTGTCCGGCGGTAGGCCAAGGCGCGCTGGCGGTCGAGACGAGATCGGAACCCGGTGATGAAGCGCTCGCGATCTGCGCCAAACTCGACCACGCGGAAACTCGCGCCGCGGTGACGGCGGAGCGCGCGGTGTTGAACGAACTCGGAGGCGGATGCCAGGTGCCGCTGGGTGCCCATGCGCGGTTCGATGGAAACGGTGAACTGCGGGTGGAGGCGATGATCGTTTCTCCCGATGGCCGCACGCTGATTCATCGAGAGTCTTCTATTACGGCGGCAAACGCAGCTTCCGGCGGTGCCGCGCTCGCGCACGAGTTGCTCGCCACCGGCGGTGCGGAGATTCTGAAGTTGGTGTACGGATGACGCTGGTGTATCTCGTGGGCGCTGGCCCCGGTGATCCGGGACTGCTGACGCTCAAGGGGCGTGCGGCGATCGAACGCGCGGACTCGATCCTGTTCGATCATTTGGCCAACGAGGCGTTGCTCGACCATGCGCGGCCCGGCGTGGAACGCGTTTATGTGGGGAAAAAGAAGTCGGCCCACACATACTCGCAAGCCGAAATCGCGGCGATGATGATCGAACGGGCTCGGGCGGGCAAGGTAGTGGTGCGGCTCAAGGGTGGTGATCCCTTCATCTTCGGCCGCGGTGGAGAAGAAGCCGAGGCATTGGCCGATGCCCGCATCGACTTCGAAGTCGTGCCGGGCGTCACCGCTCCGCTCGGTATCGCCGCGTATTCGGGAATTCCGCTCACCCATCGCGATCACACCTCGGCCGTCACGTTCGTCACCGGACACGATGTCGCGCGGATCGATTGGACCCGCGTCGGCATGTCGGAAACCCTGGTGGTCTATATGGGACTCAGTGTCATCGGCGAGATCTCGGAGAAGCTGATCGCCGCGGGACGCGATCCGATGACGCCAGCAGTGGCTGTTCGTTGGGGCACCCGGCCCGAACAACAAACGGTGGCGGCGCCTTTGCGCGATCTCGCCGCGGCCGTCGCCACCGCGCGAATGAAGCCGCCGGCAACGGTCATCATCGGGGAAGTGGTGCGGCTGCGCGAGAAGTTGAACTGGTTCGAACGCCTCCCGCTTTCCGGACAACGAATCGTGATCACTCGCGCCGAAGGCCAAGCCGAGGAGTTCGCCGCGAAGCTGCGGGCGGCCGGCGCCGAGACAGTGGAGTTCCCAGTGATCTCCATTCTGCCGCCCGCCGATCCAGGGCCTCTGGTACGCGCGATCCGGAACCTCGCGGACTACGACTGGGTTGTTTTCACGAGCGTCAATGCGGTGCGCTTCTTCGTGGATGCCCTCGACCGTTCGCATGCCGATCTCCGTTCGCTCCGCGCGCGCATCTGCGCCATCGGGCCAGCAACGCGAACTGCTATCGAGCGCCTGCATCTGAACGTCGCGCTGACGCCCGCCCAGGCAGTGGGCGAGGGGCTCGTCTCCGCGTTCGCTTCGACCCCGATAGCCGGGCAGCGGGTACTGCTGCCGCGCGCCGCCGTGGCGCGAGACATCATCCCGATCGAGTTGGGAAGGCTGGGAGCAAAAGTCGACATCGTCGATGCTTATCGCAACGAGGTTCCGCAAGACGCGGCGGAGCGTGCGAACGAAATCTTCTCGCGTCCCGCCGATTGGATCACATTCACCAGTTCTTCCACGGTCAAGAATTTTCTCGCGGCAGCCGGACATGATCGCATGTCACGAGCGGCATCCATTGGACCCGCGACGTCGGAAACGTTGCGCAAGCACGGAATCGAGCCCGCATTGGAAGCCGATCCGCACACCACCGATGCTTTGATCGAGGCGATCGTCAGGCGAGTTGCGGAAACCAAAGCCGCTTCGCGGTAGCGCCGAGAATCTGCTCGCGCGCCGAATCCTTCACTGGCAGATCCTTGGTGAAGATGCGCAGGTGCTCGGCGTAGCTGACCTTCGGGGTCCACAGATCGTTCGGAAAGTCGCTGCCCCAGATGCATCGCTCGGGTCCGTACGCTTCGATCACCTTGAGGCACGGCCCGTGCATGTCGGCGCAGGGATATCCGCTCATCGATCCCGTGGGGATGAACGTGAGCTTGGCGTGCAGATTCTTCCGCCTCGAAAGCTTCAGCACGTCTTCGAGGATCGGCACGAGTTCAGGCCCGGCCTTGATGTTCATGCAATGGTCGAGCACGACGCGGAGTTTCGGAAAGTCCGCGAGCATGCGGTCGACTTGCGGCGCCTTCTCTCGTCCCACGAGAACGTTGATCACGAGGTTGTTGTCGAGCGCCGTCTTCCACAGCGCCCGTACTCCCGGATGATCGAGCCGTCCGTCTTTCGCCGGAATGCTGCGCATGCCGCGAATCCGGAACTTCTTCGCGTACTCGGCGAGCATTTTCAGGCTCTCGGGATTGTCGGGATCGAGGGTGCAAACTCCCGCGATCCAGTCCGGATGCGCCACGGCGGAATCGAGAATGTAGCGATTGTCGAAGCGATAGAACGTGGTCGTTTGAATCGCGCAGACGGCGCGAACGCCGTTGGCCTTCACCGCCACATGCAAGTCCTCGACAGTGGCTTTGCCCGAAGGCGGACGCAGGGGCTTCTCGATCACTGGGTACTTCTTCTCGTCTTTCGCGTAGATGTGGGCGTGGGTGTCGATGATCAGCATGTCTGGAACCATTATTATGGTCCATACATGAAGACCACGCTTTTGCTCCTCTTAGCGGCCGTTCTGGCGCTGGCCGAAGACTACAAGTTCTACAACGATCGCGGAAGCGAAGCGTTCAAGCAGGGCAAGATCGAGGAATCGATCAAGGACTTCGACAAGGCGATCGCGCTCGAGCCGCGGTTGAAGCCGCATCACTGGCAGCGCGGGATCTCGCTCTACTACGCGGGCAAGTTCGACGAGTGCCGCAAGCAGTTCGAAATCCACAAGACCGTGAATCCCGAAGATGTCGAGAATGCGGTGTGGCATTACCTGTGCGTGGCGCGAACGAAGGGTGTGGACACCGCGCGCAAGGGGCTCATTCCGATTCGGTCGGATGAGCGCGTGCCGATGATGGAGGTCTACGCGATGTACCGTGCCGAATCGACGCCCGAGAAGGTGCTCTCGGTTGCCAACGCGGGCGGTCCGGCGGGCAAGGAACTGCACGTGCAACTCTTCTATGCGCATCTGTACATCGGGCTGTTTCACGAGGCGGCCGGGGACAAGAAGCTTGCGCTCGAGCACATCCGGAAGGCGGCGAAGGATTTTCCGGTCGGGCACTACATGTGGGATGTGGCGCGGGTTCACCTGGACCGGGCGAAGTAGCCAGGCAGCCCTTGCGGCACTTTGCCTTGGCGGCTTTCCCCGGAGCTCGAGCCACTCCGCGTAACCAAACCGCCGCCACGGCAGCCTAAGATATCATGGTGAGGACCCGCCCCATGGAGACTTTGACCCGATGAAAAAGCTCGGATTGTGCCTGCTTTCGTTTGCCGCCTGGGCCTCCGACTGGACCGACTACCGCGGTCCGAACCGCGATGGCCGTTCACCCGAGAAGAACCTGCCCACAAAGTGGGCCCTCGATGGCGAGAACTTCCTGTGGAAGGCGCCGTACGGAGGCCGTTCGACGCCGATCATCATGAACGGCAAACTCTACGTTCTGAATCCGTCGAATCATGCCCTGACGCCCGAACAGAAGATCGACCTTCAGGAACGCTTGATGTGCTTCGACGCCTACACGGGCAAGCTCCTCTGGGAGCGCAAATTCAACGTCTATCATTCCGACGTTCCGCCGCACCGCATCGCGTGGGCTTCGCCCGCCGGTGATCCGGAGACCGGCAACGTTTACATGTTCGGCGTCGGCGGCGTGCTCGCCGCGCTCGACCCCACGGGCAAGATCCTGTGGGAGCGCTCGCTCTCCGAGGATTTCGGAATCGTCACCACGCACGGCGGACGCACGGTATCGCCGATCATCGAAGGCGACACGGTGATCGTCAGCGGCATCACCACCAGTTGGGGCGATCACGCCCGTGCCGGCCACCGCTTCATGGCGTTCGACAAGCGCACGGGCGAATGTATTTACGTGAGCGTCCCGGGCGGCCGTCCCTTCGATACGACCTATTCTCCGATGAATGTCGTTGACCACAACGGAACGCGCCTGCTGATCGCGGGCGGCGGCGACGGTACGATCCACGCCATCAAACTGAACACGGGCGAGCCCGTCTGGAAGTTCTTCATGTCGAAGCGCGGCGTCAACACCGGTGTTGTCGTGGCGGATGGCAAGGTGATCGTCAGCCATTCGGAAGAGAACCTCGACACGAGCGAGATGGGCCTGCTCGGCGCGATCGATATCGGCTCGAAAGGCGAGATCAAGAAGGATCAGTTGAAGTGGGCGATGGTCGGCCCGCAGATGGGCTTTTCCTCTCCCGTCATCGATGGCGACCGCTTCTACCAGATCGACAACAGCGCCAACGTCTTCGCGTATGAACTGGCGACCGGCAAGCAGCTTTGGAAGAAGAACCTCGGCACGCTGCAGAAGGGTTCACCCGTGCTCGCCGATGGCAAACTCTATGTCGGAACCGAGAACGGCGCCTTCTTTATCCTGAAGCCTTCGGCCACCGAGTGCGAAGTTCTGAGCAAGGTCCAGTTCGGCTCGAAGGACGACATTGTCGAAATCACGGCATCGCCCGCGATTGCCAATGGCGTCGTTTACTTCGTCACCAAGGATGGCCTCTACGCATTCGGGAAGAAGAACGTGACGCCGACGCCGAAGCGAGCCGTGGCGAAGGCGGTGCCCGGCGAGCCTGCTTTCGTGCTCGTTTCGCCGAGCGACGTTCCGATGAAGCCGGGCCAGAGCGTTCAGTTGCGTGTCCGGCTCTATGACGCCAAGGCCAATTTCGTTCGCGAAGAGAAAAGCGCGAAGTTCGAACTCGCGGGATTGAAGGGCGACATCGACGCCACTGGCAAGTTCACCGCTCCGGCCGGCGGACCGGGCCAAGCCGGTCTCGTCAAGGCAACGGTGGGTACACTCACCGGTCAAACGCGCTTGCGCGTCATGCCGCTGATTCCCGTGTCGGAGAATTTCGAGGGCTTCCAGCCTGGGCCTCCGCCACGCCACTGGATCAACACTACCGGCAAGTACGAAGTCCGCGACCTCGAAGGGAACAAGGTGCTGGTCAAGCTCGCCGACAACGCCTTCACCAAACGAGCCCGTTCGTTCTTCGGGCACACGGCAGAGCACGACTACACGATCGAGGCCGATGTCCGCGCGATCGACCGCCGCCGCCAGATGGGCGATGCCGGCGTGGTGGCCCAGCGTTATCAATTGGTGCTGTTCGGCAATCATCAGCGGATCGAACTGCAACCGTGGCAGCCGGAGACGGCGCGAACGGTTCAGAAAGAGTTCGCCTGGAAGAAGGACACCTGGTACCGGTTGAAGCTCCGCGTGGAAGCGCTGCCAGGCGGCAAGACGAAAGCGCAAGGCAAGGCGTGGCCCGCGAGCGATCCGGAGCCCGCTGAGTGGACCATCGAGCGCGTGGATCCGATCGGCAACCCGAAGGGCTCGCCCGGCGTCTATGCGGATGCGCCCTTCGAAGTCTTTTTCGATAACATCAAGGTGACAAGCAACCAATGAGCATTTCCACTCTCCCCCGACGCAACTTCATCATCGCCGCGTGGTGCGGGCTCGCCTTGACCGGCATCGCGCTCGCCTCCGAACCGGCCAATGGCGATTGGCCCATGTGGGGCGGCACCGCGGATCGCAACATGACCCGCAAGATGACGGGCCTGCCGAAAAACTGGGATCTCGCCAAGAAGTCGAACATCAAGTGGGTGGCCGCGCTCGGTTCGCAGACCTACGGCAATCCGACCATCGCGGGCGGCAAGGTTTTCGTTGGAACGAACAACGAAGGACTGCGCGACCCGAAACAGCCCGGCGATCGGGGCGTTCTGATGGCGTTCCGCGAATCCGATGGTGAGTTCCTCTGGCAGCACGCCAACGAAAAGCTCGCCGCGGGCCGCGTGAACGATTGGCCGTTCCAGGGCGTGGCCTCGTCACCGCTGATCGAAGGCGACAAGCTCTACTACGTGAACAACCGCTGCGAACTGGTAGCGCTCGATACGGAAGGTTTCATCGACGGCGAAAACGACGGCCCGTTCAAAGAAGAGAAGCTCACGGGCAAGAAGGACGCCGACGTCATTTGGAAGCTCGACATGATGGAAGAGCTGGGCGTCTTCCCGCACAATCTGGCGAATGCGTCTCCGGTTGCATGGGGCGACAATCTGTACATCATGACCGCCAACGGACATGACGAGAGCCACGTCCACATTCCGTCGCCGCGTGCTCCCGCAATCATCGCGGTGAACAAGAAGACCGGCAAGGTGGTTTGGGAAGACAACTCGGTGGGCGAAAAGATTCTGCACGGGCAGTGGTCCTCGCCGGCTGTCGGCAAGCTCGGTGGCGTGGTGCAAGTGGTCTCCCCGCAGGGCGACGGCTGGGTTCGCGGTTACGACGCCGAGACCGGCAAGAAGCTCTGGGAGTTCGATACCAACCCCAAAGACTCGGTGTGGCCGAAGAATCGCAACGAAGTGATCGCGACGCCGATTCTCTACGAAGACAAAGTTTACCTTGCCAACGGGCAAGATCCGGAGCACGGCGAAGGAGTCGGTCATCTTTACTGCATCGATCCCAGCAAACGCGGCGACATCACCAAGACCGGACTCGTGTGGCACTATGGCGATATCCGCCGGTCGATCTCGACGGGCGCGTTGGCGGACGGAATTCTCTATTACGCGGACTTCTCCGGCTTCCTCCATGCGATCGACGCCTCGAATGGCAAACAGATCTGGAAGCACGACATGCTCGCCGCCGTGTGGTCTTCGCCGATGGTGGTCGACGGGCGCGTCTTCCTGGGCGACGAGGATGGCGACATCACGGTGCTCAAACACGGCAAGGTGAAAGAAGTGCTGTTCGAAGGCAACATGGGCAGTTCGGTGTACTCGACTGTCGTTGCCGCCAATGGATCGCTCTTCGTCACCAATCGTAATCAGCTTATCTGCATCAGCGAGAAGAAGTAGAGTTCCTGTTCATCATGAGAGCCGCCGCTACACTCCTCCTCACGGCGGCGGCTCTGTTTTCCGCGGATGTTCATCCCACCGTTGCGCGCTTCTGCGTGGGCTGTCATAACGCGAAAGTTCGCACGGCGAGCGTGGTGCTCGACGGATCGGCGCCGGGCTTCGATCGCGGATTGTGGGAGGAGGTTCTCACCAAGTTGAAGGGCGCGCAAATGCCGCCCGTGGGCGCTCCGAAGCCCACCGATGCCGAGCGCGCATCGCTGATCAAGTGGGTCGAGACCGAACTCGACAAGCGGTCATCGCAAGTGGATCGCGATCCTGGACGCGTCACGGTGAGGCGCCTGAATCGCACCGAATACGACAACACCGTGCGCGATCTGCTCGGTGTCGTAACGCGGCCGGCCGACGATTTTCCGGCGGACGATTCCGGCTACGGTTTCGACAACATCGGGGACGTGCTGACCGTTCCGCCCGTGCTGATGGAACACTACGTTCGCGCGGCCGAACGGATCTCGGCGGCGGTGATTCCACTCGGTGCGGCACGGAAGGCTGCCCTCGAGAAGTACGTCGCCGATGTCGAAGAGCAGTCCCGGCGTGTCGATGAGGATGATCCGGCCGGTTATCCGTATCCGCCAGGAGCCTTCGAGGCGAAGCATCTGTTCCCGGTGGACGCCGAGTACGAATTGGTGGTCCGCATCAAGGACCGGCGCAACGGAACTCGCAACGAAGTTCCCGTGCTGCTCTTCCTCGACGGTGAGCAGATCGCGACGTTCTCCGTGCAGGATGGCGAATACACGAAAGGCCACTTCTCGACTCGCAAGTTCGTCCGCGCAGGCGAACATACGCTCTACGGCGCGTTTCCGAAAGACTACGTGAACCGCGAGGAGTGGGATGAGGCGCGCTTCGGCAAGGCGCAGTTCAAGGTCGAACGGCGGATCTTCGTGGACGGGCTCGATGTCGAGGGCCCTTACAAATACGATTCGCGCCAATCTCCGCAATGGAAGCGTGTTTTCGTCTGCGAAGAAAGGACCGATGCCTGCGCGGCCCGCATTGTGACGACACTCGCGCGGCGGGCCTACCGGCGCGAGCCGACGGTGCAAGAGATCGGCCAACTCACTGGGCTCGTCAAACTCGCGCAACGCCACGGCGACTCGTTCGAAGCGGGTGTGCAGCTAGCGTTGAAAGCCATGCTCGTCTCGCCGCAGTTCCTGTTCCGCATCGAGCGCGATCCAGTGAACGCCGCGCATCCGATATCGCCGGTGGAACTCGCCTCGCGCCTGTCCTATTTCCTGTGGGCGAGCATGCCGGATGACACGCTGCTCGAAATCGCGATCCGAGGTGATCTCCGCGATCCGGCCGTGCTCGACAGCCAAGTGAAGCGCATGCTGCGCGATCCGAAAGCGCGTGCGCTCACCACGAGTTTCGCTGGCCAATGGCTGCAGTTGCGCAACGTCGAGAAGGCGCAGCCCGATCCGGCGCTGTTCCCGTCGTTCACTCCGCATCTGCGCGAATCGATGATTCGGGAAACCGAAGAGTACTTCAACTACGTGGCCCGCGAGGATCGCAACGTGCTTGAATTTCTCGATTCCAACTATTCGTTCCTGAACGCCCGTTTGGCGAAGCACTACGGAATCGATGGAGTGAAGGGCCGCGAATTGCGCAAGGTGGATCTCGCCACCCGCGATCGCGGAGGCGTACTGACACACGCGAGCGTGCTCACCGTATCGTCTTATCCCACTCGAACGTCGCCGGTTCTCCGCGGACTTTGGGTGCTCGAGAACTTCCTCGGCGCGCCTCCGCCTCCGCCCCCCGCCGGCGTCCAGAGGCTCGACGAAGCGAAGATCGGGCTCGACCAGCCGCTCCGCACCCAACTCGAACAACACCGCACCAATCCGAGTTGCGCCGTCTGCCACCAGCGAATGGACGCGATCGGCCTCGGACTCGAGAACTTCGATCCGGCCGGGGCGTGGCGCACCAAAGACGGAAAGTGGGCGATCGATTCTTCAGGTGAATTGCCGGGCGGCAAACGCTTCTCCGGCCCGGCGGAGTTGAAGAAGGTCTTGCTTGACGACCGCGAGGCGTTCGTGCGCACCTTCACCGAAAAGCTTCTCACATTTGCGCTCGGCCGCGGTGTCGAACGCTTCGACCGGCCCGCCGTCAGCGCGATCGTCGCGGAATCGGCCCGGCAAGACTACCGGTTTTCCTCGATCGTATCAGGCATCGTGAACAGCCCGCCCTTCCGGATGCGGCGGGCAGAGGGAGTCACTCAGTGATCATCACGAAAAAACATCTCGACCGCAGAACGTTCCTGCGCGGAGCAGGCGCGGCCATCGGCCTCCCGCTGCTCGACGCGATGTCCCCGGCACTTGCCGCCCCGGCTCGCAGCCGCGCGAACGGCGCGGTTCGCCTGGCGGTACTCTATGTGCCAAACGGAATCGTGATGAAGGATTGGACCCCGGCCTACGAAGGCCCGCTCGCGAAATTGCCCGTGATTGTCGAACCGCTCGAATCGTTCCGCTCCGACATCACTCTCGTCTCCGGACTCGCACAGAACTGCGGGCGCGCGCTCGGTGACGGTCCGGGCGACCATGCCCGAGCGGCGGCGAGCTATCTCACTGGTGTGCATCCGCACAAGACGGCCGGTGCCGACATCAAAAACGGCATCTCGTTCGACCAGATCGCGGCGCAGCATGTGGGCAAGCAGACGCGATTCCCGTCGCTCGAACTCGGACTCGAAAAGACCGGCATCGTCGGCAATTGCGATTCTGGCTACAGTTGCGCCTACACGAACAACCTTGCCTGGCGGAACGACACCGCGCCCCTGCCTCCCGAAGCGAATCCGCGGCTGGTGTTCGAGCGGCTGTTCGGTGTGTCGGAAGGCCCGATGGATCCGGCCTCGCGCGAGAAGCGCAGGCTCTACTCGAAGAGCATCCTCGATCTGGTGCGCGACGACACGCAACGGCTGCGCGCTGGACTCGGACTGACCGATCAGCGCAAGCTGGACGAGTACGTCTACTCAATCCGCGAGATCGAGAAGCGCATCGAATCCTCCGAATCCGCCGCGGTGGATCCTGGAATCGGCAAGCCCGATGGAATTCCGGTCGACTACGCCGAGCACGCCAACCTGATGTTCGACCTGATGCTCGCAGCTTTCCGCGCCGACCTCACTCGCGTGATCACGGTGATGATGGGCCGCGAAGGCAGCAATCGGACCTACCGCGAGATCGGCGTCTCCGACGCGCATCACGGACTCACGCATCACAAGGGCGACCCGGAGAAGATCGAAAAGATCGCCCGGATCAACCGTTACCATGTCGAGCGGCTGGCCTCGTTCCTCGCCAAGTTGCGGTCCACCGAAGACGGCGACGCGAATTTGTTGCAGCGCTCGGCCGTGCTCTACGGTGGCGGAATCAGCGATGGCAACCGGCACGATCATCACGACTTGCCCACGCTGATCGCGGGCGGGGCGAATGGCGGATTCAAGCTGGGCCGCCACGTGCGGTATCCGCAAGAGACGCCGTGCACGAACCTGTTCCTGTCGATCCTGCACCGCATGGGTGTGCCGGCGGAGTCGGTGGGCGATAGCTCGGGGAAGCTGGAACTGGCGGGCGTGGCCTAGCAATCACTTCCTGGTTGGCGGGCGCATTCCTCGTGGGGGATAATGGCTAGGCAAAATCAACCCACAGGAAGGTGAATGAGCTTGTCAACAAGACTCGCCGCGCTCGCTTTTGCGTCCTCGTTATCAATCGTATTCGCGCAGACGACCTCGACTGAGGTCCTTGGAACAGTGATGGATCCGACAGGCGCCGTCGTCTCCAACGCAGAGGTGACACTGCTGCGCGTGTCTACCGGCGAAAGGCGGCAGACCAAGACCGACGACAGCGGCAACTATTCGTTTCCACTGATCGAGATCGGCGACTACACGGTCACCGTATCGCTATCCGGGTTCAAGACGCAAACGAAGACAGGCGTCAATGTTCAGTACCAGCAGAAGGCGCGCGTGAACCTCACCCTCGAGATAGGTGCCACGACTGAGCGCGTGGAGGTGGTCGCCACTGGCGTCGAACTGAAGACCGACGATGCGGCGGTGTCGACCACGATCGAGCGCAAGCGGGTACAGGAACTTCCCCTGCTCGGGCGCAATTTCGCCAGTCTGGCAATTCTCACACCGGGTGTCCAGTACGGCACGCGCATGGGTCAGGACGTCTCGGCGCCCGGGGGATTCCCTTTCCCCGGCTCCGCGACCACCCTCAGTGCCAACGGACAGCGCGACGCCAACCAGAACATTACGATGGACGGCGTCGTGGCCACCGAGCCTCTTGTCAATCAGGTACTGTTCAATCCCTCGATCGACGCGATCGAAGAGGTGAAGATCCAGACTGGCTCGGTCTCGGCCGAGTACGGTCAGAACAACGGCGCGGTGGTTCAGATCGCACTGAAGAGCGGCACCAACAACCTCCATGGCACGTTCTTCGACTTCATGCGCAATAACCTGCTCGATGCCCGTGACTATTTTCTGAACTTCGAACTGCCCGCGGGCGTTCCGGAGCGCAAGAAGAACGCCCTGCGCCGTCATCAGTTCGGCGCATGGCTGGCGGGGCCCGTGATCCTGCCCAAGTACAACGGCAAGGACAAGACGTTTTGGAGCTTCAACTACGAGGGTGTCCGCCAGACGATCGAATCGGTGCAACAGGGATTCTTCTTTCCCGAGGAGTTTCGCCGCGGAGATTTTTCCGCATTGCTGAGCCCTCTGATCCGCAACGGCCGGCCGGTCCGAAACCCCATCGTGATCTTCGACCCCACGACGGGTGAACCGTTCCGCGATCCGCAGGGAAACATCACCAACATCATTCCGGCTAGCCGCATCAACCGCAACTCGCAGAACTTCATCAATACCTATCAGCCGCTGCCACAGTTCCGTCCGGACGACATCCTCGACGTCAACGTAATCAGCACGGTGCCCTCCATTCTGAATCAGAATCAGTATTTCGCCCGCATCGACCACAACTTCGGATCGAGCGATCGTGTATTCGTGCGCTACGCAGGCCAGCGCTCCAAGTTCGATCAACGCACCCTGAATCCTAACTTTCCCACGAACTTCTCGCTGCGTCCGAACAACATCGCCTCGCAATACCTCCACCTGTTCCGGCCGACCATCATCAACGAATTCCGGTTCGGGTACAACCGCGTGGACCATGACCAGTCCAATCCCCGCACTAATACCGATTTCGATGTCGACTCGCTCGGCATCGGCCAGTTCCGCGTGGCGGTGGACAACAACCGGAAGTTCCGGCCTCTCGAAGCTGCGATTCCGGCCACGGGAATCCTGCAGGGTGACTCGGGCGCGCGCATCGACTTCAACGATACCTATCAGATCTCGGACAACTTCACCATCATCAAGTCGAACCACACATTCAAGATGGGCATGGAGTACCGGCGGCTGACGATCGAACGCGCCGCGGCGAATGTCCCTTACGGAAACCTCGGTTGCTGTGAAGGCGGCTATGCTCTCGCCGGATGGCTGATGGGCTTTCCGAATGCCTCCACGACGGCCGAGGGACTGCTGCTGCAAAAGCCGCGCCAGCACCGTTGGAGCGGATATTTCCTGGATGAATGGAAGGTGACCCGCCGTCTGAGCGCTAACATCGGGGTCCGCTGGGACTACTTCGGACTCGCCACCGACCTCAACCGGACCTGGCGCTCGCTCCGGCTGGATATCCTGAGCCCGGCGAGCGATGGGCGCCAGCTCCCTACCGTCGTCCCCGAGCCGCGCCAGAACTACAAGTTCTACGACCCGGAAGAGCGCTTCTTCATGCCCCGGATCGGACTGGCGTACCGCGCCAGCGACAAGTGGGTCATTCGCACGGGTGCCGGCTGGTACGCGAATGCGCAGCAGTTGAACAACTTCTCGATACTCAATCTGCAGCCGCCGCTGTCGGGAACCTTCGGCTTCAATTCCGTCACCGATACCGCACAGATCCTTTCAGGCGTCTACGGCGGCCAGAACTGGACCCAGCAGACGCGCAAGTTTCGTGACGGACAGCCGGTCCTCACGCTGTCGAATCCATTCCCTGGACAAGGTACGGCCGCGGCCCGCACCAACGTCTTGGCGATGATCCCGGACAACAAAGCCAGTCACTACATCCAGTGGAGCCTCGACATCCAACGCCAACTGCCGTTCTCGACCATCCTGACGGTTGGCTACGTCGGGTCGAAGACGAGCCACCTCGACAACACAGTTCCGAACTTCAACAATCCAGATCCGGCGCCCGACACCGATATCAACCGCCGGCGTCCTTTTCAGGCCTATGTGAGCGCGGGAGAAGGAAACATCCCGCGGCTGATGGGCAACGTCCGATACCTCGACAGCTACGCGAATGCGAGCTATCACGGACTCCAGGTTTCGGCTCAGAAGCGCTACAGCCATGGCGTTACGCTCGGCCTCGCCTACACCTACAGCAAGTCTCTCGGCGAAGGCTACGGCCGCAACGATCCAGCCGGAGATGTCGAAGCGACGTATCAAAACCCCCGTGACCGCCGCGCCGACCGCACTCGTTACGGATTCGACATTACCCACAACGCAGTGGCGAATTTCGTGTATGACCTGCCGTTCTTCAAGCAAGGCGGCGCGTTCACCAAGGCGGCCTTCGGCGGTTGGCAGGTGAGTGGAATTCTGACTCTCCGGACGGGCTTGCCGTTCACGCTACTCGGCGGAAATCTGAACACTGGCTCCAACACCCGCCCCGACCGCATCGCCGATGGCCGCCTGTTCGACAATGCGACCCGTTCGCTGTGGTACGACCCCAGCGCGTTCCGCCGCACGGACTGCAACATTCCGAACCGGCAGGACCTTTGTCACTACGGGAATGCCGGTAACGGCATTCTGAACTCCCCTGGTACCCGTTTGATCGACTTCTCGTTCGGAAAGAACTGGCAGTTGAAGATGCTCGGTGATCAGGGCCGCCTCCAACTCCGCGCAGAGGCGTTCAATGCGACCAACTCGCCGCAGTTCGGACGTCCGAATGGCCTCAGCTACGCCGGGCTCGATTCGATCGTGCCGGACGGTCCGCGAGTGGGAGAGATCCGGTCTCTCCGGACACCGATGCGCATCTTCCAGCTTGCGCTGAAAGTCTACTTCTAAACCCCGCCGCAAGTGGGCATCGTTCGGCTGTCATACTGTTGAACGATGCCCATTCGAGCCGGAATCCTTCACGGAGAAGCACCGTGAAGTCGCCCACCGGCCGGCTGGTAGCCGGTCTGCTGTTCTCGCTGCTCGTCGTCGGAGCCTATGCCGCCTATACGCTCCGTTCGGTGAGCCGCATGCGCGAGGTCCAGACCGGCATTGTCGACCGGAATCGCAAGGCGTCGCTGCAGTTGATCCGCATCCAGGGCGATCTCAATGCGCTCGCGCTCTCGATGCGCGACATGCTCGACAATCCGGATCGCTATCCGCTCATCGCGTGGCGGCCTCCGCTCGAACGTGTGAAGCAGAATCTCGAGGACGCGATCGCCAAGGAGTCCGCGCTGGCGCAGGGGCGCCGCGAGGCGGACCAGTCCGCTTATCTCACCTCGTCATTCGACGAGTTCTGGCGGACGAGCGCCCGCGTGTTCGATCTCGCCCAAGCCGGCAAAGATGCCGAAGCGCGCCGCCTGGTGCGAGACACACTCCAGCCGCGCCAGGAAGCACTCAGTTCGCTGGTCGCGCGGCTGCTCTCCCAAAACAATGACGAGCAATCGCGTGCGAGTGGCGAAGTCGGCGGGATCTACTCGAATATCGAGCGGAATGCATACTGGTTCCTCGGGCTCTCCATGGTGTTGATCGCGCTGACCGGCGTCGGGTTGATCCGATCGAACCGCGCGCTATTCGCCCATCTCGCCGGACTCGCCGAACAGCGCCGCGAACTCGCTCAGCAGTTGATCTCGACGCAGGAGTCGACCTTCCGCGCCATCTCGCGTGACCTGCATGACGAGTTCGGCCAGATTCTCACTGCTCTCGGCGCCATGCTGCGCCGGGCGGACCGTCATGCGCCGTCCCCGGAATTCCGTGAGCAGGTCCACGAGGCCGCGGCGGTGGTTCAGGGGACTCTCGAAAACATCCGCGGACTCTCGCAATCGCTCCAGCCGGTGATCCTCGACGAGCAGGGCTTGCTGCCGGCCGTCGAATGGCATCTCCCGGTATTCGAGCGCCAAACGGGAATCAAGGTTCACTACCACGCCCCCGCGCGCGCGATCGACATTCGCTCCGATCGCGCGATTCACGTGTTTCGTGTGCTGCAGGAGGCGCTCAACAATGTCGCGCGCCACGCGGACGTGCGTGAGGTGAGCGTGTCCCTGAATATCGATGATTCGTGGTTGCGGCTCGCGATCGAAGATGCTGGAAAAGGGCTGCCCGAGCCAATACGGCCCGGCGTGGGGTTGGCCGCGATGCGGGAGCGCGCTGAATTGATCGGCGGTTCCTTGTCGGTTGGCAGGGGCGAATGGGGAGGGACGAAAGTGGAATTGCTCGCGCCCGTAGAGGCGCTCACCGAGGTGCCGGTTGCCTGACAAAATTCGCGTCATGCTCGTCGACGATCACTCGCTCGTACGGCTCGGATTCCGGCGGCTGCTCGAAGACGATCCGGCGATCGACGTGGTGGGCGAGGCGAAGGATGGCGCCGAGGCTGTCGCGCTGGCGCTGAGCCTGAAGCCCGATGTCGTGGTGATGGACTACGCGATTCCCGTTCACAACGGCGCGATCGCCACGCGCATGATTCGCGACTCGCTGCCCGCCACGCGCGTCCTGATGCTTTCGATGCACTCCGAGCCTAGCTATGTCAACAACAGCCGCGAGGCGGGTGCTTCGGGATATCTGTTGAAGCATGCGCTCGATCTCGAACTGGTGGCCGCGGTGAAGGCGGTGCTCGAGTCAGACTGGGTGCCAGATCCGCGACTCACCACCGAACCATTCGAGACCAGCGCCAAGCGTGCGCTATCCAAACGCGAACTCGAAGTATTGCAGCACATCGTGAGCGGGAAATCGAATAAGGAGATCGCAGGGGCGCTTTTCCTGAGCGTGAACACGGTGGCCGTGCATCGCGCCAATATCATGGATGCGCTCGGCATTCACAACACGGCGGAACTCGTTGTCTACGCGATCCGCCATGGGCTGGTGACACTCCCGTGACGCGGCGCGGGCTTCTCCTGTCGGCCTTCGCTGGCGGATCGCCCGGATTCCAACTCGCGGACGTGACCCAATCCGCCGGGCTCGCATTCCGCCACAACTCCGGTGCGTACGGTGCCAAGTTCCTGCCTGAGACGCTGGGCCCCGGCTGCGCTTTCCTCGACTACGACAACGACGGCTGGCTCGACATCCTGCTCGTCAACGGGCAGGATTGGCCGTCACGGCGCCGCTCCCGTTCCACGCTGAGTCTGTATCGCAACAACGGGAACGGCACCTTCACCGACGTTACGAAATCCGCCGGACTCGACATCGAGATGTACGGACTCGGTGTCGCGGTGGGAGACTACGACAACGACGGATTTCCCGACCTCTACATCACCGCCGTCGGGCAGAGCCGGCTGTTTCGCAACAACGGGCGCGGTGGATTCACCGACGTGACGATGCCCGCCGGATTGGGTCCGCGCACCGGTTTTTCCACCTCGGCGATGTGGTTCGACTTCGATCGCGACGGCCTGCTCGACCTGTTCGTGTGCAACTATGTGCGCTGGTCCCCGGAACAGGATGTCTTCTGTTCGCTCGACGGCAAGAAGAAGTCCTACTGCACACCCGAAGCTTATCGCGGCGCCACCTGCTGGTTGTTTCGCAATCGCGGTAACGGTACGTTCGAGGATGTCACCGCGAACAGTGGCATCTTCGATCCCTCGGCGAAGTCGCTCGGCGTGGCGATGCTCGACTTCGATCACGACGGCTGGCCGGATCTGTTCGTGGCCAACGATACGCAGCCGAACAAGCTCTACCGGAACAATCGCAACGGCACGTTCAGCGAAGTGGCGGTGCGGATGGGTGTCGCGTTTTCCGAAGAAGGCCGCGCCCGCGCCGGCATGGGCGTCGATACCGGAGACTTCACACGGTCCGGAAGGATGGGTATCGCGGTAACCAACTTCGACAACGAGATGATGGGGCTCTACGAACCCGCGCCGAACGGATTCGCCGACCGGGCAATGACCGCGGGCGTAGGCCCAGCGACCCGCGATCGCCTCGGCTTCGGCTGCGCCTTCTTCGACGCGGACCTCGACGGCCACCTCGATCTCGTCTCCGTCAACGGACACATCGACGACAACGTTCGCGGACTCGGCCGCGGCGCGCTTCACGCTCAAGTCCCGAATCTGTTCCGTAACGGCGGCAACGGCCGCTTTCGAGATATCGCGGCCGAAGTGGGCGCATCGTTCGCGCAGCCGAAGATCGCCCGTGGGCTCGCGCTCGGCGACTTCGATCGCGATGGTGATGTCGATCTGCTGATCACTACCAATAACGGTGGGGCGCTGCTCTATCGAAACGACATCGGAAACGGAAACCAGTCGGTGCGCTTCCGCCTGGAAGGCCGCAAGTCCAATCGCGATGGATACGGCGCGATCGTGCAGGTGTTCGATTCGTCAGGCATGCAGATGCAAATGGCGAAGAGCGGGTCCAGCTACTTGTCGGCGAGCGACAAGGCACTCACCTTCGGCGTGGGAAATCGGAAGGAGGCAGATCGCGTGGCGATCTTTTGGCCGAGTGGCCGCGCGGATGACTTCAAGAAGGTCGCATACGGACGTACCTATCACTGTGTCGAAGGGGAAGCCCTTCGGCCGATTGACCGGCGCTGAAGTTCTCGAGCTAATGCAAAGACACTACATCCAGGCGGACTGGCCGCATGTAGACTGAGAGTCTATGCCCAATCTTTCCGAAGTCGCGAAGTCATTATCCGATTCCCTCCATTTGGCCCTGGCGCCGGTTTCGATCTCGTTTCACGACTCGATTCCGGATGGCGTTGCCTCGCATTCCGGAACTGCGCCTGCGGGTTGCCGGTTCTGGCAGGAAGCTGCCTCACGCGTCTTCGCCACTGTTTCAGCGGACCACGATCTGTGCGCCATCGGCCTGTACACCCACAATCTCGGGATCTCGGAAGGAGCCGGCAAGGACCTGAATGACGCGCTGAAGGTGTTCGGCGATCTCGGCTACGTGCGCCCCGATGACATGCCGTTCATACCGGTCCTGAAGCGCGAGTCCAAGGCCGTGGTGTATGGGCCGTTGGGGGCCGTGCCCGCGCCTCCCGATGTTGTCCTGTTGTTCGTCAAGGCCGATCAGACGCTGATCCTCTCCGAGGTTTCCCAGCAGTTGGAGAACGGACTGCCTCCCGCAATGGGACGCCCCGCCTGCGCCGTGGTTCCCCAGGCATTCAACACTGGCCGCACGGCTCTCAGCCTCGGTTGTTGCGGCGCGCGCGCCTATCTCGATGCGCTGACTCCCGATATGGCCTTGTACGCGATTCCCGGCGCGAAGATCGAAGCGTTCGCCGCCCGGGTTGTCGAACTGTCCAAGGCCAATTCGATCCTGACGGCGTTCCACCAATTGCGCCGCAAGCAGGTGGAACTCGGCGGACACCCGAGCGTGCAGGACTCACTGAACGCGATGCAGTGACGCTGCGAAGCGCGTATTCTGAAAGCGGTATGCCTCAGACGCTCAGCCGCCGCGATCTCACCGCGCTCCTTGCCGCTGCCCCGTGGCTCCGCGCCGCCGAAAAAGCATGGGAAGGGATCTTCGTGATCATGCAGACCCCTTTCCATGACGACCTGTCGCTCGATGAAGAGTCGCTCCGCAAGGAAACCGATTTCCTCTGCCGGGGCCGCGTCCACGGCGTGGTCTGGCCGGCCGGCGCCGGCGAGACGAATTCGCTTTCCTACAACGAGCGAATGAAGCATTCACAGGCCGTGGTGAAGGAGGCAAAGGGACGGGCAACGGTGCTGATCGGAGTGCACGGCGCCAACAAATTCGAAGCGATGGAATATGCGCGTCACGCCGAGAAGATCGGCGCGGACGGACTTCATGCGTTGGGTCCAACCGACGGATACGGCGATTCGCGCATCCTCGAGGACTACTTCACCGCGATCGCATCGGTTTCACGTTTGCCTTTGTGTATTCAGGTTTCGAACCCTGGCATGTCCACGGACTTCCTGCTGCGGATGGCCGACAAACTGCCGTCGCTCCGTATCCTCAAGCTCGAAGCCGGAGACGTGCCGCACGATGTCACGCGGGTGGTGAAAGAGCGCAAACGCACGCTGTTTCCGTCGACGGGGGGCGGAGCGATGAACCTCTACAACGAGATGGAGCGCGGGTCCGGCGGCACGATGGCGGGCGCCGGCTTGGCCGATATTCAAGCCCAAATCTGGGACTGGTATCACGAGGGCAAGAAGAAGGAGGCACACGAACTCTTCCAGAAGTTCCTGTTGTCGGCCGTGATCGAGCGTCGTGTGAGCTTCGTGATCCAGAAGGAGATTCTGAAGCGCCGCGGTGTTTTCAAGAATACGGTCATGCGCCGCACGAGCCGCTTCACCATGGATGCAGCCGACATGAAGGAACTCGACCAGATCATGGAACTGCTGCGGCCGCACTTCCGCGTCTGACCCATGCACGGGGTGCTCGGGTGAGGAGGACCGCGATGCGCCATCTCGATTCAGTCTACCGGTCCGGCTGACTCGGTCCGCTGGCGTGGGAGAATCAAGAACAGGCCTACGCTCTCGCCATGCGAATCGACCGGATCACGATCGAAAATTTCCGCCTGTTCCCTCGCCGTGAGTTCGCTTTCCACCCTCAGGTGAACCTGCTGGTTGGAGTGAACGGCAGCGGAAAGACCTCGGTACTCGACGCGCTTGCCGTCGCGGCGGGGGCATGGCTACTCGGTTTGCGCACGCCGGAAAAGCGGCATATTCGTGCCGGAGAGATCCGGATCCAGCCGGTCGCTGCCCGAAACGGCGCCAACGGTCACGGTCCGCGATTCACATGGGAGGCGCAGTATCCTTGCTCTGTCGAAGCCAGCGGCGAGGTGATGGGCCGCGCTCTTCAGTGGCGGCGATCGCTCAACTCGCGCGAGGGCCGAACGACCTCCGTGGACGCACGCGAGATCAAGGAAGCGGGCGCGGTGGCCGATCGGTCTGTCCGC
>CADECY010000003.1:116662-177978 GCA_902825945.1 uncultured Acidobacteriota bacterium
CGTGGACGCACGCGAGATCAAGGAAGCGGGCGCGGTGGCCGATCGGTCTGTCCGCGCGGGCGATGACGTCACGCTACCGCTGATTTCCTACTACGGCACTGGACGGCTGTGGAACGAGCCGAGGCGCGTGCGGAGTGAAAAGCCTCTGACGGACAAAGAAAGCCGTTCCCGTCTGGCCGGGTACGAAGTGTGTCTCGACCCACGAGTCTCTTCGGAAGCTCTGGTCCGCTGGGTCGCGAGTCAGTCCTGGATCGCCTATCGCGAAGGCTCGATACCGGCCGCCTTTGCAGCGGCCCGGAGCGCCATCCTCACCTGTCTCGATGGAGCGCGCGATCTTTACTTCGATCCCAAGCCTGGCGAAGTGATTGTCGAGTTTGCACATCAGGGGCCGCAGCCCTTCAACAACCTCAGCGACGGGCAGCGGACCATGCTTGCCATGGTGGGCGATATCGCCCGCCGGATCGCCACGCTCAACCCAGGCCTCGACAGCCGTGCGCTCACCGAGACTCCCGGCATCGTTCTCGTCGATGAATTGGACCTCCACCTCCATCCGGTTTGGCAGCGTCGCGTGATCGAGAACCTGCGGACGTCATTCCCGAGGATTCAGTTCTTTGCCACCACGCACTCGCCGTTCCTCATTCAGTCGCTCCGCTCCGGCGAGGAACTGGTCATGCTCGAAGGCTTGCCGTCCGCGCAGTTGGGCAACAAGACCATCGCCGACATCGCGCAGGGAATCATGGGTGTCGATCCCGAGGTGAGTGCGCGCTACGGCGAAATGAAGCGGTCGGCGACTCACTATCTCGAGGAATTGGAACGGGCGTCGAAGTCTCCCCGCGAGAAGCTGGCGGACTTCGAAGAACGGCTGGCCGCCACAGTGGCCCCGTACGCGGACAACCCGGCCTTCCAGGCGTTCCTCGAAATGAAGCGCGCCACCAAGATCGGGCCGAGAGAGTGAGGCCGATTCGCCGGGGCCCGTCACCGAGGTCCGGAGACTTTGCGAACTACGCGGATGCAAAACCGGACCTGGTATCGAGGCTCGGTTCGTATTGCAGCTATTGCGAGCGCCCGATTCTCACGAATCTGGCGGTCGAGCACATTCAAGCGAAGGCCGATCCAAAGTACGCACACCTGATTGGCCGTTGGGAGAACTTCCTGCTCGGCTGTGTCAATTGCAACAGCAGCAAGCTCGATAAAGACGTTCGACCCGCAAAGGTGCTGCTGCCCGATCGCGACAATACCTTCGCTTCCTTCGTCTATTCGCCCGATGGCGGAGTCAACCCTGCGCCGAAGCTCCTCCCAAGACAGCAAGAGCTGGCGCTGGCCACGCTCGAACTGGTTGGCCTGGCGAAGAGCAAGCCGTCAACCGATTCGAACGGGAAAATGGTGGCCTTGGATCGTGCGGCGCAACGAATGGAAGCTTGGCGAGAAGCGGAATATGCGAAATCCGATTTGGACACCGGCCCTTCGAATGACGTCCTGCGAAATCGGATCGTGGCGCTTGCAAAAGCCACCGGCTGCTTCAGCATCTGGATGACAGTCTTCGCGCACGACCGCGACATGAAGCAGCGGCTGATCGACGCATTTCCCGGCACGCGAGACAGCGGATGCTTCGACTCACGAACCGGCGATTCCGTGTCTCCGGCACCGAATCCGGACAACCTGCCAAGCGGCGGCAAGGCCTGAGCGGGTCAGGCCCTTCGCACTACCAGGCAATCGCGTAAGCATTCACCCGCGGATCGGCACCCGCGTTCAGAACCCCCGCCTCATGATCGATCAGGATCGCACCATTCGACCCCATCGACCATGGCCCGTGTACCGTCATCTTGTGCCCCTTGCGAACCAGCGCGGCGCGGGTCTCTTGCGACACGCGTGATTCGACGCCGATGTCGTTGGGATACATCGTGTGCGGGAACGGCGAAGCCGGGAAGCTGCGCGTGGTCCAGCGCGGTGCTTCGATCGCTTGCTGGATGTTCATTCCGAACTCGACCACGTTCAGAAACGTCTGGATCGTGCGCATACACTGATCGTCGCCGCCGGGGCTGCCAGTAACCATGAACGGCTTGCCGTCCTTGGTGATGAGCGTGCCCTGCAAAGTGCTGCGGGGGCGCTTCCCGGGTTCGAGCGCGTTGGCGTGACCCGGAACGAGCGAATAGTAGTCGCCACGGCAATTGAACGGGAAGCCGAGATCAGCAATCAGGATCTTCGAACCGAAGCCCGAGTGCAGGCTCGGCGTGAACGAAATCGCGTTGCGGTCCTTATCGACAGTCGAGATGTAGCTAGTGTCGCCCTCGTGATCGGCATTGCCGGTGAAGTTGATGTCACGCGGACGCTCTTCGGCGGCCTCGGGCTTGCCCGGGCGGAACTCGGGATTCGCCTTGTCGGGGTCGATCAGCTTGCGGCGATCGGCGGCGTAACTTTTCGAGAGCAGCCCGGTGTAGGGGATCTTGATGAAGTCCATGTCGCCCACGTAGTGGTCGCGATCGGCCATGGCGAGCTTCATCGCCTCGACATTCGCGTGGATATAGGAGGGTGTGTTGTGGCCCATCGACTTCAGGTCGAAGCCTTCGAGCATGTTCAGTGCAAACAACTCCGCCGGACCTTGATTGGCCGAAGGATTCTTGTGGACCGTGTAGCCGCGATAGTCGATCGAAATCGTCTCTTCGACTTTCGCCGTGTAGCTCGCGAAATCTTCGTAGCGGAAGAGTCCGCTGTTGGCCTCGGAGAACGCGGCCATCTCTTTCGCGATGTCGCCTTTGTAGAAGCGGTCGCGCGCGGCTCTCAGGCCAGCTTCACGGCCTTTTGGCGAGGCGGCCTTCTCGGCCTCGACCAAGCGGCGCAGCGTGCGGCCGAGCTCGGGGTTGCGCCACAGGTGGCCCGCCTTCGGGCCGCCGTCGCGGCCGTAGGTCCGCTTGCTCGATTCGTACTTGAGCAGATCCTTCGATTTCGCCGATGAGGCCAGCGCTTCGGGGGCGGGAAAGCCCTTCTCGGCGAGTTCGATCGCGGGCTGGAGCACTTCGGCGAACGTCTTGGTGCCCCAGCGCGACATCATGATGTACCAGGCATCGATCACGCCCGGCACTGTTGCCGACAAGAGCGTATCGTTAACCGGAATCTTGCCGTCTTTGTTCTTCTTGTACCATTCGATGGTTGCGAGCTTCGGCGCTGTCCCTTCGGCGTTGATCGACCACGCCTTCTTCGCTTTGGCGTCCCAAACCAGCAGAACCGCGTCACCGCCGATCCCGTTTGACGCCGGCGAAACGAGCCCGAGAACGGCTTGCCCGCCCACGATCGCGTCGAAGGCGTTGCCTCCGGCGCGGAAAATCTGCTCGGAGGTCTGCGAGGCGAGCGGCTCCATCGAGGAGACCGCGTATTGAGTGCCCCGGATCACGGGCCGCGTCGTGCGGCCCGGACGGAGCGAGCCCAAGTCCACCGTTTCGACCATCCGTTGCGCCTGCGCGATTCCGCAGCAGGCGATCATCAGTAGCGTCCAGACTCGCATCGTCATCCCTCCTTACTTCTGCTCGGGCAAATCGTAGCCTTGCAACCGGCGCACCCAGATGTTCCGGTAGCGAACCGTGTCTCCGTGATTCTGCAGCAGCAGCGGCTCCTCGAGCGCGTGCGGGGCGTAGGTGCCGACGACACGATGCGCCATGCGTCCGATGAAAGGATGCCGGTGATGCAAGACCACGCCGTTGTGTAGAACCGTCACGTACGCGGGTGAGGCAACCTTCTCACCCTCGAACCGCGGAGCTTCGAAAATGATGTCGTAGGCTTGCCATTCGCCGCGCGGGCGCGACGCGTTGACGAGCGGCGGTTTCTGTCCGTAGATCGAACCAGCCTGGCCGTCGGCGTACGTGACATTGCCGCTGGAATCGAGCACCTGGATCTCGTAGCGGCTCTGGATGATCACGCCGCTGTTTCCGCGCAACTGGCTGGCTCCGGTGATTTCGGTAGGCGCCGACCATTCGATGTGGAGTTGGACATCGCCGAACCTTTCCTTGCTCACGAGATCACCGGTCCCGGGCACCACTTCGAAGTAGCCATTCGCGACCTTCCACTTCGCCGTGCCGGGCTGACCGCTGCCCTTCCCCGAATCGACCCACTTCGACAGATCCTTACCGTCGAACAGCACGATCGCATCCGACGGCGGATCGCCGGGTTTGGCGGGCGGTGTAATGATGCGGGGGTGGGGCCGGGCGATGTCATGTACGCGCCACTTGCCATCGGGCAGCATCGGTGTGTCGGTGTAGCCGGTGGGATTCTTGAACGGGTCGGACTTCTTCTTCTTGGCCTGCGCCTGCGTCTCAGTGGGGAGCAGGAACAGCGCTCCGGCCGTGACGAGAGCAGCGGCGGCAGTGGTGAATGCGCGCATAGAGTTGATAGATTATCACTGTGGTGCGGTTTGCGCTGGCGCTGATATTGGCTTCTCGAATCGGCGTGGGTCAAGAGGCGGGCGCGAAGGCGTGCCAGGCGTGTCACGCGGGACATTTCGACAAACAGTCCGCGACCGCGCATGCGCGCTCGCTGCGTCTGGCAAGCGATCATCCGCTGGCGGAGCGATTCGGTCCAATGCTCGGCTTCCGGCCGGAGTGGGCCTTCGGTGGCGGCTTGCAGGCGGTGACTTTCGTCTCGTGGCGGGATTCGAAGGCCTATCTCGAACATCACTTGTCGTTTTATCCGTCGCTCGGACGGATGGAGGTGACCCCCGGCCACGAGGGCAAGCCAGAGCCTGGTGTGCTCTATCCGGTGGTGGCGGGCGATGCCGCGATTCTGCGCTGCTTCCGCTGCCATTCGACGGGTGCGATTCGCGTGACGGAAGGGCTGCGGATCGGGGTGGCGGAGCCTGGAGTGCGATGCGAGTCCTGCCATGGTCCGGGAGCGGAGCATGTGTCGAAGCCCGGGCTGGGGAACATCGTGAATCCGCGGAAGTATTCGGCGGCGCAGATGAACGATTTGTGCGGAAGCTGTCATCGCAAGCCCGCGTCGGCAGGCGACAGCACGGACTGGGGCAATGCCTGGAACGTGCGTCATCAACCTCTGTACCTAGCCGAGAGTGCTTGCTTTGTGAAGAGCGCTGGCCGGCTTTCGTGCAAGACGTGCCATGATCCGCATTCGGGGGCGGTCGCGCCCTCTTGCGCGCAGTGCCACGCGAAACCGAGGCATCGGCCGGCCACACGCGTGGCGGGATCTGGCTGTGTTTCGTGCCACATGCCGGGCGTGGTTCCTCGTCCCGGGCTGAAATTCGCCAATCACTGGATCGGAGTCTATGCCCCGGGGCGGCCCCTGCGTCCCGTACAGAAATAGCTCCTTTCCGCCGATTTGACGGATTGGCGGAAAGCATGAAAAAATGGCCCCCGGCGTTGTACGCCGTCACGATCTTCCTGAGCGCGTTCCTGTTGTTTGTCGTTCAGCCGATGATCGCGCGGCGGATTCTGCCCGCGTTCGGCGGGTCGACAGCGGTGTGGACCACCTGCATGCTGTTCTTCCAGTTCCTTCTGCTGTTCGGGTACTTCTACGCTGATCGCGTGGCGCGCATGCAACCGGGTGGGCGAATGCACGCAGGAGTGCTGACGGCGAGTCTGCTGCCGGTACCTTACTTGTGGCGCATTGATCCGAACGCCTGGGCCCAGCCGGGCTCCGATCCGGCGCTGTGGGTGATCGCACTGCTGGGCGCGACCGTGGGGGCGCCCTACTTCCTGCTTTCGACCACGGGGCCGCTGGTGCAGTCCTGGTTTGCGCGGGAGCATCGCGAGGAGGCTCCGTACTGGCTATATGCGGTGTCGAACGTGGGATCGTTCCTCGGATTGGTGATCTATCCGGTGGTGATCGAGCCGTTTTTCGGCGTCTCGGAACAGTTGCGCGGATGGGCTGGCGGTTACGCGCTGTTGGTGCTGCTGTGCGGATGGCTCGGGTGGCGCTCGGGCCGCTTCTCGGTGGTGGCGGGCGCGGTCAACGCCGGCGAGGTGATCACGTGGAGAGAGCGGATCTGGTGGCTCGCCTACCCTGCCATCGCGTCGGCGCTGCTGCTTTCGGTGACCAACCACATGACGCAGAACGTGGCGCCGATCCCGTTCCTGTGGGTCTTGCCGCTGACCTTGTATTTGCTGACTTTCGTCTTCTGTTTCGACAAGCGGAGCTGGTACCGGCCCGCGATCTTCCATCCGCTGGCGATCGTTTCCCTGGCGGCGATGGGCTGGGGCATGGTGAAAATCGATGCGTCGAACACGGTGACCATCGCGGTGCCGTTGTTTGCTGCCGGACTGTTCTCTGTCTGCATGTTCCTGCATGGCGAAACCGCGGCGCGGAAGCCCTCCTCCGCCCGGCTGACCGAGTTCTACCTGATGCTTTCGCTGGGTGGCGCGGCGGGTGCGATGTTGGTGGCGCTGGTGGCGCCCCGCACGCTCGACGGGATCTACGAACTGCCCATCGCTCTGACCGCGTGCGCGCTGGTGGCGCTGTTTCAGAACTATCGCAAACACTGGGTGACCGACATGGCGTGGGCGGCATCCGCTGTGATCGTGCTCGCTTCTTCGACAGCGGATATCCAGGCCTATGCGTCGGAGAGCAAGATCCGGGTGCGGAATTTCTACGGTGCGCTTCGCGTCAGCGAAAAGGATTCGATGCGGTCGATCATGCACGGGGTGGTCAACCACGGGAATCAGTCGATGAAGCCCGAGGCGCGGCGGGAGCCGACGACGTATTATGGGCGGACCTCCGGCGCCGGAGTGGCGATGGAGCGATTCCGGCGGCCAGGATTCCGCGTTGGGCTGATCGGGCTGGGGGCGGGTACGCTCGCGGCCTATGCGAAAAAAGGCGAATACTTCCGGTTCTACGAGATCAATCCGCAAGTGCTCGATCTTGCCGAGCGCGAGTTCACCTACCTCAAGGATGCCGAAGGCGCCGTGGAGGTGGTGATCGGAGACGGGCGGCTGATGCTCGAGCGCGAGGCTCCGCAGAATTTCGATCTACTGGTGCTCGATGCCTTCAGCGGAGATTCGATTCCGGTCCATCTGCTGACGCGCGAAGCGATGGCCTCCTACCGCAGGCACTTGAAGCCGGACGGGGCAATCGCAGTGCATATTTCGAACATGGTTCTAGACCTGCGCGCGGTCATCGCCGGCCACGCGCGGGCCATGGAGCGTCCCGCGTTCTTCCTGGCGGATCCTGGCGACGCGGCCCAGCACGTGTCGCTTTCCCATTGGGCGGTGATCGCGCTGGATCCAGCGGTTACGCTGCCGAGGTTCGAGCGGCTGGAAGACCGGGGCGGGCTGCGATTGTGGACCGACGACTATAGCAATTTGATCCAGATTCTGCGCCGGTGATCGGCCGGTCCTGCTATATTCTCCGGCATGACCCGCCGGACCTGGATTGCCGCCACCGCTGGCACAGCCTTCGCTCAGAAGCCCCAACCGCTCGACCTGCCGCGCTTTGAGCCGCGCAGCATGCTCCACGTCGCGGAAACTCGTGTCGAACGGGCGCGGTTCCCGGTGATCGATTTCCACACGCACCTGAGTTGGGGCGATCCGAAAGGCGAAAAGGCCGATGTGATCGTGCCGGCTGCGGAACTGCTGCGCGTGATGGATCGCAAGAACATCCGGATGATGGTCAATCTCACCGGCGGCTATGGCAAGGGACTCGAAGCCTGCATCGCCGAACTCTCGCGTCCGCATTCGCAACGCTTCCTCGTATTCACGATGCCGTGGTTCGCGAAAGTTTCCGAGCCCGGATACGCGAAGTTCCAGGCCGATGAGATCGCGCGGGCGCACAATGCCGGGGCGCGCGGGCTCAAGGTGCTGAAGTCGCTCGGGCTCGTGGTGCGCGAGAAGGGCAAGACCGGAAAACTCGTCAAGGTGGACGATCCGCGCTTCGATCCTATGTGGGAAGCCTGCGGTTCGCTGAAGATGCCGGTGGCGATTCACACATCCGATCCCGAAGCCTTCTTCACACCCATTGACCGTTTCAACGAGCGGTTCGAGGAGCTGAATGCGCATCCGGACTGGTCGTTCCACGGAAAGGATTATCCGTCCGATCGGGAACTGCAGGAGGCCCGATTCCGGGTTCTGGCGCGCCATCCGAAGACGCGGTTCGTCGTGTTGCATCTGGGCAACTCGGAGAACCTCGGCTACGTTTCCGCGGCGATGGACAAGTATCCGAACATGTGGGTCGAGTTCGGCGCGCGCATCGGTGAGTTGGGGCGGCAGCCGCGCACCGCGCGCAAGTTCTTCGACCGTTATCAGGACCGCATCCTGTTCGGCACCGATGCCGTGCCGAAGGGCGACGAGTATCCGCAGCAGGTGTTCGGAGAGAAGCTCTACGAGATCTACTATCGCTTCCTCGAGACCGAGGACGAGTACTTCGACTATGCGCCCGCGCGCGTGCCGCCGCAGGGCCGGTGGCGGATTTACGGGATTGGGCTGCCGGAGACAATTCTGAAAAAGGTCTATCACGACAACGCCGCGAGTCTGCTGGGGCTTCCGCTCTGATCGGGAACAGCGCGGCGCCGCCGGGCACCCCCGCTTGTCACCGGCGCGCCGCTGTGGTACCAATGTTCACCGGTATGACTTCGCTGTCACGCATCTCGACCGCCGCGCTGTGCGCGGCCATGATCCTCTCCGTTTCCTGTTCCGATTCCGGCGCGCCCGCGCCTCCCAAGACGGGCACGCCCGCCTACTACTGGCAAACCGCCAACGATAACTACGCGAAGGGCGACTACTCGAAGGCGATCGATTGGCTCGACAAGATCACCAAGGCGAACTCGAACGAGTTCACCGCCAAGGCGTGGGCGATGCGCACGATCCTCACCACGGGGCTCATCGGCGGATATCGGGAACTCGCCGAGAACTACGAGTATGGTTCGAAGACCAACAAGGGCAATCCCACGCCGTTCATCAAGAAGGTGAACGACTATCGCGGGTTCGCCTCCCGTTCGGTGATGCAGTTCGCCGAGAACTACACCGAGTATCTGAAGAGCAATCCGCCGGCTGAGATTCCGCTCGATTTCGCCTGGCCCGCCAGCGGCACCATCGGCAAGCCGGCTCAGTTGAACAAGGTCGCCGAGGGACTGATCCCAGCGGATGCCGAGGGCTCGTCGCTGACGACGGCCATGCTGAACCGCGGAGTGATCAAGAGCCTGTGCACCGCTGCCGGTGCCAAGGAGGACACAGGCAAGGCGAAGGAGGTTCTGCAATCGGGCAAAGCTCCGCGCCCGGCGTTCGAAACGCTGATCGCCTCGACGCTGCTCGACGGAGCCCGCATGCACACTCCCCGGCTTGGCGGACGCGCGACGATTCGCGAGTTCCTCGCCAAGCAGGGATTGAAGGCGCTCGAAAGCGCGGGCGAACTCGACAAGGACGGCAAGGCTCTGAAGTCGAATCTCGAGAAAGAGGTCAAGGAAGCCCAGCAGAAGTAGCGCGCGGGCCGGGCGGGTCCGCGCGCTACTTCGATCGTGTGGCGGCCCGGCCTAGCGCTTGCGCTGGCCTTTGGCGACCTGTTTGACCTTCTTCTTGTTCGATCCGCGAGCCACGGTGGCGGCGCGCTTGGCCTTCGGCGGCGCGGCCTTGCGCTTGGCGCGCTTGACCTTTTTGCGTTCTTCTTTGTCGGTGATGTTTTTGGTGTTCATTATTCGGTCTGAATTCCTGCGTACTTCGCGATGATCTTCTTCATTCCGTGCCCTGGGAACATGATGGTGAGCTTGGCTTCGTCTCCGTCGCCTTCCTTGCGGACCACGGTACCGCGCCCGTACTTCGGATGATGCACGGTAGAACCCTCCCGGGTTCCCTTCACCTTGGGCTTTCCGAAGCCTCCCGCCGCCGGCGCGGAACCGGGCGATGACACCGGGGGCCGGATCGGAACCGGCTGCGCGGGCCCGGATGGCCTCGCCGCCGGTGCCGGTGGTGGCGCCGGTTTTCTGGCTTCGAACCCCTTGGCGGGGATTCCGCGGTCGCGGAAAAACCCGGAGATGTTCTCTACGGAATTATAAGCCTTTCCGGGGTACGGCGTCTTGCTCGAGCGGATCTGGCTCTCGGTCTGCCGCACGCTTTGGCGCACGTAGCTGCGCTCGGCGAACAGATCCACCTCGTCGCCGGTAGTGAAAAGTTCGTCGTCTCCCTGGCGCAAATCCTTCATTCCCTGGAAGTCGCACAGCTCTTTCGGGATCTCGGAAATGAAGCGCGACTTGATGGACGGCTCCGACGGTCCACCGCCGTAGCGGCGGCGCGACATCGCGTTCGACACGATCAGTTCATTCTCAGCGCGGGTCATGCCGACGTAGCAAAGCCGTCGCTCTTCCTCCATCCCAGTCGGGCTGTCGATCGACCGGGAATGGGGAAACAGCCCCTCTTCCAGTCCCGCCAGAAATACGAGCGGAAACTCGAGACCCTTGGCGTTGTGAACGGTCAGCATCGAAACCTGCGACGATTCGTCCACGCCATCGGCATCGGAGACGAGAGCCGCGTGATCCAGAAACTCCGCGATGCCCTCGCCGCGCTCGGCCGATTCGGCGGCGGCGTTGAGCAGTTCGTTCAGGTTTTCGAGACGCGCCTCCGACGACGGATCGCGATCCTCCTGGATCATCTTGCGGTATCCGGTCCGTTGGAGAATCTCGTCGAGCAGCGCATGCACCGGCGTCGCCGGTACCTTCGCCTGTAGTTCTTCGATCAGGTGGCGGAACAGCCGGAGCGCCACTTCGGCGCGGCCCGGCAGCAGATGATGCTCGAGCATTTCCGCGATCGCGCGCCAGAGCGTCACACCGTGCTCACGCGCGTATTGGTCGACTTGCCCAACCGTGGTCTGTCCGATTCCACGGGCGGGAGTGTTGATCACGCGCAGCAGGCTCACGGCGTCGGTGGGCGCGACGATCAGCTTCAGGTAGGCGAGCGTATCCTTGATCTCGGCCCGCTGGTAAAAGCTCAGCCCGCCCACGATCTTGTACTGGCGCCGGTAGCGGCGAAGCGCCTCTTCGATCGGGCGGGACTGCGCGTTGGTGCGGTACAGGATCGCGACGCGCCATTTCGGATTCACCCGCAGGCGCTTCTCGATCGTATCGGCGATGAACAGCGCCTCGGCCTCGGCGTCCGGCGCCTGGTAGACGGTTACCTTCGGGCCCGCTCCGGAATCGGTCCAAAGCCACTTGCCCTTGCGCTCTTTGTTGTTGGCGATGACCGCGCTCGCCGCTTCGAGGATGTTCTTGGTCGAACGGTAGTTCTGCTCGAGCCGGATCACCTTCGCGTTGGGAAAGTCCTTCTCGAAGTCGAGGATGTTGCGGATGTCGGCTCCGCGCCAACTGTAGATCGACTGATCCTCGTCACCGACCACGCAGACGTTCTTGTGCCCCACGCTCAGCAGCCGAACCAGATCGTACTGCGACCGGTTGGTGTCCTGGTATTCGTCGATCATCAGGAATTGCAGGCGGCGATTCCACGACTCGCGTGTCGCGTCATGATGACGCAACAGCCGGACTGATTCGAGCAGCAGGTCGTCGAAGTCGAGGGCGTTCGCCCTGATCAGCGCTTCGTTGTACTGTTCGTAAAGCGCCGCCAAGTGCTTTGCCTTCGGGTCGAGTGAATTGGCCGCGATCTCGGCCGGACCCTCGCGGCGGTTCTTCGCGGCCGAGATCGTTGACAAAACGCTACGAACCGGTATCGCTTTGTCATCGATCTCGTGCTGTTTATAAAGTGATTTTAATAATGCCAGTTGGTCATCGTCGTCATAGATGAGGAACTGCCTAGTGAAGTTCGGGCGGAAGTCGGCCAGTGGAGATCCGTCCTGCCGGAGCAGCCGCACACAGAACGAGTGGAAGGTGAACAGGCGTGGGCCCCGGCCGGGCGGCAGGTCCGACTCGAGCATTTTCCCGACCCGAGCGCGCATTTCACCCGCTGCCTTGTTGGTGAACGTGACCGCCAGGATGCTCTCCGGAACCACGCGGTGGTTGCGGATCAGATTGATAATCCGATGGGTTACGACACGCGTCTTGCCGCTGCCCGCGCCCGCGAGAATCAGCAATGGACCTTCGGTATGGAGGACGGCCTCCTGCTGAGGCGGATTGAGACCGGAGAGAAGATCCATGCGCGCGGGAAACTCTCTCAATCTTATCAGGAAGGGGGCCATTCCGGCGCCCCGGTACCGATTCCCCCCTAAGTGGCCGAGCACAGCCCCCAACGGAGCAGCCGCCGTGTCTTGATGGAAAAGTACTAGACGTACTAAGCTATTCGCATGAACGTACAACAAGGGCTCCTGTCGGCGGATTCTCCCAGGTGGGGAGAAGAGCTAGACAGGCTCTACAAGCAAAGAGATTTGGTGTCCAATCTGATCGACTCTCTGGAGCGCTACCACGCTTTGGTGGAACACACCTCGGAGTGGCGCATGGGGGATTCCGGAAGGATAGAAAAAAAACCATGCCTGCCGTCCTATGGGGATTTGACCCGGCCGCTGATACCGGGTGGAGCCAGCGCCGTCTCCGCGGTCCTGCGGAACCGGCGAGCGGGATAGCGGTAGGGCCTACCAGACCAGACGCAACGCCAGTTGCGTCCGCCGGGCAATGTTGGCTTGCCCGGTGATGCGGCCGAAGCTGCCGTTGGTGGGTCCGAGCACGGGGCCGTTGAACGTTGGCGAGTTGAAGAAGTTGAAGAACTCGCCTCGAAGCTGCGCTGTCAGTTTCTCTTTGATGACGAAGTTTTTCAGCATCGAGAAGTCGACGTTGTTGACACCGTCGGCGCGGAGATTGGCGAAGCGAGTGGGGAACGTGCGGACATTGAAGTCCAGTTGCTGAGCTGCGATCGTGTTGAACCGCGACGTATCGAAGGTACGGTCGGGGTTCGACGGGTTCCAGTTCAAGTCGCCGCCGAGGTAGATCACGTTCCCCCAGTCCACGGGGCCGCCTGGCTGGGCCGTGTAAATGACGTTGGTCACCCAGCCGCCGATGATGTGGTTCACCGCCGGATGGGCGCTCGCGGCGAATTTGCGGCCGCGGCCGAAGGGCAGGTCGTAGCTGGCGGAAACCACCAGCCGCTGCGGACGGTCATCCGCGGCGATTCGCTTTTCGAGGAAGTCCTGGAACGGGTTCAGGTGGCTGCGCCACTCGATCAGCTTCGACTTTTGGTAGTTGGCGAGCAGCGAAAGGCCGCCTGAAAACCGCTTCTCGAAGCGCACCGCGAACATGTGGAACGTCGAGGAGCCTCGGTTGACGGTGTCTTCCTGCACGCCGGTGAATTGAGGGAATTGGCGAAGGAGTTGCTGGCGTTGCACGACGCCGCCGTTCAAGCCGGTGCGCGGGATCAAACCCGCGAAGGGATTCGTCACGTTCGAGGTGGCGCGATTGATCGCTGCCTGATCGCGGCTGCCGGAGGTGCTCAGATATTGCCCAGGCAGGAAGTTTCGTTCGCGATCGACGCCGAGGTGAACCGACCGGTTGGCGATGTAGCCCAACTCGAGCATCGAGCTGTTGGAAAGCTGATGCTGCACGCTGAAGTTCCAGCGCACCGAGTAGGGGTTCAGCAACTTCGGCGAGAAGAACCGCGCCTGGCGTCCGAGGAACGTGCTGAGGCCGAGGCTCGATCCCGGCGGCTGGTCGAAGCCGTTGGGGAAGGGATTAGCGAAGGTCGCGGCGGGCGTCAGGAAGCCGTCGAGCGTCGGCACCAGCAGCGTTTCCTGGCTGAATCCCGGCTGCTGGGGCGAGGGCACCCCGTAACTCGACAGAAAGACGCCGGCTCCCCCCCGAAGCACGGTCTTGCCGCCGAGCATGCCCGGGGTCCAGGCGAACCCGAAGCGCGGGCTGAAGTAAACCGGCTCGGTGTCGAAGACCTTGCGGCGGTTGGAATCGGCGAACAAGAGTCCACCGGGCGTGCGGAATTGACCTGCCGCGATCTCGGGAATCGGAGCGCGATCGTAGGCGGCCGAGGCGCGAGCCTGAATCGGGTTGGCCGTGTTGAAGTCGAACCCGTTGGTGACGCGGTTCCAGCGCTCGGTGGGCGGAACGTCCCGCTCCAGCCGGATGCCGAGGTTGAGCGTCAGGTCGCGGCGCGCGCGCCAGTCGTCCTGTAGGAAGAACGCCCAGTACGGTGCGTCGACAGTGCGGTGAGCGTTGAGGTCGAACTGGCCACCAGTCGGCAGGCCCAGCAGCAACGCGGCCAAATCCTGGCCGATTGGTGCCGGGGCGGCGCTGTCGAGCGGACCACGCGTCCATTCTGTTCCGAACACGTAGCGTCCGGCCGAGTCGAGGAAGTTGTAGCCGCTTTCACGGGAAAAACGCAGGTCGGCGCCGAACTTGAGCGAATGCTGACCGGCGATCTTGGTCACCGAGGCGAACCACTGGAAGATGTCGTAGACGTCTTCCTGCGCGGCCTCGGTTCCGACGCCTGCATAGGCGCCTACTTGGATGCGCGGAAGGGTGGACTGGCGGGCCGCCGTAGCGATGTACGCGGGAAGGCCGAGTTGTCCAAGGTTGAAGTCCGGGTAGAGGTTGACGTTGCCTTCGACGAAGCGAGTCCAGTTGAGGCGGTTGTTGACGACAACCGTCGGGCTCACCGTATACACGTCGTCGAGGGTCATTCCCCAGTTCTCGCGCTTGAACCTGCGTCCACCGGCCGGGTTGTCGCCGACGGCGTATCCGAGCGCGTTGATACCGGCGCCGGCCCGCTCATTATTCCGAGTGGAGAAGAACAGCTTGTGCCGGTCGGAGATGTTGATGTCCATCCGGCCCAGAACGTTGTGGAAGGCATTGCGTTCACCTGCTTGGCCGATGAACAGATTGTCCTGTCCGTTCGCGCGGCCTTCGATGTTGGGCGCCGGATAATACTGCATGTAGTTCCGCGCGATCGGGCTGATGCGCGAGGCCGGAATGATGTTGTTCGGGAACGGGTTGCGCCGCACTCGATCGCCCTCACGGACGCCCGTCGCCGGATCGAAAATCTGATAAATCGAACCTGCGGGGAGCAGGGCGGAGAAGTCCCCGTTGCGCTGAGCGGCCGAGGGAACACTGGTGCGATCGGGCCGCGGCAGCGCGTCTCGGATCTTTTCGAAGCCCCAGAAGAAGAACAGCTTGTTGCGGCCGTCCACGACCTTGGGAATCCAGATCGGACCACCGATGGTCGCTCCGTACTGATTGAATCGCACGAGCGGGCGCGGTTGGTTGGTGGCGTTGTTGAAGAATTGGTTCGCCGCCAGGTTCGAGATTTGGTTGAACTCGTACGCGGTGCCGTGAAGCTGGTTGGTGCCCGACTTCATCACGACGTTGACCGTTCCGCCCGAGGTGTGCCCGTAGGCGGCATCGATATTGAACGTCTCCGCCTTCACCTCCTGCACGGCATCGACCGGCGGGTTGTATGCGACCCGGCTGTTGCGCGTCGTATTCGGCGCGCCGTCGATTAGAAGTTCGTTGGTCTGCGCAACGGCCCCACCCATCGAAAATCCCGACGGGCCGGCGTTGTCGAACGGGCGGTAAAATCGAGGATCGCTGGCCGGAATCACGCCAAAGGCGAGTTGCGCGAGAACCAGCGGAGTCCGCCCGTTCATCGGCATCTTTTCGATGGTCGCGGTGTCGATCACTTGTCCGGACGAAGCGGTGGCTGTCTGCAGAAGCGGAGTCTCGGCGCTGATAGTCACCGTTTCTGTCACTTGGCCCACTTCGAGCGCGACGTCGAGCGGGATGCGCTGATTGGTGGAGACGCGGATGCCTTCGCGCGCGAACTGCTTGAATCCCTGCGCGGTCGCTGTAATGACGTAGTCGCCGGGAGGCAGGAACGGCAACGTGTACTGGCCGTCTTCACCCGACACCGTTTGGAACACCGCGCCGGTTTGCGTCTGTTTGGCTTCTAGCTTGGCGCCGGCCACCGCCGCGCCTTGGCCGTCGGCGACCAATCCGCTAATGGTGGACCGGAATTCCTGGGCGGGAAGAAGCAAGGCCAGCAGGGCCGAGGCCGCGAGGGAACGAAACATGGAACCTCCCAGAGATTTGTTGAGTGCGAAATCTCAATGTCTCGCTAGTATAGCCCCGAGGAAGTTCCCTTGAGGTAAAATCACCGCTTTCGGCGGGAGATCCATTAGGTGGAATTTTCCTCTCTCACGCGAACTCGGCATGCCTTGATCGTTTGCGCATGCCAGATTCGGCGGCTTCACTTCACGAAGTCGCGCTCCAGCACCCGGACTCGCACATTGCCTTGCATCGTGGTGATCCACAATTCACCCGGCTTTCGTTCGTACAAGTACGGATACGCGAGCGATTTGCCCATCTCGCGCACGATCACCACCGGCTCGGAAAGCGTCTTGCCATCGTCATCGGAAAACGCCATCGACAATTCACCGCGCTGTGCGAGTACGGGCTGCGCGTAGGCCTGCCCGCCTGGACGCCGGTCGAGCGTCTTGCCTTCGGGCTGCGCTCGATTCCAGAGAAGAATCAGCCGGCCGGACTTCAGCCGCTTCACCAGAGCCGGCGCCGTCGAGGCGTCGATGCCGCTGGGTGCGAACGAGGTCCAACGTTGCCCGTCGTCGAACGATTCCGCCTGCCAGAACTTGTCGAAGGAGGTCCGGAGCAGCAGCCACACACGGCCGTCGCGAAGCTGTTCGACGGTGGGCTCGATCGACCCGTCGTGATGGCCGGAGCCGCCGAGGTCGATGATGTTCGACGGAGTCCAGGTCTTGCCGTGATCGGTGGATGAATACGTAAGGCTCCAATGCCGGGTGCGATCGGCGGAAAGATCCTGCGCGGTCACCACCACGCGGCCCGATTTCGTCTGAATGATATCGCGGACCGCGCCGCAGTAGCCGCGATGGATCGGCTGCACGTCGATCCACGTTTTCCCCTCGTCGATTGAACGCGCTGTCCACACATCCGAGCGTGCATCGGGCGAGGCACGGCGTTCGGCTTCCAGCCAATTCCACTGGAATTCCGCCATGTTCATGAACACGGCGATCAGCGTGCCTTCGCGCGTGCGAATGAGCGCTCGTTCGTTCGAGATCTTGACGTTCTGGCCGGGGAACATGGGAGTCGCGGTCCATGTCTTTCCGCCGTCCTTGCTTTCGTGTGCCGAGACGCCTTCGATGGTCAGGATATGGCCGTTGGCCAGCGAAACGAACGGTCCCATCATGCTCGACGGCAACTGCTTGATCTTCGCGTGATGCCAGCGCGGTTCCTGCGCGGTGGCGGAGAGAGTCAGCAGAAATAGAGGCACGAGTGTTCGCATGAGGTTCGCTACTGAAGCTATCACGAATCCGGAGGGTCGAAACGGACCCCTTTGCTACACTGAAATTGAATGTACGATGTAGTCATTATTGGCAGCGGCCCAGGCGGTTATTCCGCGGCGGTTCGCGCCGGACAATACGGCCTCAAAGCGGCCATCGTCGAGAAAGATCCGAAGCTCGGCGGCACCTGTCTCCACGTGGGTTGCATCCCCACGAAAGCGCTCCTGCAGACCGCTGAAGTCTGGGAATACTTCAAGAAGCCCGAAGAGCAGGGCATGCATTGCGACAACGCTCGGCTCGACCTGCCGTTGGCGATGAATCGCAAAAACGGCATCGTCTCCAAGCACGCCAAGGGCGTCGAGTTCCTCATGAAGAAGAACAAGGTCGAGGTGATCGCGGGCTACGGTGTCCTGAAGGGCCGTGGGCGCGTCGAAGTCACCGGACCGCAGGGAACCAAGACCATCGAGGCGAAGAACATCGTGATCGCGACCGGGTCGGAAGCGCGCATGCTTCCCGGACTTCAGCCCGATGACACGATCCTCACCAACATCGAGATCCTGAACCTGCAGCAGGTGCCGAAGTCGCTCGCCATTATCGGATCGGGCGCGGTGGGCGTCGAGTTCGCTTCGATCTTCCATCGTTTCGGCACCCAGTGCACAGTCTACGAGATGCTGCCGCGTATCGTTCCGGTCGAAGACGAAGATGTTTCGAAAGAACTCGAACGCTGCTTCAAGAAACAGGGAATCCGCTGCGAGACGGGTGCGAAGGTCGAAAAGATCGAGAAGACCGCGGCCGGGGTTCGCCTGACCGCGACGCTCTCCACGGGCAAGCAGGAAGTGCTCGAAGCCGAGAAACTTCTCGTGGCCGTAGGCCGCAAGCCGAATACGGACAAGCTCGGGCTCGAGGGCACGAAAGTGGAACTCGACCGCGGCTTCATCAAGGTGAATCAGTGGCAGCAGACCGGCGAACCCGGCGTCTATGCGATCGGCGACGTGGTGGCGGGAACGCCCCAGTTGGCGCACGTGGCGACGATGGAAGGCCTGGTGGCGATCGCCCACATCGCGGGCAAACCCACGCGTCCGGTCATGAAAAACCGGATTCCGGGCGCAACCTACACCGAGCCCGGCATCGGCAGCGTGGGCCTCACCGAAGCGCAGGCGCGCGCGGCCGGATACAAAGTGAAGGTGGGCAAGTTCCCGTTCACCGGCAACTCGAAGGCGTCGATCCTCGGACATCACGAAGGGTTCGCCAAGATCGTCAGCGACGAAAAGTACGGCGAGATCCTGGGCGCGCACATCATCGGTCCGCACGCCTATGAACTGATCGCGGAAGTGGTGGCGGCGATGGAAGCCGAGGCGACCGTCGACACGATGGTGGCCACGATCCATGCGCATCCGACGCTCTACGAAGCCGTGGGCGAGGCGTTCAACGCGGTCTACGGACAAGCGATTAATGCGTAACTGCGAGTTTCGCGATCTGGGCCGCATGGCCTGGAGCGAAGCCTTCGCTCTCCAACAGGAGCTGGTGGCCGGGCGCAAAGCGGGCACCATTCCGGATCAGTTCCTGGTGGTGGAGCATCCGCACGTCATCACGCTCGGGCGCAACGCTCGCGAAGAGAACATCCTGGCGGCGCCCGAGGTGCTCGAGCGGGCGGGCATCGCCGTCGAGGTGGCCGATCGTGGCGGCGATGTGACCTATCACGGTCCAGGCCAACTGGTCGGCTATCCGATTCTCGATCTCAAGGAATGGAAGCGTGACGTGGGCGCGTATGTCCGCGCGATCGAGCAGATGCTGATCGACACGCTGGCCACGTTCGGATTCGCCGGTGAACGGATCGCTGGAATGACTGGCGTCTGGACCGGCGGGAAGAAGGTGGCGGCGATCGGCGTGCATTTGAGCCGCTGGGTGACGAGCCACGGATTCGCGCTGAACATCGACACTGACCTGAGCTATTTTCGATACATCGTTCCCTGCGGGCTGACCAAGCCCGTTACCTCACTTCGCGATCTGGGATGCGGGGCTTCGCGTGCTGAAGTGCTTTCGGCGCTCATCGACGCTTTCGCGCGAGCCTTTGATTGCGAGGTTCTCGAACCCCTTACCATGGAGACAAGATGACCGACGTCGTAATGCCCCAGATGGGCGAAAGCATAGTCGAAGGCACACTCACCAAGTGGCTGAAGAAGGTGGGCGATCGCGTGGAGCGCGATGAGCCTCTCTTCGAGATTTCCACCGACAAAGTGGACTCCGAGATTCCGGCGCCTGCCGCCGGCGTGTTGACGGAAGTGCTCGTGAAAGAGGGCACCACGGTCTCGATCAATACCGTGGTCGCGCGAATCGGAGAAGCGGGAGCAGCGGCCGCCGCTCCCGCTCCTCAGCCCGCCGCGGCAGCTCCCCCGCCACCACCTCCTCCGCCGCCCCCTCCGGCACCGGTTGCCGTTGCGCCGCCTCCGCCCCCGCCGCCCGCGCCCGTTGCCGCGGCGGAAGACCAAGGGCCGCTGTCACCGCTCGTGCGCCGGATGGCCCGCGAGAACAATATCGACTTGGCGCAGGTTCGCGGAACCGGCGCGGGTGGACGTGTGACCAAGGCTGACGTCGAAGCCCATCTTTCCTCGCGTGGATCGGCCGCGCCTGCCGCCGCTCCTGTCGCTGCACCGGCTGCGCCCGCCGCATCCGTCGCTCCGCTTCCGCGCGTCGATCCCTCCAAGACGCGCGTCGAGCCAATGTCCACGATGCGCAAGAAGATCGCCGAGCATATGATCTTCTCTAAGCGCACCTCGGCTCATGTCACCACGGTCCACAAGGTCGACATGACGAAGGTCGCCAAGCTGCGCGAACGCTCCAAGGCCGAGTTCCAGGCCCGGTACGGATTCGGCCTCACCTTCCTGCCTTTCATCGCCCGCGCCACTTCGGAAGCTCTCCGCGCCTTCCCGATCGTCAACGCTTCGATCGAAGGCGACAACGTGATCTATCACAACGAAGTGAACCTCGGTGTCGCCGTCGCGCTCGATGGCGGCAGCGGACTCATCGTTCCGGTCATCAAGCGTGCCGACGAGATGAACGTTGTGGGCTTGCAGCGCTCGATTGTCGATCTCGCCGCTCGCGCCCGCGGCAAGCAGTTGAAGCCAGATGAGGTGGCCGGTGGAACGTTCTCCATCACCAACTTCGGCAGCTTCGGCAGCATCTTCGCGACGCCGGTGATCAATCAGCCACAGGTCGCGATCCTCGGCGTGGGCACGATCGAGAAAACTCCGGTCGTGGTCGAAGGCGATGCGATCGCGATCCGCTCGATCGCCTATGTCGCGCTTACCTTCGACCATCGTCTGATCGACGGTGCGATGGCCGATCAGTTCTGCCAGAAGGTGAAGTCGGTTCTCGAGAACTGGTCCGACCAGGTTCTGTAGCCGCGACTCGAAACAACGAAGAGCCGGATGCCCTCGCGGGTGTCCGGCCTTTTGCTTTCGCGGCTACTGCTTCTTGGCCTTGACGACGAACGTGGTTCCCGGGTCGGTCTCGAGGAACTGCACCTCGCGACCGCCGTCGGCGATGATCGCGTTGAACCGGAAACCCACAACGTCGAAGTTCATCTGGAACGCGCAATCCGATGTGTAGGCGTAGGTGCCGGTGAGTGGCAGCGGTTGCGGATCAATGATGCCGTTCGTGCTGCGGACAGCGGTAAGGCGGAACTTCCCGTTGTCGGCGAACGCAACCGTGCCGACGCCATGCAGCGGACCAGCGGCAGGCGGCGGAACCGTCGGAGGCGCACCCGTACCCTGCGAGATGAATCCATAGACGCCGCGAGTGAGCGAGGAGCGGCAGGCGTTCGGACGCGAGTCGTCTTCGCTACCCGAGCGGCGCGGACCCGATTGCGCAAGAGCGACACCCGAGGCGATTACGCCGGGAGTCGTTTGGATCACGAACAATTCGCGGGCGCTATCGACGATCGACGCGTAGAACGTCGCGCCGTTTTCGAGCTGCGAGACGAACGTGCAGTCCGGGCTTACCTGATAGGTTCCACGCACCGGTGGAAGCGCCTGGGTGAGTCCGTTGAAGGTCGCGCTCGCGGTGAGAACCACGCCGCCCCGGCCGTCGTAGACGGCGGTACCGAGGCTCGCGAATGGACCTTGCAGCGGCGGCGGTACGGGCGAACCCGCGACGGTGAAGCCTTGCGCGGTGAATGCATAGCTGCCGCGCAGCGTGGCGTTGGAACAGCGCGGCGAGTTGTCGTTGTCGGCGAACGCGGAAATCGAGAATACACCGATCGTGAAGAGAGTCTTGGCGAGCATGTGGGATGGGCCTCCTGAACCCGGCGCGCACGGGCCGCGCGAGGGGCGCGTCTTCCGCGTGCGCGGCCATTGTTGACGTGTGCCTGCGCTTGCTTTCCGTTTTGCGCCGGCATCCATGGATACGAGTCAGGTCACGCGGTGGATTCATCCCGCGCGCTATTTTCGCCCGCGAGCGTTGCATGCTCCCCCCGGACAGCGTAGAGTCAACTGTATGGCGAAAGCGGCCCCGCCGCGATTGAACAACTACCTGCTTGTCGTCCTCGATAGCTGCCGCTACGATTCCTTCCTGCGCGCGCGTCCGAAGATCATGCGCCAACTCGGACCGGTGGAACGCCGCTATTCCTATGCTTCCTGGACTGCGCCCTCGCATTTCAATCTCCTCATGGGCCTGCTGCCGCACGGCAGCCCGCGGCACGTGTTCGCCTCGGAATACTACAAGCAGGACTTTCTCAAATTCCGCGCTCGGCTCGGCTCGCAAGATCTCCAGTTCCGCTCACTCGCGCCCAGGCTCTACCTGCCGCTCTATCTCCAGCAACTCGGCTATCGCACGCACGCGCGCGTATCGCTTCCGGTGCTGAATCCGCGCACGATTCTCAACGCGGGGTTCGACACCTATCAGTTGATGGACAAACACAACGACATGCGCGCGATGCTCGCCGGGATGACGTTCGAAAAAGACCGGCCGTCGTTCTACCTGTTGAATGTCGGCGAGACACACTATCCCTACGCGCTTCCCGACGAACCTGAGGATCTGTGGCCGCGCATCAGTGGCGTTCACGGCGTGTTCAAGCACCTCGACGACGAAGTGACCGGCGGAAAACTGAAACGAACCCGAGGCCGCTTCTTCGACGAGAAACAGATGGCGGACCTGCACCGGCGCCAAGTGGCGGCCGTGCGCCATGTCGATCGCGTGATGGAGGAGTTGTTCGATCTCGTTCCGCGCAATACGTTCATCACCGTCACCTCCGACCATGGCGAACTGTTCGGCGAGGACGGCTACTTCGGCCACGGTCCGGTGATGCATGAACGCGTCTTCGAGGTTCCGATGGTGGAGGGGAAGCTGCGTTGAGTCGTGACGCGCGCACCGCGGTCGTGCTCGTTGCCCTCGTGTTCGCCGCATGGCTCGGGGACGGTGCCCACGCGGACACTCAACTCGCCTATGTCGGGCCCGGCGCGGGCTTCGCCTTTCTCGGATCGTTCCTGGCGCTTGCCGGCAGCATGCTCCTCAGTCTGCTGTCGTTCCTCACCTGGCCGGTCCGCGTCCTGCGGCGAAGGCTGCGCAGGAGGCGGCTGCCGCTGAAGCCCCAGGTCCAGCGCGTCATTTTCCTCGGACTCGATGGGCTCGATCCGGGTGTGACCGAGCGCCTCATGGACGAGGGCAAACTCCCGAATCTTTCGCGTCTGCGCGCTTCAGGAACCTACTCGCGGCTGCGCACCACGTGTCCGCCGCTTTCGCCGGTCGCGTGGTCCACCTTCGCCACGGGTGTCAATCCGGCGGGGCACGACATTTTCGACTTTCTCCGTCCGAGCCCGCGGACGCACGCGCCGGAGCTTGCGTTGAGCCGCGTGGGTCCGCCGGCGCGCGTGCTGCGCATCGGCCGGTGGCGGATTCCGTTGTCGAAGCCCGAACTCGTGCTTCGGCGCAAGAGCCGCGCCTTCTGGAGCATTCTCGGCGACTACGCGATCCGCTCGACGGTGTTGCGCGTGCCGGTGACGTTTCCGCCCGAGGAGTTCGATGGCTTCCAGCTTTCGGCGATGTCGACTCCGGACCTTCGGGGCACGCAAGGCTCATTCACGTTCTTCTCGACACGGAGCGAAGGGCACCTTCCACTCACGCGTCACGGCGGCGAACTTCGCGGCACCCTCGACGGCCCCGAGGATGTCTTTCTCAATCAACCGGAGGTCCTGCGGCTTCCGTTTCGCATTCACGGCGAAGCGGGGCGGCGGCATCTCGAGATCGGGCGCGAGCAGTGCGAACTGAGGCCGGGCGAGTACACGCCATGGATTACGCTGCGATTCCGCACTGCCGCCGGACCGGTGATTCACGGCATCGCGCGATTCCTGCTCACGGAGCCGGGCGATGAGGTTTCGCTCTACGTTACGCCGATTCAGATCGATCCCGAACACCCCGCGCTTCCCATCAGCCATCCGGGAATCTATGCGGCGTACCTGGCGAAACTCTTCGGTTCATACGCGACAGTTGGAATGGCCGAGGACACGTGGGCTCTCAACGAAGGTGTGATCGGCAAGCAGGACTTCCTCGAGCAGGCATGGGAAATCTATCGCGAGCGCGAGCGGATGTTCCTGCATGCGCTCGCGAGGACGAGAGATGGCATGGTTGCGTGTGTGTTCGATACGAGTGACCGCATCCAACACATGTTCCATCGTGGCGCGGGCGAGGGCGGAGAGTTCGGCGGCGTGATCGGCGATCTCTATCGCCGCATGGACGAACTCGTGGGCAAGGCCGTCGCGCACGCCGATCCGGGCACCGCGATCTTCGTGCTCTCCGATCATGGCTTCTGTTCGTTCCGGCGCGGCGTGAACCTGAACGCGTGGCTTGCGGCTCACGGATACCTCGAAGCCCGCGCGGATGGTTCGATCGACTGGGATCGGACCCGTGCCTATGCGCTCGGCCTGAGCGGGCTCTATCTGAATGCGGTGAGGGGCGCCGAAGCCAAGGCGCTCCGAGCGGAGTTGTCTCAACGCTTGGAACAACTGTGCGATCCGGCGACGGGAGAGCGCGCCATCCGCCGCGCCTATGTCGCACGCGAGACGCTGAAGGGGCCGTATCTCGAGTCCGCTCCCGATCTGATCATCGGATGGGAGGACGGCTACCGGACCTCGTGGGACGCGGCGCTAGGCAAGGTTTCGGCCGAAGTCTTCGAGGACAACACGAAGTGCTGGAGCGGCGACCACTGCGTCGATCCCGCGCTCGTTCCCGGTGTCCTGTTTTCGAACCTGCGCTGGGAAGCCGCCGATCCCGGCATCGAAGACATGGCGCCCACCGCGCTGAAACTGTTCGGTGTGGAGCCGCCCGCATGGATGGAGGGGAGGCCGCTGACTCCCGTTGTCTAGCAGAACCCTTCTCGCCGCGCTCGGACTCGCCGCGATGACCGCATGTTCGAAGCGCGCAGAAGTGCCACGTATCATCGTCCTCGGAATCGATGGCATGGATCCGGAGTTCGTGAATCGGCACTGGAGCCAGTTGCCGAATCTCGCGCGGCTACGCGACCAAGGCGGATTCCAGCCATTGAACACGACGATTCCGCCGCAGAGTCCGGTGGCGTGGTCGACGTTCATTACGGGCGGCGGCCCTGAGGCACATGGCGTCTTCGATTTCGTTCATCGCGATCCGCGCACGCTCTCGATCTTCTCTTCTCTGGCGGAGACCGTCGAGCCGAAGTGGAAGCTGCCACTTGGCCAGTGGGAACTTCCGCTCTCGAGCGGGCACGTGCGATTGTTGCGGCGCGGCAAGGCTTTTTGGCAAACGCTTTCGGAGGCTGGCGTTCCGGTCACGGTCATCCGAATGCCGAACAACTTTCCGCCCGCCGAGTGCGAAGGGCTCTCTCTCGCGGGCATGGGTACGCCCGATCTTTCGGGCACGTTCGGCACGTTCACCTATTTCAGTTCCGACCCCGCCGATCTGCCTCGCGAAGTTCCGGGCGGCCGGATCGTGCGCTCCGAGACCAGCGGAAATCGAACGGTGATGCGGCTCGAAGGTCCGGCGAACTCGCTGCGGCGCGACCGGCGTCCCGCGATCATCGAAATCGAGGCCGATGTCGATCCACAGAATCCAGTCGCGCGGTTTCGCGCGGGCGACGCTGTGGTCTTGCTAAAGGAGGAGGAGTGGTCAGGCTGGATCCGCGCGCGATTCGACCTGCTGGGTCCACTGGCTTCGACGGCGGGGATGTTCCGGATCTACGTGCGGGAACTGCATCCGCATTTCCGCGTCTACGTTTCGCCCATCAATGTCGATCCGGAAGATCCCGCCGTGCCGCTGTCGACACCCTCTTCCTACAGCCGCGAACTCGCGCAGGCGGTGGGGCCCTACTACACGCAGGGGATTGCCGAAGATACGGCCGCGTTGCGAGCCGGCGTTCTCGACGCCGCGGAGTTCTCCCAACAGGCGAACCTCGTCGCGGACGAACACCTGAAACTCCTCGATCACGAATTGCGCCGGTTCGAACGCGGACTGCTCTTCTTCCACTTCTTCGGAGTCGACCAGGTCTCGCACATGTTCTGGGAGCGAAGTGAGCCCCAGGTGCTTGCGATGTACCGGCGCGTGGACGCGGCGATCGGCCGTGCGATGGCGGCGGCGCCGGACGCGGAATTGATCGTGATGTCCGATCACGGCTTCACTTCGTTCGACCGCGCGATGCACTTGAACCGATGGCTGCGGCGCGAAGGGTTGCTGACGCGAAAGGATGACGCCGCGAATAGCGAGGGGCTGGAAGGGATCGACTGGAGCCGCACGCAAGCCTACGCGGTGGGATTGAATGCGCTCTACCTGAATCTCGCGGGCCGTGAGAAAGAAGGAGTCGTGGCGGAAGAAAATCGCGAACGGATTCTCGAGAGCCTGCGCGAACGGATTCTCGCCGCGCGGGACGAAGAGAAGGGCGCTTCGCCGGTCGCCGCTGTGTATCGGCCGAAAGGAGACGGCGCGCCGGACCTGATTGTCGGCTACGCCGCGGGCTATCGAGCCTCATGGCAAACGGCGCTGGGTCAGGCTCCCGAGGCAGTGTTCGAGGACAATGCCGATGCCTGGATCGGCGATCATTGTGTTGCGTCGCACCTCGTGCCAGGAGTCTTCGCCACCAACCGGAAGTTCGACCGGCGTGAGCGCGGCCTAGCGGATATTACCACGCTGGTCCGCACGCGCTTCGGATTGCCGCCCAAGGAGCAGGAATGAAGAGGATCAACGTAAAGATCAGGCAGGATCTCATCGCTCGCGCGGCGAAGCTCGCGACGGTTGCCGGATACTCGTCCACTGAGGAGTTCGTCGAACATGTGCTCGAGCGCGAGATCGCGAAGATCGAGCCGGATCAGGCGAGCGATGCCGAGATCCTGCGAAAGCTGAAGGGCCTTGGCTACATCGACTGAGCCACTGCTGATCCTAGTGCTGGCCGCCGCGAGCGCTGCCGCCGGACTGCTGTTCCTCGCCATCGCGCGGCGCGTTTCGAAACCTGCCAAGATCCGCCGTGCCCGTAAGCGCGTCTCTGGGCTTCTGCTCGAGATGTGGCTCTACGGCGACGATCCAGGCCAAGTGCTGCGCACCCAGTTCGCGCTGGTTGCGGCCAATCTCCGATACGCCGCGCTCATGCTTCCCACCGCGGCCGCCGCTGTCATGCCGATGATCCTGCTGTGGCTCGCGCTCGATCCGCTGCTGGGCCGCGCGCCGATTCCGCCGGGCGGCACGGCGATCGTCACGGCGCGCGGTCTGCCGCGCGAATCCGAGTTGATCGCGCCGCCGGGCATCAAGGTCGAAACGCCTGCGCTTCGGCTCGATTCCGGCGAGATCCAGTGGCGCGTGCGCGCGGACCGCGAGACCGGGGGCGATCTTCGCGTGACCGCGCCGGGAGGCACTGGCGTCGAGAAGCGAATCGTGGCGGCGCGCGGCATGCGCTTTCTCTCCGATTGGGCCGGCCCGGTCGCGATCGGCTATCCGCAACGGACGATCCGATTCGCCGGTATCAATCTGCGATGGGAGGTGTGGTTCGTCCTCTGGTCTTCCGCTACCGCCCTCGCATTCCGCCGCCGTTTCGGCGTTTCTCTCTGAGAATGCACTCCCGCTATCGAAAGTTGACATGCCGTGCCCATTGGGATAGCGTTAGACCAGTTATTGCTATTTGAAAGGGAGGCCTGAATGCGGTTGAAAAATCACCGGTCTATTGTGTTTTCGGCAGTGCTCTTGGTCACGAGCCTGTCACCCGCAGTGCTCGCGCAAAGCGGTCTTGGAACCGTGCGTGGAAACGTCGCCGATGCGACACGCGCGATCGTTCCGAACGTCAAGATGACGCTCACCAATACGGCCACTGGTGTTTCGCTGCGCACCGAAACGTCACAACTCGGCTCCTACTACTTCGGCTCAGTCCGGCCCGGCCCGTACACCGTTATCGCCGAAGCAGCCGGATTCAAGAAATGGTCCGGCACACTGATTCTCGAAGTGGGACAGACAGCCGAGGTAAATGTCGCGCTCGAAGTCGGCACCGTGGATGCGGTGGTGGAAGTCTCCGGGGCAGCCCCGATCATCGAAACGACAGGTGCGCAGGTGAGTGACGTCAAGGACGCGCTTCGGATTCAGCAACTGCCGCTGAATCGCCGCCAGGTCACCGGTCTGTTCGATCTCACGCCCGGCGTGGAAGGCGGCCCGAACCCTCGCGTCAACGGCATGAAAGTCGGCTCGGCCGAGATGTTGCTCGATGGCATCTCGCTTGTCGATCGCTTCGGCGGCGGAATGGCCCGGGTGCAACCGGGCCTTGACACGATTCAGGAATACCGCATCGAGACCGCCGGCTCGAGTGCCCAGTATTCGCGCCCGGCTACGGTCGCCCTGGTGACCAAGAGCGGCACGAACGAACTCCACGGTACCGGCTATTGGACGCACCGCAACAACTTCGGCGGCCTTCGTGCTCGCCAGCGTCAGGATTCCGGTGCCCGCCCGCCGCAACTGATCCGCAATGAATTCGGAATTACCGCGGGCGGTCCCATCGTGAAGAACAAGACGTTCTGGCTGTTCTCCTACGAAGGACTCCGCCAGCGCGAGGCCCGGTTCGCGCAAACGCAGGCGCCCACCGATGCGATCTGGGGTGGTGATTTCAGCTCCGCGATCAACAACAACAGCGATCGCATCACCATGTACGATCCGCTCTCGTCGCGCACTGACGGCACACGTCTTCCCTTCAACGGCAACCGGATTCCGCAGTCGCTGATCAAGCCGATCGCCGCCACGATGAAGAGCGTCTCGGCGAGCCCGAGCGATCTGGCCGCCAATCCGTGGATCGAACCGAATTTCACAGCCTATTATCCAGTGACGACGGACTCGAACACGTACACGTTCAAGGGCGACCACATCGTCTCGGAGAAGGACAATCTCTCGGGCCGCTTCACGCGATCGATCCAGCCGCGCAAGGTCTTCGGCGGCCAATACGGATATCCGACGCCGGGTAGCACGGACGCGGGTGGAACCGGACGCCAGGATTCGAAGATGTACTCGGTCTTCGGGCGTTGGAACCGGATCATCCGCACCAACCTCATCAACGAGTTTCAGGTCTCCGGACATCGCGCCACCAACAGTTCCGGCACCCTCGCCGATGGCACCAACTGGGCGAGCAAACTCGGATTTCCGAATCCGTTCGGCGTGACCGGCTGGCCCACCATCTGCACCGATAGTCCGTTCTTCTACTACGGCTGCTGGGATGCCGACAACCTGGGCGACCAGAACCTCACGGCCTTCCAGATCGAGAACAACACCACCTGGATCAAAGGCCGTCACACGATCAAGTTCGGCTTCAAGGGCCGCCAGGAGTACAACAACGTTCGCGAACTCCAACAGGCGCAGGGCTCCCACTCGTTCTACGGAGACTGGACTGCCCTGTACGACCCGCGCGCCGATGACTTCGCCTCCTACACCGGATCGGGCTTCGCCAGCATGCTGATGGGCCTGCCCACCTATCTCTCGAACCAGTACAACCGCGGCTACTTCTACTTCCAGCAAAAGGAACTCGGTCTCTACTGGACGGACACATTCAAGGTCTCGCAACGCCTCACGCTCGACATGGGCGTCCGCTGGGACAAGTGGACCGTCTACAAGGAAAAGTACAATCGCCTGGTCAATCTCGACCTCGAGAAATCGGCCACCGGAATGGAAGTGATCACGCCGCACAGCACGCGCATCGAGGACATTCAAGGCATTCCGCCGTCGGTGCTCCAGTCGTGGGCGAAACGCGGCATGACCTGGAAAACGGCCGATCAAGCAGGATTCCCCGGCGGCCTTCTCCCCGCCGACAACAACAACTTCGCACCGCGGCTCGGCGTCGCTTTCCGGCTCAACGAGAAGACCGTGATCCGCGGAGGCTATGGCGTCTACTACTGGACCATGCCGCTTTCGCAGATCCTGCAGAGCTCGCGCACCAATCCTCCGCTGAATCTCCGCTTCGAAAATTCGTTGAGCAACCGGAATGGCAACGAGGATTTCTATGCTCTGAAGAAAGCGCCCGGCACGAGCGACTACATCGGCGCCGCAACAGTGAACGTGGATTCGATCGTCGGAATCAGCAGCCGCTCGCAGGCCATGATGCCGTGGGACATCCATAGCTGGAGCGACAACATGGCGCAGCAGTGGACCTTCACCTTCGAGCGCGAGGTGATGAAGAACACGGCGCTGCGGCTGAGCTATGTCGGCAACCACGGCAGCAATCTCGAACAGCGCTGGCGCTGGAACGACTCCGAGTCCGAGTTCAACTACCAGGCGCGAACCGGCCTCGCCCGGCCAACCAATCCGGACCTGCGGCGCGTGAACCCGAACTGGAACAGCGGTTGCTGCAACGCTCCGGTGCGCCACAACGGATACTCCAATACCAACACGCTGCAGACGGAAGTGGAGCGCCGCTATTCGAACGGGCTCGCCTTCCAATGGTTCTACACGTATGCGCACGCACTGACCACCAGCGATACGGGCGGATTCAACTTCGGCAGCAGCGGAATCAATACCAGCGGCAGCGGATCAGCGTTCGCGGTTCCCGAGAACATCGTGATCCTCGGCGCGCCGAAGCTCGACGAATCACAGCGCCTTCGCCTCGGCTACGCGAACTCGGTGGAGGTTCCCGCGCATCGCGTCCGCTGGAACGGGATCTACGATCTTCCGTTCGGCAAAGGAAAGAAGTTCGCCAGCGGTGTCAACCGTGGCCTTGACAAGGTGATCGGCGGCTGGCAAATCGCCTACATCGGCGATTGGCGAAGCGGCCTGTGGACCGGTGTCAGCAGCGCCCGCTACCTGTTCGGCGATCCCACGCTCAACGAAGATCAAAGGCTCGAGATGAACGTCTTCAACCGGCGCCAGCGGCTCTGGTTCCGCGGCGACTTCGATCCCCGAGTGGCTACCGGTGTCGATGCGACACAATTGCAGACCCTGATTCCGGTGGATCGAACACAACGCGTGCTCAAGCCCGTCGGCGACGCCTTCGACAACCGGATCGCGCAGCGCTTGGCCGATGGTTCGGTCCGCCTGACCACGATCACCGACATGCTCAACTGGAATGCCAGGAACTTCTTCCGCGGACCCGGCTCATGGAACCAGGACATGTCGATCTTCAAGAACTTCGGCTTCGGCGAAGGCAACCGTTACACGGTCCGCTTCACGGCGGACTTCTTCAATGCCTTCAATCATCCCGTCGACTTGGCGCCAGACGGCACCACGGGCCTGCAGGATTTGAGCCGGCAGTCCAATCAACCGCGCATCGTTCAGTTCTCCCTTCGTTTCGTGTGGTAGTGCCCGCGATAACGATTGCAACGATCCTCACAATCGTTTGGGCCGTCTCGGGGGCGGCCCAGATTTTTCGCCTCGACGACAAGTTCGCCTCTACCGCGACCGTGAAGTCTCCACCGGCCGTGGGCTCGCTCCGCTTGGCTGAGCCGCTCACGTGGGATTTCAACGATCAGACGATCACCTGGAAGGCGGCACGCGGCCGCATCGGATTCAAGCCCGGGCAACTCGTCGTGCAAGGGCAGGGTTCGACACCGGTGCTCGTGTCGCCAGTCAACCCGCCGGTCGACTGGAGCCGCTATGACTGGCTGGTGATCCGGATGATCGCCGACGGCGGGTCGGAGATCAAGGTCAAGCTCGGCGAGACCGAGATGAAAGAGAAGCTGGCGCCACCGATGCAGTGGCGCGACTATCGCTTCAGCCTGAAATCGGAAGAAGCCTCTTTCACCAGACCGCTCGCGATCATGCCAGTGGACGACGGCAATGCCACGGCGGCGATCGATTCGATATCGCTCGTGCCGCGTGAGAGCCCGTTCACCGCTCCGGCTGGCGTCGCCAACGCCGGAAAGCGTGAGGACTATCGCAACGTGATCTACGCGCGTGCCGGCGCATCGATCACATACGAATTGCCCGTGCCGCCGGGCGCGGTGATGCGCTTCGCCGCCGGAACGGCGTCGGCAAGCCCCGTAACCGTCAAGGTGCTGGCCGGGCCGGGTTCCAAGGAGATCTTCTCGGTGACCGCACGCGATCCGGACGCCTGGCAGGACATGGTGGTCGATCTCTCCCAGTGGGCCGCGCCGAGGCAACGAATCGTTCTCAGCGCGGAATCAGCCGCGCGCGACGCCGTGGCGTTCTGGGCGAATCCGTTGATCGCGGGCCGGGCGCCGGCGAAACGCCCGAACGTGCTTCTCTACGTGGTCTGCACTCTCCGGCCCGATCATACGGGCCTCTACGGTTACGGGCGCGGCACGACACCGTTCCTCGACAAATTCGGCCAGAGCGCCGCAGTGTTCGAGGACGCGATCGCTCAGGCGCCGTGGACGAAGCCTTCGGTGGCCTCGCTCATGACCTCGTTGCACGCCTACACTCACGGCCTCGCGAACGACACCGATACGATTCCGGCTGGCGCGGCCACGCTTGCGGCGCAACTGCGCAAGTCCGGCTACACGACCGCGAGCATCGTAGCCAACCCGTTCGCGGGCCGGATGAGCGGACTCCATCGTGGCTTCGATTACATGATGGAGTATCCGGTGGTGCAGCGTCATCGAACCGATCGCGCAGACCGGGGCACGGACTCCGCGGCCATCAATCGCGCCATCTTCCCGTGGCTCGACGAACACGCGAGCGAGCCGTTCTTTCTCTACGTACAATCCACGGATCCGCACGCGCCCTATCGTCCGCCCGCCGAATTCGAGGCGAAGTTCGCCGCGCCCGCCGAGACCTCGCTGATGGACGCGCTCTATGCGAAGCTACGCGACATTCGCGCCTACGGCGGTGGCGCCACCGTAACGCGTGACGAGATCCGGAAAGCGGGAGGTGATCCGGAAAAGTTCATCCGCCAGGCTACGGACCGTTACGACGCCGAGATCGCGCACAATGATCGAAGCATCGAGGCGATGATCGATCGCCTCGGCAAACTCGGCGTGCTCGACAGCACGCTGGTGGTGATCGCTTCCGATCATGGCGAAGAGTTCTGGGAGCATGGACTCGGCGCGCACGGGCATTCGCTCTACTCGGAACTGATCCGCTCGGTGTTGTTGATGCGCGGTCCGGGAATCGCCGCGCGACGTGTCAGCGAACCCGTGCAACTGATCGACATCATGCCGTCGATCCTCGAGTTGACTGGTACGCCCGCGCCCGCGCTGCTGCACGGCCAAAGTCTCGTGCCGCTGCTGCGGGGCCAGCCGTTCCGCCGTGCGGCTCCGGTCTTTTCGAGCAAACTCGCGTTGCCGCGAGCAAAGCCTGGTGGCGGCGTACCTGAAAATCTCACCGACACGGTTGCGATGATCGATGGCGGAATGAAGGTGATCTTCCGCCCCGGCGCTGCTCGCGCGGGTCTTGCCGAGATCGAGGTCTATGATCGCCGCGCCGATCCGGGTGATCGCAACAATCTCTTCGCGAAGAGCCCTGTCCTCGCCGCCAAGGCGCGGCCCGCGATTTCGAAATGGATCGAATCGCAGCGTGCGCTGCGCAAGCAACTGGGGCCCGCCGGTAAGTCGCGAATCGATTCGACGAACCTCGAACGGCTTCGCAGTCTGGGATACCTGGGCGGGCAGACGCCGCCTTCGAAGTAAACTGACAGAGTGCAGAGACGAACCTTGCTCGCGGCCGGTGCCGTTGCGCTGAATGCCGCCGATCCACGCCAGCCGTTCTTCGGAGTCTGGCGCCTGGTCCGCTACGAGATGAGGACGAAGGCGACCGGCAAGATCGTTCATCCGTACACTGAGAAGCCAGAGGGCCGCATCACGTACGACGAGGCCGGGCGCATGTCCGCGCAACTGATGCGGCCGGGCCGCAAGCCTCTCGGCGGAAGTGTGCCCCAGGCGGGCGCCGCGTTGATCTTCGAGAAGGCAACCGCGGAGGAACTGCGAGAAGCCGCGGGCGGGTTCATCGCCTACTACGGCACGTTCGACGTTCTGCCCGCCGAGCGCACCGTGGTTCACCATGTCAAAGCGAGCCTGCTGCCGAATTGGGTCGGCAAGGACCTTCGCCGCCAGTACGAGTTCGCGGGAAGGATGCTCACGTTGATCGCCGATACGCCTGCCAACGTGGGCCTCCTCGTTTGGGAACGAGAGTGATCAGCGGCCCTTCAACAGGCCGTGATAGCGGCCCATCCAATAGGGCAGCAGGAAGAACTGTTGCGACTTTCCAAACGGCATGGGGAAGCCATGCGGTTCCTGCGCTTCTGTTCCCTTTTGGAGGCTGCAAAACAGAGTGTTTTCACGCAACTCGGGCTCTTTCGCGCAACCCGGGACCGTGGCTCGTCAGCTCTGCGAGCCAGTCGCGTAGCTAACGAAGGAGGCGACAATCAGTACCCCGACAACCACGGCCGTGATGATGAGCGGTTTCTTGATTCCCCACCCCTGCTTGTTCTTGACGGACTTCACATCCGCGAACGAAATCGCCTGGGATGCCGCTCCTGCTCCATTCAGCACGAAGGTCTCATCGCTGACGGCACCGAGTTTCCCCTTCATCTTCGGTTTGCCGGAATCGCGAAATACTACCTCAACGGGTGTGCCAATGGCCATGCGGAGCACATGCTCCTTGATTGTGCCCGTCTGGTCACCTGTCTGGCTAGTAGCGCCGTCTGCAGCCGCCAGCGCCCGCCCCGGCGCGGATGTTAATGCGAATATCAGTAAGATCGATGCCGCTTGTCTCATGATTCACCTCCCGAAAACGGGTTGAAGTCAATGCATCCCACAAGTTGCAGCCCGCGCCGGGCCGGCCGGCGGAACCTCAGTTGGTGGCGGCCCCGGCCAGTGCGGAGCCGAGGAAGATTCCGCCGGTAACGATTCCAGCGACGATGAGCGCCTTGGTGAGGCCGCTCAGGCCCTTCTTTGCCTTCACGGAAGCGACTTCGGAGTAGAGGATCGTCCGGCTCGAGATTTTCCCGGCATCGGCAACCTGCACGTCGAAGCCGTCGCCTCGCACCGGTCCGAGCCTGCCGGTGACGACTGTCTTCTTCTCGTCGCGGAATCGTACCTCAATGACAGAGCCGGGAGGAAGGGCATCCACCTTCGCCGCCACGAGCCCGCGATCCTTCGTGCCCGCTGAATCCTGACACAGCCCAGGAACCGGAGTGAAGGCGAGCATGAGGGCCAATGAGACCGCAAGAACTCTTTCCACCTTGAAGAGGCCTCCGCACCTCATCGGATAGAAGAGCAATCCGCGTGCCAGCGGCGCCTTGTTCCGGGAGTGGGCGCCCCTACTGTCCCTTCAGAAACCTGTGATAGCGGCCCATCCAATAGGGCAGCAGGAAGAACGCACCATCGTCTTCTGATCCGCCGTTGCCGCCGCCATTCACCCGGAACGGATTCCCGTTCCACTTCATCAACGGACGCTCGTCCGGCGCGATGAACGTCTTGGTCTGCTTGCGCCCGAACCGATCCGCGTTCGGTTCCCAGTCGAGATCGGTGCGATGCGAGTTGTCGGTGGCCCAATTGCGCAGATCCATCGGAATCCGGTAGAGCGTGTGAACGCTGGAAGCGAGGTCCACGCGCGCCTTTGGATTCGCGTTTTGGTAGATGAAGTTCCAAAGCGGATTGTGCTCGCGTTGGATGTTGGCCCACCACTGTTCGAGCGCGGCGCGATAGTGGCCGAGCATCGCCGTGTCCTTCTCATACCGGAACGCGAGATAGAACGGCAGCATCGCCAGCTCTTCGTCCGAGTAGTTGATCACACGCCGGCGCTCGTTCAGGGTCTTCATGATCTCGACGTACTTCATGCCGAACGCCACCTTGCGATACTCCACCATATACTTCGCGTCGCCCGTGAGGTGGTGCGTCGTGAGCAGGAACGTGAGAAGCTCGAGCGAATTCAAGGGTGAATCAGGAAGGCCCACCGGAGAGGCGAAGTAGTCGAGAGACCAGCGGCCCCACTTCGTCGGCTTGCCCGTGACATCGATCAGATAGTAGCCGTTGCCGATAATGTGATCCATCACGCGCCGCGCCGTCTCGGCGATGCGCTTCTTCAACTCCGGATCGGGCAGCAGATCGTGCGCGATCGCGAAGATGTAGAAGTGACCCACGATCTCGTCGGAGCTCGTGTCGGACTTCCATTCGATCTTGCGATCAGGCGTCCAATACCAGACACCATCGTTGCCGCGCGTCTCGCCTGCCTTGATGTAGGATCGCGCCGGATACCCGGGACGGCCCGTCACCTCTTCGAGGTATAGCACCGCGTTCACGGCCTTCTTCGCGCGAGCGAGCGCCTCGGGCGACTTCGTCACCTGGTACTCGAAGCACTTCGCGGCGGCGTACATGGCGGTCCAGAGTCCGTCGTTGTCGTTGGTGAACGGCAGATTCGTCGACAGATCGCCGGGTGTTCGCAGGTGCGAATCCGCGACCATGCCATAGCGATCGTGCCGGTCCTGGACCCGCTTTTCGAAATAGGCAGCCTTCTCTGCGAGTGTCATCGGCCGGAACTCGATATGCGAAACACCGCCAGGCGTGCGGACCCAAACGCCTCCCCGTGAATCGGGCACGATGTGCTCCACGCGATCATCCGGAAGGTAGCGGCGTCCGCGGAAGTACTGCCGGCGGTCGAGCGCGGCCTTGGCTTTCTCGTCGATCCGCACTAGTCCGGTGGCTGAGCCTTCCCACCGCGCGCCGCCGGCGTCGCGAACGCTGAGGGCCGTTCCGCTTCGAATGCCGGCTGGCACCTCGGCAGCTTCGAGCGCGTATGTCGTGACGAACTTCTGCGGGTACCGGTCCAGCTTCACTTGCGCCCAGGCACACCACGCCCCGAGCGCGAACAGAATCATGCCTCGCATGATTCTATTGTGCGCCGATCGAAACCAGTTCCTGCTTGGCGGCGATCGCCGCCGCTTCTTCCGGCGACAGGTCCTCGACCTTGGCCGACATGTTCATCGAGCAGAACTTCGGACCGCACATCGAACAGAAGTGCGCTTCCTTGAAGCCTTCCTCGGGCAGCGTCTCGTCGTGCATCGATTGCGCGGTCTCGGGGTCGAGCGCCAGTTCGAACTGCTTCCGCCAATCGAAACGGTAGCGGGCCCGCGAGAGCTCGTCGTCGCGATCGCGAGCGCCGGGCCGGTGCCGCGCGATATCGGCCGCGTGCGCGGCGATCTTGTAGGCGATGATCCCTTGCTTCACGTCTTCTTTGTTCGGAAGTCCGAGATGTTCCTTGGGCGTCACATAGCAGAGCATCGACGCGCCGTACCAGCCGATCATCGCCGCTCCGATCGCTGAGGTGATGTGATCGTAGCCGGGCGCGAAGTCGGTCACCAGCGGTCCGAGCGTGTAGAACGGAGCCTCGTAGCAGAGCTCCTTTTCCTTTTCCACCTGCAACTGGATCTGGTCCATCGGAATGTGTCCTGGACCTTCGATCATCACCTGCACGTCGTGGTCCCACGCGATCCGCGTCAGCTCGCCGAGCGTCTTCAATTCGGCGAACTGCGCTTCGTCGCTCGCGTCGGCAAGCGATCCGGGACGCAGTCCGTCGCCGAGCGAGAAGCTCACGTCATGCTTCTGGAAGACCTTGCAGATGCGGTCGAAATTTTCGTAGAGGAAGTTCTGCTTGTGATTCTTGACCATCCACTCGGCGAGAATGCTGCCGCCGCGGCTCACGATTCCGGTGACACGCTTGGCGGCCATCGGCACGTATTGAACCAGAACACCGGCGTGGATCGTCATGTAATCGACGCCCTGCTCGGCCTGCTCTTCGATCACTTCGAGCATCACGTCAATCGTCAAATCCTGAACACGCCGGACACGGGCCAGTGCTTCATAGATCGGCACTGTGCCTACGGGAACCGGCGAGTCGCCAATGATCGCGCGGCGGATCTCCGGAATGTCTCCGCCGGTCGACAGGTCCATCACCGTGTCGGCGCCGTACTTGACGCAGTAGCGGAGCTTCTCGAGTTCGCCCTGAATGTCGGAGGTGGTCGCCGAATTGCCGATATTGGCGTTGATCTTGCACTTCGACGCGACTCCGATCGCCATCGGCTCGAGGCTGTGATGGTTGATGTTTGCCGGGATGATCATCCGGCCCCGCGCCACTTCGGCGCGCACCGTATCCGCGGAGAGGCTCTCGCGCCGCGCGACGTACTCCATCTCCTCCGTGATCACGCCCTTGCGCGCGTAGTGGATCTGGGTGCGGATGGCGTCATTGGCGCGCTGGCGCGTATATTCGGCTCGATTCATCATTGTTGCCCTAAAAGTCAAGTTTAGCGTGGTTCAGAGCTGCCCGAGCATCGCGGTGAGCTTTTCGACATGCGTGTTGAGGCCCCGCAGCGTCTCGGCGAGCACTTGTGCCTGACGGTTCGCGTCATCGAATTTGCCTATGTCGGCGAACTCGCGGATGCCGGGCAGCGTCCGGGCGCTGTAGCCCGTGTAGAGTCCGGGAGCTTGGAGGAGATGCCGGTAGAAGGGCCGCCCTGGCAGTCCCGCTTCGCGGGTCAGGGTGCGCTCGGAGGCCAGAATGGCGCGATTCAGTTCATTGACCTTCGCACCGCTCGGCGCGCGCTCGAGGGCCTTCTCATAGGCGGCTTCGAATCGTGCCGCGCGGTCCGCAAGGGTATCGATCTCCTGCTTCACGGCCGCGAGACTCAAGCGCGCGTACTGTTTCTTCAAGTCGTCGTGCGCGGTCATGAGGGCCGCGTGGACCCCCGTGAATTCGTACGGCAGAATCGCCGCGTCGGAAAGCCGTAGGATCGAAGTGGCCATCACCTGCGACAGCGCCCCCGAGTACTTGAAATCCTTGTCCATGTGCTTGGCGAACCACGCATAGGAGTCGAGGATCGAGTGATAGGTGCCGCCTGAGCCCGCCCCGTTGAAGCCGAGGTTCAGGCTGGGAATTCCGGCGTGATGCACGAACGCGACGTAGTCGGAACCCGCGCCCAGCGGCGACACCCGGAACTTCTCCTTGCTCTTGTCGCTCCGCGCGGGCAGCAGCGGCGCATGTGACACCGGATCGTGCACGTCGCGCATCACCTGTCGCAGGAACTTTTCGAGCACCGGCGATCCGCCCGCGCTGAACGCGCCGCCGGCGTTCATGTCCGAGTTCAGATACGCGACCGCCTTCTTCTGCAGCTTGTCGCGATGCTTTTCGACCCATTCGGTGGATCCAACCAATCCGAACTCCTCGGCATCCCACAGCGCGAACAGGATCGTGCGGCGCGGCTTCCAGCCGGACTTTCGCAACTCCGCCACCGACCGCGCGGTCTCGAGCAAGGCCACCGCGCCGCTGATCGGATCGGCCGCGCCGTTCACCCACGCGTCGTGATGATTGCCGTAGATGACCCATTCGTCGGGCAGCGTGGATCCCGGAATCCGGGCGATCACGTTGTAGAGGGGCTTCGAGGTCCAGTCGTAGTCCGTCTTCATGTGGACCACCGCCTCGCCCGGACCGATGTGATAGGTGATTGGCAATGCGCCGCGCCACTCGGGCGGCGCCACTGGACCACCGAGGTGTTCGAGCAAAGGCTTCGCGTCGCCATAGGACAACGGCAGCACCGGGATCTTCATGAGGCTGCCCGCCTCCTCGCGCTTCAGCTTCTTCGATCCCGCCTCCGATGCCCAACCCGGTGACAGCGGGTCGCCGACGTACACCGGCATGTCCATCACGCTGCCGCGTTGGGCGCTTTCGGCCGGCCGGTACGGGCCCTTCGGAAAGACATCGCCCTGCCAATAGCCATCTTCTTTTGGATCCGAATAGATGATGCAGCCGATCGCGCCGCGCTCCTGCGCAGTCTTTGCCTTGGTGCCTCGCCAGCTTTGTCCGTATCGCGCGATGACGATCTTGCCTTTGGCGCTGATGCCCATCTGCTCGAGCCGGTCGTAGTCGGCTGGAATTCCGTAGTTCACGTAGAGAAGCTGACCGGTGACATCGCCAGAGGCAGCGTAGGAGTTGTACGTTGGAAGCTGGTTCCTGTCGGCTGAATCCGGATCGTCCTTGAACACCGGCTCCTGCATCTTCGCGCGGAACTTGACCGGCGCCGTCATCTCCACCAGCCGCCCGGTGGGATACGGAAGTAGCGCTTCGAACTGTTCGATCTTGGCTTCGAGTCCCCACTCCTGGAACAGACCGAGCGCGTACTCGGCCACGGCCCTCGACGCGGGTGAACCGGCGTGATGCGGTTCCGCCGCCATGCGCTTCATGTAGGTGCGCGCGCGTTCGGGTTCGGGCGTGCGCCGTAGCTTGTCTTCGAGTCCGCGCTGTACCGCGAGCGAACTCTTCGAGAATCCGCGGATCGGAGGCGGTTCGGACTGCGCGAAAGCGGCGCAGGAAATGGCGAGCAGGGTGGCGGTCTTCATCTGGCGGAGTTGAGGAATGCGAGGTATTTCTGTTCGTCCTTTTCGAGTCCAACGAGGCTCGCCTTCACGGTGCCATCGGAGTCGAGGATGGCGTATTGAGGAATCGCGGTGTTGTGGAACTGGCTTTCCTGGAGCTTCTGGTTTTCGAGCGACGCGGCATCGGTGCCGTCCGTGTAGAGCTCCACTAGCACCATGTTCTTCAATACCGAGGCGATGGCGGGTCTCGGCAGCATGTTGCGCTTCATCCACTTGCAGTTCGTGCAGGCGTAACCGGTGAAGCTCACGAACACGGGCTTGCCTTCCTGTTTTGCCTTGGCGAGGGCGCCCTTGTAGTCGTCCTTCATCCACTCGAGTCCGCCGGATGCGCTCGCGCCGGCTGCTCCACCCGGTTGCGCGGCAGCTGCGGGAACATAAGGTTCGAGATCCCCGAGCGGCGCGCCGAACATTCCGGGAATGAGCGAGAGGGCAAAGGCCAGGAACGCCGAGCCTACGATGACGCGGCCTGCTCCCAGGTGATCGTCGCGATCGGCGCCTTCCATGCGCAGGAAGCCCAGCAAGTAAAGCCCGGGCATCGCGAACAGCACCACCCAGATGGCGAGGAAGCGTTCGCGCGTGAGCAAGTCGGTATGCGTGACGCGATCGACGTTGCTGAGGTAGTAGAACATCCACGCGAGAATGATGAAGCCCATCACCGTCTTCACTCGCGGCAGCCAACTTCCGCTGCGCGGCAGCTTCTTCATGTAGGAAGGAAACAGCGAGAGAAGGAAGAACGGCAGCGCGAGCCCGGTGGCGAAAGTCGCCATACCAGCCAGCGGACGGAACCTCTCACCTTGCACCGATGCGGCGAGCAGTGTTCCGACGAACGGACCGACGCACGCAAATGACGTCAGAGCGAACGTGAGCCCCATCAGCAGCGTGCCGGTGACACCGCCGCCGCCTGAAGCCTCGTGCATCTTGGTGAGCATCCCCGAAGGCAGCGTCAACTCGAACGCCCCGAGCATGCTCAACCCGAGGGCGAAGAACACGAGCGCGATAACCCCGTTCACCCACGGGTTCGACCCGAGTTGATTGGCGCCGAACGGTCCGAGGATCGCGGTGACCGCGAGTCCGATGGCCGTGAAGAAGACGATGATGCCGAGGCAGAAGACGAGCCCGTGAAACGCCGCGCCTTTTTCGTGCCGCAAGAACACCGACATGGTCATCGGGATCATTGGGAAGACGCACGGCGTGATCACGGCCGCGAGTCCCCAGCCGAACGCGCCGATCAGGAACGCGCCGAGCGGTTCGGTGTTGGTTTGCGTCACAACCGGTGAGGCCGCTGCCTTCCCGGCTGGCGGCGCGGTTGCGCTCTTGGCTGGGTCGAATCCATCGGGAATCGTGGGAGCCGCCGCGCGTGCACCCGGATCGACCTTCACCTTCGCCGCCGCGCTCTTGCGCTTCAGCCGCAGACAGACCTTGTCGCTGCACGCCTGGTAGCGCGCCTCGGCGGCGAGTTCGAGTTCACCCGTCGGTGCATCTCCCGCGATGTCTACTTCCAGCAGGAACGCTGCTTCCCTGTCGTAGCTTTCCTGCTCGTTCCCTTGCACCGGATCGAACTTCTTTTCCGGCTTCTGCTGGAACAGCCGCGCGAGCGTTGCCTTGGGATTATCGGCGAGTCCGATCTTGGTCGGATTGGGCCCGGGCGGCGTCGTGGTCGAGTAAAGATGCCAGCCCGGCTCGATCGTTGCCTTGAACTTCGCCAGCACTTTGCCGCCGGGCGCGACTGCCGCGGGTTCGATGTCGAGAGTCCATTGGACGGGATCCGGGGCTTTGCGCGGTTCGTCCTGCGCGGCCAGACTCCAGGCGCACGCCAATAGTGTGATGATCCGGCGGAAGCGATGCATGATCGGGTACAGTCTTCAGTGTAATCCGCCGGGTGCGCTACTCCGGCGCTACTGGTTGTCTTTCCACTCCTCGTACCACGCCATCTGGATCGCCTCGAGTTTCCCCTCGTTCGACTTCGCCGCGTCATCCGCGAAATCCTCGAGTTCGGTTACCCACTTGTGGAGGTCGGTGAAGCGTACCGTCAGCGGGTCGATGTTCGGGAACTTTTCGTACAGCTCGATCCCGATGTCTTCGGAGTGATCCCAGGAGAGTCCTGCGGGCATATCAGATCTTGGTTCCTTTCAGGGCGGTGTTGACGGCTGTGTTCATCATGGTTTCCGCGAGCTTCATGGTCGCTCCGTTGAGCGCTTCGATCTTGGCCAGGATCAGGTGATGATCGTCCGCGTGGTAGACGAGCAGAAGCTGGTTGATCGCCTGGCTGATCGTCCCGCGTTCCTCGTCGCCGAGAGCCCAATAGGCGTCATTCTGTTTGGCCTTCTCGACCGCGGCGAGGATCGTGTCGGCCTCCACGCGGGCCTCGCGGACCTGACGCTCCTGGAAGTCCTCTTCGGCCTTCTCGATCGATTCGAGAATCATGCCCTCCACCTGTTCATCGGTGAGTCCGTAGCTCGGCTTGACGTCCATCGATTGTTCGAGCCCGGTGCGAAGGTCGCGCGCGGTGACGTTCAAGATGCCGTTCGCGTCGATTAAGAACTTCACCTCGATCCGCGCCATCCCGGCGGGCATCGCGGGGATTCCCTTCAAGTCGAAACGGGCCAGCGACCGGCAGTCGCGCACCATTTCACGCTCGCCCTGCACCACGTGGATGAGCACGTTCGTTTGGCCGTCGACACCGGTCGTGAAGTTCTCAGTCGCCGACGCGGGAATCGTCGAGTTGCGGTGGATGAGCTTCGAGACCAGCCCGCCCATCGTCTCGATCCCGAGCGACAGCGGAGTCACATCGAGCAGAAGCTGATCATCGACATCGCCCGACAGGATTCCGGCCTGTACGGCCGCGCCCAGCGCCACCACCTTGTCCGGGTCGAGTTCGCAGTGGGGCTTGGCGCGAAACAGCCGAGCAACAGCATCCCGCACGAGCGGGATGCGCGTCGATCCGCCGACCATGACGACTTCGTCGATCTGCTCGGGCTGAATCCCGGCGTCCTTCAGGCATTGGCGGCAGGGGCCAAGCGTGCGGTCGACGATCGGAGTGATGAGCTTGTCGAACAGGTGCCGGTCGATCTCGCGGCGGTACTGCTTGCCTTGGTAGTCGAAGGCGATCGTGGTTTCGGGGACAAACGAGAGCGCGTGTTTCGCTTCGATCACGGCGCGCCGCAGCAACTGCACCGCTTCAGTGTTCGTGCTGAGATCGGTGCCCCATTCCGAGGCGACATCCTCGAGCGCGATCCGAAGCAGCAGATTGTCGATGTCGTCTCCGCCCAGGTGCGTGTCGCCGCCGGTGGCCATCACTTCGAACAGCCCATCGTGCAAGCGCAGAATCGAGATGTCGAAGGTGCCCCCGCCGAGATCGTACACCGCCACGACGCCCTGCTTGCGCTTGTCGAGTCCGTAGGCGAGCGCGGCGGCGGTCGGTTCGTTGACCAGCCGCAGAACCTCGAGTCCGGCGATGCGGCCAGCGTCCTTGGTCGCCTGGCGCTGCGCGTCGTTGAAGTAGGCGGGCACCGTGATCACGGCTTGCGTGATCACTTCACCCAGTGCGGCTTCGGCGTTCTGCCTGAGTTGGCGCAGGATGATCGCCGAGATCTCTGGCGGCGTGAGGCTCTTGTCGGCGAGGGTGACCCGAAGCACATCCGCGCCCGCGCCTTCCACCTTGTAGGGCAGCAGCTTCAACTCGCCTTCCACGTCGGCGATGCCCTTGCCCATGAGCCGCTTGATCGAATAGACGGCGCGATCGGGATAAGTGGGCAGGGCGCGCCGGGCCGCGTTCCCGGCGAGTGTTTCGCCGGACGGAGTGACCACCACGACGGAAGGAACCAACGGGTCGCCATCCGGACCGTCGACCACTTCCGGATGACCGGAGACGCCCATGTAGGCCGCCAATGAATTGGTGGTGCCCAGGTCGATTCCGATGATGCGTTGTTTGGCTTGGGAGCCGAAGTCGATTTGAAAAGTCTGCATTGGGAAAGATCGGGTCAGGCGGCTTCGAGCGCCTGATGGACGTCGCGAACGAGATTCTGGATGTATTTTCGGCGATTCAGCACGCCGCGGATCTTGTCGAGCACGGCGCGATCGCGGGTCTGGTCCCACTCGGCGAACAGGGACGAAAGCCTGGTGTCGGCGGTCGCGAGCATCGCTTCGAAGTCGCGCTGGGCTTTCTCGATCGAGGGCTTGGCGCCGGTGTCGCCCGAGCGAAGCTCCTCGAGCGCCATGTTCAGCTCGAAGACCTCTTCGAGCAGTTCCGGCGGCACGTTCTTCGAGCGCTGCTCCGCCAACTCGAGTCCGTTGGCCGAGAGCACGTACTCGGCGCGCAGCACCGGATCTCGCAAGACGCGGAAGCCGTCATTCAGGATCGACGAGGCTTCGAGCGAGTTCTGCTGCTCGATGACTGGCTTGCGTGTGAAGCGATCGGGGTGAAGCTGGCGGCTCAAAGCGTAGAATCGCTTCTGGAGATCCTCCGCATCGAGCACCAGATTCGCTGGCAATGAGAAGAACTCGAAGTAGTCGCCCGGTGGAGCTTGCAGGGCTTTGCAGGCCAAGCAAAACAGTTGGCCGCCGGTGGGCGCGCTACACTGCCAGCACGAAGCTCCCATCGGCGGCCGGACTTTCAGGCGGAGAAGGAGGTTCCGCAGCCACAGCTCTTCTTGGCGTGCGGATTCTCGAAGGCGAAGCCCGAGTACATCAACGATTCCTTGTAATCGAGAATCATGCCGTCGAGGTACAGCATGCTCTTGGGATCGACGAAGACGCGAACCCCGTCGAACTCGAAGACGCTGTCGGTGGTGCGCGGCCTGGGATCGAACTTGAACTGGTAGCTCAAGCCCGAACATCCGCCGCCGAGCACGCCGAGACGAAGTCCTCCGCCCGACACGCCTTCCCGCGCGAAGGCGGCCTTGATCTTGGCGACTGCCTTCGGCGTGACGTGAACCTGGCCGGTTTTCAGTGATGGAGGCGGCGCGCCCGCCGCGGATTCGGTATGCAATTGAGCGGTCATGTCAGTGTGCCATGGCTTCGGCGGGCTGCGAGTCCGGCAGGCCCGTCCGCTTCGATTTGTAGTCGTTGATCGCCGCCTTGATCGCATCCTCGGCGAGAACCGAGCAGTGGATCTTCACGGGCGGCAGCGCGAGTTCGTTCACGATGTCGGTGTTCTTGATCGCCATCGCTTCATCGACGGTCTTGCCCTTCAGCCACTCGGTGGCGAGCGAGCTCGACGCGATTGCCGAACCACAGCCGAACGTCTTGAACTTCGCTTCCTCGATCACGCCGGTGACATCGTTCACCTGCACCTGGAGCTTCATCACGTCGCCGCATTCCGGAGCGCCGACGATACCCGTGCCGACGTTCGGCGAGCTCTTGTCGAGCGAGCCCACGTTGCGCGGATTGTTGTAGTGATCGAGAACCTTGTCGGAATATGCCATTTGAATGAACTCCTTCGAATCCTTTAGTGGGCGGTCCACTCGACCTTGGACAGGTCGATGCCTTCCTTGAACATTTCGTACAGCGGCGAAAGCTCGCGCAGTTTCCTGACCACGCTGATCACCTTCTCCGCCACATAGTCCACTTCCTCTTCGGTGTTGAACCGGCCGATGCCGAACCGGATCGAGGAGTGAGCGAGATCGTCCCCGGCGCCGAGAGCCTTGAGCACGTAGCTCGGCTCGAGTGTCGCCGAGGTGCAGGCCGAACCCGACGAGACCGCCACGTCATTGATGCCCATCAGCAGCGATTCACCTTCGACGTAGGCGAAGCTGATGTTGAGGTTGTTCGGAAGGCGGTGTTCGAGCGAGCCGTTGACGAACGTCTCGTCGAGCGCGTCCATCAACTTGCTCTTGAGCTTGTCACGCAGGAATGCGGAGCGCTTGGCTTCTTCCGCCATTTCCTTCTGCGCGATCGCACAGGCCGAGCCGAGTCCCACGATGCCCGGAACGTTCAGCGTGCCCGAGCGCATGCCGCGTTCGTGTCCGCCGCCGTCCATCTGCGCGGTTAACTGCACGCGCGGATTCTTGCGCCGGACATAGAGAGCGCCCACGCCTTTCGGTCCGTACATTTTGTGTCCGCTCAGCGAAAGCAGGTCGATGTTGTCGGCGAGTACGTTCACCGGAATCTTGCCTACAGCCTGCGTGGCGTCGGTGTGGAAGAGCACGCCCTTCTCGTGACACAGCTTGCCGATTTCCTGAACCGGCTGAATGACGCCGATTTCGTTGTTGGCGTACATGATGCTCACGAGAATCGTTTTGTCCGTGATCGACTCGCGCAGCATGTCCATATCGATGCGGCCGTCGGCCATCACCGGCAGAAACGAAATCCGGAAGCCCCGTTTCTCGAGCTTCTTCGCCGTATCGAGAACGCACTTGTGTTCGGTGGCGGCGGTGATGATATGGTTGCCGCGCTCACCGTACATCTCGGCCACGCCCTTGAGCGCCAGGTTGTTGGACTCGGTAGCGCCGCTGGTGATCACGATTTCCTTCGAGTTGGCGCCGATGATGCCCGCGATCTGCTTGCGCGCGTTTTCGACGGCTTCTTCCGCTTCCCAGCCGAAGGCATGATTGCGGCTGGCGGCGTTGCCGAACTTGTTCGTGAGGAAAGGCATCATGGCATCCAGCACGCGCGGATCGAGCGGCGTGGTGGCGTGATTGTCCATGTAAATCGGAAGCTTCATTTCGTGGTTCCTCTAGACGGTCAACTGAATGGGCCAGACCGTTCGGCCCCTCGGCGGAACACCGGTTTCCGGAATCCGGATCGTATCGTGGGCCAAGTCAGCGATACTGATGCTCTCCAGCAGCCTCAGGATTCCCTCATGCACCTTGCGAAGCGGTTCTTTCACGGTGCACGTCGAGGACTGATCGCAGCCTTCGTTGTCGTGGAAACAAGAGGCGAGCAAGACGGGTCCATCGATCGCCCGTACGACTTCGAGCGTCGACATCGTGCGCGGGTCGCGGCTGAGCCGGTAGCCGCCCTTGGTTCCCTGTTCGGAAACGAGGAACCCGGTCTTGCACAGGCTCTGCAATACCTTCGCCAGCAACGGCAGCGGAATGTTGTGCGTTTCCGCAATCTCTTTCGCCGTTGCCGCCTGACGCCGAGGTTCGGCGGCGAGGTGGCAGAGGGCGATGAGGCCGTAATCTGACTTTTTGGTCAACTTTAGCATCGATCGAGGACTCTTTCGGTCCTGGATCTAGCGTATCACCACTGGGGAATCCTGGCAAGTCCTTTTCTTGTCAGCGCTTTAAAATTAGACCAAAGTTGTCGCACATGGGGTTCTGTCCAGGCTCCCAACCCGTTCGACCGACGGGCTTTATCGCCCCGGTTCCAGCGGCGCCGCATCGTTCCGCCAAGCGTGGGATAATCGCGACTTGTGATCGAGCGCATCCACCTGAAGAATCTGCTCTCATTCGGCCCGGACTCCGAGCCGATCGATCTGCGTCCCCTGAACGTGCTGATTGGGCCGAACGGTTCGGGCAAGTCGAACCTGCTCGATTCCCTGAATCTCATGCGGTCGACCGCCGGCGACCTTTGGGGAACCATTCGCTCCGGGGAGCAACTTCGGAGTGGATCCACAAGGGTCCCGGTGGCGCTGAATTCGCCGAAGTGGACGCCATCGTGTTGGTTGGTGGCAAGCGCATCCGGTATCGACTCGTGTTCACTCAACTCGGCGGGCGCTTCGAGATCACTGATGAGAGAGTGGAATTCGCCGAACCGGAGCCGGGTCACTCGGACCCCTATTTCTTCTACCGCTTTCAGGCGGGCAAGCCTGTTCTCAATACTCAAAAGAGCGGCAAGCGCAGCCTGCAACGAGAAGACATCGATCCCCAGAAATCGATCCTGGTCCAGCGGCGCGATCCGGATTCATATCCGGAACTCGGGCAACTGGCGGACCTGTTCGGGGCGATCCGCTGCTATCGAGGTTGGCCGGTCACTCCGGACGGGCCGTTGCGCCAACCGCAACGCGCCGATGGGCCGAACTCCTATCTCCTCGAGGACGCGAGCAACCTGGCTCTGGTTCTTAACCGGATTAGCAAGTCTCCGCCGGACTGGCGCGCCCTTCGAACGTTGCTGCAATCGGTGTACGGGGATATCGATGATGTCTTCATTGACGTAGACGGCAGCACGGTCCGCGTGATGATCCGGGAGAAATGGTTCGTCACCTCGTCGGCGCGAATGTCCGATGGGACCCTCCGGTTCCTCTGTCTGCTCGCCGTCCTGCTGGATCCGAAGCCCGCGCCGCTCGTCTGTCTGGACGAACCCGAATTGGGATTGCACCCCGACGTGATCCACAATGTCGCCGATCTGTTGGTCGAGACGTCCACGCGAACGCAACTGATCGTCACGACCCACTCTCGCGAGTTGTTGGACGCCATCTCCGATCATCCGGAAAGTGTTGCCGTGCTCGAGAAGAGCGAGGGCCGGACAACGATCCGGCGCCTGGGTGGCGAGAAGCTGATCGAGTGGCTTCGGGAGTACGGAATCGGGCGGGCGTGGCGCGACGGTGAGATCGGAGGGAATCGCTGGAGAGGCTCTTCCTCGAGGGCGGTGGCGAGCGGGATGACCTGAAGTCGCGGAGTAGGCAGGCCTTCTCCGTCTTCTTTGGCAAGGCTGGGGTGAAATCGCGCCCCAAGGTGATCCCATGCGGCGGCCGATCGGAGACGTTCAAACGGCTTTGCGCGGCTCACGCCCGAGGGGAACCATGCGCGTTGCTGGTCGATAGCGAGGAGCCGGTTGCGTCCGGGGACTCGGTGCGCCAGCATCTGTGGAAACGCGACCAGTGGAAGATGCCCGGCGGAGTGCGGGACGAGCAACTCCACCTCTTCGTGCAGGTGATGGAATCCTGGTTCCTCGCCGATCCGGAGGGCTGCGCGAAGCACCTCAAGAAAGGGTTTCGCTCACAGGATCTATCAGGCCGGCCCATCGAATCGGTCTCGAAAAAAGATGTCTATCAGAGTCTCGCGAAAGCGGTCGGTGAAATCGCCGCGAAGTCGTACTCGAAAGGCCAACATTCGTTCGGAGTCATCGCGTGCCTCGATCCCGCGAAGGTCGAACAAGCTTCACCTTCCGCCAAGCGGCTGCTCGACTGGCTGCGGTCCCTGTAGGCAACAGTCAGTCGGCATCTCGAAGCCGCGCCAGCCAAACCGTTCGACATCCCGGCTTCACCTCCGGCGTCCCCTTGAAAAACGGCGACGCATCCCACGAATGGACTGAATCGAACCCCGCCGCGCGAAGCGCTCTCTCGATCTCCTCCGGTGTCCAGCACACTTCATTGACCCGCTCATGATGACGCCGCCACGAAGCTCCCCGCTGGATGAACCAGTCGATCTCGCTCCACGCGCGATCGCGTGGCGGATCGCTGAAGTTCCGGATCACGAGCGCCACTCCGGGCCGGCTGATCCAGAAAACGCCGGGCCACACCAGCTCGAACGAGAGCCGGTTGTTCACGTCGAAATAGAAGTATCCGCCCGGCTTCAACGCGCGCGCCACGCACGCCAGGACCTTCTTCAAATCGCGCCGCGAGGGCACGTGGTTGATCGCATCGTACTCGCAGGTGACGAGGTCGACCGGACGAGGCAGGCGGAAGTCGCGCATGTCGGCGCGGATGACCTTGAGCGGCACCCCTTCGCTCTTCGCCTTGCGCCGTGCTTGGCGGCACATCTCTGGCGAGTCGTCCACCGCGAACATGTCGATGCCTATGCGCGCGAGTTCGATCGCCGTCGTCCCGGTGCCGCAGGCAAGGTCACATGCCAAACCGATGCCGGGCAGGATCTTTCCGAGCACGCGGTCGCGTGCTCGGACGATCGGGGTCCGGAAGGGCGTGAACACGACATCGTAATACTCAGCGAGCCACCGGTAGGGCAGCCGGCTCGAAGGAGCTGTGTTGGACAACGAGTGGCCTATCGCTCGCGAAGCGCGCGAGACGCGTCCATTGTATCGGATGCGCGATCTACTGGATGCGTGCGCGCAGGCTCCGGAACGCCATCTTTCTGTCGGACTCCGAACGTGCGGCTGGCGAGTAGTAATAGGAGAGCGTCGCCGTCACATCGGCCGCGACTCCGGGCGCCAGGTCGAACTGGAACTGCTCCTTGCGCGATTCATCGGGTGCGAGACGCGTGTCGGAGAGAGTCTTGACGGAATCGAGGAAGCTGTCGTGTTCACGGGCGAGTGGGACTCCGTTGCTGCCGGCGACGCTCCTGGCGTAGATGCGCTTATCGCGGAATACGACCGCCGGTCCACTGGAGGCTTGAATTTCGAGGATCAATTGCCGCAAAGGAGAGCCCGTCGGTACGTAATGCCCGGCCGCGACATTGGCCAAGCCGACTACGGCCCGGACCTTGCCTCCTTCGCGCGTCAGGGTCAACTCGGCTTTGATGGTTTGGTTCAACTGTTGAACCGACCGGCCGCCCGGCATCTTGTGGAGATTGATCCGGGAATCGGAGGCGCGGACGACGCGAACATCGGCTACGTTACCCGCAACCTGATACATGTGGCAGGACTGACAATTCTTCCCCTGCTTGCCGAAACGGCTGGCCTGCCACTCGGAGAAGGTCGATAGCACGAGAAAGCCTTTCTGATTCCGGTACTCATGGCAGGGCGCGCACACGCGCGAGGACTCATGCACTGGCGAGTAGGCGGTGGCATGCGCGCCGGAGACGGCATGTTTGACCGGTCCGCTTTTCACCGCTCCGAACTCGAGCTTGGGGCGCGGTACGCCGCCATCGAAGTTCACTTCGCGAATCGAGTGGCAGTAGTCGCAAGTGACGCCTTCCCAACTCGCTTTCCGGTCGAGTTGGAGGTCTCCTCCTTCCACGGCGAGGGGAGCATGGCAGCCCATGCAGGTGCGCCTTACGCCCGGGCCGAGCACGGTCTCGGCAGCATCAAGCGCGTCCTGGAACACCGGACTCTCCATGGCTCTTGCATGAGCCGATCCTTTCCAGGCGTCGAGGATCGCGCGGTGGCACTGGCCGCACGTTTCGGCGCTGCTCATCGGGCGCAGGGGGCCCGCGCACAGAGGCGCGGCCAGGAAAACGATCGTGATCGAACGCATCGTACACCACCATGTGGCGCCATCGGCGCCGGTTGCGGGCCTGATGATTCATGTCCTGGCTTCAGGCTGCTCCGTCCACGGCGGCAGCAGTTTCACCAGGACCCACAGAATGAGAAACGGGAGGACGAGGAGAAGCACGGCGGGGAGCAGTCCTTCGCGCGTGGCGAACTCCATCTTGTATGTCGTGTAGCCGAGGAAACTCTTCGAGAACAATTGGCCCCCGATGACGACGTTCCAGCGCATCGCGAAGATGCCGACCAGAGTCACTGTCCCAGCCACGAAGTAGATCCACCGGCGCACCGCTTCCTCGAGCCGGAAGACCTGGGTGACGGCCAGCAGTCCGATAGGCACGACGGTCCCAAGCAGAATCTGGATCAGGATGTGCGACGTGTACAGGCGCGATTGCACCATGAAGTCGAGCGTCTGGAAGGACTCGTCAGCTTCGTAGATCCGGTGGATCAGATCGAGGCTTTCGAGCGAAAAGTCGATGAGGAAGGCGTAGAAGAGATACTTGGCGATCGTGTCGAGGCAGGGCATATCCACCGGCAGTCCCTTTAGGTGCATCGACACGATGTACAGCAACATGACGGCCGCGATGCCCGATACCATCGCCGAGAATAGGAACACGATCGGCATCAGCGGAGTGGACCACCAGGGGTTCGCCTTGATCGAACCGAAAATGAATCCGACATAGCCGTGCAACAGAAACGCCGACGGAATCCCGATGGCGGTGATGATCCATCCCACGCGGTCATCGATCCGGCGGCTGGCCTCGCTGATGTTGCTCGATCCGAGCGTGCCGGCCTTGTAGACCCAGCGCAGCGGACCGCGCGTGGAGGACGCGAGGCGGACGATGTCGGCACGGTAGTCCAGCCAGATCTCGAGCAACAGAACCACCATCAGATACCAGAGATAGACGAAGCCGAACATCGCCATGGCCGAGGAGCGATGCGGCGTCAGGTACATTTCGAACGACCGTTCCGGGTGTCCGAGGTGCAACTGGAGCGGCAGCGGCGCCACCAGCAGGAACGCGAGCGCGGTGAGCAGCGCCAGGCGGTAAGTCGGCTTGACGGCCTCCACGTGAAAGACGCGCTCGAGCGACGCCAGAATGAAGGCTCCGGCCACCAGACCGGTGATGAACGGATACAAGACAATCAGTACGCTCCACTGAAGCTCGACTTCATTGGGGTACATGAACCCTTCTACCGCGATCGTGGCTTCGTGCATGTTGCCGCTCCTATCGCACCGCGCCGTCGAGGCCTTTGTAGAACGTCTTCGACCTCGTCGCCATGTGCGGCTTCAAGACCTGAACTTTGTTCTTACGGAGGAACTCGTGGACGGGGTCCTTCGGATTCTTGAGATCCGCCAAAGTCCGGCTGCCCGTGGGACAGGCCTCGCAACAGGCCGTGGTCAACCCCTTCGTGATCCGGTGATAGCAGAGATTGCACTTGTCGACGGTCTGCTTGCGCGGATCGATGTAGCGGCATCCGTAGGGGCATGCCTGGACACAGTAGCGGCATCCCAGGCAGTATTTCTCGTCGACGAGCACGACACCGTCTGGGCTAACGAAAGTCGCTCCAACCGGACAGACCTGGGTGCAGGGCGAGTCCCAGCACTGGTTGCACATCTTCGGCACATAAAAGGTCTTGGCATCCGTGCGTTTGCTGGGCGGAAATCCGCCGATGCCGCCCTTGGGTGATTCGACCTTCGGATGCTCGTGCTCGGTGCCGGTGACGGTATAGCGCTCCACCCAGGTCCGGAAATATCCATCGGGAACGCCGTTCTCCTGCTGGCAGGCGCGGACACAGTTTCCGCAACCGATGCACTTGTCGATGTCGATCGTCATGGCCCACCAGTGGTCGGCCATCTTGTACTTCTCGGTCGCGGCTGCGGCCTGACCGGTCGCAACGCCGAGTCCGGCGGCCGCGCCTGGGGTCAACAGGATGAACTTTCCCGCTTCCCTCAACAGTTTCCGTCGAGTGATCGGCATGGATACTCCGTTCTACTGAAGCTTGGGTGAATGAGGCTGGTGGCAACTCTCGCAGGGACCGGTACCACCGTAGTGCTCCGCCCGCGCCACTTGCGGAAATCCGGAGGGCTTGGCGGCATCCTTTTCATGGCAACCTTGGCAAAGCCCAGGGATGTCCTCGATCCGCGGCTTGGTTCCGCCGGGATCCGCCGCGTGCGCCGCCAGCGGACCATGGCAGGCCTCGCAGCCTGTCCGCGCATGGCGGCCCGCTGATTTCACCTTCGCTTGATCCTCGTGGCAGGCGGCGCATTCCGCCTGACCGGCGAAGCGCAACGGCCGGCTTTGGACATCTTCGAGCGCGCCGGGCCGGTAATGACCATACATTCCGAATGCCTCGGGAATGACCGCCCTTCGCACCACGAGAAACGTAGCAGCGGCCAGGACAAGGACCAACACCAGCCGAATCAGGTGACCTGCGTCATGCCAACTGTCCCGCATGTTTCTTCCAACCTCTGTGCGGCTGCGTAGAGCAACTGGCGTGCCAGTGCACGCCAGAGCGCAATTCACATGCCAACGTGTTGAGCGCACGACGCCTCGACCCTGGGGTATTTGGGCGTTTGCACCCATCGGTTGGGCTAACCGGCGCAGGATCCGGTCAGGGCGGTCCAGGGGGCGTGGCGGCCTGAGTGCTAGCGGCCTTCGCTCGACGGAGGTACGATTCCTTTCAGCCGCATATAGACCGCCATGTAGCCGTACTCCTCGTTGGAATGAGTGATCACCTGCATGAGCGTGCCGACCCGCGACCGTTCGCCCCGCGCGGTCTTGATCTTTTCGAATGCGCTGGTGTCGGTGAGTGAGGCGAAGGCGGCGTCGCAGGTGGCGAACGACTCCTTCAGGGCGGCCACGAGGTCGGCCTTGCTGGTCTTGCCCGCCGCCGTGGGCTTCTTCATTTCGCCGGCCGCGGCTGAGCAGTTGCGGGTTTGTGAATCAGCGACGTGGGCCACCAGTTCCCCGAACGAGCGGATCTCGGGAACGGGCTTGAACGAGTAGTGCTCCTCGGGCATCTTCTCGGCCATCTTGGTCAGATTGTTCTTGATGCCGTTGTAGGCCTGCTTGGCCTCGGCGGGCAGCGGATTCTGTGCGAAGGCGGAAGCCGCGAGGGCGAGCGCGCAAGGGACCAGGGGGCGGAACATGGTGATTCTCCTTTTTGTGGAGCGGCTCTTCATGACAGCCTGAGCCGCGAGCCATATCAGAACTGCAGCTTCAGATTGTACTGGAACTCTCTGCCATTGACGCCGCTCAACTGGCTGGTCACGCGGCCGAAGGTGGATCGGGTCACCGTCAGATCGGGAATGCCGCCGGTGAACGTGTTGCTCAGGTTGTAGGCCTCCATCTTCAGCTCGATCCGGAAACGCTCGGTGAGGCGGAAGAACTTCGCGAGCGTGAGATCGACGTTCTTGTAACCCGGACCCACGATTCCCGGAAGCCATTTCGGGTTGACTCGCGGCGTGAACGCGGCGGCCTGCCGGAAGGCCTGCGGGTTGAACATCAGCCCCCACTTCGACGGGTTGTCGATCTTCGGATCGCCAATCACGTCCATCTGGCCGAACCGCAGGATCTCGCCTGAATTGTAGTAGTAGATTCCGCTCATGGTCCATCCGCCGGCAATGGCGTCCACCACAGTATGCGCTTGGCCGAGGTAGCGGCGGCCCTGTCCGAACGGAAACTCGTAGACACCCGCCAGCGCCATGCGCTGCCTCGGACGCTGGGCCGGCTCGAACCGGAACTTGTTCGCGAACTCCTCATCGATGTTGAAGTACTCTTGCGTGAACTCGCGATTGTAGTTGTAGGACAACACGAAGTTGAAGCCGTTGGCGAACGGGCGCTGTGCTTTCAGTTGGAACGAGTTGTATCGCTCGCGGACGCCGGGCGTGTTCGTCTGGTTGACGTCGCCGTACTGTGGAAACGGCTTCAACAGATCGCCCAGGGCGACCTGCGCCTGATTCCGCAACTGGCCCGGGAACTTGTCCGCGGTCAGATATCCGAAGAAAGGATTCGCCACGCGCTGCGTCAACTGCGTGCGGTAGGTGTAGTTCAGTTGCGGATCCATCAGGTTGAACCGCTTGGTGTACGGCAGATTCCTTCCCCGGTTGTAGAAGTAGGTGGCATCGACGACGACCCTGCCGGGAATCTCCCGCTGCACGGACACATTGAAGCGGTCGTTGTAGTTCGGCCGGAACTCGCGGACGTCGGTCACTGCATCGCCGCCGAGATTGGTATAGCGGCCGAGCGTCTTGCCGGTCACCGGGATCAGCGGATTACTCGCCGGGAAGGGGTCGCTCCACACCGCTTGCGGTTTGCCCTCGAGCACTGGTGCCACGCGCGTGAGCGCGGAGAATCCCGGATACGGCAGGTTGCCGATGATGTCGGTCTGCACGTGCGCGGGCGTGAGGAATCGGGCGTAGCCGGCGCGGATGGCGGTCCGGTCGCTCAGCCGGAGCGCGAATCCGGCGCGGGGAAGCAGGTTCAGCTTCTTCGGATCGTAGAGGCCGGGATTGTTCTCGCTCGTGAAGCTCCAAGCTCCATTGAATTGATACGGCTGATTCATCAAGCGCGTGGCCTCGGCCGGGATCATGGGAGGACGGGCCTGCATCTCCGGGATTGGATTGGTGCGGTCGAACGGGCGCGAAAGCCGGTATTGGCCACGATCGTAGAGTCCGCCCTCGTACTCGTATCGGAGTCCGAGGTTCAGCGTTAGGCTCCGCGTGAGCTTGATGTCGTCCTGCACGTACGCCGAGTGGTAACGAACCGTCGGCGTGAGGAAAGGTGTGGTCTGCGCCATGGAGTCGCTATCGATGCCTCCCAGCAGCAACGACGCCCAGCCGTCGCCGTTAACCCGCGTGCTCGGATTGATGAACGTTTCAGCCGTCAGCGCGCGTCCGAAGTTGAAATTGAAGAACCGCGGGCTCGCGGCGAACACGCGCAGGTAGCGCCACTCGGTACCCGCCTTGAGGAAGTGCTTTCCCATGTACTTGCTGACCTTGCCCGAAAGGAAGTAGTTCTCTGGGTGCTGATAGAACCAATTGCTCTTGCCGAATACGGACCCATCGACATTCACGCCCGGGAAGAAGAACCGCCCGAATTCCTTGTTCACGTAGCTGCTGTACCAATCCTTGGGCCAATACTCGGTGAGCCTCGCGGGATCGATCACCTGCTTGCTTCCGCTGTAGTCGTCCTCGATCGAAATGTAGTTGCCTCGGATGTTGAAGACCGTGCTGGGATTCATCGTGTAGACGATGTCGCCCGAGACGTTCAGCGAGTTCATGATGCCGCTGTTCAGGTCCTCGTAGATGATGGGCCCGTTCCCGCCTGGCGTGTAGTCCTGATCGGTCAGGTTGGTGCGGAAACGGCTGAAGCGCCCGAACATTTTCCACTTGTCGCTGAAGTTGTAGTCGGTGCGCGTGCTGAGGTTGTGGTAGAGGTTCTCGCGGAAGAAGTCCGCGCGGAAGTTGTTCACCCGGGTGATGTCGTCGCCCGCGCGATTGCCCGCCCAAACCTGATTGACGAATTTCGCCGACACCGGATCGATGCGCGAACGCGGGATGACGTTGCCCGGAAACGCATCGCGAGTGACGCGGCCCGTGCCCGGCTCGAGCCGCGTCGAGAATGGATCGAAGATCCCGCGGCGTCCGCCGTTGATGTTGAGCGACTGCGAGAAGTCGCCCTGCTTTTCGAGATCGGTGGGCAGCGACATGACGCGATTGCGCGGCTCATGCTGGTTCCAGCGCTCGAAGGCGAAAAAGTGGAAGAGCCGGTTCTTCTTGATAGGATGCCCGATCGTTCCGCCGAAGATGTTGTTGCGAACCTGATTCTTCGCATGCGTGATCGCGTTCGACGCGGCGTTCAGCGCGGGGTTGCGCCCGAAGTAGTAGAGGTTGCCATGAACGTCGTTGCTGCCCGACTTCATCGAGACGTTGAGAATTCCGCCCGCGCTGTGTCCGTACTCGGCATCGACGCTGTTCTGCTGCACCGTCACTTCGGTCACCGCATCCATCGGAGGCGAGTAGGATGCCTTGGGCCCTACTTGTATCGGCATTCCGTCGAGCAGGGTGTCGTTCTTCTGGCTGGTGGGCCCGCCGACTTCGAGTTGCGACGCGGCCCACATCTTGAACGGAGTCCGCTCGAGCGTGTACCGGTTGACCACCGCCGGATCGAGCAGGGTGAGCGTGAAGGGATTCCGCGCAACGATCGGCAGACTCGTGACGAGCTTGTTATCGACGGTGAGATCCATGCTGCTCGTGTTGAATTGGACCGCGACCGGCGACTCGGTTACCTTGACCGTTTCGGCGACCGTGCCGAGTTGGAGCTTCACGTTGACCGTGATGTCGGCGCGATTGCGCACGGAGATGTTCTCTTGCAGGAACCGGCTGAAGCCCTGCATCTCGGCGGTGAGCGAGTAGGTGCCGGGCTCGACGAGATCGAAAACGTAGCGGCCGTAGGAATCGGTTTGCCGGTGAACGGCGATGCCGGTTTCGACGTTGGTGAGCACGGCGGAAGCGCCCGAGATCACGGAATCGGTCGAGTCGGTGACGACACCCTGGATCCGGCCGCGGTATTCCTGGCTGGACGCGGAAGTCGCGAAAAACGTGAGCAACAGGGCCAGTGCCGTGGCACGGCCGTCGAGACGGAATCTCATTGGGCTGCCCCCCTAGATTGAGTCGATCTACGCTATCCGGCGGAATCGCCGGTGTCAAGGGGGGTGCCCAGCGCGTTATTGAAAAGCCGGAATCACGGTTCCCGGCGGCTCGAGGAACTCGCGATTGAAGCGCGTGAAGGTGACGAACTGCACGGCGTCGCTCATGCCGCGTTCCCAGATGATTCCCGCCGTGCCGTCGTTCAACATCGTGGCGTCGGAGTAGGCGGCGAGGCCACCGTACAGCACGCGCTCGTTCATCCAAGTCTGGCCTTCGTCGTAACTCACGCGGACCACGAGATTCTTCCGCCCCGGACCCGTAGGCCCGGTCCACATCAACCGGTCGCGATCGGCGCCGGCGGACCTCAGGCTGAAGCGCTCGACCGCCGTCGCCACGGGCGCGAGCTTGTGTCCTTCCCGCGGCCGTCCCCAACTGGTGCCATCCTTGCTCAACAGGAACCAGCGATGATCCCCCGCGTTCTGGCGCGCATCCATCAACACCGCGCCATCGGACAGCTCCACGAATTGGTTCTCGTTGGTGAGCGCGCCCGCGAGTTCGCCGCGCTTCCACGTCGCGCCGTGATCGTCGGAGTAGATCGCGTACGCGCGCATCAGGCCGATCGGGCCCGAGTAATTGCCCGCCGCGCCGACGATGCTGTAGGCGTCCCACTTCATCGCCGACGGGATGGCGAGCCGCCCAGTGCGCGTCTGGATCGCGCCGCCGGGGCCGAGGAAGATCGCGCCCCAGTTTGCGTAGTCGCGCGATTCGCGCGTGAGGTCGCGGGCCTGCGACCACGTCTTACCGTTGTCGTCCGACCAGCGCGCCCATGTCTGGTTGTTCGAAGTCCCGGGCTTCGACTTGTCGGTTCCGAACCCCGGTTCCCACCGGTTGTAAAGGATCCACAGGCGCTTGTTGGTGCGGTCGAGCACGGGGGTGGGATTCGATGCACCCCAGCCCGCGCCCGGATCGTCGATGACCGTCATGGCGGACCACGTCGCGCCATTATCGGTGCTGCGGCGGGAAACGAGGTCGATGTCGCCGCCACCGGGATCGCTACGGTTCTCCTTGCGGGCCTCGGCGAAGACGACGAGCGAGCCGTCCGCCGCGGTGACGATCGCCGGAATCCGGTAGGTGTGATAGCCGCCCGTACCGGCGCGGAGCACGTCGGTGTGTTGGATCATCGCCTGCCCGAACAGGTGGGCGGCGAACGCAAGTGAGAGGATCATTTCATTTCGCACGTGGCCATTTTGGCACAGGCGGGCGGAGAGGTGCGGAATGTGCCGGGAATTGTCGAATCCGCCCGGATGCCCTGCCGGGTTCGGTTCGCGATTCGACCGTCGAGCGCAGACCGTTCCGGCCGGAAGGCCGCGTCAATGACGATATTCGGTTGTGGAAGATCGTGCCGGGTTCGTTTTCCTTCACTCAGGTTGAGGGAGTGGTCCGCCGCATGTAGCCGATTTGTTACAAGCCGCGAACTCTTCATACTGATCGGTCGCGACGAAGTCGACCCCAGCCCGGATCGCTGCGTGCCACCGCCGCCGAGCCGCATCGAGCGAACCGAAGTTGTAACTCGCGGTCCAGCCTTTGCCCTCGGCCGGCGCGTGGCCGTTCAGCGTGTAGAAGCGGAGCCACAGGCCGAGACGGTGCGCGTGTTTCGCCAGGGCGCGGAGGCGGGCATCGTCGGCGCGGGTCCAGTCCGCGGCCTCCTTCTGTCCGCCTTTCTCGACCATCGCCCATGGATTGTTCCACCAGCGGCGGTAGTTGCTAGGGCGTCCCGAAATCAAGTCCGCGATCGGCGTCTCCGCGCCCGTCTTTGCTCGTGTCTGGATTGCGCCAAACAGGCGGAGCTTCGCGCCGGCGGGCACGGCGTCATGGAACGTCCGTTCCTGCGCCTCGCTCGTACCGGTGAGCACGAGCACGGGTTTCGGGTCGAGCCTCGCCCGCCGCGCCGGATCGGCGAGTTTCGGTGCGGTGGTGAGCCACTCTTCGTATTCACCGAGTAACCGCCAAACGGCGCGGTGGTGCTCAGGCTCGTCACTCTTGAAGTCGAGGTTCAGCACGATCAGCGGCCAGCCGCGCTTGTCGCCGGCCGCGAGCGCCTTTTCGACGATGGGGCGGATCCGCTCGAAGAAGTACTCCTTCATTCCGGGTTCGGTGCCGCTGGGTTTGGCATCATGCGACAGGATCGATCGGCCTCCATGCCAGAGCAGATCCTGCTCGATCGCGATCGGCGTGCCTTGATTGAGGGCGCGCTCGATACGGTTCGCCCACTGGCCTTTCTCCGGATAGCAGTTATGAGCGTCGAGCAGCACGCGCTTGCCGGGCGCGAAGCCCTGCGCGCACGCTGCGGCACAGGCGATCAGCCCGATCGCGAACTTCATTTCTGAATCCGGTAAAGATGCTCGGCGCTGCGCAGGAAGATGGCGTTGTCCGAAATCGCCGGCGAGGCGAGGAAGCGCCCGTCGAGTTGATTGGACGCGATCTTCTCGAACGTCGTGCCGGGCTTAATCACAACGGACTCGCCCTCTTCGCTCAGGAAGTAGATCCGGCCATCCGCGAACGTGGGCGATGCCGAGTGGTTCCCGCCGATGCGCTCGCGCCAGTGGATCTTGCCGGTCTTGGCGTCGACGCAGGTGGCGATTCCGTTGTCGCTCACCACGTACAACTCATCGCCGGCGAGTAGCGGCGAAGGGGTGAGCGGCGCGCCGCGATCCAGGCGCCAGACGATGTGGGAGGACGTGACGTCGCCCTTGCCATCCGGCTTCACCGCGATCACTTCCGGCTTGTGGAATCCGGTGGTGAGGAAAACGAGCCCGTGGCCGAAGACGGGGCGCGGCACGTTCGAGAATCCGTCTCCGTAGGTGACCCACCAGTTCTCTTTGCCGGTTTCCGGATCATAGGAAACCGTGCGCCATGCCGAGGGGCTGATGAACTGGTCGGCGCCCTTGACGCGGATCATGTGCGGTGTGGCGAATGCCATGTAGGTTTTGCGATCGGCGCGCCAGGATTGCTTGCCGGTCGCGGCATCGAGCGCGACGACGTATTGCGACTCGCCTCCATCGCAGTTGATGTAGAGCTTGCCGTTGGAGAGGATCGGCGAGCCGCCGTTGCCGTGGACGTGGTTGTAGTCGAGGCGCGTTTGCCAAACGGCTTCGCCGTTGGTCCGCACGCAGGCGGTGCCCTGCATGCCGAAGTGGATGTAGAGGCGGTCGCCGTCGAGGATCGGGGTGGGCGAGGCGAAGCTGTTCTTCTTGTGAATCTTCGCCGGTACGTCGACGGTGAACAGCTCCTTGTCGAGCAAGATCTTGCCCGTGGACTTGTCCACGGCGATCAGCCGCAGGGACTTGCCTTCGTTGGCCGCGGAGGTGAGCCAGATCCGGTTACCGCCGATCACCGGCGATGACCAGCCGGTGCCAGGAATCGGCGTCTTCCAGCGGATGTTTTTCGACTCGCTCCACTCGGCGGCGAGGTTCTTGCCCGTGGCGTGTCCTTCGCCCGACGGTCCGCGGAATTGGGGCCAGTCTTGAGCGAAGGCAGACACGGCGAATGCAAGAGCCCAGAGGGTGCGCATCACATCATCTTAAGCGAAAGACCGCCGCGCTCAGGCATCCGTGATTTCCCATGTCACCATTTCCGGGCAGTCTCCGCTTTCTCCG